>NZ_JBSFSX010000025.1:0-69512 GCF_053590035.1 Nonomuraea sp. NPDC003214 | reverse complement strand
AGAAGGTCAGGAACTTCGAGGGGCTCCTGGATGCGCGAAAAAGAGACGCGACGGGGACCGGCGGGTACGGCGGAGGCGTTGCGCGAGGCTGCCAACAGATGTCCTTCCGAGGGCTCGCGGCGGACTGACTACACGCACGCCAGACAACCTCGCAACGTGAGCAGCGGAGCGGGTCGTCAAAGGGCAGCGCAAAGGGGCAGTGTAGCCGAACGGCACACGCCTGTCCACTTCGCTCTCGCTGCATGCTCCACGTTGGTCGCAGCATCGCCCGTCCGAGCGTAAACGTCAAGCCCGTTAGGCCGACTTTTAGCCGACTTAGGGCCCGGACGCTGGGTTTTCTCCCCTGTGTGATCGGTCGCCTACCGCCAGGCCCAAGACGATACCCGCGAACGGGGGCGGTTAACGCTCCGTCACACCGGGGGTCGAACCCATGCCGACAACCGGTGTAGCAGTGACGGGGATACCCATCCCCAAGGCTTCGCCAAACCTGAATTTTGATAACAATTGAAGGTCGCGCCACGCCCGAGCCCTCAGGCGCTGCCGATCAGCGTCGACAGGTCGGCCACCAGCCAGCGGGAATCTTGCCACACCATGACGAACCTGGCGCGGTTCTGGCTGACCTGTTGCTGCGGCTCGGCCTTCCCGGTGATCGCCTTGACCGTACCCGTGTTCACGAACAGAAGAACCTCGACGCGCCCGGGTTCGGCCCGTTCGACCGCGGCGGCCACGACCGAGGCGGTCTGCACCGTCTTCTGGGCCTTCGCCTTGGCCACCAGCGTGCCCGACAGCTCCCGGTAGTATCGGGTCAGCGCGCCGGTCGTGTGCCGGCCGGCCCGCGCCAGGTCCTGCTCCACCGTGCGATAGTCGTAGGAGAGCAGATCAGGCGCGACGGCCCGGGCGGCGGCCATCGCCTCGGTCCCCGACCTCTCGCTGTCGTACAGCGCCTTGTAGTCGAGCAGCAGCATCGCGCACGCGACGCCGAGCGCGAGCGTCAGCACCGCCAGCAGCACGGTCGCGATCCGTCTCACACCTGCACCGCCTTCGACACCAGCCACACGCCGCCGGTCCTGGCCAGGTCCATCTCCCACCGGTAGAAGCGCTCCTGCGGCGCGTTGCGGGAGCCGTCCCAGCGGATCTGCACGTCGGCGACCACGAGCGCCTTGGCCGTGCGCGGGCCGATCGACACCAGCCCCGTGGCCCGCACGACGCCCTCCTGGACGACCTTGCCCGACTTCGTGGTGTCCTTGAGCTTGCCCGCCCCGGCCTCGTACTCGGCCCGCGCGGCGCCCGTCGAGGTGGCCAGGATGCGGGCCACGTCCGCGTCGATGGTGCGGTAGTCGAGCGAGAGCAGGTTGACCGCGTGGGTGCGGGCGGCCAGCAGCACCGCCTGCCGGTCGTCCCAGGCGGCCTGCGCGTCGCGGTCCTGGATGACGAGCCAGGTGGCGGCGGCGCCCAGCAGCGCCACCGCGGCGGCGAGCAGCCAGTTGAGGAGGCGGGCGGACATCGCAGCCACGTTCTGCCCCCTTCCGGACCGGTCGCCGGATCATAACCCGGCGCCTTCCCCCGGGTCTCTCAGACGGCCATACAGGCCCTTCTGGAGGCATGCGAAAGGGGCGGCACACCCGGCACCAGGGTGTGGCCGCCCCTTAGGCGAAACGAACTACTTGACGGTGACCGTGGCGCCGGCGCCCTCGAGGGCAGCCTTGGCCTTCTCCGCCTGCTCCTTGTTGACCTTGCCGTCGAAGACCGGCTTGGGAGCGCCGTCCACCAGGTCCTTGGCCTCCTTCAGGCCGAGGGACGTGAGGGCGCGGATCTCCTTGATGACCTGGATCTTCTTGTCGCCGGCGGCCTCGAGGATGACGTCGAACTCGTCCTGCTCCTCGACGGCGGCGGCCTCGCCACCGCCACCGGCGGCGGGGGCGGCGGCAACCGCGACGGGGGCGGCGGCCTTGACGTCGAAGACCTCCTCGAACTGCTTCACGAACTCGGAGAGCTCAAGAAGGGTCATCTCCTTGAACGCGTCGAGCAGCTCGTCGGTGCTGAGCTTCGCCATGATGTTTCCTCCGTTTACGACTTGCGAAATTTAGGAACGGGACCGCGGGTGTTGCGGCAATCCCCGTGTTACTCGCCCGCCTCTTCGCGCTTGGCGCGAAGGGCGTCGGCCAGCTGGGCCATGTTGGTCGGCAGCGCGGCGAACATCGCGGCAGCAGCGCTCTGCTTCGCCTTCAGGGCACCGGCCAGCTTCGCGAGGAGAACCTCGCGGGACTCCAGGTCGGCGAGCTTGGTGATCTCGGTGGCGTCCAGCGTCTTGCCGTCGAGGACGCCGCCCTTGATCACCAGAAGGGGATTGGCCTTGGCGAAGTCACGCAGACCCTTGGCCGCCTCGACAACGTCGCCGTTGACGAAGGCGATCGCGGTCGGACCGGCGAGCAGGCTGTCGAGGCCAGCGAGACCGGCCTCGTTGGCCGCGATCTTGGTCAGGGTGTTCTTCGCCACGGCGAACTTCGCATTCTCACCGAGAGAGGTGCGCAGCTCCTTGAGCTGGGCAACGGTGAGACCGCGGTACTCGGTCAGAACGGCGGCAGCGCTGCCTTCGAACTCGCTCTTGAGCTCGGCAACCGCTGTCGCCTTATCCGCCCTCGCCATGGGCCTCCTTCCAGATGTGCCGCCGGCGAAGGGAGTCAGAAATGAGAACAGCCCCGGGCGCAGGGCGCACACGGGGCTCACGCACATGGATCACTCCATGCGGGGAAACTCGCATTCACACCTGCGCGGGCCGTCCACGAAGTCGTGGATCCTTCGGTCGCCAGGCATTTGAGGCCTGACGACGACCGGCGGTCTTCGGCAACGACCAGAGTACGGCCTGGTCGCCGAGTTTCCAAATCGCTCTCTAGTTGGTCGTGCCCTTGGGCAGCTCACCCACCTGGTCGGCCGGGGGCGCCTGGATGTCGACGGGCTCGTTGAAGCCCTTGAACATCAGTGCGGCGTCCATCGTGCCGCCGTCCTTGGAGCCGCTCATCGTGAGCTTGCGGGGCAGCTCGTCGGCCGCCACCCAGATGTCGAACTTCACGTCCTTGAGCTCGGCGAGGCCCTTCCTGGCCTGCTCCTGCTCCTCGGCGGGCAGCTGCTGCACGGCGGCGTCCACCGGGAACGTGCCGCTGTAGTGGGTGGTGTCCTCGCCGCCGACGCTCTCGGTGCCGACGGACTTGACGTTCTGGGAGGCGGTGACCATCTTCGTCACGTTGGCGAGGTCGAACTGCTGGATCTGGCCCAGCAGCTGGTCGACCTGGCCCTGCTCGCCCATCTCGGCCAGCGGCACCTTGATCCACGGCTTGGTCGCGCCGAGCATCTTGTTGAGCGCCTCGACCTTCACGTACACCGTGTCGCCCTGCAGCACCGCCCGCGCGCCGCCCGGCAGGCCCTTGCCGCCGACGTCCGCGCTGTCGAGCGTGAGGTCCACGGCCAGCTCCGGCTTGCTCTGGTAGAGCATGCGGCCCTGCACCTTGCCGGCGCCCTGGTCGGGATGCGAGACGTTGACGACGGCGTCGACCGTGTAGGAACTGACGTCCGCCGTCCGCTGGGCGGCTTGCGCCAGCACCTCGGAGGCGGCCAGATTGACGTGGAGGGGCTGCGCGTTCGTTCCGCAACCGGCCACGGCGGCCGCGACGAGAGCGGCACCGGCCGCGGCGGTGGCGAGAGAAAACCTGCGCTTCAGCATGATTCGACCCTACGTGTCGGGAGTCTGCCCGTGGCGTCTTCCCGCGACATCTCCGGGAAAACCCAGGGGCGTCCCTGACCCGTACGCGCTGACCCGTACGCCCTGACCGTACGCGCTGGGCCCGTACATGCGAAAAGCGCGCCCGCCCCGGAGGGAGAGCGCGCTCTTCTACGCGGAGGAGGCTCAGGCCTCCAGCTCCGCGGTGAGGCCGCGGGTGGCGTTGGGGTCGACCGGGACGCCCGGGCCCATCGTCGTCGAGAAGGTGACCTTCTTGACGTAACGGCCCTTGGCGGCCGACGGCTTGAGACGCAGCACCTCGTCGAGGGCGGCGGCGTAGTTCTCGATGAGCTGAAGCTCGCCGAACGACGTCTTGCCGATGACGAAGTGCAGGTTGGCCTGCCGGTCGGTGCGGAACTCGATCTTGCCGCCCTTGATCTCCGTCACGGCCTTGGCGACGTCGGGGGTCACCGTGCCGGTCTTCGGGTTGGGCATGAGACCACGCGGGCCCAGGACGCGGCCCAGGCGGCCGACCTTGCCCATGAGGTCCGGCGTGGCGACCACGGCGTCGAACTCGTTGAGCCGGTTGCCCTTGGCGATCTCGTCGATCAGCTCGTCGGCGCCGATGATGTCGGCGCCCGCCTCGCGGGCCGCCTCGGCACGGTCACCGGTCGCGAAGACCAGGACCCGGGCGGTCTTACCGGTGCCGTGCGGAAGGTTGACCGTGCCGCGCACGATCTGGTCGGCCTTGCGAGGGTCGACGCCCAGCCGCAGCGCGACCTCGACGGTCGCGTCGAACTTGGTGGTGGACGTCTCCTTGGCCAGCTTGGCGGCCTCGGCGGGGCTGTAGAGCTTGTCGCGGTCGACCTTGGCCGCCGCGTCCTTGTGCGCCTTGCTGCGCTTCATCTCGGTCTCCTTGTGGTCTGCGGGCCGGCGTGCGGCCCTCCCACGGTCAGGGAAAGGGTCAGTCGGCGACAGTGATGCCCATCGACCGGGCGGTGCCGGCGATGATCTTCTCGGCCGCCTCGATGTCGTTGGCGTTGAGGTCGGGCATCTTCGTCTCGGCGATGCTGCGCAGCTGGTCGCGGCTGAGCTTGCCGACCTTGTCCTTGTGCGGGACCGCGCTGCCCTTGTCGAGGCCCAGAGCCTTCTTGATCAGCTCGGGCGCCGGCGGCGTCTTGGTGACGAAGGTGAAGCTGCGGTCTTCGAAGATGGTGATCTCGACGGGGATGATGTTGCCCCGCTGGGCCTCCGTGGCAGCGTTGTACTGCTTGACGAAGTCCATGATGTTGACGCCGTGCGGACCGAGGGCGGTACCGACCGGCGGGGCGGGCGTGGCCTGGCCAGCGGGAAGCTGAACCTTGACCAGCGCCGCGATCTTCTTCTTCGGAGGCATGTGTCCTTCTCCGGGTCCTGATTGCGATGCCGTCCGGACGCGGATGCGCCCGGACATGTCGGAGGCCGCCCTCGCGACAGGCGGCCGACCGAACGTCTAAGTGTAGGTGATCGTCCTAGATCTTCGAGACCTGGTTGAACGAGAGCTCCACCGGGGTCTCCCGGCCGAAGATCGACACGAGCACCTTGAGCTTCTGCGACTCGGGGCTGATCTCGCTCACCGAGGCGGGCAGCGTGGCGAACGGGCCGTCCATGACCGTGACCGACTCTCCGATCTCGAACTCGACCGTGGGGCCGGTGGCGGTCTTGGTCGTGGCCTTCTTGCTCTCCTCGGTGGGCTCCGGGGCGAGCAGCTTGGCGACCTCGTCGAGGCTGAGCGGACTGGGCTTGTTGGACAGGCCGACGAAGCCGGTGACGCCGGGGGTGTTGCGCACCGCGGCCCACGACTCGTCGGTCAGCTCCATGCGCACCAGCACGTAGCCCGGCAGCACGCGCTCCTTGACCGGGACCTTCTTGCCGCTCTTGAACTCCTGGACGGTGTGCGTCGGCACCTCGACCTGGTAGATGTAGTCCTCCATGTTGAGCGACACGTTGCGGCTCTCGATGTTGGACTTCACCCGGTTCTCGTAACCGGCATAGGAGTGGATCACGTACCACTCGCCGGGGAGCCCGCGCAGGCCGCGCTTGAACTCCTCGACCGGGTCGACGTCGGGCTGAGCGTCACCCTCGTCGTCGACGGCGGGAGACTCGTCGGCGGCCACGGGGGACTCCTCGGTCTCCTCGGCGGCCTCGTCGTCGCTCTCCGCGACGTCGTCGACGGTCTCCTCAGCGGCCTCGAAGGCCTCTTCCGGCTCGCGGTCCCGCTCGTCGCGGGAGTCGTCCGCCGGCACTGAAGACTCGGACACGGTGGCTCTTCCTCTTTCGTTGAATCGAACGGCGACTGCGTCAGGCGGGCACCGGCGGAGTCAGATCAGCCGAAGATTTCCAGGACGGCCCAGCCGAGGCCGGCGTCCAGCCCGTAAACGATCGCCACCATGATCGCAACGAATATCAGAACGATCGTCGTGTAGGTGACGAGCTCCTTGCGTGTCGGCCAGATGACCTTACGCAGCTCGCTGATGATCTGACGGTAGAAGAGGGCAGGAGAAGTGCGCTTCTTCTTCTCACCGCTAGGCTTGCCTGCGGTCTCGCCGCGCGTGTCGATCGCCACAGTCCTCACCTGAATCAGTCGTATCCAACGCAGTTTTGCGGCGCGCTGACACGCCTTCGTTGCGCGGACCGCACTCGCAGGGCACGAGGGACTCGAACCCCCAACCGCCGGTTTTGGAGACCGGTGCGCTACCAATTGCGCCAGTGCCCTATGTCGTCAACCACACTACCCTGATTGACTCACTGCCTGGACCGAACCGCACCCACCATGCGGCGGCACGACCTGGCGAAAAGTGTACGGGTGAATCTCCGTCACGTCGAACCATAAGCGATCGCCCAGGTCACGGGCGGCATGCGAGCATGGACACATGTCCACCAGACCCCGTGTGTCCGCACGGATCTCCGCGATTTCCGAGTCCGCGACTCTCGCCGTGGACGCCAAGGCCAAGGCGATGAAGGCCGCCGGCCGCCCGGTCATCGGCTTCGGCGCGGGCGAGCCCGACTTCCCGACGCCCGATTACATCGTCGAGGCCGCCGTGGAGGCCGCCCGCGACCCGCGCTTCCACAAGTACACCCCGGCCGGCGGCCTGCCCGAGCTGAAGCAGGCCATCGCCGACAAGACGCGCCGCGACTCCGGCTACGCGGCGGACGCCTCGCGGGTGCTGGTGACCAACGGCGGCAAGCAGGCCGTCTACCAGGCGTTCGCGACGCTGCTCGACCCGGGCGACGAGGTGCTCGTGGTCGCCCCCTACTGGACCACCTACCCTGAGGCGATCAAGCTCGCCGGGGGCGTCCAGGTCGACGTGGTGACCGACGAGACCACCGGCTACCTGGCGAGCGTCGAGCAGCTGGAGGCCGCCAGGACCGAGCGCACGAAGGTCCTGCTGTTCGTCTCGCCGTCCAACCCGACGGGCGCCGTCTACTCGCGCGAGCAGACCGAGGCGATCGGCCGCTGGGCGGCCGGGCACGGCCTGTGGGTGGTCACCGACGAGATCTACGAGCACCTGACGTACGGCGGCGCCGAGTTCACCAGCATCGCCACGGCCGTCCCCGAGCTGGGCGACCAGGTGGTCATCCTCAACGGCGTGGCCAAGACGTACGCGATGACGGGCTGGCGGGTCGGCTGGCTGATCGGCCCGCCCGACGTCGTCAAGGCGGCCGCCAACCTGCAGTCGCACGCCACCTCCAACGTCGCCAACGTGTCGCAGATGGCGGCGCTGGCGGCGGTCTCCGGCGACCTGTCGGCCGTGGCGCGGATGCGCGAGGCGTTCGACCGGCGCCGCCGGACGATGGTCCGGATGCTGAACGAGATCCCGGGCGTGTTCTGCCCTGAGCCGAAGGGGGCGTTCTACGCGTACCCGACGGTCAAGGAGCTGATCGGCAAGGAACTGCGCGGGCGGCGGCCCCGGACGTCGGCGGAGCTGGCCGAGCTGATCCTGGAAGAGGCCGAGGTCGCCGTGGTGCCCGGCGAGGCGTTCGGCACCCCCGGCTACTTCCGGCTGTCCTACGCGCTCGGCGACGACGATCTGGTCGAAGGCGTCAGCAGGCTGGGCAAGCTGCTGGCCGAGGCTCGCTGACCCGCCACCGGCCGGCGCCGGCCGGTGGCAAGATATGGCGATGGCACGGTCCCTGCAAACCCTTCCCAAGGCCCATCTCCACCTGCACTTCACCGGATCCATGCGGCACACCACGCTGCTGGAGCTGGCCAGGGAGCAGGGCCTGCACCTGCCCGACGCGCTGGAGCAGGACTGGCCGCCCCGACTGCGGGCGACCGACGAGCGCGGCTGGTTCCGCTTCCAACGCCTGTACGACATCGCCCGCTCGGTGCTCACCCGCACCGAGCACGTCTACCGGCTGCTGCGCGAGACGGCCGAGGACGAGGCCGCCGCCGGATCGCGGTGGCTGGAGATCCAGGTCGACCCGTCCGGCTACGCGCAGCGCTTCGGCGGGCTGACCGCCACCCTGGAGCTGGTGCTCGACGCCGCCGGCCAGGCCGCCCGGTCCGCGGGCGTCGGCGTCGCCGTGGTCGTCGCCGCCAACCGCACCCGCCACCCGCTCGACGCCAACACCCTCGCCCGGCTCGCCACGCAGTACGCCGGCCAGGGCGTCGTCGGGTTCGGGCTGTCCAACGACGAGCGACGCGCCCAGGCCCGCGACTTCGAACGCGCCTTCCGCATCGCCAAACGGGCCGACCTGCTGGCCGTCCCCCACGGCGGCGAACTGCTCGGGCCGCGCAGCGTGGCGCAGTGCGTCGACGACCTCGGCGCCGACCGGGTCGGCCACGGCGTGCGCGCCGCCGAGGACCCGTGGCTGATGCAGCGCCTGGCCGACCGGCAGATCTGCTGCGAGATCTGCCCCACCTCCAACGTCGGCCTCGGCGTCGCAGAGAGCGACGCGGACGTGCCGCTGCGGCGGCTGTTCGACGCCGGGGTGCCGATCGCGCTCGGGGCGGACGACCCGCTGCTGTTCGGAGCCCGGCTGCTGCGGCAGTACGAGCTCGCCCGCGACGTGCACGGCCTCAGCGACGCCGAGGTGGCCGAGCTGGCGCGCCAGTCGATCAGGTCGTCCGCCGCGCCCGAGTCCACGCGCAAGGAGCTGCTCAAGGAGATCGACGACTGGCTCGTGTCACCCGAGTGAACGGGCCAGCTCCACCGCCCGCTCCATCGAGCCCGCGCCTTCCAGCCTGTAGCCGGTGTCCCCCTCCTGCCACACCAGCGTGGCCGCCGCCTGGCGCAGCGGGATCTCCTCGCCGTCGTCACGCGTGAGGTGGCCCAGCGGGTGCTCGCCCGCCACCCACCAGCCGGTGACGCCGTTCACCTCGACGTGCTCGGGGAAGGGCGGGGCCAGCTTCTTGAAGAAGTACGGGTCCACGGTCCCGTCGATGCGGTCGAAGCGGATGCCGCCCGGCCAGAACATCGACACCACCCTGCCGTCGTCGGCCGTCGTCACCCGCTCGGGGGCGCCGAGAGCCCTGGGGTAGCCGGACCGCACGTCACCCGGAGGGACGGTGCGCTCGCCGGGCGGCATGGCCGTGGTCCGTACCGGCTCCGGGGGCTCGCTCCCCAGGCGCAGCTCGATCCCCGCCTGGCGCAGCACCGCCACCACGGCCTCCCGGCCCTGCGGCGTAGCCGCGCACACGGCCACCACGACCGCCACCACCGCGACGACCACCCACCTCCGCCGCCGCCTTCGCCCCCCACGAACAGAGCGCCCACCACCGGACGGAAAGCGCCCCGGCGTGGACAGCCGGCCCTCCTGAGGGGAGGGGGCCGCTGGCGGTGAATCTCTGCCGTCGGGAACGCGCCCCTCTGCGGGCGGGACGCTGCCGGAAGGGAGACCGCCCGCTGTGGACGGCTCGCCTTTCCGTGGGGAGGGGTCCGCCGGGGGTGCTTCGCCGGGGAGGGCGAGGCGGGCGCGGACGGTGGCGGCCACCTGGTCGGGGGGTGGGGACGGGATGGCGAGGGAGTCGCCGAGGGCGCGCAGTTCGGCCTCCAGGTCGCCGGGGTGTTCAGCCGAGGTCATCGCCCACCTCCCTCCTGAGCCGGGCCAGGCCGCGGTGGGTCCTGGACTTGACGGTGCCGATCGGCCAGCCGAGCACCTGGGCGGTCTCGGCCTCCGACAGCTGTAAGAAGTACCGGCACACGACGGCCCGGCGTTCCCGTTCGGGCAGGGCGCGGACGGCGTCCAGGAGCCGGGCCCGCCGGTCGGTGGCCACGGCGGCGCCTTCGGGGTCGTCGCCGCTGACCACGTCGGCCGTGGCGGCGAGCCGTACGGACAGCTCGGAGCGACGCCCGCGCGCCCGGGTCAGGTTGTGCGTCTCGTTGGCGACGATGCGCAGCAGCCAGGGCCGGAACGGTGAGCCGGGGCGGAAGGACGGCAGGTGCCGGTACGCCTTGACGAACGCCTCCTGGACGACGTCCTCGGCCTCGTCGCGGGCGCCGAGCAGGGCGGCGGTGCGGTGGGCGAGCGCGCTGTAGCGGGCGACCAGCGCCTCGTAGGCGGTCAGGTCGCCGCGCAGGGAGCGGGCGATGGCCTCGTCGTCGTCCATGGGGCAGTTCAGATTTCATCGCATGGGCGGCCCCGGGCGGAAGGGCACTAGACTCGGGCCATTCCGCGAGCCCCTTGAAGGAACGGGACTATGTCTTCTGGATATGACCGTGTAGTGCAACCGGCTGCCGGTGACGAGGCCCTGGAGAACCACCTGGGCGGCGACGAGGCGAAGAACTACCGGCAGTACGAGTTCGACATGGTCGCGCCGCACGTGGGCCGGTCGATGCTGGAGATCGGGTCCGGGCTGGGCCACTTCGCCGAGCAGTTCCTGCCTCGGCTCGACCGGCTGGTGGTCAGCGACTTCGACCCTTACTGCGTGGAGCAGCTCCGCAAGCGGTTCGCGGGCCGCGACGACATCGACGTGCTGCAGTTCGCGCTGCCGGACGAGGTGCCGATGGAGGACAAGGTCGACACGGTCGTCCTGATGAACGTGCTGGAGCACATCGAGGACGACGCGGAGGCGCTGCGGTCGCTGGCGCGGGTGACGCTGCCGGGCGGCCGGATCATCATCTGGGTGCCGGGTTACATGCAGCTGTACGGGGACTTCGACCGCAAGGTCGGTCACGTGCAGCGCTACACGCCCAAGACGCTGCGCGCGACCGTGGCGCGGGCCGGGCTCGACATCGACGTGCTCAAGCCGATCAACATGCTGGGCGGCATCGCCTGGTGGGCGGCGGTGCGCCGGGGTGGCGTCGGCTACCCGGACCCGCGGCTGGTCAAGATCTACGACCGCACGGTGGTGCCGGCCACCCGGCTGATCGAGCGGTTCATCCGCCCGCCGTTCGGCCAGACCGTGTTCTGCGTGGCCCGGGTGCCGCGCTAGTCACTTGATCGAGCCGGCCGTGAGGCCGCCGACGACCTTCCGCTCGATGAGCGCGAACAGGATGATGACGGGGATCGTGGCGATCACCGAGCCGGCGAACAGGTTCTGCCAGTCGACCTGATACTGGCCGATGAAGGAGTTCAGCGCCACGGTCAGCGGCTGCTTCTCGGGCGTGGTGGTGAGCGTGAGCGCCACCACGAACTCGTTCCAGGCGGCGATGAACGTGAAGATCAGCGCGGTGATGACGCCGGGCATGGCCAGCGGCAGCGTCACCCTGAACAGCGCGCCGAAGCGCCCGTTGCCGTCGAGGAACGCGGCCTCCTCCAGGTCGCGCGGGATCGAGGCGAAGTAGGCGTTGAGGATCCACACGGCGAAGGCCAGGTTGAAGCCGCCGTTGACCAGGATCAGCGACCAGACCGAGTCGACCAGCCCGAACTGGGAGAACTCCCGGTAGATGCCGACGAGCATGGCGGTGGGCTGGAACATCTGGGTGATCAGCACCAGGATGAGGAACATGGTGCGCCCGCGGAAGTTGTGCCGGGCCGTGTAGTAGGCGGCCGGCAGGGCCACCAGCAGCACCAGGACCGTGGATCCGGCCGCCACCTGGAGGGTGACGACGAGGTTGCCGGCCAGGCCGCTGCTCCAGAACGTGACCAGGTTCGACCATTCCCACTCGGTGGGCAGCAGCGTCGCGTCGCGCAGGGACTCCTGCGGGCGCAGCGAGGTCAGCACCATCACCACGTACGGGAACAGGAAGATGAAGGCGATCACGTACGCGGCCGCCGCGACCAGCGTCGTCTTGAGCCTGGGCATCGCGTGCCCGCCGCGCGGGGCGGTGCGGGCGTGGGAGCGCGGGCGCGCCGGGGGCGCCGGGGGCGCGGTCTTGACGGCCATCATGCCACCGCCCTGTTCCAGCGGGAGATCTTGAGGAAGACGGCGGTGATCACGAGCACCATTCCGAAGTTGACCACCGACATCGCGGCGGACTCGCCGATGTCGGAGCTCTTGAGGATGAACATGAAGATGGTCGAGGTGGCCGTCGAGTAGCCCGGCTGCCCGTGGGTCATCGCCCAGATGATCGGGAAGCTGTTGAAGACGTTCATCACGTTGATCAGCGCGGCGACGGTCAGCGCCGGCCGCAGCAGGGGCAGCGTGATCGACCAGTAGGTACGCAGCCGCGAGGCCCCGTCCATCTTGGCCGCCTCGTACACGTCGGACGGGATCGTGGCGAGCCCGGCCAGCAGCGCGTACGTGGTGAAGGGCACCGACACGAACACGGCGACGAACACCAGCCACGGCATCGCGGTGGCGGCCACGCCGAGCTGGTCGGCGTCGGCGCCGCCGAGCGCGTCGATGAGGCCGAGCTTCAGCCGGATCTGGTTGATCACGCCGACCTCGGGGTCGAGCATCCAGCGGAAGACGATCGCGGTCATCAGGACCGAGGCGGCCCACGGCGCGATGAGCGCCCACCGGGCCACCTTGCGGCCGGGGAAGCGCTGGTTGAACAGCTGGGCGAGGGCGAGCGAGATCAGCACGGTGAGCGCGACGACGGCCACGACCCAGATCACGCTGCGGACCATGATGTCCGCGAAGTCCTTCTCGGCGAACAGCTTGTCGTAGTTGTCGAAGCCGTTGTAGCCCCGGACGACGCCGACCCGGCTGATCTGCAGGAACGACGACCGGACCATCTCGATCACCGGCCAGATCACGACGACCGCGATCAGCAGCACGGCGGGCCCCACCCAGGCGAGGGGCTCCAGGGGGCGCAACCTTCTCATGACGAACCTTCCATGACGGTACGGCCAGCGTCCTGGACGGGGACGCCGGCCGTACGGACCCACTGATGGATCAGCTGGACTCGGCGGTCTTCTGCAGCTCGCCGAGGACCTTGGCGGGGTCGTCGGTGACGGCTCCGCCGATGGTCTGCTTGATCGCCGGGTTCAGGTCGGCCCACTTGGGGTCCTGGAAGGGGTAGAAGCTGGCGTTGGGCAGCGCGTCGAGGAACGGCTTGAGCTTCTCGTCGCCGGACAGCTTCTGGATGCCGCCGTTGGTGACGGGCAGCAGCTTGTAGGTGTCGCTGATCTTCTGCGCGGCGCTGCCGGTGTAGAAGAAGTCGAAGAACTTCTTGATCTCGGCGGCGTGGCCGTTCTTGTTGAACGCCATGATCCAGTCCATGACGCCGAGCGTGGTGTCGAGCGGGCCCGCCTTGCCGGGGATGGGCACGACGCCGTAGTCCTTCAGACCGGCCGCGTCGAAGATCGGGATGGACATGGGTCCGCCGTTGACCATGCCGACCTTGCCGGCGCCGAAGTCCTCCCAGACCGTCTTGCGGTCCTTGGTGCCGGGGTTGGGGGTGGTGAGGCCCTCGGCGACCATGCCCTTGAGGTAGGTGAAGGTCTCGACGTTCTGCGGGGAGTTGATCGCCCACTTGCCGGAGGCGTCCTTGTAGCCGCCGCCGTTGCCGAGCATCCACAGGAACGACTCGGCCTGGGCCTCCTCCTGGCCGAGCGGGAGGCCGAAGGGCTGGCTGACGCCGGCGTCCTTGAGCTTCTTGGCGGCGGCCTTGATCTCGTCCCAGGTCTTGGGCGGCTCGGCGATGCCGGCCTTGGAGAACAGCTCCTTGTTATAGAACAGGGCGCGGGCCGAGGACACGAACGGGATGCCGTACGCGGTGCCGTCGACCTTGCCGTAGTCGGCGAACTTCTGCAGCATGTCGCCGGAGACCTCGGGCGAGAGGACCTCGTCCACCTTGTAGAGGAGCTGGTCGGCGACGAAGCCGGAGTAGTCGCCGGTCTGCAGGATGTCGGGCACCTGACCGTTCTGGATCATGGTGGCGACCTGCTTGTCGATGTCGTTCCAGTTGATGACCTGGACGTCGACCTTGATGTTGGGGTTGGCGGCCTCGAACTCCTTGACCACGCCGTCCCAGAACGTCTGGCCGGAGTTGGGCTTGCCGGGGCCGTCGCCGTAGTCGGCCGCGACCATCTTCAGCGTCACCTGGCCACCGCCGGCCGCCTTGTCACCGCCTCCGGTCTCCGGCGTGCTGGAGCCGCAGCTGGACAGGACCAGCATGGTCGCCAGGCCGAGAGCGGCGCCGCCCACAAGTTTCATGTTCACCGTCAGTACCGCCTTCTCGTGGGACGGTGTCATGCTGGTCCGTACCAGCTTCAGGACGCCGTCCAGGGGTTGGGAAGCCACGTGTGCGCCAGAGTAAGCCCGGGTTCATCAACCGGTCTATACCGGTGGGTCTCGGTTTGAGAACACTCGGACCACGGGTTTCGCACAACCGGTCTAGACCACGCGTCAGAGGATCTTTCTCCGCACGCTCTTCCCGCCCTGGGGCGTCCCGATCCACGGCCCGTCGATCGACGGGTCCAGCACCCCCTCCTCCAGGAACGTGTAGCGCCCGTCGAGCACGTAGCCCGCCAGCCGCGTGTCGTGCCCGTCGCTGTTGTCCCACAGCCGGTCGAACAGCGCGTCCACCCGCAGTCTGGCCTGGCGGCAGAACGTGTCGGCCAGCTCGTACGGCCGGCGGCCCAGGTCGCGGGCGTCCTCCTCGGCCTTGACGCACACGGCCGTCATGGCGAACGTCTCCGCCCCGATGTCGACGATCCGGCCCAGGAACGACTGCTTGTGCTCCAGCTTGCCCTGCCAGCGCGACATGCCGTAGAAGGTGGCCCGGGCCAGCTTCCTGCTGGTCCGCTCCACGAAACGCAGGTGCGCGGCGAGCGGGCCGAAGCCGGCGAAGGCCGTGGGGAGCTGGCCCGCGCCGGTCACCAGCGACGGCAGCCAGCGGGCGTAGAACCGGCTCGCCCGCCTGAGCGCCTGGGCGCGTTCCTTGGGACCCGCCTCCGGGTTGATCAGCTCACCGGCGGCCGTCAGGTGGGCGTCGACCGCCTCCCGGGTGATGAGCAGGCGCATGATCTCCGAGGAGCCCTCGAAGATCCGGTTGATGCGGGAGTCGCGCAGCATCTGCTCGGCGGGCACGCCGCGCTCGCCGCGCGCCGCCAGCGACTCCGCCGTCTCGAAGCCGCGCCCGCCGCGTAGCTGGACCAGCTCGTCGAGCACCCGGTACGACAGCTCCGAGGCGTACAGCTTGGCCAGCGCCGCCTCGATCCTGATGTCGTTGCGCCGGTCGTCGGCCATCCTGGCGGTCAGCTCGCAGACCGCCTCCAGGGCGTAGGCGCTCGCCGCGATGAAGGCGATCTTGGTGGCGACGGCCTCGTGCTCGCCGATCTTGCGGCCCCACTGGACGCGGGCGTTGCCCCACTCCCGGGCGATCTTGACGGCCCATTTGGCGCTGCCCGCGCAGGTGGCCGGCAGCGACAGGCGGCCGGTGTTGAGCGTGGTGAGCGCGATCTTCAGGCCCTGGCCCTCCCGCCCGATCAGGTTCCGGGCCGGAACTCTGACCTGGGAGAACTCGGTCACGCCGTTCTCGATGCCGCGCAGGCCCATGAACGTGTTGCGCCGCTTGACCGTGATGCCCGGCGAGTCGCCCTCGACGACGAACGCGCTGATCTTCTCGCCGGTCCTGGCCATGACGACGAGCAGATCGGCGATCACCCCGTTGGTGGTCCACAGCTTGACGCCGTCGATGACGTAGTCGTCGCCGTCGCGGACCGCGGTGGTCGACAGGCGGGCGGGGTCGGAGCCGACGTCGGGCTCGGTCAGCAGGAACGCCGAGATCTCGCCCCGCGCGCACCTGGGCAGGAACTCCCGCTTCTGCTCCTCGGTGCCGAACTGCTTGAGCGGCTGCGGCACGCCGATCGACTGGTGCGCCGACAGCAGCGTGGCCAGCGCCGGGCTGTAGGACCCGACGAGCATGAGCGCCCGGCAGTAGTACAGGTACGGCAGGCCGAGCCCGCCGTAGTCCTCCCCGATCGTGATCCCGAACGCGCCGAGCCCGGCCAGCCCCTTGACCACCTCGTCCGGCACCAGCGCCGTCCGTTCGATCTGCGCCGGGTCCACGTGCGTCTCCAGGAAGCGGCGCAGCCGCCTGACGAACTCCTCGCCCCGCTTGGCGTCCTCGTCGGGCAGCGCCGGCACCGGGTGCACCAGATCCAGCCGGAGATCTCCGAGGAACAGCTGCTTGGCGAAGCTCGGCCGGGCCCATTCCCGCTCGCGGGCCTGCTCGCCCAGCTCCCTTGCCTTGGCGTACTCGCTCATGGCACCTCCCGCCGACGCTACGCCTGTCATGCGCTGGTGTGTACTGCCCCGGCGGGGGCGCTTTGCGCTCTCCGGTGGGAGATTTCACCGCGGCAGTGGCCGCCGCTCCCCCGCCTTCAGCGCGATCACGGCCACCCCGGCGAGCACGGCCGGCACCAGCAGGTAGGCGCCGCAGGCGGCGAGCGCGACCAGCGACAGCGCGCTCGCCGCCCGCGCGGTCGCCCGGTGCCTCCCGGCGGGCAGCACCCGCACGGCGGCCGTCACCCCGGCGAGCGTGACGGCGGCCAGGCACGCGGACGTGGCCCGCATCAGCAGGTCCAGGTCCACGACCCACACCAGCACCGGAACGGTGATCACGGCCAGCAGCCCGAGGCTGCGCAGCGGCGTGCCGCCCCCGGCGAACCAGCCCGGCAGCGCGCCGTCCCTGGCCAGGGCCACGCCGAGGCGGGCGGCCCCGGCGACGTAGGCGTTGATCGCGCCGAAGGTGAGCAGGACTGCGAGCACGCCGGTCAGCGGCCGGGCCGCCGGGCCGATGCCGGCCTCCAGCAGCGCGGCGAGCGGCGCCTGCGTGGTGGCCGCAGCCGGCCCGAGCACGCCGATCGTGGTCAGGCAGACGCCGAGGTAGAGCACGCTGATCACGGCCAGCGTGACGACCGTGGCCCGGAGCAGCCCGCCTCTGGCAGCGAACTCGGCCGACAGATGGCTGGCCGCCTCCCAGCCGACGAACGCGAACAGCAGCACCCCGGCCGCGCTCACCACCCCCGCGGCGCCGTACGGGGCGAAAGGGGTGAAGGCGGCGGCCTCGGCGTGCGGCGCGGCGGTGATCACGGCGACGGCCAGCAGCGCGACGAGCAGGCCGACGAGCACCACCTGCACCCGCCCGGAGGTCCGCAGCCCGGCGGCGTTGACCAGGAACGCGCCGCACAGCAGCACCGCGGCGGCGAGCGGCGCGGGCACGCCGGACGACGCGGCGACGTACTGGCCGCCGACCAGCGCACCGGCGACGATCCCGAGCGGGACCGACCCGTAGAACCACCAGCCGGCCACCGCCGCCGCCCGCCTGCCGAACGCCAGCCCGGTGAACGCCGCCACTCCCCCGCCGCCGGGATGGCGGCTGCCCAGCGCCGCGAACGTCAGCGCCACCGGCACGCTCAGCACGAGCAGCGCCGCCCACGCCAGCACCGACGCCGGTCCCGCTGCCGCCGCCGCGAGGTGCGGCAGCGCGAGCATCCCCGGCCCGAGCACCGCCCCCACGAGCAACGCCGTCCCCTGACCCACTCCCAGACTTGCCGTTTGCTCCGTCATGGGTCCAGAAAGTAGCCATCCGGACGGCGCTGATGCCCGCCAGCCGAACGGATGGCCGATCTGAGCGGCAGAATGCCGGCATGGATGAACTTGATTCGGCGATCGTCCGCCTTCTCCAAACGGATGCGCGGCAGTCCAACCGCGAGCTCGCCCGTCAGCTCGGCGTGGCCCCGTCGACCTGCCTGGAGCGGGTACGGGCGCTGACCCGGCGCGGCGTGATCCGGGGCTACCACGCCGACATCGACCCCGTGGCGCTCAACCGCGGGGTGCAGGCCATGGTGTCGATCCAGGTGCGGCCGCTCAGCCGGGCGGTCATCGACGCCTTCGTGCGGTCGGCCGGCGAGCTGCCGGAGGTGCTGAGCGTGTTCGTGCTGGCGGGCGGTGACGACTTCCTGCTGCACGTGGCCGTCCAGGACCTCGACCACCTGCACGCGTTCCTGCTGGACCGCCTCAGCAAGCGGCGTGAGATCGCCGGGTTCCGCACCTCGGTGATCTTCCAGCAGGTGCACAATGCGGTGCCGGAACGGCTGCCCGCGCCCGGGTGAGTCAGCTCTCAGGCCCGGTCAGCTCCGCGAGGGCGGCGATGCGGCGCAGCTCGGCCAGGTGACCGGCCAGGGCGGCCCGGCCCGAGGCCGTCAGGGAGAGCCACGTGGTGCGGCGGGCCTTGGCCAGGTCGAGGTAGCCGGCCGTCTGGAGCACCTTGGCGTGCTTGCTCAGCACGGAGTCGCTGATGCCGATGCTGTCGCGGACGACGGAGAACTCGGCCGACTCCACGGCGGCGAGCATCGCGCAGATCCGCAGCCGGATCGGCGCGTGGATGGTCTCGTCAAAGGCCGGCTGGGTCATGACCGTCCCGCAGCTCGCTGCGCAGCGCCCGGTCGGACCGGCGGCCGGCGACCACGGCGATCGCGGCCACGGCCACGCCCGCCACCGCGACCGCGCCCTTCACGCCGCCGCCCCACTCCAGTGCCATCGCCCCGGCCGTCAGCGCCAGCGCTGCCAGGCTCCAGGTCACGACCGCCGGGGTGGCGCGCGGGGCGCGCGGCGCGATCCCGGTCACGCGCTTCAGCGCCATCATGAGGCCGGCGGCGGCGACGGCCAGGAACGGGACCCCGTACGAGGCGAATCTGAAGCTGATGGAGACGTAGGCGAGCAGGATCGCGGCGGCCAGCCCGTAGTGATACCACCACGGGCTGACGAGGCGGTCGGCCACGCGGGCGCGGACCTCGGCGACGCCTTCCAGGGCGAGGCGGGCAGATTCACTTTCCATGATGGAAAGTCAAGCACACTCTTTCCATCATGGAAAGTCCGGAAATAATCGGTTGCGGCGCCGCCGTAGCGCCTCTTACCTTGGGGACATGCGCCTTTACCTGTGAAGCGCCCGGGCCGATCGGCCCCGGCCACTCAGCCCATCCGCCCATCAGACGCGGCTAGCTGAGCTCGCGTACCCGGCCACGGCCGCGTCGCCCTCACGTAAAGGAGCCCTTTCATGCGTGTTCGTTCCTCGGGTCAGCAGGCCTCGGGCAAGAAGAACGTCCCCGGCCACCCGCAGCCCCGGCCCATGCCGAAGCTGCCGCAGCGGCCGATCGCGCCGCCGCGGCGCATCCCGCCCAAGGGCCGCTAGATCGCATAGCGCCCAGGCTGCCCCGTCCCTCCGGCTGAGGGGCGGGGCATTCGCATGTCAAGATGTGGGGCCAACTTTCGACCAGACAAAGGGGATTTCGCATGCCAGACCCCCGGGAGGATCGCCTCTACCTGGACCAGGTCGTCGACCAGACGCGGTCGGCGATGCGGCACCTGCGCGAGGCCCAGCGTCAGATCGCCGCCGTCGAGGGGACCGGCGAGGCCGCGCAGGGCATGATCAGGGCCGTCGCCGACGGGCGCGGCACGCTGACCGGCGTCAAGATCGACCCGCGCGCCCTGCGGCTCGACGTGGCGCGGCTGGGCGCCGAGGTGACCGCCGCGGTCCAGGCCGCACAGGAGGAGGCCGCGCGCCGCACCGGCGACATCGTGGCGGACGCCGCCGGCCGGGCCGGGACGCTGCCCGAGCCGCTGGACGAGCGGTTCGTGCGCGACCGCGTGGAGTCCGCGGCCCGTGAGCTGTACACGGGAGGGCTGTGATGTTCGGCTTCGACCTCGACCCCGGCGACATCCGTCCCCAGGACGTGGACCGCGCCGACGAGCAGAACGCCCGAGTCCTGGAGCTGCTGGCCGAGGGCGAGGAGCGGCTCGGCGAGATCGTCGGCACGGGCGGCGGCGACCGGAGCCACGTACACGCCACAGCGGCGGCCGACGGGCGCGTGCTCAAGATCACGCTCGACGCGCGCGCGGTGCGCGAGGGCAGCCAGGCGCTCGCCGACGAGATCCTGCTGGCCGTGCGCCAGGCCCAGCAGGACGCCCAGCGGCAGGCCGACGACCTGCTGCGATCGGCGTTCGAGCAGGCGTTCCCCGGCCGGGCCGTCGACCCGGTCGCCGTACGTGAACGACTGGTGAACCTGCTCGACTGACAAGCGACATTACTCACACTGGTCACACTGGTCACAGGTGACCCATTAATGTCGGATTCATGACTACGGGGATGGAAGTCGCGAAGGGCGCGCTGCGGCAGCAGGCGGTCCGGGTGCGCGTCCACGGGGAAGAGTACGAGGCCGCGGTGGAGCGGCTGCGCGCCAGAACGGGCGGCTGGGGCGACAACGGGCTGTTCAGCGAGTTCGAGAAGGCCTGGGTGGAGTGCCGCCACACCATGCTGACCACCGTGCCGGCCCTGTCGGGGACGATCGGCGGCGTGGGTGCCGGCATGGCCCTGGTGCCCGACAACGTCGAGGCCGCCGAGCAGGCCAGCGCGCTGCCGGAGCTGGATCCATGGGCATAGTCCTGCCGCCCGAGCTGCACGGCGTGCTGGAGCTGGCCGGGCTGCCCTTCCCCAACATCGACGAGGACGAGGTCCGTCTCGACGCCGACGCGGCCCGCGTGGTGCAGGCACACGCCGCGCAGTCAGGCGCCGAGGCGGACGCCGCCGTGCTCGGCTCGGCCACCGTCTACCGGGGCGGCTCGGCCACCGAGCTGCAGAGTCTCTGGCAGGAGACCGGCAACAGCAACGGCCATCTCGCCCAGGCCGCCGCGGCCACCCGGATGGCGCCCGTCGCGCTGGACGGCATGGCCACGGTGGTGACCGCCACCAAGATCGCCGTGGGCACGGTCGCGGCGGTCGGCACCGTACGGCTGGCGATGGCCCTGCTGAGCGGCGGCCCGTTCGCCAGTCTCACCGCGACGGCGTCACTGCTCGCCACCAGGAGGGCGGGCATGAAGATCTACCGGGAGGCCGCCGAGGGCACCGGCCGGGTGCTGGCGCCCGGCCTGGCCCGCCGCGTCACCGACCCGATGCGCCGCATCCTGGACAACCTGCGCCGCCCCGGCGGTCCCGGCGGCCCGGCGCTGGCAGGCGCCGGACCCGGCCGGATGCCGCTGCGTCCGCAGGGCAACCTGATGGACCGCTCCCCCGGCATCCTCCAGCGCGGCGGACGCAAGGGCGGGCGCGGCCGTACCGAGAGCCAGGCCAACCTCAGCCCCGAGGAACAGGCGGCCGTCGACGCCAAGAACGCCGGCAAGAAGTTCGACAGCAAGCTGTTCAACAGCGCGAAGGCCAAGGAGCGCAAGGCCGAGAAGTTCTCCGGGGACCGCAACAAGCAGAAGAGAGGGAGAAAGTAGGGATGGCCGAGCTTCAGACGCGGCACTTCTCGCTGAACAACCCGGCGGGCGAGGAGCAGGGCGACGTGCCGATGCTGCTGCGCCGGCTGGCCGGCACCCTGGAGGAGATGGGGCCGATCGACATCCGCGACGTGGTCTTCCACAACGACATGGACGACGACGGCGAATCGTGGCCGTTCGTGACCGTCTACTACGACGAGGCCGCCCCGGCCTGACCTGGCCGGGGCGGCTGGGTTCGCGTCAGAGCCGCTCGATGATGGTGACGTTGGCCTGGCCGCCGCCCTCGCACATCGTCTGGAGGCCGTACCGGCCGCCGGTGCGCTCCAGCTCGTGCAGCAGCTTGGTCATCAGGATCGCGCCCGTGCCGCCCAGCGGGTGGCCCAGGGCGATGGCGCCGCCGTTCGGGTTGACCTTGGCCGGGTCGGCGCCCAGCTCCTTGATCCACGCGAGCGGCACCGGCGCGAACGCCTCGTTGATCTCCGTCACGTCGATGTCGTCGATCGACAGGCCCGACTTGGCCAGCGCCTTCTGCGTCGCAGGGATGGGCGCGGTCAGCATGTAGACCGGGTCGTCGCCCATGAGCGCGAGCTGGTGGATGCGGGCGCGCGGGGTGAGCCCGTGGTCCTTGACCGCCTGCTCGGAGGCGATCAGCAGCGCGCCGGAGCCGTCGGAGATCTGCGACGACGTGGCGGCGGTGATCTGGCCGCCCTCCTTGAGGGTCTTCAAGGTGGCCAGCTTCTCCAGCGTGGAGTCGGGGCGCGGGCCCTCGTCGTCCTCGACGCCGTTGATCGGCTCGATCTGGTCCTTGAAATAGCCGTTGGCGATGGCCTTGGCCGCCCGCTGGTGCGACTCGAACGCGAACCGCTCCAGCTCGTCGCGCTTGAGGCCCCACTTCTCGCACATCAGCTCCGCGCCGCGGAACTGCGAGATCTCCTGCTTGCCGTAACGCTCGACCCACTTGTCGCCGAACGGGAACGGCATGCCCTTCTCCAGCGCGGCCGTGATCGACGAGCCCATCGGCACGATGCTCATCGACTCGACGCCGGCCGCCACCACGAGGTCCTGGGTGCCCGACAGCACGCCCTGGGCCGCGAAGTGGATCGACTGCTGGGACGAGCCGCACTGCCGGTCGATCGTGACGCCGGCCGTGGTCTCCGGCAGCCCGGCCGACAGCCAGGCGTTGCGCGCGATGTCCATGCTCTGGGGGCCGAACTGCATGACGCACCCCATGATGACGTCCTCGACCGCCGCGGGGTCCACGCCGGTGCGGTCGATCAGCGCCTTCAGCGTGTGCGCCGCCAGGTCAGTGGGGTGGACGGTGGACAGGCCGCCCTTCTTCTTGCCGACCGGGGTGCGGACCGCCCCGACGATGTACGCCTCTGCCACAGTGCCTCCTGTAAACCGAGCAATATTCGGTTCTTAGGCAGAGGGTACAACAGAACGTCACTCGGTTTCTGCCCTCGCCGGGGGAAGCAGTTCCTCCGCCCGATCCACCCGGAACCGCCACCGGTCCACGACCAGGCCGTTCAGCGCCTCCGACAGCGACAACGCCAGCGTGCCCAGCTTGAGCCGGTCATCACCGCGCAACTCGATCGCCGTCAGCTCCGTGGCGAACGGCAGCAGCTCCTTCACCGCAGGCGGCTGCCCCTTCTGCGGCACCACCAGCGCCCGCACCCCGCCCGCCGAGAAGACGAACTCCTCCTCCTGCTCGACCTCGCCCTCCAGCAGCTCGATCAGCTCCTCCGCCGACGGCCGCACCGGCAGGATCACCGCCGGACCACCCGGAGCCGCTTCATCGGCCGGATCGTCCACCTCGCCCCGGCACACGGCCAGCCCGCCCAGCCGGAACGCCAGCCCCTCCGCCAGGAAACGGTCGAAGAAGTCGAACGGCAGCGGGCCCTCCGCCGCCACCCGGCACGCCCAGACCCGCTCCAGCTCCCCGCCGACCAGCTCCGGCTCCGCCTCCACCGGGGCATGCACCCGTACGTCCACCGCCACGATGTCGTCGCCGTCCTCGCGCGCCCCCGGATCGGCCAGCCGCACCAGCCTCAGCAACTCGGCGCGATCCGGCTTGGCGGGCAGAGCCGCCGTGGGGCCAGTTCGCAGTCTCCGCTTCGCCATCCAGCCCATTGCGCGCCTCCGCGATCAGCTTCGATAGGAGCTCGTCATCGTCGCGTAGACGATGACGTTGTCGGTGTAGTGACCCGTGCTGCGGTTGTAGACGCCGCCGCACGTGATGAGGTGGAGCTGGGCGTTCTCCTGCGGGCCGTACACGCGCTCGGAGGGGAACGTCTTCTTGCTCGCCTGCTCGATGCCGCCGACCGTGAACACCGCCGTGATGCCGTCCTGGCGCTTGATCTCGATCTGGTCGCCGTTGAGCAGCTCCGGCAACCGGTTGAAGACGGCCGCCCGCGTCCGCGTGTCCTTGTGCCCCAGCAGCACCGCCGGACCCGCCTCACCGGGGGTCGACATGTTGCGGTACCAGCCCGCCAGGTTGGGATTGTCGGCCGGCGGCACCTGGATCGTGCCGTCCTTGGCCAGGCCCACGGACTTGATCGGCGCGTTCACGCCCAGCTTCTTGATGATGATGCGCACCGGGGTCGACGGCAGCATCGCCGGAGCCGGCTTGATCTGCGGCAGCGGCGGCGGCGCGTCCGGCCCCGCCTGGAACAGCGCCTGCTCCGGCTGCCCCGACGCCTGGCCGTCCGGCAGCGCCGTCAGGCCCAGCGAATCACGCTGGCTCGCCAGGCCGTACTCCTCCGGCGAGCCCAGCACGATCAGCATCCCCGCCACCACCGTCACCACGCCCGCCACCGCGGCGAGCAGCAACGTCGTCCTCAGGACCCGGCTGCCGCCATCGTCCTGCGGAGGCTGCGGGCCGGCGCCATAGGGGTACTGGTTCGCCACGGGTCCATCATCCCTTGGATACGCCGCGACGCCGCATCAGCAGCCCCCCGGCCCCGGCCGCCAGGATCAGCGCCGACCCGGCCGCCAGGAACATCCGCCCGTCGGGCCCCATCGTCCCCCCGGCCCCGGTGTCGGCCCCGTCCTTGGGGGTCTCCGAGCTACGAGGGGGGGTGGTCGTCTCGCTGGGGGTGGGCGTCACGGTCTCGTAGACCGTGGTGGTCTTGGTGGGGGTGGGCGTCGAGGTCGTCGTCGGCGTCCCCGTCGAGGTGGGCGTGCCCGTCGCGGCCGAGACGGTGAAGGTGTACGTCTTGAGCCCGGACGCGGGCGCGGTGCACTTCACCGTGGGCGACGTCGCGGTGGTGCCGAAGGCGATGTCACCCGGGGTGATCGTGACGGTCCCGGCCGTGGTGGGCTTCACCTTGACGGTCACCGTGGGCAGCGTCGTCACGGTCTGCCCGGCAGTCATGGCGGCCTCACCCGTGGCCGAAGCGGGCGTGCCCGCACCGCTGGACTTCAGCGAGGCGAAAATCTTGGTGCCAGTGGGGAAGCCGGTCGAAGGCACCGGCAGCTCTTCACCGGTGGTCTGCACAGCGCCTGTCCACGTGATGGAGGCGTCCTGGTTGGCCTTGGCGCCGGTCGGCATGGTCGGCGTGACCTTGATGTCAACCTCGACCGGAGTACCGGCCGTGCCGTTGGTGACTGCCGCGCACTGGTAAGCGACGATGTCCGACGTCCCGCCACCGTTACCGGTGCCGATGGGCACCTCCAGCACGTCGGTGGACGTAGTGGAGCAGTTGCTGAATGCTTGATCGCTAGTCGCGAGATTCAGCTTGAGCGCGCCCGGCTTGATGCTCACCTTGCCGGTGGTCCCGGTGGGAACTGACAGCTTGTAACTCACCTGACCGGCCGTGGTGGTCGGCGCTTGAGCCGAGACGGCAGGCCCCTCCTTCGGACCGGGGTCGCTAACCGTGACCGTAGTAGGCGTATTGGTGAGCGACAGGTCCACCTCCAGTTTGGTGGCCGTGGTGGCAGGGGTGGTGAGTGCCAACGCAGGGACGGAGACCGTCAGGTCGAGAGTCGAGCCCGCGGCAACAGAGTCCGGGGCACTGAGCCCAACGCTGAACGCGGTGGGCTGATTGATCGGCCCGCCCGTCTGGCATGTGTAACTGAACTGCTTGGTCACTGCCATGGCCGCGGTCTCGACCTGGGCCGAGGCGGCAGGAAGTGGGGCGACGAAGAGGACGAGTGTGCCCAACAGCCCAGAAGCGGATGTCTTGAGGGCGAGGCGGCGCCGCGCCTTGGACGTCAGCACTGTCCTTCTCCGTTTCAGCACAGTCACAACAGGGCGTACCACGATTCCAGCCGTTGGTTACGGTTGGGTTGAGATCATACGGACTAATCCTGTCAATCTCCTGTAAAAGACCAAAAAGACGGTATCAGCCCTTCTTCTTGGACAGGGTGGCGTAGACGATGATGTTGTCCGTGTAGCTGTGGGCCGCCTTGTTGTAGATCCCGCCACACGTGATGAGCCTGAGCTGGGCTTCCTTCGTGTCGCCGTACACGCGCTTGGTGGGGAACGTCTTCTTGCCGACCTGCTCGATGCCGCTGACCGTGAAGCGCGTCACCTTGCCGTCGGAGCGGTACACGTAGATGTGGTCACCCTTGGACAGCTCGCTCAGACGCTTGAAAACAGCGGCGCCTTTTTTCGTGGCGACGTGGCCGTTGATCACCGAAGGGCCGAGCTCGCCCGGCAGCGGGCTCTTGCCGTACCAGCCGGTCAGGTTGGGCTTGCTGAGCGGCGGGGTGGCGAGGGCGCCCTGCTTGGTGAGGCCGACCGTGTTGATCGGGGCGTTGACCTTGATGTCCGGGATGCGGATACGGGTGGGCCTGACCTTGGTGGTCTTCGACTTGACCGGCTTGATGGCCGGGACCACTACCTCGGCGGGCAGCGGCGGGGGCGCGTCGAGGCGGGCCGGCGTCAGGGGGACGTTCTCTCCGCCGGGGCCGACGCTGGGCGGCAGCTCGAACGCGCCCGCGTTCTGATACTGCAGCGTCGCCGGGTCCTGCTGGGCCGCCATCGGGACCGGGCCCGAGCCGTCGTCCACCGGCGGCGCCAGCGACAGCAGGCCGACCATGATGGCGCCCACGCCGGCCAGCGACCCGGCGATCAGCAGCGCCGGGGTGGCCTTGGACATCGTCGACTTCAGCTCGCTCATCAGTCAGTCCCTCCGGCGTGTCCGGCGCGGCGGCGCCGCACCAGGAGCCCACCGGCTGCGCTGCCCATCAGCAGCAGCGACCCGCCGGCGATCAGCGCGTACGAGCCGCCCGCGACCTGCTCGGGCGCCTCACCGGTGTCCACGCCGCCCAGCGGGGTGGTGTCGACCTGGGCGGCCTTGTAGTTGGTGGCGGTGGGGCCCGGCGTGGTCTTGGCCGTGGGCGTGGGGGTCTTGCTGCTGCCCGGGACCACGACCACCACGTGACTGGTGCTGGGCCAGGGGACGTGCCGGTTCGGCGGCGTGGGCGTCGGCCCGTCGGTGGGGCCGCCGGTCGGTCCGTTGGTGGGACCGTTCGTCGGCCCGTTCGTGCTCGTGACGGTGGGGCTCACGGTCGAGGTCGGGGACTGGGAGGCGCCGCCCACGGTGATCTCGACGGTGCCCGGGTTGTTGGTGACCATGCAGGTGGACTTGTGCTCGGTCGGCGGGTCGATCAGCTCGCGCGTGTGCAGCTTGAACGCGTCGAGGTAGGCAGGCTTGTCGTGCTCGTAGCTGCGGACCCGGAGCGTGTGCTGGCCGTAAGGGAGGTCCAGGCGCTCCCAGAGCGAGACGTTGCCCCGGATGGCGTTGGTGGGGTTGCCGTTGCCGTCCTTGGTCGGGTCGACGATCGCGGACTCGTCGTCGTCGATGACCACCCGCACCTGGCCGGCGCCCGGCATCTCGCGGCCGAGGTACTCGAACCCGGTGCCGCGGAAGCGGATGACGGCCTCACCCTCGCGGGTGGTGGTCACGTGGACGTCCCGGCCGTGGTCGCCGTACTCGAAGGGGGTCGAGCCCTCGTGCGACCAGTCCTTCTTGTAGATGATCCGGGGGTCGTCGTCGTTGACGATGACCTCGCCCGCCGGGGGCACGAAGTCGACCGTCATCGCCTGCGGGGTGAGCTTGATGACGCCGGCGTCGGTCATGTGCGCCTCGGAGGAGAGTCCCTCGGGGGCGACGAGCGGCTGGTTGGGCTTGAGCGCGCTCTGGTCCTTGCTGCCGTGGGCTTCGAGGGTGCCGTTCCAGGCGCCGTCGAGCTTGACGTTGCCGACGAGGGAGACGCGGGCGCCTTCGGCGTAGTAGTCGGGCGACTTGAAGCGGGGCGCGCCGACGTGCTCGATCGACCAGCCGAGCTTGAGCATGCTGCCGACCTGGACGGCCGTCGGGATCTGGACCCGGGCTTTCAGCTTGACCTCGGACGAGCCGGCGATACCGCCCGTACACGTGTAGTCGACGACGAGGTTGAACGTACTCGCCTTCGCGGGTATCGCGACGAACGCGGCTGAGGCCGCCATTCCGATCGATGCGGCGATCCACGCATTGCGCCACCGACTCACGGCTAACTCCGATCGCACAGTAAACCGAAGGTAGATCTTAGAGCCGTCAAGCCCCGCAACACGCCCATGTTCCACCACTTGTGATGAACCCGTGTCCGCCCGCCAGAATCGTATTCTGGAACGCACACACCCCCTGCTAGGAGGCGACATGCGGCGAGACCTCTTCGACGAGGAGCACCTGCTTTTCCGGGAGACCGTGCGGGAGTTCATGGCCCGTGAGGTGGTGCCCCATCACGCCCGGTGGGAGAAGGACGGCATCGTGCCCCGCGAGGTCTGGAAGAAGGCCGGGGAGGTCGGCATGTTCGGCTTCTCGGTGCCGGAGGAGTACGGCGGGGCGGGCATCACGGACTTCCGCTACAACGCGGTGATCGTCGAGGAGATCATCCGCAATGGCGCGTCCGGCCTGGGCTTCTCGCTGCACAACGACGTCGTGGCCCCGTACCTGGTGGATCTGACGGACGAGGAGCAGAAGCGGCGGTGGCTGCCGGGGTTCGCGAGCGGTGAGCTGATCACGGCGATCGCGATGACGGAGCCGGGCGCGGGCAGCGACCTTCAGGGGATCAGGACGACGGCGGTGCGCGAGGGCGACCACTACGTGCTGAACGGGCAGAAGACGTTCATCACGAACGGCGTCAACGCCGATCTCGTCATCGTGGTCGCCAAGACCGATCCTGCCGCCGGGGCCAGGGGGACGACGCTGCTGGTGGTCGAGCGGGGCATGGACGGGTTCGGGCACGGCCGCAACCTGGACAAGGTCGGCATGAAGGCGCAGGACACGGCGGAGCTGTTCTTCGAGAACGTCCGGGTGCCGGTCGCCAACCGGCTCGGCCCGGAGGACGGCCGGGGCTTCTTCCAGCTCATGGACAACCTGCCGCAGGAGCGCCTGTCGATCGCGGTGGCGGCCGTGGCGGCGGCGGAGACGGTGCTGGAGCAGACGATCGAGTACTGCAAGGGCCGTCAGGCGTTCGGCCGGAACATCGGCTCCTTCCAGAACACCCGGTTCGTGCTGGCGGAGCTGGCCACCGAGACGGAGATCGCCCGCCACTACGTGGACAAGTGCATCGTGGCGCTGAACGCCGGCGAGCTCACGGTGGTCGACGCCGCCAAGGCCAAGTGGTGGACCACCGAGCTGCAGACCAAGCTCATCGACCGCTGCCTGCAACTGCACGGCGGCTACGGCTACATGAACGAGTATCCGGTGGCCAAGGCGTGGCTCGACAGCCGCGTGCAGACGATCTACGGCGGCACCACGGAGATCATGAAGGAGATCATCGGCCGCTCCTTCGGTTTTTAGCCGTCCGGCGACGCATACTGGAGACCATGGACAGCGGCCTGATCCTCCTGGTTTTCCTGGCTTTGCTGTTCGCCTGGGGCCTCAACCGGGTGCGCCGGGCGTTCAGGCTCGGCGCCGTGGGCTACGCCGGCATCATGATCGTCTTCGTGATCGTCATGCTCCTGCTGTGGGGTCAGACGTTCCGCTAGCCTCCAGCAGCACCCGCGCCACCAGCGCCGGGTCGTCGCTCATGGGTACGTGACCGCACCCCTTGAGCAGCTTGACCCGCTGGCCCGACCAGCGGGCGGCGCGCACGGCCTGGCGGCGCGGCAGCAGCCGGTCGTGCTCGCCCCAGGCGATGGTGATCGGTGACTTGGGCGGCGCGGGCGGCATCAGCCCGGAGAACGACGCGAGCGTCTCGTCGAACCCGGCCGAGCCGGCGAGCGCCTGCGACCCGGCGGTGAGCGCGGTGGGCGTGAGCCTCGACGGATGGGCCACCAGGAGCCCGGCCGACAGCGTGCGGCCGAGCGCGCTCTCGGCGGTCCGGCCCGCCGGCTCGGGCGGCAGCGCGCGGGCCGACGCCCGGGCGGCGCGCAGCACCGCCTGGCAGTAGAGCAGCTCGGCGCGTGACCAGAACCCGGCCGGCGACAGCGCGGTGGCGGTGCGGACGGTGCCGCGCGAGGCCAGCTCCAGCGCGATGTAGCCGCCCAGCGAGTTGCCGGCGATGTGCGGCTCGCGCAGGCCGAGCAGCGCGCAGAAGGACTCGACGGCGTCGGCGAGCGACTCGGCCGTGTAGGGGACACCGTCGGGCAGCCCGCGCGAGCGCCCGAACCCGGGCAGGTCGACGGCGATGACGGTGCGCGCGGCGGCCAGCCGGTCCATGACCGGCAACCAGGCCTGCCAGTGGTGCCCGATGCCGTGGACCAGGATCAGCGGCTCGCCGGAGCCCCGGCGTTCGAAGGCCAGCTCCATGCGCGTAAGTGAACCATCAGCGGCTGCGCGTGGGAATCTCGAACCAGACCGCTTTGCCTTCCCTGGTGGGCCGCGAGCCCCACCGCTTGGCGAGCTGGTCGACCAGGTAGAGGCCGCGGCCGCCCTCGTCGTTCTCGCCGGCGCTGCGGATGCGCGGCAGCCGCAGGTCCTGGTCGAACACCTCGACCCAGACCGACTCGCCGCCACGCCGCAGCCGCAGCGTGAACTCCTTGTCGCCGACCACCTCGTCCTCGAAGCCCGGCATGTCCCAGGAGTCCTCGAACGGCAGCGGCGGCCCGTCGACGATCAGCTCGCGGCGCGGCACGCTGGCCGTGGAGGCGTGCAGCACCACGTTGGTGACCACCTCGGAGACGAGCAGGCAGGCCAGCTCGGCGCGCTCTTCCGGCACGTTCCAGCCTTCGAACGCCTCCGACGCCATCCGGCGGGCCTCCCCCACCATGATCGGCTGGGCCGGGAACGTACGCTCCTCGACGTCGAGGTCGGCGTCGCTGGAGCGGACCACGAGGATCGCCATGTCGTCGTCGATCTCGCCGGGCACCGCGACGGTGGCGGCGTCGGCGATGCGCTCGACCTCGGCGTCGGCCATCTTGGCGAGCTTTTCGCAGAGCACCCCGAGCGTCTCGGCCTCGGTGGGCATCTCGCCGAGCCGGGCGGGGCGGCGGTCGACCAGGCCGTCGGTGTAGAGGAGCAGCGCCGCGCCGGGCGGCAGCGTGCGCGTCTCCTCCTTGTAGACGAGGTCGGCGTGCAGCCCCTTGGCGCGCACGCCGAGCGGCTGGCCGACCTCCTCGATGTCGAGCTCGACGCACTGGCCGTCGTGCAGCAGCAGCGGCGGGGCGTGCCCGGCGTTGGCGAAGGACAGCTGGCGCGACCAGGCGTCGTAGACCAGGTACTGGCAGGTGACGATGGGCGGGATGCTGACGTCGGCGCCGTTGTCGTCGCGCTCGGGGGTGGCGATGATGCGGGTCCACTCGTCGAGCCTGGCCAGGATGTCGGCGGGCGACTTGTCGTCCTGGGCGAAGGCGCGCAGCGCGGCCCGGAGCTGGCCCATGATGGCGGCGGCCTTGGCGCCCCGGCCTTCCACGTCGCCGATGACGATGCCGACCCGGCCGGCCGACAGCGGGATCACGTCGTACCAGTCGCCGCCGACCTGGGTCTGGATGCCCTGGCCGTGGGAGACGAGCGGGGCGGCCGGGTAGTAGCGGACGGCGATCTGGAGGCCGTCGAGCTGCGGCAGCGCCCGGGGCAGCAGGTGCTTCTGGAAGGACTCGGCGGTGTGCCGCTCCTCCTCGAACAGCAGCGCGTTGTCGATGGCGAGCGCGACCCGGGTGGCGATGGCCCCGACGAAGTCACGGTCGAAGGCGTCGTAGTGGGGGCTGCGGCGGTCGGTCAGGTTGGACAGCCCGAGGTACATCAGGCCCAGCGTCTCACCGCGCACGCTCAGCGGGGCGACGATCGCGGAGTTCATGCCGACCTCGCCGCACAGCCGGGCGCTGCCCTCGGACGGGGCCGGGAAGCTGTTGCCGGCGAAGTCGTCGACCAGGATCGTCTCCTGGCGGCGCATGGCCGCCTCGGCGTAGTGGCCGGACGGGTAGCGGATCTCGGCGCCGACGGGCTTCCAGGTGCCGGGCGGCGGCGACCAGCCCTGTACGTGCTGGGAGATCCGGCGCACCAGCCGGTCGCCCTCCATCAGCTCGATGAAGCAGTGGTCGGCGAACTGCGGGACCAGCATCTCGGCGACCCGCTTGAGCGTCTCCTCGACGTACAGCGAGCCGGCCAGCCGCTCGCCGATGCGCTCCAGCAGGCCGAACCGGTCCTTCTCGCGCTCGTTGCTGCGCAGCGCCTCGCGGGCGGTGATGACGATGCCCGTCACCGAGCCGGAGGTGTGGCGCAACGGCACCGCCTGGGCGCGCACGTACAGGACGGAGCCGTCGGCGCGCCGCACGTCGAACGTGCCCTCCCAGACGCCGCCCTTGAGCACGTGCTTGCTCAGCTCGATGGCCTGCGGGTGGTCCTTGTCCATGATCCCGAAGGACTGTGCCGAGGGGTCGCGGCCCGACGCCCGTGGCCGCCCGAACAGCCGCTCGGCGAACGGGTTCCAGTAAAGGAGATTGCTGAACCGGTCGGTGACGACCACCGCCATCTCGGCATGGTCGAGCACCGACGACGCGGCCAGGTGATCGGCGTCGGGTGACACGTCCCCCCATCGCTTCATCCGGAGACCACTCCTAGGGGACGCATGCGCGAAAAGCGAACCACGGGCGCTCCTGCAACAGTCTTGGCCGGGGGGGAGTGGAGGGGCTCCCAGTTGGGATTCAACCAAGCAGCCGCGCGTGCGTCAGCGCCTGGTGACGAAAACGTGCGCGGCAACGTCACGCGGGATCTCCGCGAGAGAGTCGTTCGCGTCACCGTCACCTGTCACCCGCACACCGTCGTCGCTCGCCGCGAGCGTCACCTCGCGTCCGGGTTGTATCCCAACTTGCTTGAGTTTAAGCATCAGAGCGGGATCACTTTGCACTTGTTCGCTAATTCGACGCACTACCACGGGCACTCCTTGGGCCCCGGCGACCTCCGTCATGGTCGGCAGCATGCTGCCGGACGGTTCGGCGCTCTCCTGCGCGCCGAGCTCGGCCAGGCCGGGGATGGGGTTGCCGTGCGGGCACACCGTGGGGTTGTCGAGCAGCTTGACCAGACGGGTCTCGACCGACTCCGACATGACGTGCTCCCAGCGGCAGGCCTCGATGTGCACCTCCTCCCAGGGCAGCCCGATGACGTCGGTCAGCAGGCATTCGGCGAGCCGGTGCTTGCGCATGACCCTGGTCGCCAGGGTGCGGCCGAGCTCGGTCATGGACAGGTGGCGGTCACCCTCGACGCGGACGAGGCCGTCGCGCTCCATGCGGGCGACGGTCTGGCTCACCGTGGGGCCGCTCTGCTGCAGGCGCTCGGCGATGCGCGCCCGGAGGGGGACGATGCCCTCCTCCTCGAGCTCGTAAATCGTCCGGAGATACATCTCCGTCGTGTCGATCAGGCCGTGTGCGGTCAAGGCTCCTCCCAACTGCATGCTACGCCGGTCGTGGCGGGGACTGAGCCCGTCCGCTTCGGGCACAGGAGTCAGAGGCAAAGCCTATGGGGGAGAAACGACCGACGATGTCAAAGGACGGAAACAACTCAGCGGCCGAGTTCCTTCCCGATCGCCTGGACCTGACGTCGCTGCGGGAGGCGGCGGCCGGCTGCGAGGGCTGCGACCTCTACCGGGCGGCGACGCGCACGGTGTTCGGCGAGGGGCCCGCCGGGGCCGCGTTCATGCTCGTCGGGGAGCAGCCCGGCGACCAGGAGGACCTGCAGGGGCACCCGTTCGTCGGACCGGCCGGGCGGGTGCTGGACCGAGGGCTGGCCGAGGCCGGGATCGAGCGGGAGGACGTCTACCTGACGAACGCGGTCAAGCACTTCTCGTTCACCCGGCAGGGCAAGCGGCGCATCCACCAGAAGCCGACGGCGGCCGAGATCGGGGCCTGCCAGCCGTGGCTGAACGCCGAGCTGGCCGTGGTGGAGCCGCAGGTGGTCGTGGTGCTGGGGGCGACGGCCGCGCGGGCGCTGCTGGGGCGGGCGTTCCGGGTGACGCGGCAGCGGGGGGCGCCGGTGCCGCTGGGCGAGGCCACGGCGGTGGCCACGATCCACCCGTCCGCGGTCCTGCGCGCGCCCGACCGGGACGCGGCGTACGAGGGCTTCCTCGCCGACCTCAAGGTCGCCGCCGGTCAGCGAGAGCGGTAGTGCCACAAAAGCGGTAGTGCCTCAAGGCGCGCGGCCGGTCAGCGGGCGCGGTAGTTCCTGAAGCCGGCCACCGACAGGCCGGCGACGAGTACGGCCAGCGCGCAGGCGATGCCGCCGCCCACCCACGCGGTGGTGAGGCCGAAGGCGGTGGCCGTGGCTCCGGCCCGGACGTCGCCGAGCCGGGGCCCGCCCGCGACGACGACCATGAAGACTCCCTGCATCCGCCCCCGCATCTCGTCCGGCGCGTACAGCTGGAGTATGGACTGCCGCCACACCGAGGAGACCACGTCGGCGGCTCCCCCGACGGCCATGAACAGCAGCACGAGCCAGAGCTGCTGGGCGAGCCCGGCGGCGGCGACCGCGAGCCCCCACACGGCGATGACGGCCGTGAGCGCCAGGCCCTGGCGGGTGACCCGGGTGACCCAGCCGGAGAACAGCCCGCCGATGACCGACCCGGCCGCCATGGAGGCCACCAGCCAGCCGAGGACGTTCAGGTCGCCGCCGAAGCGCAGGTCGACGAGCTCCGGGAACAGGGCTCTGGGCAGCGCGAACACCATGGCGATGATGTCGACGACGAACGACATGAGCAGCACCGGGCTGGTGGCGATGAAGCGGAGCCCCTCGGCCACGGACCGCCAGCCGGGCCGGGACACCTCGCCCTGGGGTGCCAGCGCGGGCAGCCGGAAGGCGGCGTAGAGGCTGGCGGTGAACAGCAGGGCGTCCACGGCGTAGGCGGCCGCGTAGCCGCCCTCGGTGAGCAGGATGCCGCCGATCATCGGCCCGGCGACGGCGCCGATGCTGTAGACGAGCGAGTTGAGCGCGTTGGCCGAGGGCACCAGCTCGGCCGGGAGCAGCCTGGGGATGATGGCGCCCCGGGTGGAGGAGCTGACGGCGAAGCCGGCGGCGCCCACGGCCACGGTCGCCAGCAGCACGTACACGTTGGGGACGCCGACCAGCGCCTGGATCAGGATGAGCATCGTGCTCACCCAGGCGACGGCGGAGCCGGCGACGAGGAGCTTGCGCCGGTCGACGGCGTCGGCGACGGCCCCGCCCCACAGCCCGAAGATCACCAGGGGGATCAGGTTGGCCAGGCCCAGCATGCCGACCCAGAACGACGACCCGGTCAGGTCGTAGACCTGCTGGCTGACGGCCACGACGGTGGCGCCGAGGCCGACGTGGGAGACGGCCTGGCCGATCCAGAGGCGCCGGTAGGCGGGCACGGACAGCGGCCGGGTGTCGACCAGGTGACGCTTGACGAAATCCCCGAATGTCACTTAAGGCACATTAAGGGGCAAGTCTCTCCAACTCCCACCCCGGCCGCGTACGCCGGTAACGCAGCCGGTCGTGCATCCGGTCGAGCTGCCCCTGCCAGAACTCCACCTCCACCGGCGTCACCCGGAAGCCGCCCCAGAAGTCGGGCACCGGCGGATCGTCCGGCCAGCGCGCCGCCAGCTCCTCGTAGCGGGCGTCCAGCTCCTCCCGCGACCGCACCACCGCCGACTGGCGCGACGCCCACGCGCCGATGCGCGAGCCGTACGGCCTGGCGTTGAAATAGGCGGCCGACTCCTCGGCCGACAACCTCTTCACCGAGCCCTCCACCCGCACCTGGCGGCGCAGCGGATGCCACGGGAACAGCAGCGACGCCCTCGGGTTCTCCGCCAGGTCGCGGCCCTTGCGGGACTCGTAGTTGGTGTAGAAGACGAAACCGCGCTCGTCGTAGCCCTTGAGCAGCACGGTCCTGGCGCTCGGCCGGCCCCCCGCGGAGGCGGTGGCGAGCACCATGGCGTTGGGCTCGGGCAGACCGGCGTCGAGCGCGTCCTGGAACCAGACGGTGAACTGCGCGATCGGATCGGCGGCGACGGCGGCTTCGAGCAGCGGTTCGCCCTCATAGGTCCGGCGAAGCCCCGCCAAGGAGGGCGGGCGCGAGGTGGCATCCACGAGACGGTATTCTCGCGTGCTTGGTGGCAGATCCCACACAGCGCCCCCTACCAGCGGTTATGGCCTACCGGCGGGTCCCGAGACCGAGCACGACCTGGGAGGGGGTTAAATTGACTGGCCGGTATCTCGACATCAAGGCATTGCCGGAACATGGCAAGAAAGGGAGGCGGCCGAGAATGTCCGACTTCAAACCCGGCCTCGAAGGCGTCGTAGCTTTCGAGACCGAGATCGCGGAACCGGACAAAGAAGGGGGCGCCCTTCGATACCGGGGCGTCGACATCGAGGAGCTGGTCGGCCGTGTGCCCTTCGGGCATGTGTGGGGCCTGCTGGTCGACAACAAGTTCCAGCCGGGCCTGCCCCCGGCGGAGCCGTACCCCATCCCTGTCCATTCCGGTGACATCCGAGTCGACGTGCAGAGCGCGCTGGCCATGCTGGCCCCCGCCTACGGCTTCAAGCCGCTGCTCGACATCAGCGACGAGGAGGCGCGCGACCAGCTCGCCCGCGCCTCCGTGATGGCCCTGTCCTTCGTGGCGCAGTCGGCGCGTGGCCTCGGCCTGCCGATGGTGCCGCAGAGCCGGGTCGACGAGGCCAAGACCATCGTCGAGCGTTTCATGGTCCGCTGGCGCGGTGAGCCTGACCCCAAGCATGTCAAGGCCATCGACGCGTACTGGACCTCCGCCGCCGAGCACGGCATGAACGCCTCCACCTTCACCGCCCGCGTCATCGCCTCCACCGGCGCGGACGTGGCCGCGGCGCTGTCCGGTGCGGTCGGCGCCATGTCGGGCCCGCTCCACGGCGGCGCCCCGGCGCGCGTGCTGCACATGATCGAGGGCGTCGAGCAGCTCGGCGACGCCAAGAAGTACGTGCAGAGCGAGCTCGACAAGGGCAACAGGCTCATGGGCTTCGGACACCGCGTCTACCGCGCCGAGGACCCGCGGGCCCGCGTTCTCCGCCGCACCGCCAAGGAGCTCGACGCGCCTCGCTACGAGGTCGCCGCGGCCCTTGAGCAGGCGGCCCTGGAGGAGCTGCACGCCCGCAAGCCCGACCGGGTGCTGGCCACCAACGTCGAATACTGGGCCGCCGTGGTCCTGGACTTCGCCGAGGTGCCCTCGCACATGTTCACCTCGATGTTCACCTGCGCCCGCACGGCCGGCTGGGCCGCGCACATCCTGGAGCAGAAGCTCACGGGCAGGCTGGTGCGCCCGAGCGCCAACTACATCGGCCCCGCGTCGCGTCCGCTCAGCGACGTGCCCGGCGCCGCCGAGGTCGCCGGCACCATCTGACGCCCTCCCTGACGGCCCGCCGGTCCGACCGGCGGGCCGTTCGCGTCGTCCGCCCCGCGCAGCGCGCGGTCGGGGCAGTCGGCCAGGCTCGGCCCGACCTCGGTGAGCCTGCCGCACACGCCGACGAGCTTCGGCTCCTGGCCCACCTGGATGAGCATGACCGGCTTGCCGGCCGACTCGTGCAGCTCCCTGCCGCCGGTGAACTCGATCACCCCGGTGGTCCCGTACTGCGTGCCCATCGTGCTCAGCCCGAACAGGACCGTGCCCTTGTCCGGCACCGGGCCGGGGGCGGCGGAGATCGCGAGCCCGAGGGCGAGCGCGGCGTCGTGGGCGAGCATCGCGTGCAGCCGCGACGGCTGCGCGTCCTTGCCGATGAGCCGCTGGATGCGCCCGATCTGGGCTTTTCCTCCCTGGCCCTCGCCGCCCGTGACGTGGTCCCAGACCTTCTCCCACGCCAGCGTGACGTAGTGCAGGCGCAGGTTGGGGTGGTCCTTGAGCCTCTGGTGGTTGTCCTGGACGTACTTGGTGACGTCGTCGGAGGCCAGCACGTGGTGGATGCGGGACTGGCTGCACCCCTCGTCGATGCCCTGGACGAAGGTGACGAAGTCGTCGCCCCTGCCGGTGTAGTAGATGAGGTCGGGCTTGCCCGCGCACGCCTTCTTCACCTGGGCCTTGAGCCGGCGCCCGCCCGTGTACGACAGGCTGGTGACGCCGGCCTCGCCGAAGGCGTCGCGGAAGCCGGCGGCCAGGTCGGCGCTGTAGAGGTCGCCCTCGGTGACGTCCTCCAGCAGCGTCACCTTCTTGGCGGCGGGCAGCCCGCCGGTGCCCGCCTTGACCCACGCCGCCGACGCCTTGGCCTCGCGGCCGTTGTTGGCGGCCATGCGGAAGAAGTACGGCGACGGCACCTGCTCGTGGTGGCCGAGCTCGTCGGCGGTGCCGACGGTGACCATGACGGGCAGCCCGGCGGTGTTGAGCACCGCGATGGCCTCCTGGTTGACCGCGCGGCTCTGCGCCATGCCGATCACGCCGACGATCGGCGCGCCCGACTCCAGCCGGTCGACGACCTGCCGGGCGAGCGTCACGGACTTCCTGAACGCCTTGCCGGGGTTGCCGAGCAGCACGCGCATCTTGGGCCGGTCGCCGCTCTGGGCGTTGTAGTCCTGCTGGTAGGCGGCGATCCCGTACAGCTCGCCGTGGGAGCCCGCCAGCAGGGCGTCCGGCGCGCCGGTCATCGGGCCGATGTAGACGATCTCCACGTAGCGGCCGCTGTCGACGGCCTTGACGTTCTCGGCCGCGATGCGGGCGATGGGGGTCTTCAGCCGGTCGTGGAAGACGTAGCCGCCGTCGCTGATGCCGACGCACTCGCCGAGCTCGTCCCGCAGCACGTCGGGGGCCTGGCAGTAGGTCATGGCGGAGTTCCACACGTACAGGCCGGAGGCGATCAGCGGCACGACCAGCAGCGCCACCATGATCGTCCAGTAGGCGCGCACCCGCTTGTGCCCCGCCACCGGCGCGAGCGGGGCCGCGCGCCGGTCGTCCCCGGCCGTGAGGTCGACGCCCTCGATCACCAGGTACGCGGGCCCGTGCCGGTGGCTGACCCGCCGCAGCCACTCGTGGTGCGCCTCCTCGTCGCCGTCCGCGCCCGTGACGCGCACCGTGCGCACGTCGCGCACCAGCCCGGGCGACTCGGGGCCGGAGGTGACGACGAGCAGCGGGTCCCACTGCGCGTTGCGCTCGCGCACCTCGTGCAGGCGGCCGAGGAACGCCGCCGCCGCCGTGTCGGCGGCCGTGACGCCCTTCAGGTAGAGCACGCAGTGGTAGGCACGCGCCCACGCGGGCCACAGGAACAGCCTGCGGCGCCTGTACGCCTGCCTGAGGTCCTCCAGGAAGGCGCCGACCAGCAGACGCTCCAGCTCCTCGTCCGACGCCCTGGCGGCCAGCCTGCTCGCGTACGCGGGCAGCCGCTCCCACGGCGTGCGCTGCTGCGCCGCCTGCTTGCGGAACCACGAGCTGCGCACGTGGGTGCGGGCCAGCACGGCAGCGTGCCCGACGGCCACCACGACGCCGGCCGCGACGCTCACCCCCCACGCCAGCAGCGTGGTCGCCTGGCCGAGCCAGGTGCCGATCACCGACGCCGCCGGGATCCAGCCGGTCAGCGACCTGCCCAGGTAGTCGAGCATGACCACCCTCGGGCGGTCGTCAGGGGGCCCGCCCCGGCCCGGCCGGTCCTCGGCCAGCGCCCGCTCCATGTCGGGGATGGCCACCTCGCCGAGCTCGCGCCGGCGCAGCACCAGCAGCACGAAGCCGGTGAGCTGGAACCTGATCCTCGGCAGCCCGCGCGGTCCGGTGCGCTCGCCGAGCTTGGCCACCGCCTGCTTCACCAGGTCGGGCACGCCCGAATAGGCGGCCGGCGAGAAGTACGGCACCGGCTGCCCGTCGGGCACGATGAGCGGCTCCAGGTCGCCCTCGCCCGTCAGGAACACCGACACCTGCGGCAGCGACCGGTCGCGCCGCCAGGGGGCGGGTCGCCGGATGAGCCTGCCGAACAGGTGCCGGAGGAACGTGCGGACATCGGCCATGCGTCGCTCCCTGGCGGTCGCCCCCCGACGATCCACTCCTTTGTCGACATACTGCCGTAAATCTCATGGAGTGATGTGTCCAGCCGCCGCGCCCACGTCGGGCAGCCCCGGGCACAGCGGCTCCTCGGCGGGCCCCCGGGCGGCGTCCAGCGTGCCGCAGATGACGGTGGGCACGCTGTGGCCCTTCCCGTGCGGCACCTTCATGATCGCGATCACCTTGCCGATCGGCGTGTGGCGGTCCGTGACGCCGAAGTCGATCACCCCGCCGGAGCCCTCCCACGAGCCCTCACCGGCCGTGCGGGAGAGCCGGTAGAGGATGTCGCCCCGGCTGGGCAGCCCGCCGCCCGTCCCGGCCGCCCGGTAGGCCGTCGCCGCCGCCTGGTAGATCACGCTGATCGCGTCGTAGCTGAGGATGAGGTAGTCGTCGGAGGCGTCCGGGTGCGCGCCGCCGACCAGCCTGCTGACGAACGCGGTCGGCTTCGCGCCCGCGTGCGCCCACAGCGACCGGTCCGCCAGCGTCAGGTAGTGCACCTCGACCTGCCGCATCCCGGCGATCTCGGCGCCGTGGTCGGCCACCACCTTGGCCACGTCGTCGCCGGCCAGCACCTTCACCTCGCCGCACGCCTTGCCCTCGACGTCCTTGAGGAAGTCGCGGAACTCCGCCGCCCGCCCGGCGTAGACCAGGACGCCCGGCCTCAGCCTGCACGCCTTGATCGCCGCCGACGGGATGCCGCCGTCGCGGACGGTGTAGGCGACCCGGTCCAGGACCTTGACGCCCTGCCCGGTCAGCGCCGCGGCGAAGTCGTCGGCCAGGTTGTTGGTGTAGTGGTCGGCGGGCGAGCCGTCCTGGACGACGACCGCCGACGGACTCTTCACCCCGGCGAGCAGCTCCTTGCGGACGAACCGGGCGCCCAGCGCCGCCTCGCGGAAGTTCGTCGGGCTCACGTGGAAGTAGTACGGCGACGGGTCCCCGCCCACGCCGACGCGACCCAGCCCGTCGGCGGTCGCCGTGCTCGCCACGATCGGGATCTTGGCCGCGTGCAGCTCCTCGACGGCCTGGCTGACGCCCGCCACGCTGCGGGGCATGCCGATCACGCCCATCACGTGCGGGTCCTCGGCGGCCAGCTCGGTGACCAGCCGCGCCGTCCGGCGGCCGTGGGCGAAGCCGTCGCCGGCGTTCGCGACCAGCACACGCAGCCTCGGCGTGCTCGACACGGTCCGCTGATACTCCTCGACCGCCGCGAGCTCCGACACCGCCGCCGACAGCCGGGTGTCGTCCGACCACGTCTTGTCGATCGAGAACTCGCCGAAGAGCACGACGTCCACGAAGAGACCGGACGCGACGGCGTACGCGTTGTTCTGGTCGATCTTCCTGACGAGCTCCCGCACCCGGCCCTCGAACAGCCCGTCGGGCGTGGGGCCTTCGGCGTTGACGATGCCGACGCACTCGCCGCCGGACCGCTCGGCCCAGCGCAGCCCGCCGCAGTGCGCGTCCCTGTCGAGCTGGCTCCACACCGCCCAGGCCAGCGGCAGGGCCACGAGCAGCCCGATCGCCGTCCAGTAGCCCAGGGCCCGACCCCGGCGCGGCTGCGCCTGCGGGTACTCGCCCTCCGGCGGCCCGGCCCCGGCGTCGACGACCAGCCGCAGACGCGGCACCCGCAGCCGGGCCCGGCGCCGCCACCGCCCGACCGCCTCGGCCAGCCCGTCGAGCGTCTCGGCGCGCTCCGGCGGCCTGGCCGGGACCGCGGGCGCCGCCGACAGCACCACCATCGGCGCCAGCAGCCCGGTCTTCTCCGTGGTCAGCTCCAGCAGCTCCAGGAAGCGCGCGTTGACGCCCGCCGGATCGGCGGCCTCCAGCGCCAGCAGCGCGTACCGGCCGCGCCCCCAGCTCGGCCACGGGATGATCCACTTCTTGTACGCCTCCCGCAGGTCCCGCACCAGCGCGTGGACCAGCAGCTTCTCGATCTCCTCGTCCCCGGCGTCGGCCAGGCGCAGCGCGTACTGCGGCAGGCGTTCGAGCCGCCCCCTGCGCACGTACGGCTGCTTGCCGAACCAGCCCGTGAACAGCGAGCCCCGGATCGACAGCGCCCCCTGGGCGGCCGTGCCGGCCAGGGCCACCACGGCGCCCAGCAGCCACGGGATCACGCCGACCAGGTCGGTGGTGCCGCCCGCCCACCACACGGCCAGCGTGCCGACGGGCACCCAGGTCGTCGCGGCCCGCGCCAGGAAGTCGGCCGACGTGCGCACCCCCCGGTCGTCGCCCCGCCTGCCCCTGCGCCAGTCCTTCAGCCGCTTCTTGAACTCCTGGTAGCCGCCGTGCGTGCGCGGATCGGGCGGCCACTGCTGCACGCCCTCCGGCTTCGGCTCGCGCTGCTCCCGCGCCCACACCACGAACTGCGCCAGTGGGAAGCGCGGCGGCGGCAGCAGCGACCCGCCGATCGGCCTGCCCAGGTCGCCCTGCTCCCCCGCCAGCGCCCGCACCAGCTCCAGCACCGAGCCGTGGGCGCCGTCGGGCACCGTGGCGCACGGCACGCAGTCGCGGAACGGCGCGATCAGCGCCTCCACCGTGGCGGACGCCTCCGGCCCGGTCACGATCACGATGGGCAGCGGCGGATCCGCGCGCCAGAACGCCGGACGGCGGATCAGCTTCTCGACAACGCCTCGTACATCGGCCACCTGGACACCCCTCCGGCCGCGCCTCACGCTGTGTCACAGCCTCGTCACGTACTCCAAGGGGGCGATCGTTTCATCTTTTCTCAGCATCCGGACCCGGGACCAGGGAATCTCGGCGGCTGGATACCCTTGTCTGGTGGCTGACATCGTGATTCCCGCTGACATCAAGCCCGCCGACGGCCGCTTCGGCTGCGGGCCCTCGAAGGTGCGCACCGAGCAACTGGCCGCCCTCGCCGCCTCCGGGGCGAGCCTCATGGGCACCTCACACCGCCAGAAGCCGGTCAAGAACCTCGTCGGCCGCGTGCGCTCCGGCCTGGCCGACCTGTTCTCGCTGCCCGAGGGCTACCAGGTCGTGCTCGGCAACGGCGGCACCACCGCCTTCTGGGACATCGCCGCCTTCGGGCTGATCCGCGACCGGTCGCAGCACCTGTCGTTCGGCGAGTTCTCCTCGAAGTTCGCGACCGTGGCCAAGAAGGCCCCGTGGCTGGGCGAGCCCTCGATCATCAAGTCCGAGGTCGGCACCCACCCCGAGGCGGTCGCCGAGGACGGGGTCGACGTCTACGCCCTCACCCACAACGAGACCTCCACCGGCGTGGCCATGCCGATCCAGCGGGTCGGCGGCGACGACGCGCTCGTGCTGGTCGACGCCACCTCCGGCGCCGGCGGCCTGCCCGTCGACGTGTCGGAGACCGACGTCTACTACTTCGCCCCGCAGAAGAGCTTCGCCTCCGACGGCGGCCTGTGGATCGCGATCATGTCGCCGCGCGCCCTGGCCAGGGTCGAGGAGATCGCGGGCTCGGGCCGCTACGTGCCGGAGTTCTTCAGCCTGCCGGTCGCCATCGACAACTCGGCCAAGGACCAGACCTACAACACCCCGGCCGTGGCCACGCTGTTCCTGCTGGCCGACCAGCTCGACTGGATGAACGGCAACGGCGGCCTGGCCTGGACCACGTCCCGCACGGCCGACTCGGCGCAGCGCCTCTATACCTGGGCCGACAAGTCGTCCTTCGCGACGCCGTTCGCGGCCCCCGAGTTCCGCTCGCAGGTGGTCGGCACCATCGACTTCGCCGACTCCGTCGACGCCGCCGAGGTGGCCAAGGTGCTGCGCGCCAACGGCATCGTCGACACCGAGCCCTACCGCAAGCTGGGCCGCAACCAGCTGCGGGTGGCGATGTTCCCGGCGATCGACCCGGCCGACGTCGAGGCCCTGACGGCCTGCATCGACCACGTGGTCGAGCGCCTCTAGCCCGCGACGTCAGACGAGTGGCCTGGGCTGCTGCCTGCGCAGCACCCAGGCCGCCACCACACCGCCGACCAGCCCGAACAGGTGGCCCTGCCAGGAGATCCCCGGCTGGTTGGGCAGCACGCCCGCGAGGATCGACCAGTAGGCGATGCCGACGCCGACCGCGATGACGATGTCGAGCAGGAGCCGGTCGAACAGGCCCCGGGCCAGGATGTAGCCGAAGTAGCCGAACACCAGCCCGCTGGCGCCCACGGTGACCACGTCGGGGCTGGTGAACCAGGTGCCCACGCCGCCGATGACGATGATCAGCAGGCTGGCCAGCAGAAACTTGCCGATGCCGCGCAGCGCGGCCAGAAATCCGAGGACCAGCAGCGGCAGCGAGTTGGCGATCAGGTGCCCGAAGCCGATGTGCAGGAACGGCGCGAAGAAGATCCCCGACAGCCCCGCCGGCTCCCAGCCGACGATGCCGAAGCCGTCCAGGGCGCCGAACATGAAGTAGTCGACGATCTCCACCGCCCACATGACCGCGAGCAGGCCCACCATCAGGAGAAACGCGGCCAGCGCGCCCGACAGCAGCGCCCCCGCGCCGCGCTTGGCCGACTCGAACGGGGACCTCGAATAGTCGCTCATGCGCTCTCCCAGGTGGACGACTCCCTTTTTACCGTACGTACGAACCGGCCCGAGTGCGTGAAAAGCCCCCTCCCGGGCGGGAGGGGGCTGGGTCGTCCGCGGGCTATTCGCCCTTCCACTGCGGAGCGCGCTTCTCGGCGAAGGCCGCCGCGCCCTCCATCGCGTCCTTGGAGCCGAACACCGGGTTGATGATCGCGCCCTGCCGCTTGAACATCTCGTCGAGCGGCCAGTCCTGCGACTCGATGATCACCTTCTTGGTCGCGGCGAGCGCCAGCGGCGCGTTCGCGGCGATCTTGCGAGCCAGCTCCAGCGCGCCTTCCAGCGCCTGTCCCGGCTCGGTGATCCGGTTGACCAGGCCCAGCTCGTACAGCCGCGAGGCCGGGTAGTGGTCGCCGGTCAGCGCCATCTCCATCGCCACGTGGTACGCGATCCGCCTCGGCAGGCGCATGATGCCGCCCGCCCCGGCCACCAGGCCGCGCTTGGGCTCCGGCAGGCCGAACGTGGACTCCGACGAGGCCACGATCACGTCGCACGACAGGGCCAGCTCGAAGCCGCCCGCCAGCGCGTAGCCCTCGACGGCCGCGACGATCGGCTTCTTCGGCGGCGACTCGGTCAGGCCGCCGAAGCCGCGTCCCTCCACGACCGGCATGTCGCCCGTCAGGAACCCCTTCAGGTCCATGCCCGCGCAGAAGGTGCCGCCCGCGCCGGTCAGCACGTACGCGGAGACGTCGGGGCGGGCGTCGAGCGCGTCCAGCGCCTCGGCGATGCCCCGGGCCACCGCGCCGTTGACGGCGTTGCGCGCCTTGGGGCGGTTGATGGTGAGCACGGCGACGCCGCCGGACTCCTCGACGAGCACTTCGTCGGACACGGGCCCTCCTACTTGGGCTGGAAGCGGATGCCGCCGTCGAAGCGGATGACCTCGGCGTTCATGTAGTCGTTCTCCACCAGGGAGCGCACCAGGTGGGCGAACTCGCCGGCACGGCCCATGCGCTTGGGGAACACGACCGGCGCCACCAGCTTGGCCTTGAACTCCTCGGCGTTGCCCGAGAAGCCGTAGATGGGGGTGTCGATGATGCCGGGGCAGATCGTGTTCACCCGGACGCCGATGGCGGCCAGGTCGCGGGCGGCGGGCACGGTCATGCCGACGATGCCGCCCTTGGAGGCGCTGTAGGCGAGCTGACCGGTCTGTCCCTCCAGCGCGGCCACGGACGCGGTGTTGATCACCACGCCGCGCTGGCCGTCCTCGTCGACCGGCTCGGTCTTGGCGATGGCCGCCGCGCCGATGCGCATGAGGTTGAACGTGCCGATCAGGTTGACCTCGATGACCTTGCGGTAGGTCGCCGGGTTGTGCGGCTCGCCGTTGCGGTTGACGGTGCGCTCGGCCCAGCCGATGCCGGCGCTGTTGACCAGCACGCGCAGCGGCTTGCCGGTGGCGACGGCCGCGTCCACGGCGGCCTGCACCTGCTCGTCGTCCGACACGTCGGTCTTGACGAAGACCCCGCCGAGCTCGTCGGCCAGGGCCTTGCCGCGCTCCTCGTTGAGGTCGGCGATGACCACGGTGGCGCCGGCGCGGGCCAGCTCGCGGGCGGTGGCCTCGCCGAGGCCGCTCGCACCGCCGGAGATGATTGCTGCGGATCCGTTCACGTCCATAGCACGGACCCTAACCCGGCTACCGAATGAAGTTCTACTCGGGGGCGGTTAAATTCCCCCCACGGCGCTGTCCACATCCGAATAGACCTTGATCCGCCGGTCGAGCCCGGTCGTGCGCAGGATGCGCGCCACGGGCGCCTGAGGGGCCGCCAGCGACACCCCGCCGCCCTCGCCGGTGGCCAGCCGCCAGGCCTCGATGAGCACCGAGAGCCCGCTGGAGTCCATGAACGACAGCTGCTGGAGGTCGAGCACGAGCCGGGCGCTGTCCTGCTTGATCGCGTCGCGCACCTCGTCACGGAGGAACGGTGCGGTGAACAGATCGAGCTCCCCCGCAACGGCCACCACCACGGCGTCACCGAGGGCGTGTCGCGCAAGCCGCAGCTTCATTTGGCCCCTCCTCGATGAGCCACTGTACTTCCCCTTGCCCTGATACCGGGCACGCACAAACTACGATCACCGGTATGCATGAGGATGAGCCGGCACGGGGTGTCCGCCTGCCCGAGGCCCGTCTCAGCCCGCTGCGGGCCGTGCTGCGCCGGATGGCGATCGCCCTGGCGATGCTGCTCGCCATGTTCGTGCTGGTAGCGGTGGATCTCGACGGCTACCGCGACAGCGCCGACGGCGACGTCAGCCTGCTCGACGCCCTCTACTACGTGACCGTGTCGATCTCCACGACCGGCTACGGTGACATCACCCCGGTCAGCACGGCGGCCCGGGTGGTCAACATCGTCGCCGTCACGCCGCTGCGGATCGCCTTTCTGGTCGTGCTCGTGGGCACCACGCTGGAGGTGCTCACCCGGCGCACCCGCGAGGCCATACTCATCGAACGCTGGAGGGGCAGGTTGCGCGACCACACGGTGATCGTCGGCTACGGCACCAAGGGCCGCGCCGCGAGCCGCACGCTGCTGGAGAACGGCTGCCCCAAGGAGTCGATCGTCGTGGTCGACCCCGATCCGGGCGTCGTGGCCGAGGCGTCGGCCCACGGCTTCGCCGGGATCACCGGCGACGGCAGCCGCAGCCACATCCTCGACCTGGCCGGGATCAGGCAGGCGCGCGAGGTGATCATCGCCACCCGGCGCGACGACACGACCGCGCTGGTCACGCTCACCGCCCGCAGCCTCAACCCGGGCGCGACGATCGTGGCCGCCGTCCGCGAGGCCGAGAACGACCCGCTGGTCCGGCAGAGCGGCGCCGACGTGGTGATCACCTCCTCGGAGGCGGCCGGCCGCATGCTCGGCGTCGCCACCCAGAGCCCCGCCGTCAGCGCGCTGATCGAGGACCTGCTCGTGTACGGCAAGGGCCTGGACCTGTACGAGCGGCCGGTGCGCGCCGACGAGGTGGGCGGCCCGCCGGCCCGCGGCGAGGAGATCGCGGTGGCCGTGGTGCGCGACGGCCGGATGCTCAACTACACCGATCCTGAGGCCGCCGAGCTGCGGGCGGGCGACCGCCTGGTGCTCATCCACGTGCCGCCTCAGCCCGGGATGGCGAACCCGTAGGGCAGCTCCAGCCGGTGGCTGGACAGCAGCTCCTCGTCGGCCAGCAGCTCGCGGGTGGGCCCGTCGGCGGCGATCACCCCGTCCGACAGGATGAGCGAGCGCTCGCACAGCTCCAACGCGTACGGCAGGTCATGGGTGACCATGAGCACGGTCACGTCCAGCGAGCGCAGGATCTCGGCCAGCTCCCTGCGGGCCGCCGGGTCGAGGTTGGACGACGGCTCGTCGAGCACCAGGATCTCCGGCTCCATCGCCAGCACGGTCGCCACCGCGACCCGGCGCCGCTGGCCGAACGACAGGTGGTGCGGCGGCCGGTCGGCGGCCTCCAGCATGCCGACGCGCTCCAGCGCGCTCTTGACCACGGCCTCCAGCTCCTCGCCGCGCAGCCCCGAGTTGGCCGGGCCGAACGCCACGTCGTCGCGCACGGTGGGCATGAAGAGCTGGTCGTCGGGGTCCTGGAAGACCAGGCCGACGCGCTGCCTGATCTCCTTGAGCGTGTCGCGGCGCACCGGCGTGCCGGCGACCGTCACCGTGCCGTGCCCGGCCGTCAGGATGCCGTTGAGGTGCATGACGAGCGTGGTCTTGCCGGCGCCGTTGGGGCCGAGCAGCGCCACCCGCTCGCCGCGCCGGATCGTCAGGTCCACGCCGTAGAGGGCCTGCGTGCCGTCGGGGTAGGCGTAGGCGAGGCGGCTGACTTCGAGGGAGTTGAGCGTGGGTCGCGTCATAGGGAGAGCCCCAGAACTGCCAGGGCCGCGGCGGGGAGGGCGAGCGCGGCCCCCCACTGCACGGCAGATGCCGAAATATCGTCAATTATCGGCATCTGGCCGCTGTAGCCGCGGCTGAGCATCGCCAGATGCACCCGCTCGCCGCGCTCGTACGACCGGATGAACAGCGCCCCCGCCGACCGCGCGATCACCGGGGCCTGCCGCAGATTGCGCGCCTCGAACCCGCGTGACTCACGGGCGACCCGCATCCGCCGCATCTCATCCATGATCACGTCCAGGTAGCGCAGCATGAACATGGCGATCTGCACCAGCAGCCCCGGCACCCGCAGCCGCTGCGCCCCGAGCAGCAGCGCCCTCGGCTCGGTCGTCGCCGCCAGCAGGATCGAGGCCACCACGCCGAGCGTCGCCTTGGCCAGGATGTTCCAGGCCGCCCAGAGCCCCGGCGCGCTCAGCGACATCCCGAGCACCACGGTCCGCTCCCCCAGCCCGATGACCGGGATCAGGAACGCGAACAGCACGAACGGCAGCTCGACCACCATGCGCCTCGGCACGTACGCGACCGGGAGCCTGGCCACGGCCGCCACCCCGGCCAGCAGCAGCGCGTACGCGGCGAAGGCCCAGAACCGCTCGCGCGGCGTGGCCACCACCACCAGCGCGAAGCCCAGGACGGCGAGCAGCTTGCACTGCGCGGGCAGCCGGTGCACCGGCGAGCCGCCCGGCAGGTAGAGCCGGTGCGCGTGCCCCGATCCCACCGGCTCCACCGCCTCCCGACTCAGACCCGTGTGCGGTCGCGCCCGCGCGCGGCCCAGGCCACGACCCCGGCGACGAGCAGGGTGATGCCGACGCCGATGACTCCCGCGACGCCCACGGGGATGCCGCCGACCTCACCGTAGTCGGCCAGCGCCCAGCTGCCGAACAGGTGGTCGGCCGCCTGGCCCAGGAAGCCCTTCTCCTCGGCCACCGACTCCAGCCCGTCGGGATCGGCGGAGGCGTAGGACGACACCAGCCCGGCCAGCACCAGCGTGACGCCGAGCGCGCCGAGCACGAACGGCCTGCCGCCCCTGGCGGGCACCGGCCGCCCGGCGCTGTCGGGCTCCTGGCTCACCACGGTCGTGCCGTCGGCGCCGCGCAGCTCCAGCGGCCTGGCCAGGCCCCGCGCGCCGTACACCAGGTCGGGCCGGACCGCGAGGACGGCGCCGACGGTGAGCGCGGTGATCAGGCCCTCGCCGATGCCGATGAGCACGTGCACGCCGCCCATCGCGGCCGCGACCGTGCCGAGCTCGATCGGCGCGGTGCCGCCGATCCAGAACAGCACCGTGAACACCAGCGCGGAAGCCGGCACCGACAGCAGCGAGGCGACGAACGCGGCGGCGGTCACCCCGCCCCGCCCCGGCGCGACCCTGGTGATCGCCCGGAAGACGCCCCAGCCGACGAGCACGGTCACCAGACCCATGAGCGTGATGTTGACGCCCAGCGCGGTGAGCCCGCCGTCGGCGAAGAACAGCCCCTGCACGATCAGCACCACGGCCATGCACAGCACGCCTGTGTAGGGTCCGACGAGTATCGCCGCCAGCGCCCCGCCGAGCAGGTGGCCGCTGGTCCCGGCCGCGACGGGGAAGTTGAGCATCTGGACGGCGAAGATGAAGGCGGCCACCAGCCCGGCCATGGGCGCGGTGCGGTCGTCGAGCTCGCGCCGGGCGCCGCGCAGGCACACCGCGACTCCCGCGGCGGCCACCAAACCGGCCGATACGGACACTGCTGCGTTGAAGAAGCCATCGGGGACGTGCACGACCAGCCTCCGGATGCAGGTGAGCAAACGTACCTACTTTAGGTCATCGGCTTGCACCTGCATATGGGTGGCATTAGCGCATGATTCTTCGGATCACCGCCCGCGCGCTGAGCTGCCGCACCACCGCGCTCAACCGGCCCTTGCCGGACGTCGCGTACGGGCGGACGCTCAGCAGCGCGATCCCGCCCAGCCAGCGGCGCGGCGCGGCCACCGTCGCGGCCTCGGTCTCGACCCTGAACCGCGCGGGCGGGCCGCCCAGGTCCAGCTCCAGGTAGGCGTCCCAGGTGCCGGGCGGCAGCCTGCCCACCGCCGGCCGGGCCACGAACCCGCCGCCGGGCAGCGCCGCCACCACGTCGGCGCGCTCGCGCCCGCTGCCGCGCTCGCGCCACACCAGCCGCCGCACGGCCTCCTCCGGCGGCACACCGCCGGCGACCGTGATCTCGCCGTCGATCACCAGCCGCCGCCCGAGCGACCACCTGGTCCTGGTGATGCGCACGCTCCCCGGCACCCCCACCACGTAGCCGCCGACGTCGACGCTGAGGTTGCCGTTGTCGCGCGTGAAGTACGGCAGCACCGCCGCCGGGCCGATCAGCCGGGGCGCCGGGAGCACCAGGGCGCCGTCGCGGTCGGCGCCCAGCCTGCCGGTGCGCAGCACGCCCTCGCGCTCGGCCGACACCCGCACGTCCCAGATCCCGGAACCGAGCGCCCGCGCGTCGACCCGGGCGGTGTAGCGGCGGCCGGGCTCGGCGCTCTCGCCCGGGTCACCCGGCCGGGCGCGCACCACCAGCTCGCGCCGGGGGTCGTCCCGGGTGCGCAGCACCAGCGACACCGCGTCGGGCACGCCGATGCCCTCCAGGTCGACCGCCACCGTGACCGCCAGCCGGTCGCCGTCCCAGCACAGCCCGGTCAGCTTCCGGCGCACGGTGGCGCCCTCCAGGTCGGCCAGCCGCGCCAGCCGGTCCACGTCGCCGAGCGCCGCCAGCCGCTGCCGGTCGGTGCCGGTCAGCCCCCGGTAGACGCCCGGCGTGAGCCACTGGTCGCACAGCCCGGCCACGGCCTGCGCGATCTCCTTGCGCCGCACCTCCCCCGCCTCCAGGAAGGGCGCGCCGAGCTGCGCGAACACGTCGAGCCTGAAGTGGCGCAGCAGCAGATGGTCGCGCAGCGGCCCCGGCGGGACGTGGTCGGTCATGAGCCCGATCGGCCCGCGGATCATGTGCAGCCAGGCCAGCGGGTCGCGGCTGTCGGGCTGCTGCATGATGCTGCTGCCGTCGGCCCTGGCCACCAGGTGGTAGCAGTCGTAGTCGGCGACCACGGAGATCGTGCCCGCATGGCAGTAGGCGTGCACGGTGAAGTAGATGTCCTCGCCGACCAGCAGGCCCTCGCGGAACCTGATCCGGTGGCGCTCCAGCATCTCCCTGCGGAACAGCTTGAAGCAGCTCAGGCTGTTGTAGACGGCGCTGGCGCCCAGCTCGGCGCGGTCGGCGTTGTGGTGGAACATCGACGCCGGGGCCCGCCGCCCGTGCCCGACGATCTTGCCGAGCACGATGTCGGAGCCGTTGGCGTCGGCCACGGCCACCATGCGCTCCAGCGCCTCGGGGCCGAGGTAGTCGTCGGCGTCGCAGAAGAACACGTAGCGACCCGCCGCGTGGTCGAGCCCGACGTTGCGGGGACGGCCCGCGCCGCCCGAGCCTTCGAGCCGGATCACCTTGAAGCGGTCGCGGTGGTATTCGGCGTAGAGGCCGAGAAGCTCGGCGGTGCCGTCGGTGGAGCCGTCGTCGACCACGACGATCTCCGCGGCCACCCGCTGCACGAGCGCCGAGGTGAGGCACCGGTCCAGGTACGGCCGGCAGTTGCGGGCGGGGATGACGATGCTCACGTCCACCGTGTCGTCCTTCACCATGGCCACCACCAACCCGCACCCCGGAGCGTCACCATCCGCATCCGCCTCGTATCAGTATGTGACCGACGGCCCCGGCGGCGTGGGCGATCGCCAGTCTTGGTGCCCCGGATTTACTCAGCCGGACGATTGCCGCATTCACTCGATAAACCCAGGTAAGACGACTAAGCGCCGTATTTAACCCCCACCGAATCGGCTTCAGGGGCGCTGTTTTCCCCCTCGGGAGAAGAGAAGTCCTCCGGGGGCACAGACCCGTACCTCCAGAATCCGAGCGTGATCCACGGATCGCGATTGCGCGTCTACAGTGAGGCAACCTTTGACGGTGGAGGTGGCGGGTATGGAAACAGATCTCCGGCGGACGGCGGGCAACGGGTCGGCCGTGCACACGGCAGAGTTCATCGTTTCCTCAGCGCGACTGGGAGAGCTCTTCGAGTGCTCCGAAGTGTTGCGCCGGACCCGGCAACGGGCCGAGCAGATCGTCGACGACGCGGGGGCCATGCTGGCCGAGGCCCGGCGCGAGGGCGATGCCGACCGGGCGCTCATGCTGGCCGAACAGCTCGACGAGGCACGGCGGTCCTACGCCAAGGTGCTGAAGGCGTACATGATCCTGACGCGCAGGATCAGCGACGAGCGGCAGGAGATCCTCCAGGCCCAGATAGAACGCGACAAGCATGCGGACTTGTCGGGTGCCGCCTGATTTCTCAGTGGAGATGGCCATTTATAGACTTGCGTGAACCTTTGTGACGTGGGGGACGTCAATACATCACAAAGCGGGCTCCAGCTCCCCGGGCCGCCCCCGGGGAGCTGGAGCAGGGGGATCCGTCACGGATCGACACCCAGCTCTTCGGTCTCGGCGTCGAGCAGCCGCTCCACGAGCTGGCGCCGCTGCTCGGGAGTGAGGCGCACCGGCCACACGGCAGGCAGCATCAGCACGTCGCCGTTCGACATGCCGACCAGGTTCACGGGGAATGGTGGGGAGGGGGTCACAGTGGCGCCATTCTGGCACGTCAGAAGGGCGCACGAGCCTTATTCGCGTCCTCTTTCCTGGCTGGCACTCCAGGCCGGGATGATATTTCCGGATGTGTCGGGCTAGACAGTCTTGCTGCGCGCTCTGAATGCCGCGGTCTTGACCCGGTTCTGGCAAGGAGTTGAACAGAACCGGCGCGTTCCGTTACGCGAGACGTCCACGTAGACCCGATCGCAGTGCGGCGCGGTGCACACCCCGAGCCGGTCGTGAAACTCGCTCCCCAGCACCAGCGCCAGCCCGGTGGCGCAGCTCGCCGCCCAGTCGCCCGCCATCGTGCCGCCGGTGCCGTGGAAGTGCAGGTGCCACGGCTCGCCGTCGTGCCGCTGCAGCATCGGCCTGGCCCGCGACTCCTCCAGCAGCGCGTTGACCCGCAGCGCCGCCGTGTCCACGTCGTCCGCCGCCACGGCCTCGAAGACCTCCCGCAGCCGCAGCGCGACGGCGACCAGCTCGGCCGCCTCGGCCTCGGTCGCCGGGCGGTGGCCCGGATAGCCGACGCGCAGCCCCTCGGTGGCCGCCGCGACGGTGTCGGCGGGCGGCGGCGCGGGCCGGCCACGCCGCTCGCCCGGGGTCAGGCAGTTGACCAGCCCGACGGCGACCCGGACCACTCCGTCCGTGTGACTGTTGAAGTTCAATTGACCAGTTACACCTTTGCGCTCTAGTCTGTGACTGCTGAAAGCATAAACGACAGTCACGAGGAGACCTACTGTGCTCACCCACGATGCCGCACTCGCCTGGCTCGCGCGCTGGGACCGCCAGCAGGCGGGCTACCTTCCCGACCGCGAGGAGCGCTTCACCGCCCTGATCGACGCCGTGGAGGCGCTCGACCGGCCCGACCCCCTGGTGATCGACCTCGGCTGCGGCCCCGGCTCGCTGTCCGCCCGCCTCGTCGAGCGACTGCCCAAGGCCCGGGTGATCGCCGTGGACGCCGACCCGCTGCTGCTGGGCCTCGGCCGCGCCGCCTACCCGCACCTGACGTTCGTGGCCGCCGACCTGCGCACCCCCGGCTGGACCGCCACGCTCGGCCTCGACCGCCCCGCCGACGCCGCCGTGAGCACCACCGCCCTGCACTGGATCTCCCCGCCCGACCTGCGCGCGATGTACGGCGAGCTCGCGAGCGTGCTGCGGCCCGGCGGTCTCCTGCTCAACGGCGACCACCTCGACTCCGACGACGTCACCCCCGGCCTGGCCCGCCTCGAACGCGCCATCCACGACACCCAGACCGAGCGCGTCTTCGCCGGCGACCACCCCGAGGACTGGCGCGCCTGGTGGGACGCGGTCGCCGCCGACCCCGACCTCAGCGCGCTCAACGCCGAGCGGACCACCGCCGGCGCCGACCACCGCGGCTCGGAGTCCAACCTGCTCTCCCACCACGTCACGGCGCTGCGCGAGGCCGGCTTCAGCGAGACCGGCACGCTGTGGCAGCGCGGCAACAACCGCCTGCTCTGCGCCATCCGATAGCGTGATTTATCATCACGTTCATGGCGAAGCAGTGGCGTGAGCTGAGCAAAGGGCAGCGGACGGCGATCGGCGCGCTCACGGGCGCGCAGCTCGCCCTCCTGGGCGCGGCGCTGATCGACCTCCAGCGCCGGCCCGCCGCCGAGATCAAGGGCTCCAAGCGGGCCTGGCGCGCGGCGGTCTTCGTCAACTTCGCCGGCCCGCTCGCCTACTTCGCCTTCGGCCGCAAGCGCTGACCACCGCCCGCCGCACCGCGGGCAGCCCTTCCCCGATTGCCCCGCCTACGCCTCCCTTCCCCGATTGCCCTGCCTACGCCGGGGGGATCTTGATATAAGAGCTGGATGGTCTCCGCCCCCCGGCCCCTGAGCCAGTCCGACCCGGCGCGCGTGGGCGCCTACCAGGTGGAGGCCCTGCTCGGCGAGGGCGGCCAGGGCGCCGTCTACCTCGGCCGCGACCCGTCAGGCCGGCCGGTGGCGATCAAGGTGCTGCACGCCCGGCTCGTCGCCGAGCACCGCCGCCAGTTCGTCCGCGAGCTCGACGCCGCCCGCAGCGTCGGCTCGTTCGGCACGGCACGGGTGCTCGAAGCCGACGTCGACGGCGACCGGCCCTACATCGTCAGCGAGTACATCCCCGGCGAGTCGCTGCAGCAGCTCATCAGCCGCGACGGCCCCCGCGACGCGGGCGGGCTGCGCCGCCTCATGCTCGCCACCGCCGCCGCGCTGCAGGCCATCCACCAGGCCGGGATCGTGCACCGCGACTTCAAGCCGGGCAACGTGCTGCTCGGCCCCGACGGGCCCCGGGTGGTCGACTTCGGCATCGCCCGCGTGCTGGAGGCGACGGCGACCCAGACCAGCTCCGTCGTCGGCACCCCGCCGTACATGTCGCCCGAGCAGCTCGGCGGCGAGCCGGTGGGGCCGGAGTCGGACGTGTTCTCCTGGGCCGTGTCGATGGTGTTCGCGGCGACGGGCCGGCCGGCGTTCGGCCAGGACAGCATCCCGGCGGTGTTCAACCGCATCCTGACCCAGCCGCCCGACCTCACCGGGGTCCCCCAGGACGTACGGGACGTGCTGGCCGACTGCCTGGCCAAGTCGCCGGCCGACCGGCCGACGGCCGGCGAGCTGCTGCGCCGCATCCTGGGCCAGGACGAGGAGGCCGCGCCCGCCCGCCGCGCCGGCCGTCCGGTGACGTGGGCGTTCGTCACGCAGATGGCCGCCGTCGTCGTCACGCTCGTGGTGGCGCTCGCCGCCGACTACGGCTACGAGCCCGATCCCGGGGGCGGCTTCTCGCCGGCGCCGTTCCCGTGGGTGGCGAGCGGGGTGCCGTTCTGGCCGATCATGTTCGTCTGGATCGCCGGCGGGGTGGCGGCGGTCCTCTTCCTGAGGAGGCGCGGCTAGATGGAGGTGACCACGCTCGTCCTGATCCTGGCCGTGTGCGGCGTCCTGGCCTGGATCGTCCTCGCGCGCGGGCGTGACTTCCTGGCCCGCAACCGGCTCCTGACGGCGGTGGCGGTGCTGCCGCTGCAACCCTTGCTGGGCCTCGCCCTGGTGGCGCTGGTCGTCACCCGGTGGGACGTGCTGGAGATCAGGGGGATCGCGCTGGGCCTGGTCGCCTACGTCAACGGGCTGGTCGCCTTCGCCCTGACCACGGCGGTGCAGGACCGGCGGCTCAGGACTCGGCGCGCATCCGGTAGAGGCCCCACAGCGCCTCCAGCGCGCCGATCACCATCATCACCACGCCGATCTTCGACGGATTGAACACCACGATCTCGACATCGAGCCCGAACTGCCACAGCAGCAGCCCGCCGACGAAGACGGCGAGGCCGGTGAACAGGTTCTTGCGGCCGGGAGCCATGACGGAGCCTCATTTCGATCATGCCTGCTGAGGTCTCCTACGCTATTGACTCCCTGGTGGGCGGGCTTCCTGCGCGCTGACGAGATCGGCCTACATCTTTCGATGCAGGAACGCCAGCGCCCGCTCGGTGAGCAGCTTGGCCGCGCCCGCGTCGTAGGAGGGCAGGCTGCTGTCGGCGAACAGGTGACGCCCGCCCGGATAGAGGAACAGCTCCGCGCCGAGCGCCCTGGCGGCGTCGAGGTCGCCCTCGCCCGCGAAGAACGGGTCGGCGTCCATCCCGTGGACCTGGACCGGCACCTCGGCGGGCCAGTCGTCGGCGGGCAGGCACGCCTCCAGCAGCAGCGCCCCCTTCGCCCCGGCCCTGGTGCGCGCCAGCGTCTGCGCCGGGACCACGCCCAGCGAGAACCCGGCGTAGACCAGCTCCGGGGTCAGCCCTTCGGCGACGGCCCGCCCGCGCTCGACGAGCGTGCCGAAGCCGATCTCCTGCGCGTGCGCGGCCCCCGCCTCCAGGTCGTCGAAGACGCGGCCCTCGTAAAGGTCGGGCACGTGCACGGTGTGCCCGGCCCCGCGCAGCTCGTCGGCGAAGGCCAGCACCCCCGGGGTCAGCCCGAGCGCGTGGTGGAACAGCAGCACGTCAGTCATGCGGCCCAGCATGTCCTACGGCTACGACAATCCGCTGACGACGACCTTGCCCGTGACGCGCCCCTGCTCCTGGTAGCGGACCGCCTCGGGGATCTCCTCGAACCGGAAGCGCCGGTCGATCACCACCCTGACCTCGCCGCCCTCGACGAGCGCGGCCAACGTCCGCAGGTTCGCGCCCATCTCCTTGCAGCCCACCACGTCCACCAGCGCCACCCGCTGCGACACGAACGGCGCCACCGCCAGGAGCGCGAACATGCGCCCGGCCGGCTGCAGCCACCGCCCGCCCGGCCCGCCGACGAGCACGTGGACGCCCTTGCGGGTGAGCGCCCTGCGGCACTCGGCGCCCGTACGGCCGCCCGCGTTGTCCACCAGCACGTCGTAGCGTCCCTCGTGGCCGGTGAAGTCCTGCTTGGCCCGGTCGAGGACCTCGTCGGCGCCGAGCGACCGGACCAGGTCCAGGTTCCGCTCGCCGCACACGCCGGTGACGTGCGCCCCGTACGCCTTGGCGAGCTGCACCGCGAACGTGCCGACGCCGCCCGACGCGCCGTTGACCAGCACCCGCTGCCCCGGCCGCACCCGGCCCACGTCGCGCACCGCGAGCAGCGCGGTCCCGGCGGCCAGCGGCAGCGCCGCCGCCTCCTCGTACGACAGGCCCGCGGGCATCGGCGCGAGATCCTTCTCCGGTACGCACACGTACTCGCCGAAGCCGCCCTGCTGGGGCATGGCGAACACGTCGTCGCCGGGCCGGAAGCCGGTGACGCCGGGGCCGATGGCCTCGACCTGCCCGGCGACGTCGGCGCCGAGCACGGTGATCTTCGGCCCGCGCAGCCCCAGCGGGCCGGGCATCAGCCGGGACACGCGCGGCTCCCCGCGCATGAGGTGCCAGTCGTAGGGCTGGACGGACGTGGCGCGCACGCGGACCAGCACCTCTCCGTGCCCCGGCACCGGGGTGGGCAGCTCGGTGAGCTGCAGGACGTCGGGCGATCCGTACGAACGTAAGACGTATGCCTTCATGTCCCACAGTGTGGGCGCGGCCCCCTGAGGGGGGTAACGGCCGAAAGGACCAGCGCCTCGTCAGCCCATCGGCCGGTTCCCCGCCCGGTTCGTCTCGTACGCCCACATGGCGATCTCGACGCGGTTGCGGACGCCGAGCTTGGTCATCAGGTTCGCGACGTGGCTCTTCACCGTGCTGAGCGTGATGCGCAGCTCGTCGGCGATCTCGCTGTTGGTGCGCCCGCGCGCCACGGCCGCGAGGATCTGCTCCTCGCGGTCGGTCAGCGGCTCGACGGGCGGCGCGGGCGGCGCGGCTCCGGCGAAGGCGGCCAGCAGCCGCACGGTGACGCTCGGCGCGATGAGCGCGTCGCCGCCCGCCGCGGCCCGGACCGCCTGCGTGAGCAGCTCGGTCCCGGCGTCCTTGAGCAGGAAGCCACGCGCGCCGGCCCGCAGCGCGGCGTGCACGTACTCGTCCAGGTCGAACGTGGTGATGACGACGACGGCGAGCGGGTCGGGGACGTCCGGCCCGGCGAGCGCGCGGGTCGCCTGGATGCCGTCCAGGTAGGGCATCCGGATGTCGAACAGGCACACGTCGGGCCGCAGCCGCCGCGCCAGCTCGACGGCCCGCCGCCCGTCGCCCGCCTCGCCGACGACCTCGATGCCGGGCTGGGCGTCGAGGATCATCCGGAGCCCGGTGCGGGTGATCTCCTGGTCGTCGGCGACCAGCACGCGGATGCTCACGTGGCCGCCTCCGCCCGGGGCAGCACCGCCGACACGGTCCAGCCGCCTTCGCCGGGCCCGGCCTCGAAGCTGCCGCCGAGCAGCTCGGCGCGTTCGGCCATGCCGAGCAGCCCGTACCCGGGGGTGGCGGCGGGCCCCGGCTCGCCGTCGTCGCTGACCCGCAGCCGGACGGACGTGTCGTCGGCGGTGACCCGGATCGCGATCCGGGTGGCGTCGCGGGCGTGACGCCGGGCGTTGGTGACCGATTCCTGGGCGATGCGGTAGATCGCGGCGGTCGTGGCCGGCTCCAGGCCGTCGAGGTCGCCTGCCAGCTCCACCTCGACGCGCGGTCCGCCCCGGGCTTCGGCGAGCTGTTCGAGATCCGCGAGATGCCCGGTGGGCGGGGGGTCGCCGGGTTCGTTCCGGCGCAGGACGCGGACCATCGCCCGCATCTCCTTGAGCGTGCGCGACGCCTCCGCCTCGATCACGCGCAGCGACTCGGCCGCCGCGTCGGGCGTGCCGGTCGCCAGCCCCGCCTGCGCCCTGATCGCCATGGCCGAGACGTGGTGGGCGACGGTGTCGTGCAGGTCGCGGGCCAGCCGCTCACGTTCGAGCAGCTTCACCCGGTCGAGCTCGCGCGCCCGCGCCCCGGCCCGGTAGCGGAACGCCACGCCGAGCGCCACCACCGCCACCATCAGCGAGAACGCCCCCACCGCGTCGGCGAGCGGGGTCCGCGCCGGCACCGTCGAATAGCCGATCGACGCCAGCATGACGACCAGCCCCGCGACCGCCTCCCGCCCCGACCCCCACCGCACCAGCGCGTAGGGCAGGAACAGCAGATAGGCCATCGTGTACGTGGACGTGTCGCCGCCGGCCACCAGCGGCGCCAGCCCGGTGACGCCGAACGCGATCACCAGCATCAGCAGCGGCCGGGTCCGCCGCCACAGCAGCGTCGGCACCAGCCCGACGGCCACGACGATCGACGCGGCCCGCCACGGCAGGTCCGGCCGCAGCAAGCCTTCGAGCAGCGCGACCGGCGCGAGCACCCCCACGAGCACCCAGTCCCGCCACACCCGCCGGGGCGGGTCGACCGGACGCGGCTCGTCCCACATGGAACGACGCACCCCGCCATCGTACGGACGGCAGCCGGTTTCCGGCACCTCGGGATATGTCAGAGTTTGCCGAGGGCGCGGGCCAGGGCGGTGGCCGTCCTCGCGATGGTCCGGTTGTCGGTGGGCAGGCCCGGCGTACGGTTCGTGTAGATCGCCATGATGATGGGCGCGGCCCCCTTGCCGGGCCAGACGACGGCGATGTCGTTGCCGCCGCCGAACCCGCTGGAGTTGGTCCCGGTCTTGTCGCCGACCTTCCAGCTCCGGGGCAGCCCGGCGCGGATGCGCTCGGCGCCGGTCTTGCTGGCCAGCAGCCAGGCGATGAGCTGCTCGCGGTCCTTGGCGTGCAGCGCGTTGCCCGTCGCGAGCAGGCGCAGGTCCCCCGCCATCGCCGCGGGCGTCGTGGTGTCGCGCTTCTCCTTGGGCGTCCAGTCGTTCAGCCCGGGGTGCGTGCGGTCCATCCGCGAGACCGGGTCCCGCAGCGTGCGGAAGTAGCGGGTCAGCCCGGCGGGGCCGCCGATCTGCCTGAGCAGCAGGTTGGAGGCGGTGCCGTCGCTGCGCGTCACCGCCGCCGCGCAGAGCCGGGAGACGGTCAGGCCGTGCTTGAGATGCTTCTCGGTGACCGGCGAGTTCGGCGTCATGTCGGCGGCCGTCCACTTGACGACCTGGCCCATCAGCCCCGGCTGGCGGGTGCGTGCCTTCTGCAGCACGGCCGCGCACAGCGGCGCCTTGAACGTCGACAGCATCGCGAACCGCTCGTCCGCCCGGTACGCCACGGTCCGGCCGGTGCCCGTGTCGACCGCGTACGCGCCGATGCGTCCTTGGAACGACGCCTCCAGCTTGCGCAACTCCTTCGCGACCTGACCGGTGTCCGCCGACGCCGTGCCCGTGACGCCGCCGCTGACCAGAAGAACCGCCAGCGCGGCCCGGAGATATCGCATGCCTTCATCCTCTCGCGCCCGGCGCAGGACCGGACGACGGGTCGAACGCGGGGGTCGGGCGCGGGTTGCACGGGAGGCCAGGCGGGGTGGGACGGGGGGCCGGACGCGCGGCCAGGCGGAGGTCGGACGCGGGGTCAGACGCGTTCCTCGTGCGGCTGGTCGGCCACCTGCTGCGCGCCGGAGTACGCCGCCTCCCGCACCTCGCTCAGCCATCCGGCCTGCCGCATCCCCGGCACGGGACGGCGTACGGGATCGAAGCGGGTCGGCCGCTCGGCGTCGGTCCGCGCCGGACCGGCCACCTCCACCTGCCCGAACACCTCCCACGGCCCCGCCGGGGCCGCGACCAGCAGATCCAGCAGCAGCGGCCCGTCCGCCACCGCCCGGGCGAGCGCGTCGAACCTGGCCGGCAGCCGCCGTCCCGCTCTCGGCAGCGCGCCGATCAGCACCCGCCGCCCGCCCACCTCGTACGAGAACAGCGAGCTGTAGAGGCCGGGCGCCCACGCCCGGGCCGGCCTGAGCAGGCGCCGCCCGAGCACGGTGTGACCGGTGCTGGCCAGCAGCAGGTCGGACTGCTCCCAGCGCAACGCGATCCCCAGGATGTCGGGCAGCGGCGGCGGCACCCCCGTGGACCGGGAGAACCGGGCGATCCCCTCCAGATCCATCCGCCGGTCGAGGAACTCCGCCCCCCACACCCGGCCCGTCCCGTGCACGCGCAGCCGCGCGTCGAGGACGAGCCCGGCCGGATGCAGCGGACGTCCCCGTCGCAGGCGCGCCGCGGCGCCGAACCCTGACCGCACGAGCGATGTCACCATGCACCCCCTGCTACCCCGCACTCCCCTCCGGAACCCCCCGGCCTCCCGCTGACCACGGCATGCGGCGTGAAAGTATCGGCAGCGTGTCGCAAGAAGCCCGCCGGCTGCTGATCGTCCACCACACCGCCTCGCCCGCGCTGCACGAGCTCTTCGAGGCCGTGCGGCGCGGCGCCACCACCGACGAGATCGACGGCGTCGAGGTCGTCACCCGCGCCGCCCTGCACGCCACCGCCGTCGACGTGCTCCAGGCCGACGGGATCCTGCTCGGCACCCCGGTCAACATCGGCTACATGAGCGGAGCGCTCAAGCACTTCTTCGACACCGTCTACTACCCGTGTCTGGAGGAGACCCGCCGCCTGCCGTACGGCCTGTACGTGCATGGCAACAACGACCCGACGGGCGCGGTCCGCGCGGTGGAGTCGATCGCCACCGGGCTCGGCTGGGAACGCGCCCACCACCCGGTCACCGTCGTCGGCGCCCCGGCCAAGGCCGACCTCGAAGCCTGCTGGACCCTCGGCGCAACCCTCGCCGCCACCATCAGCTAACCCTCAACCCGCCACCCATAGCTCTCCAGCCGTCTCCTCGGGTCTGCCGTCAGGAGTCGCCCCACGGTGGGGTGGATTGGGCGTCCATGAAGGTCTTGAGCTGCTTGACCTTGTCGACGCAGGCGGGGCAGACGTGGCGCGCCACCGCCCGGGCCGCGGCCTCCGGCGACGGCTCGCGCAGGGCGCCGGAGATCGTCATGCCCAGCGGAAGGTTGGTGTCGGGGTCCATCATGACCGTCATGACGGTCGCGGGCGTGTAGCCGAAGGTGCGCTTGCACATATGGCATCTGCCGATGGTCGTGATCTGCTCGTCAGCCATGGAGCGTCGCCCTCCTCCACCGCACCGTACAACGCCCGGCCCCGCAGCGGTCAGTCGCCGGCTCCGGAACATGCGCGGATCTGCTCGGGAGTCAGCTCGGCGCCGGGCACGGCGTGCAGCACGTCGTGCAGGTCGGCCGAGGCGGCCAGCTCCCGCAGCGCCTCCGGGAGGTCGTCGCCGCCCGACCGGTCCATGAGCCGCGTGATGTCGTCGGGGTGCGCTTCGAGGTGATCGGCCAGCTCCGGCCAGCGGATGCGGAGCAGGGTCCACAGGGCCAGGGTGTCCGTCGGCACCACGCTGCCTTCCAGCACGCGTACGGCCCGCAGCACGGTGTAGGTGTTGACGAACCGCTTCATCGCCCTCGGATTGCTGTGGAACAACCGGGCGAACCTGGACAGGGCGTGATGCGCCAGGTCCTGGACGTCGGCGTCGAGGATGCGCTCGACCGCCTGCGACGCCACCGCCTGCCGCACCTCCGGGTCGGCCTTCTCCAGCACCTTCAGCACCTGGGTCTCGTCGCCGCTCCGGTCGAGCTCCGCCCTGACCCGCGCGGCCCCGGCCGGCGACGGCACCGCGGCGGTGCCGAGCAGCCGGCCGAAGTACTGGTCGCGGCTGGTCGCGCCCAGCCTCGGCATCGGGACGCTGAGCTGGAACAGCTTGTCCAGGAACAGGTAGCCGAGCGGACGCCCGGGCGCCGACACGGCGGGCTTGAACGTCTCGTACGCGTTCTCGTAGGCGCAGCGCAGCCAGGCGCCGTCCATCGCGACGACGAAGCTGGGCGCGTGGTGCTTGGAGTGCTTCCAGCGTTCCGGCACGTCCCGCAGCAGCGTCTGCACGGAGTCGAGGAAGTTGACCACGTAGTCCGCGTTGCACCGGTCGAGGTCCTCGATGAGCACGACGATCGGCCGCCCGGCGTGCCGGACCAGCCAGGAGAGGTGCTCGGCGACGTCGTTCATGGGATCGTGGTGCGACTCCTCGAAGGAACGGGCGCGTCGCGCCGACGCCCACATCGCGTACCTGCTGACCAGCACTCCGGCCGTCCACAGCCCGCCCAGGGTGCCCAGCAGCGTGGTGGCGGTCTTGAGCGTGGGCTCGATCCCGCCCACGGCGCCCGACCCGAACAGCGACACGAGAAGCAGCGCCGCGCCGACCAGCAGCAGGCCGGACACCACCTGCGGGGCGCCGTCGCGCCGCACCCGCGCGACCAGCTCCCGTACGAGGAACGCCGGACGCCTCCGGCGCGGCCGGGCGGCGACGACCGCCTTCCGTATCGCGGTCAGCAGCGCCCACCACGGCGGCTCGATGCGCACGTGCCGCCAGGTGTCGAAGAACACCACGAGCGAGTCGCTCCGCAGATCGGCGGCGAGCAGCTTGAGCAGCGTGCTCTTGCCCGTGCCCCAGGACCCGTCCACGTGCACGAGGAACGACGAGCCCGGGGTGTCGGTCCTGGCCTGGCGTAACTGCCGGGCGAGCACCCCGGCCAGGGCGGCCCGTTTGAGCAGGTCGTGGTCCGCCGGGGCGTCGTTCACCCATTCCGTACGCTCCCGCCCCCGGACGCCCTCGTCCTCGGGCTCCCCCCGCGAGCCGCCGGCCGGTGGGGCTTCCTGGGCGCTGATGAGCAGATCGAGCTCCGGCGGCAGCATGCTCCTGAGCGAGTCGACCGAGCGCATCAGGCCGATCTGGCGCTTGGCATCCGACGCGACCATGATGCCGAGCACCGCCTGGCGTTCGTGGCTCCAGACCGGCGCCCCGGAATATCCCGCCGTGAACCCCGAACCGGTGGACGCCTGCACCTGCACGAACCCGCTCGGCAGCGGCCCCACGACCTGCCCGAACGTCCAGACGCCTGCCTCGTGATCGCTGGGGAACCCGTACACCGCCACCTGCTGGTCCGGCAGCACCCCCGACGCGAGAGGCACCGGCCTGGCCCCCGGCACCGCGGCGGCCGCGTCCAGCCGCAGGACCGCGAGATCCCCCTCCTGGGTCGACGACCAGAACACGACCTCCGCGCCCACCGGCCCGCTCCCCAGGAACGGGAAGTCCACCTCCACCGCCGTCGGCGGCCCCTCGTCCCAGCCCCCGAACAGATGCGCGCACGTCACCACGAGGTCGGATGCGACCAGCACGCCCGCGCCCCTGCTCCGGCCGTTGGCGACGCGCACGACAGCCCGCTCCATCCCGGCCTCTCCAGGTGCGCTCACGCTCAGAATCGTCCCAGAACGCGGACTCCGGGGAAGGGATACGACCGCATGTCTACGGTGTTCCGTACGAGACACCCGTTCGCCCGTTCCCCAGGAGGAGCCTTCAGATGACCACCCCCCACTCTCCAGCGGCCGGCGAACTCCTCGACCCCTTCGGCACCCTGCGCCGCGCCCTGTGGATCGGCGGCGGCCAGTGGGCCGGAAAATCGACGGTGGCCCGCCTCCTGGCCGAGCGCCACGGCGTCACCGCCTACCACTACGACTACCACGACGCACGCGCCCACAACGACCGCCGGATCGCCCGCCGAGTCGCCCACGGCGACCCCGACCCCGGCCGCGCCCCCGACCCGGACCGGACGTGGGTCCACCCCACCCCCGAGGAGATGGCCGCCGAGACCCTGGCCGGCTTCCCCGTCCGCTTCACATGGGCCCTGGACGACCTGCGCGCCCTCGTCTCCGGCCACCCGATCATCGCCGAAGGCTGGGGCCTGCGCCCGGAACTCGTCGCCCCCATCGTCGACTCACCGCGCCGGATGATCGTCATGGTGCCCACCCCCGAGTTCCGCCGGCACCAGGCCCGGACGCTCCCCCGAGCCGCCTCACTCGGGCACCTCGTCACCGACCCGGCCCGCGCCCAGGCCAACCGCCTCGCCCGTGACCGCCTCGTCGCCGAGGACGCCGTACGCACCGCCCGCGACCTGGGCATCCGCGTACTGGAAATCGACGGCTCCCACGACGCCGCCACCACCGCCCGGACGGTGGCCGACCACTTCGCCCCCTACCTGCCGAAGCCGCTGAACCCGTGAACATGGCTGAGCTGAGACAGGCCCTGGACGACACCTTCGATCACGCCCTGCTCTGCCACGGCTTCATGCACCACAACCGCGACTACCAGCTCGTGATCCAGCCGCTGGTGACGCCCCGAGCCGAGACCGTCAACCTGCGCTACGTGTTCCGGCACTGCGTCCAGGCCACCTGCGTGACCGCCCTGCCGCCCCACACCTGGGCAGTCTCCCTCGACGACCGGCTCACCACGGACGAGCCCGGCGAGCTCGACGGACACTACTGGGGCGTGAACTGGCAGATGCTCTATCCCGGCGCCACCCTCATCACCGACTCACCGGCCGCGCGACACTGGACGGAAGCCGTCGGCATCGACTTCCACGAGGTACGGATCGAGACCAACGTGCACGACCTCACCCTGATCTTCTCCGACCTCCAGATCAGCCACATCGCCCACCACGACAACTGACGCCGTGCGGCAGGCGCCCGCGCGCAGCCAGATCGAGGAGCTGGACGCGCTATTTACGGCTGCGCAGCAACACGACGGTCAGCCAAATAGCGGTAGGCAGAAGAAGCAGCACCACCATGACGCCCACCGCGAGATCAAGGGCGCCGTCGCCCATCGGCGAGGAGATGAAGGCGTCATCGTCTTCCACCCGGCGACGGTATCGAAGGAGAGACCCGGTGTCACGGCCCACACCAGCAACCGGATCTACCGCCGCACAGCCCTATAACGCTTGAGCAGAGCCGTCACCCTGTCAGGGTCACGGGCGCCGTTCAGCTCGTCGAGCAGGTCATCAGGGCACAGCTCATAGAGATCGCCCCACCACCGGCGCACCTTGTTGTCCCAGATCCGATAGCCGCCAGGCACCCCCCTCGCCACGTAACGCCTCCTCACCACCCGGCATCATCCTCGAACTCCCACTCTCCGATCCGGCCGATCTTCAAGGCCAGTTCACTCCACGTAGGCGCCTCCAGCACGGCAATCCGATCGCTCAGCCACTCGGTCACCTTGTCGGGATGAAGCTCGCCAACGAAGAGCCAGTGCCGGCCAATCAGAAACGGATGATCCTTGAGCTGCTCAGCCAAGGCCGACGGAGTGCAGACGGTGAGCTGGAATCGTTCCTCCCCTCGCTCTCCCTGAGGACCGACATACATTTCCAGAAGCATGCAGCCGTGAGCCGGATCGCCACCCGCCCCGAGATCGACCCAACGAAACTCTCCCACTCGCGCTCTCACAGCCCCATGATCCCTCAAGACAAGCCGTCGTCCGGGCACCACGGGACTGAACGCGGACCATTCCAGATCCAAGTACGCGCCGCCTTCCATCTCGACGAAGGACATCGCGCACTACCCCACCCTCCTAACCGGATAAACAAGAATGAGATCCACCCCCGGCCGCGTATACAACCGCAACTGATAGCGGCCCGCCCCATTACGCGCGAGATTGGGAAATCGCACGTTGCTGGCCGACAACCTCTGCATCACCAGGCGACCCGATTCGCTGACGATTTCCGCCTCGACCACCTTGTCCCAGCCCTTGCGCCGAAGAGGCGGCGGGGCCGAACGCAATGCCTTCGCCGTGACGCAGACCGACCAATCCTGGCTGGGCGTGAAGAACAGCGCCAGCTGCCCGCTGACCTCCATGGCGCCGGGCGGGTCCGCCTCCCAGATCACCTCCGCATCGCTCCCGGTGTCCGCTTCCGCGTCGTAAATGCCGTAGGGCTGGCCGTCCCAGTCGTAGTAGGACGCGGTCGCCTGGAATCGAGTACGCAGCGCGGGCCAAGGGTCTCGGCACAGGGCGTCCTCTTTACGCGCCTCGCGCTTCAACTGGTCGCGTACGGCCCGGTCCTTCTCCGCCTCCTGCTGGTTTATCTGAGCGGTGGACAGCAACAACTCCGGATGCTTTCGCCCGATGACGTCCGGACAGAGCAGCGCGAGCAACGCAGGCCGTGCCCTGACCGGCTCCCCAGCCGCGAACCTGATGCACGCCCCTCGGCCCCTGCTGAGCAGTTCCTGGTCCGAGACATCCCGATCAGGCTTTCTCACGTTGCACAGATAGGCCCGTTCACGCTCATGAACAGGGAGGTCCGCAACTCGCGGCGGCCCCGGCCGCGCCAAGCACTCCGTGAAGTCGATGCTCTGCCAGGAATAGGTGAGCCGCGGCTCGGTCTCGGACCCGACGACCATCAGCAGGGGAACCATGGCCGCAGCCCATACCCCCGTCGGCACCCGGAAAGGCGTCTCCCGCCCCACCTCACGGTCCAATTCATGTGCGGTACGCGCCAGCCAGACGACGTAAAGCACATTCATGGCCTCGGCGATCGACTCGATCGTGCTCCCGCGCGTAAGGGAATCCACCAGCACGACGAGGAACGCACTCCCGAACGTGCCCCAGCCGATGTACTGCGTCGCCCGAGACCAACGCCCGTCACGCCTCTGAGCGAGCAGAAGCATCACCATCACGACGAACCCGGCCACCCCCGCAACCAAGAGAGTCGCGCCGTAGGCCGGGCTCACGAACCGCCGTAGGACCGAATCATCCGCCAGCCGGGCCACCAGCGGCAACACCGACTCCGCCACCCCGAACACAAGCAGAGCCAGCCGAAACAGCCGCCCCGACCCGGCGAACACCACCGCCAACAGCACGAGCGCCGGCACCCAGAGCACCAGCCCGATGATCACCTCGACCGTGTCAGGCAGAAACGAGGGAATCATCAGCCAAGCGACGTTGGCGTACAGCAGCGTCCGCAGCCACACACCCGCCCGCCCCAACGGCGCACCCGCCGGCCCAGGCCCCCGCAGAACCTGCCAGAACAACCACGCGTTCACCAGCCCGACCAGCAGCAGCCCGCCGAGCACCGGCACCAGAGGAGACGCCCCGACGCTCGAACTGGGCGGAGACCACATGGTGACCAGCCAGGCCGGCGTCGCAGTGCCGACCACCAAACTGACGACGATCGCACCGAGCGTGATGACCAGGGAGACAGAAGCTGCCCAGCGGTATAAGCGCATAATAAACGATGATCGTAGTGCACTTCATCAGCCCGAAAGCCCGACCCCCGCAGGCGAATATCCTGCCATTGACGGCCCATTCGAAAAGCACAATGCCCGCCTCTTTTCCAGAGGCGGGCATCGGTGAAGGTCAGGGCAGGAACACAGGGGTCATCCCTACGCGTCCTGGCACCACATCCAGCCGTGGTCCGAGATCCAGCAGCGGTAGTACCCGTCATGCTGCATGGCCTGAGCGGGGGCGCTCGCCATTCCGATCGTAAGGACGGTGGTGACAGTCATCAGTGCGACAGCAACGAACTTTCTCATGGAGCTCATGCAACACGAGCATTCTTGAAAGCCTCTTGTATCCAACTGCAATGGCGTACGTCACAGCACGCTCGCACGGGTGACCACGCCCCTGCCCGCCGTCAAACGGTCAGCACGATCGTCCAGCGGCGCTCCCGGCTACCACTCGCCGCGAGGGGTCGCAGCCGGATCGCAGGCTTGGTCTGCAGCACGACCGGCTCCTTACGATCCTCCCGGACCACAGCTTCAGCCCTTCGTAGCCGGACCGCAGGCACTCAACCGACAGCCGCCGAGAGGCCGCAGCCGGCTGATGTACGCCTCACCCGCCATGGGATCGATGGAGGAGAGCACCGATATCGCGCCTCGGGTGAGTTGAAAGGAGTGGATGCCGACTGGCTACTGGACGTCCTCGTACGCGCCCTGCGGCTCATCCTCGAAAAGCCAGACCAGTTCCGCCAGCTCAGGGTTCTCCACGTCGGGACCATACTCAAGGACGACCCATGGGCACCGCCCTCCGGGAGGCTACGTGGAGGGTGCCGATTCCGCCGTCACTGGCCGGCGCTTCAGGCGGGTCACCAGTGATCCCACCCATGCCAGCCGTACCAGTTCCCCATGAGATGCCGGTAGGAGTCGTCGGCCGTCTCCTCAGGCTCCCCCACGGGCAGGAGGACGAAGTTGGTGTTGCTGTCGATGGCCCACGCCTCACCGATGAGACAGGCACTGCCGGGGACGTATTTTGAATCCTCCAGCCTGAGGTAGGGAAAGGCGTCGCAGATCTGATACAGCCCCACCCACTGGCAAGTGGAATCGCGTGACGTTTCGGCCGTCGCCGTTCTGGCGTACGCTTCCAAGCTCGGCTTCGAAATCGTGAACCGGGGCCATAACGAGGCATCCGTCACCAAGGCAACCGCGACACCCGCGACGATGAACACGGGTACCAACCAGCGCATTAATCGAGGCTGTGCCGTACCGTTGCTTTGAATCGCCCCGGCTTTGGTGGAGACCTCAGCGGTTGATTGCTAGGGCTTCGTGGGGATGGTGGTGAGCGTAGTAGATGGCCTCGAACTCGTCGG
>NZ_JBSFSX010000024.1:0-71250 GCF_053590035.1 Nonomuraea sp. NPDC003214 | reverse complement strand
TTCGTCGTGGAGGCGCTGGCGATCAGGCAAGGGCCGGGCACGTCCGGGCAGACGATCCTGGCCACGGGCAACCGCGGCGCGCCCGACGGCGAGGACCGTACGCGCGTCAGCGTCCCTGGTTGGCCACGGCCTCGATGGCCGCCTTGGCCGCGTCCGGGTCCAGGTACTCGCCCCCACGCCGCACCGGCCGGAACTCGGCGTCGAGCTCGTACCGGAGCGGGATCCCCGTGGGGATGTTCAGCCCCGCGATCTCCTCGTCCCCGATGCCGTCGAGGTGCTTGACCAGGGCGCGGAGCGAGTTGCCGTGGGCGGCCACGAGGACGGTCCGCCCGGCGGACAGGTCGGGCACGATCGCGTCGTACCAGTAGGGCAGCATCCGGTCCACGACGTCCTTGAGGCACTCGGTGCGCGGCATCAGCTCGGGCGGGAGCAGGGCGTAGCGCCGGTCGCCCGCCTGGGAGTACTCGTCGTCGTCGGCGATGGGCGGCGGGGGCGTGTCGTAGGAGCGGCGCCACAGCATGAACTGCTCGTCGCCGAACTCCTCGCGCGTCTGGGCCTTGTTCTTGCCCTGGAGGGCGCCGTAGTGGCGTTCGTTGAGCCGCCAGGAGCGCTTGACGGGGAGCCAGAGCAGGTCGGCCTCGCCGAGGGCGTACTGGGCCGTCTGGATGGCCCTGGTCAGCAGGCTCGTGTGGACGACGTCGGGGTAGACGCCGGCTTCGGTGAGGAGTTTGCCGCCGCGGCGGGCCTCGTCCTCGCCCTTCGCCGACAGGGAGACGTCCACCCAGCCGGTGAACAGGCCCTTCGCGTTCCAGTCGCTTTCGCCATGCCGTAGCAGCACCAATGTCGCCATGCGGCCAATCCTATGGTTTGCGGGCGACCCCGCAGAGAAAGTGGGGGGTGGGCGGCCGGACGAGGTCTTCGGGGCGCCATTCGGGCACGGTGACGACGCCGGGTGGCAGCAGGTCGAGGCCGGCGAAGAGGGGGCGCGGGTCGGTGGTGCCGTCGGAGACGTGGGAGAGGACGAGGTGGCTGCCGGGGGCGAGGGGGGCCATGAGTTCGGCGATGAGCGGCTGGGGGTCGTCGGCGACGTAGTGGGCGATGGCGAGCAGGAGGACGGCGACGGGCCGGTCGAGGTCGAGGTGCTGGCCGACGGCCGGGTTGTTCAGGATGTCGGTGGGTTTGCGCAGGTCGCCGCGGACGGCGAGGGCTTCGGGGACGCCGTCGAGGAGGGTGCGGGCGTGGCTGACGACCTGGGCGTCGGAGTCGACGTACACGGTGGTGCGGCCGGGGACGACCTCGTGGACGCTGCGGCAGGTGGGCAGGCCGGAGCCGATGTCGAGGAACTGGCCGATGCCGTCGTCGGCGAGTGCCCGTACGGCGCGGCCGAGGAAGGCGCGGTTGGCCCGGGCGTCCTCGCGGATGCCGGGCACGATCTCGAGGACGTGGGCGGCGGCCTCGCGGTCGACGCGGTAGTTGTCGTGGCCGCCGAGGAAGTAGTCGTACATGCGCGCGACGTGCGGAACGTGCGGCTCCATACCTCCTGTGTCACTCACGCCCCAGGATCTTACGCGCGTTCCGGGTCGGCGAACCGGGCGAACGCCTGCAGGTTGGCCAGCGATTCGCCGCGTTTGGCGCGCCATTCCCATTCGCGCCTGATGGAGGAGGCGAAGCCGAGTTCCAGGGCGCGGTCGAACCAGTCGTCGGCGTAGGTGAGCACGCAGCCGAGCAGGCGGTCGATCTCGTCGGCGGTGACGGCGGCGAGGGGGATGCGGCCGACGAGGTAGACGTCGCCGACGGGGTCGACGGAGAAGTGGACGCCGTACATGGCGCCGTTCTTGCCGAGCAGCCATTTGTAGAACTCGGCGTGGTTCTCGTCGGGCTGGCGGCAGAAGAACGCTTCCACGTGGAGGACCCGGTCACCGACGATGAGCCAGGTCATGGTGGCGAGCTTGTGCTGTCCGGGCAGTTTGACCAGGAACGCTCCGGGCCGCGGTTCGTCGTAGGTGACGTCCGCGGCCTTGAGCGCGGCTTCGACAACGTCGCGCATCAGTACACCCTAGGAGACGGTCTACGAGTTGACCGCCACCGGCACCCGGTGCAGGTTGGCGATGGCGGCGGCGTAGACCTCGGTGAGGCGGGAGGCGGTGGCCTGCCAGCCGAAGGCGGCGGCGTGCTCGCGGGCGCCGGCCGACAGCATCTCGCGCCATCGGGGTTCGGTGACGAGGCGGCGCAGGGCGGCGGCCCACTGGTGCGGGTCGTGGCCGTCGACGAGGAGGCCGGAGACGCCGTCGCGGACGGCGGTGCGCAGGCCGCCGACGGCGGCGGCGACGACAGGGGTGCCGCACGCCTGTGATTCGAGGGCGACCAGGCCGAACGACTCGCTGTGCGAGGGCACCACGGTGACGTCGGCGGCGCGGTACCAGTCGGCGAGCTCGTGCTGCGGCGCGGGCGGCACGAGGCGGACGACGTCGGCGATGCCGAGTTCGGCGGCCAGGTCGGTGAGCAGGGACGGGCGGGCCAGGCCGTTGCCGGAGGGGCCGCCGACGCAGGCGACGACGAGCCGGCCGCGCAGGGAGGGGTCGTCGATGAGCATCCGGGAGGCGGCGCGCAGCAGCACGTCGGGGGCCTTCAGCGGCTGGATGCGGCCCACGAACAGCAGCACGTGGGCGTCCTGCGGCAGGCCGAGCCGCTGCCGGGCGGCGCCCTGTGAGGCGGGCTGGAAGACGGTCAGGTTGACGCCGGGGTTCACCACGGCGACGCGTTCGCGGGGCGCCCCGTACAGCTCCATGAGCTCGCCGGCCTCGTCGGCGGTGTTGGCGACGAGGCGGTCGGCGATGCCCACGACCTGTTCCTCGCCGACCTCGCGGGCGGGCGGCTCGGGCTTGTCGTCGGCGGCCAGGAAGCGGTTCTTGACCTTGGCCATGGTGTGCATGGTGTGCACGAGCGGCACGCCCCAGCGTTCCTTGGCGAGCCAGCCGACCTGGCCGGACAGCCAGTAGTGCGAGTGGATGACGTCGTAGCGGCCGGGTTCGTACATGGCCTCGGTGCGCAGCACCTCCGACAGGAACGCGCAGAGCTGGCCGGGCAGGTCGGCCCGGTCCATCTCCTCGTACGGCCCGGCGGTCAGGTGGCGGACCAGGATGCCGGGTTCTAGCTCGGCGACCGGTGGCAGGTCTCGCGCCGTGGCGCGGGTGAAGATCTCCACCTCGACGCCCAGACGCGCCAGTTTCCTGGCCGACTCCACGATGTACACGTTCATCCCCCCGGCGTCGCCCGTTCCGGGCTGGTCCAGCGGGGACGTGTGCATGCTGATGGTCGCGACCCGGTTGACCCGTCGTCGCCTCACCCGACACCACCTCCAAGCGGATTACAACTGCTCAGATCATCCCGACATTCCCGGCAGAAGGTCACAACCGGGGGGCCTGGCAGGATGTGGGCCATGAAGAGAACGGCTGTGGTGACCGGCGCGAGCAGCGGGATCGGCGAGGCGACCGCCCGCCGGCTGGCCGCCGAGGGGTACGACGTGGTGGCCGGCGCGCGCAGGCGGGACCGGCTCGACAGGCTGGCCGCCGAGACGCCGGGAATCAGGGCTGTCACACTCGACGTCACCTCCCAGGAGTCGGTGGACGCGCTGGCGGCCTCCCTCGACCGCTGCGACGTGCTCGTCAACAACGCCGGAGGCGCGCTCGGGCTGGAGCCGGTGGCCGGCGGCCGGCTGGACGACTGGCAGCGGATGTACGACACCAACGTGCTCGGCTCCCTTCGCCTGACCCAGGCGCTGCTGCCCAAACTCGTCGACTCCGGCGACGGCGTGCTGGTCATGCTCACCTCGACGGCCGGACTGGTGTCGTACGAGGGCGGCGGCGGCTACTGCGCGGCCAAGCACGCGCAGACGTCGATGACCGAGACGCTCCGCCTGGAGCTGGTCGGGCAGCCGGTGCGGGTGGTCGAGATCGCGCCGGGCATGGTGAAGAGCGAGGGCTTCGCGGTGACCAGGTTCCGCGGCGACGAGGCGGCGGCGGCCAAGGTGTACGAGGGCGTGCCCGACCCGCTGAGCGCCGACGACGTGGCCGACGCGATCGCCTGGTGCGTCACCCGGCCGGCGCACGTCAACGTGGACCGCCTGGTCATCCGGCCGCGCGCCCAGGCCGCCCAGCACAAGGTGCACCGCGTCAGTGGCTAGGCCGGTCGGCGCGATCACCCGGGGCACGACCGGGCACAACCGGCTGCGCCGCGCCGACCGCTGGACCGCCGCCGTGCACGGCCCGCTGCTGCGCCGCGCGTCCCGCCCGCTCGTGGTGGACCTCGGCTACGGCGCGTCGCACACGACGACGCTGGAGCTGTTCACCCGGCTGCGGCGGGTCGCGCCGGACGTGGAGGTCGTCGGCGTCGAGATCGACCCGGCCCGGGTCGCGCTGGCCAGGCCGTACGAACGCGAGGGGCTGAGCTTCCGGCTCGGCGGCTTCGAGCTGCCGGTCGGGCGCCCGCCGACGCTCGTGCGGGCCTTCAACGTGCTGCGGCAGTACGGCGAGTCCGACGCCTGGCACTACTGGGAGCTGCTGCGCGGCAAGCTGGCGCCGGGCGGCGTCCTGGTGGAGGGCACCTGCTCGGAGACCGGCCACCGGGCCGTGTGGGTGGGGCTGGACCGCGACGGGCCGCGCACGCTCACGTTCTCGGCCCGGTTCGACGCCTTCGAGCGGCCCTCCGACCTGGCCGACCGGCTGCCGAAGACGCTGATCCACCGCAACGTGCCGGGTGAGCGCATCCACGCGTTCCTGCGGGACTTCGACCACGCCTGGGCGGTGAGCGCGCCGTACGGGGCGCACGGGCTGCGGCAGCGCTGGCTGGCCGCCGTCGGCGTGCTGGCGGGCTCGTGGCCGATCCCCCGGCACCCGCCGCTGGGCGGCCGGGCGCGCTGGCGGCTCGGCGAGGTGACGCTGCCGTGGTCGGCCGTCGGCTGAGCCGGGACTACCTGCCGAGCTCGCGCTCGAAGGCCGCGTACGCTTCGGCGTCGAACAGGACGAACCGCACGTCCTTCACCGGCGCGTCACTCCCCCGTACGGCCGCGACCGCGATGCGGGCGCCGTCGCCGAGCGGCCAGCCGTAGATGCCGGTCGAGATCGCCGGGAACGCCACCGAGGCCGCGCCGAGCTCGCCGGCCACCCGCAGCGACTCCCGGTAGCAGGACGCCAGCAGCTCCGAGCGGTCCTCCGTACGCGAGTGGACCGGGCCGACGGTGTGGATCACCCAGCGCGCGGCCAGGTCGCCGGCCGTGGTCGCGACCGCCTGGCCGGTGGGCAGGCCCCCGCCGTAGCGGGAGGCGCGCAGCTCGCGGCACTCTCGCAGGATCGCCGGGCCGCCCCTGCGGTGGACGGCCCCGTCGACGCCGCCGCCGCCCATCAGGGACGAGTTGGCCGCGTTCACGATCGCGTCGACCACCTGCTCGGTGATGTCTCCCTGGACCAGGGTGATGTCCATCTCACCATCATCCCGAATTCCAGCTCGACACGTCGTAGAGCTAGTCTGGAGGACGTGAAGGGTCTTGGCGAGCTTGAACGCAGCATCATGGACATCCTCTGGGCGCAGAGCAGCCCGCTGACCGCACGCGAGGTCGGCAGGCTCATCGCCGACCGCGATTTGGCGCCGACCACGGTGATGACCGTGCTCGACCGCCTCACCCGTAAAGGCTTCCTCCAGCGCACCCGTGACGGCCGCGCCTGGCGGTACGAACCGGCCGAAAGCCGTGACGGCTACATCGCTGACCTTATGCTGGAAGCACTCGGCATGACAGGCGACCGTTCGGCCGCCCTGACCCGATTCGCCCAGGCCGTCTCCGGGCCCGAGGCGGAGATCCTGCGCAAAGCCCTTACGGAGCTGGAGGAAGAGTGACCACGGCAGCGGTGCTGGCCGCGCTCGCCACGGCGTGCGCGATCGGCTCCTGGCGTTTCACCACCGCCCGGTGGACCTCGCGCGCGCCGCGGGTCGCCATCATTCTCTGGCAGTCTCTCGGCCTGGCCTGGGGCCTGGCCACGACCGGCGCCATGCTGGCCTACGCCGTCGACCCGTACGGGATCGGCGTGCTTCCCGGCCTGCTGGCCTTCGCCCGCGGGCGGGCGCCGCTGCAGCCGTGGGACGCGCTGCACGTGCTCGCCATGATCGCCGGGCTGACCGCGCTCACCGTGCTCGTCGTGGTGCTGCTCACGGCCGGGGTGCAGGCGTTGCGCGCCCGGCGGCGGCACCGCACGCTGCTGCGGCTCATCTCCCGCGACGACCCGATCGTGCCGGGCGTGCGGGTGCTCGACCACCCGAGCGCCGCCGCCTACTGCGTGCCGGGGCTGCGCTCGCAGGTCGTGGTCAGCGAGGGCGCGCTCAAGCTGCTGTCGCAGGACGAGCTGACGGCCGTGCTCGCCCACGAGGCCGCGCACGTGCGGGAGCGTCACGACCTGGTGCTGCTGCCGTTCGCCGCGCTGCGCCGGGCGCTGCCCTGGTCCAAGATCGTGTGTGACGCGCAGGCCCAGGTCGAGCTGCTGGTCGAGATGGCGGCCGACGACCGGGCGCGCCGCTACTGCTCGCCGCGCCGGCTCGCCACGGCGCTGCTCAGGTTCGGCACCGCGGGGGCCATGCCGACGCCCAGCGGGATGCTCGGCGTGCACGCCCAGCACGTCATGGCCAGGGTCGACCGGCTGATCAAGCCCGCCCCCGAGATCCACCTCGGCCTGCGCTACGGCGTGCTGGCCCTGTCGGTGAGTTTGGTCACAGCCACGCCGTTCCTGTGGGTCATCCAGCTCTGACGCTTGCTGGAGTTAACCACTCCGTTTGCAATTGCAAGCAGGAGTGGGCACACTGGAGGCATGGCACTACCGAAGGTCGGCTCGATCGGCGAGTACATCCGCGAGCAGAGGCAGCAGGCGAAGATCTCCCTCCGCCAGCTCGCCGAGCAGGCGGGGGTCTCCAACCCCTACCTGAGCCAGATCGAGCGCGGTCTGCGCAAGCCGAGCGCGGAGATCCTCAACCAGATCGCCAAGGGTCTGCGCATCTCCTCGCAGGCGCTCTACGTGCAGGCGGGCCTCATCGAGGACCGCGAGCCGCCCAGCGACGTGATCAGTGCGATCAGAGCCGACACGCATCTCACCGAGCGGCAACGCCAGGTGTTGATCGACATCTATGAGTCGTTCCGCAAGGAGCGGCCCGGGGACGGGCAGACCTCCCAGAATGCCGACCCCGGGCCCTCCACGGACGACGAGCAGCCGCTGCCGCCGGAGCTTGTCGCCGCACTTGAGCCCTACGCGACGAGCGACGGCAACGGCACCGTCAACCAGGAAACCAAGGAAGGTTAACCCATGACGCTGGCCACCGAGGTCAAGAAGCTCACCGATTCCAAGCCGTTCTACGCCGTCGCCGGTGTCGGCGACTTCGCCGTGGAGAAGCTGCGCGAGCTGCCCGACCAGCTGCAGAAGCTCCAGGCCCGCCGCGCCGAGCTGGCCAAGGACCTGCCCGGCCGCGCCCGCGACTACGCCGGCAAGGCCGAGGGCTTCGCCAAGGAGTTCCCCGAGAAGGCGCGCGAGTACGCCGACCAGCTGAGCCACCGGGCCGTCGAGGTCTACGAGGACTTCGCCACCCGCGGCCGCAAGGTCGTCAGCCGGACCACCGGCGAGGCCGCGCTGGAGCTGGAGGAGGTGTCGGAGGCCGCCGAGCCGGCCGTCGCCACCCCCGTCAAGAAGACCCGCAGCACCAACCGCACCACCAAGGCCCAGGCCTGACCGACTCAAAGGCCCGCCCCGTCCTGGGGGCGGGCCTTTTCGCCGCGCGGAGTGCCCGTGGCGGCTATTAGGCTGGGGCCGACTTCATCGCGGCACTGGGCGGAGCCAAACTCATGGAATTCATCAACCTCGGGCTCAACTTCCTCTTCCTGGCGCTTGCCGTGATCATTCTCGGCATGTCGGCCTACGCGCTGATCCACGCGCTACGGGTGCCGACCGGCGCGTTCGTGTCGGCGGGGAAGCTGCAGAAGAACATCTGGCTGATCATCCTGATCCTGGCCACGCTGTTCTCGGCGGCGGGCGCGTGGTCCTACCTGAACGCCTTCCTGTTCCTCGGGGGCGCGCAGTTCATCGGCATCGGTCTCGGCATCTTCTCGATCGCCGCCGTCATCGCCGCCACTGTCTACATCGTCGACGTCAAGCCCGCCGTCAAGGGCATGGGCGGGCGCGGCGGCAACAGCGGCCCCTACGGGCCCTGGTGAGGTAGCCGGGTCAGGCTCCTGGCGAGCCACCGGCCCATCAGGGCGTGCCCGGCGCGGGTCGGGTGCACGCCGTCGGGCAGCACCGCCTTCACCTCCGCCTTGCCGCCGCCGGAGGACCACGGCCTGCGCAGCGCGTCGAGAAACGGCACGGCCTGGCTCGACGCCACCCGCGCCAGCGCGTCACGCACTCGGTAGGCCTTGGCGGGCGGCGTCGGGTCGAGCCAGATCGGGCCGACCATGACGATCTGCGTCTTGGGCCAGGTCGCGCGGGCGGTGTCGAGGAGCCTGTCGGCCGCCTCGCCCACCCGCTCGGCCGGCCACCGGCCGTCGTTGTGGCCGCCGGAGATCACCAGCACGTCGGGTGCGGGCCGCCACGCCAGCTCCGCCTCGAACGACTCCTGGAACGTACGGCCCACGCGCCCGTCGCTGACGAAGCCGGTGCCGCCCGCTCCGGCGATGACCGGCTGCCAGCCGAGCAGCCGGGCCGCCTCGGCGGCGTAGGTGTGCCAGCGCGGCACCGGGCCCGACCCCACGGTGAAGCTGTCGCCGACGAACATCACGACCGGCGGGCGCCGCTCAAGGGGCGGCTGGGGCGGCGTGGCCACCGCCGCCGCACATCCCGATAAAGTGCAGCAAATCGCCGCCATCGAGGCGGCCTGGCCGGCGAGAGTTCTCCTGAGCGGGCTACGCAGCCTCGCGCGCATCTACCACCTCGAAAGCTCTAGGCTGCCGACATGACCACCGATCTTCACGGGCGAACGCAACGGCTCGAACTGGCGGACCAGAACCTTCGCGACTTCGAAGCCGTGGTCCTCGACGCGACCCCCGAAGGGATCGTGCTCAACAGGTCGGCATTCTATCCAGGAGGCGGCGGCCAGCCGGCCGATCACGGAGTTCTCCTCTGGCAGGGCGTGGAAACCCGCATCGCCGGAGTGCGCAAAGGCGACGATCTCTACCTGATCCCGGCAGAGGGCGACCCGGTCCCCCCGGTGGGCGCCGTCGTCCGGGCGGCCGTCGCCGACGAGCGCCGCTCCGCGCTCATGCGCACCCACTCGGGGCTCCACGTCCTGTGCGGGGTGGTCTTCCGCGAGTTCGGCTGCCCGGTCACCGGCGGCAACATGGAGCCGCTGACCGCCCGCATGGACTTCAACCTGCCGGAGGTGCCGGCCGGCTTCAAGGAGTCGGTCGAGGACCTGTGCAACGCCGAGATCGTCGCCGACCGGCGCATCGACGTGCGGGTTCTGCCGCGCGCCGAGGCGTTCGCGATCCCCGACATCATCCGCACCGCGACCAACCTGGTCCCGCCGGAGGTCGAGGACGTGCGGATCGTCGACATCGTCGGCCTCGACACCCAGGCCGACGGCGGCACCCACGTGGCCTCGACCAAGCAGATCGGCCGCATCAAGGTGGCCAAGGTCGAGAGCAAGGGCCGCGGCTTCCGCCGGCTGCGCATCACGATCTCCGACTGACCGCGCCCCGCTCCCGCAGCCATCCGGCCAGCTCCGCGAACCCCTGACGCAGCGCGGCCTCCATCGGCGTCACCGGCTCCCAGGGCGGCTCCCGGTCCACCGCCGCCCCGCGCTCCAGCAGCAGCTCGGCGATCCGCCGCTGCCCGCCGTGGCAGGCGTACCAGAAGGCCGTGTCCAGCTCCTCCTGGCCGGTGACCGTCACCTGGCCGGGCAGGCCGAGCGCGGCGGCGTGGCGGAAGCCGACGGCGGCGCCGCGCGCCACCAGGCGGCGGGCCGCCTCCCACTGCCCGAAGGCCACCGCGTCGTCCAGCGGCGTCCCGCCCGCGACGACCGCGCCCGGCGCGTCGATATGCGCGCCCGCGTCGAGCAGCGCGTCGAGGGCCGTCACGTCCCCGCTGCTGGCCGCCCAGTGCAACGGCGTCTCGGCGTGCTCGCCGCGGAAGCGGGCGTCCACGTCGGCGCCCGCCTCGACCAGCGCGGCGATCGTCTCGGCGACCGCCGGGAAGTGCCCCGGCCAGTCGGTGGCGACGTGCAAGAGCGTACGGGCGCCGTCGGGGCGGGCGGTGGCCCGCGCGGGGTCGGCGGCGAGGAGGGCGCGCAGCGCGGCCACGTCGCCCGATCGGATCATCTCTCGGGCATCGGCCATCAGGTCCTCCTCAACCGGGATACCGATACGATTCACGGCCATGACGGGTATCAGGCACACGCTAGCCGCTCTCGGAGCCGTCGCCCTGGCGCTGACCGCGACTCCCGCCCTGGCGGAGGCCGGGATCACCACCGAGGTGACGATGACCCTCGGCAAGGGCGGCACGCTGCACGTGGTCGAGAAGATCAGCGGCGGTTCCGGCGAGCTCCAGCGGACGTTCCTGACCAGGACGCGCTACGACGACACCAGCGACCGCGTCTACCGGATCGCCAACCTCAAGGGCGGCGCGCTGGCCGGTGACGTGCTGACGGTCAAGTCGCCCGCCACCGTCGAGTACGACGTCCAGGGCGCCGTCACGCCCACCGGCGGCGTCGAGGAGCTGCGCTGGTTCGCCGTCAACGGCTGGAACACCGCCGTCGACAAGGCCACCGTCAAGGTCAGCGGCCCCGGCCAGGTGCAGAACCTGTCATGTTTCGCCGGCGAGCTGACCTCCGCCATCGGCTGCACCGCCGCCGCGATGGACCACACGGCCACCCACGCCGACTTCGAGCAGGCGGGCATCGCCCCCGGCCAGGCGCTGACCGTGGTGGTCGGCTTCCCGGCGGGCGCGAGCGGCGGCGAGCCGATCCTGGAGAAGCGGTTCTCGCTGGCGGCGGCGTTCACGCTCAGCCCCGTCACCGGCGGCGCGCTGGCCGGCCTGCTCGTGCTGCTGCTCGGCGGCGTCGCGCTGCTCTACTGGACGCGCGGCCGCGACGCCCGCATCGTCGGCCACGAGCGCGGCGCGGTCGACCCCGTCCAGAACGGCCACTTCAGCCCGCCCGACGGGGTGCGTCCCGGCCAGATCGGCACGCTCGTGGACGAGCAGGCCGACGTGGTGGACGTGACGGCCACGATCGTGGACCTCGCCGTCCGCGGCTACCTGCGCATCGACGAGCAGCCCCGCCAGACGTACGACGCCCCTGACTGGATGCTGGTACGGCTGCCGAACGCGCCCGTCAACGCGCTGCTGCCCTACGAGCGGGCGCTGTACGAGGCGATCTTCGAGGGCCGGGACGCGGTGCTGCTGTCGCAGCTGTCCGGCTCGTTCGCCACGCATCTGGGCAAGGTGCGCGACGCCCTCTACACCGACGTGGTCACGCAGGGCTGGTTCGCCCGCCGACCGGACGCCGAGCGGACCCGCTGGACCACGATCGGCGTCGTGCTCATCGGCCTCGGCGTGCTGGCCACGGGCGCGCTGGCCTGGTTCACCACGTACGGGCTGATCGGGCTGGGCGTGATCGTGGCGGGCGGGGCGCTGGCCGTGGGCGGGCAGTACATGCCGGCCAAGACGGCCAAGGGGTCGGCCGCGCTGGCCCACACGCTCGGCTTCCGCGAGTATCTCTTCTCCGGCGACCTGGGCGAGGTGCCGGAGCAGCACCGGGTCGAGCTGTTCTCCCGCTACCTGCCCTATGCGGTGATCTTCGACGGGGTGGAGCACTGGTCGCGGGTCGTCGCCTCGGTCACCGGCAACGGCTCGCAGGCCGACAACCTGTACTGGTATCACGGGCCCGCCGAGTGGGACCTGTCGAAGTTCGCCGGGTCGATGCGCACGTTCACCACGACGACGTCGGGCGCGATCTCGGCCACCCGGCAGTTCCGCACCCTCTAGTCGGGGTGGATCCGCAGCTCGCCGACCGGCCGGCCGCCGCCGTACACCCGCTGCACGCCCAGCTCGTCCAGCTCCGGTGAGGTGAGCCCGAGCGAGCGCAGCGCGGCCACGGTGAGCGTGGTCCTGGCGCGCGCCGCGCCGTCCTCGACCTTGATCGCGCCCGCGCGCCCGTCCTCGTACGCGAACGCCTGGAAGCCCTCGGCGCCCACCTTGACCATCAGGCCGGGCAGCGCCCGCATGAGCGCGGTCTCCGGCCGGTGGGTGCCGGACGTCCACTGCGGATGGGCGCGGACGGCGTCGAACACGCCGCCCTCGCCGCTCACCGCGAGCGTGCGGAACGCCCTGGCCACGCCCAGCATCGAGACGAAGAACAGCGGCGCCCCGCACCCGTCGACGCCGGAGGCGGGCATCCGCTCGCCGGTCAGCTCCTCCACCGTGGCGCGGATCGCCCGCTGGAGCGGGTGCGGCGGCTCCAGGTAGGACTCCAGCGGCCAGTCGTTGACCACGCAGGTGGCGAGCATGGCGGCGTGCTTGCCCGAGCAGTTCATGTAGACGCGGCCCCGGTCGGTCACCGCCCGGTCCTCCGGGTAGTCCTCAGGGCAGCGCAGCGCCGACTCGTCCAGCCCGGCCCCGGCCAGGATCTTGCGCACGCCGTCGACGTGGAACGGCTCGCCCGCGTGTGACGCGCACGCCAGCGCCAGCAGCTCGCCGCTCAGCCGCAGCCCGCTGCGCACCATGCCGAGCGCCTGGAGGGGCTTCATCGCCGAACGCGGCGACGCCGGCTCCGCGACCGCGCCGTGCGTCTCGGCCGGGCGGCCCGCCGCGTCCAGGGTCAGCATCCGCGCCAGGTGCCTGGACTCCACGAACCCCGACCGCACGACCTCCACGACCAGCGCCATCGGCTCCTCCTTTTCTCACGAGTGTATTTCTGGGCCACAATGTGGTCCCATGCGAGCTGTAGTGCAGCGGGTGAGCTCCGCGTCCGTGGCCGTCGACGGGCAGCCTGTCGGCGCGATCGACGAGCCGGGGCTGCTCGTGCTGGTCGGCGTCACCCACACCGACACGCGCGACCAGGCGGCCAAGCTGGCCGCCAAGCTGTGGGGGCTGCGCGTCCTGCATGGCGAGAAGTCGTGCTCGGACGTGGCCGCGCCGCTGCTGGTGATCAGCCAGTTCACGCTCTACGGCGACACCCGCAAGGGCCGCCGCCCCACCTGGCAGGCGGCCGCCCCGGGGCCCGTCGCCGAGCCCCTGGTCGAGGCCGTCGTCGAGGAGCTGCGCGCGCTCGGCGCGCACGTGGAGACCGGCCGGTTCGGCGCCGACATGAAGGTCTCGCTGGTCAACGACGGCCCGATCACCCTGGTGATCGACGTCTAGTCAGCGGATGCGACGGCGCAGGCTCGGGTCGATGCTGACGTTGCGCCCGGCGTCCGGCGGCACGATGACCTCCTGCGAGGCCGCGACACCGCCGGCGAGCAGCGGCGCGTCGACCGGGACCGTGCGCTTGACCACGGCCAGCGCGATCGGCCCCAGCTCGTGGTGGCGGGCCGCCGAGCCGACGGTGCCCACCTCCTGGCTCTCGAAGATCACCGGAGCGCCGTGCGCGGGCAGCGTGTCGACGCTGCCGTCGAGGTGCAGGAACACCAGCCGCCGCGGCGGATGCCCCAGGTTGTGCACCCGCGCCACCGTCTCCTGCCCCCGGTAGCAGCCCTTCGACAGGTGCACGGCCGCGCCGATCCAGCCCACCTCGTGCGGGATCGTCTTGTGGTCGGTCTCGAAGCCCATGCGGGGCCGGTGCCCCTCGATCCGCAGCGCCTCGTACGCCCACAGCCCCGCCACCGGCCGGCCCAGATGCTCGGCCAGCTCGGCGCGCGGCACCAGCAGGTCCTCCGTCGCCGTCGACAGCACGGCCAGCTCGTCGGCCGCCGAGACCTCCACGCGCAGCATGAACCGCATCCGGTCCAGATAGTCGATCAGGCTCGCCGAGGCGCCCGGCTCGACGTGCGCCAGCACCGCCTCACCGTCGTCGACCAGCGTCAGATGGTGCTCCACCCGGCCCTGAAGGTCGAGCAGGAGCGTCTGGGTCCACTCCCCCGGGGCGAGCGTGTCGAGCTTCTGCGACGTCAGGTCGTTGAGCCATTTCAGCCGGTCGGCCCCCGCGATCCGGACGATCTCACGGTTGCTCCGGTCGACGACCGCCTCGCCCTTGGCCAGGGCGCGCTGCTCGGCGAACAGGTCGCCGTAGTGCGCCGCCACGTCGGCGTCGGGGCCGTCGGCGGGGACGGCGCCGGGCAGGTCAAGCAGAGGGCTACGCATGCCCTCCAGGTTAACGGCACTCCCGGCAGAGCCCGAAGACGGTCAGGTGATGGACGTCGGCCACGAACCCCAGCTCGTCGTCCAGCCCCCTGACCAGGCCCTCCGCCATCTCCGGCCGCACCTCGCCCACGTCGCCGCAGCCCCGGCACACCAGGTGGACGTGGTCGGCGTCGGACGCCAGGTGGTAGGTCGGGGCGCCGTGGCCCAGATGGGTGTGGGTGACCATGCCGAGCTCCTCGAGAAGCTCCAGCGTGCGGTAGACGGTCGAGATGTTGACCCCGCGGGCCGTCTGCCTGACCTTGACGCAGATCTCGTCAGGAGTGGCGTGCTCCAGCTCCTTGACCGCCTCCAGCACGAGCTGGCGCTGCGGAGTGACCCGGTAACCCTTGGCGCGAAGCTCCTCATGCCACTGCGTCTCCGTCATGCCCCGAGTCTACGACCGGACGTTAATTCACTTGCCCCCTCCGACGGCGACCGCATAACTTCATGAGTACGCGGAAAGGAGGTGGTCCAAACAATGGTGATTCATAGTTGGACTAGCGAGGTGGTTGTCCGCTGACGTCGCGGACTTAGTTGTCTCGTGCTCGTCGGCGAATTCGAGGCAACCACCGGGGCCCCTGGCAGCCGGAGGGCGGGATCCGATCCCGTCTTTGGTCCATCCGGCCCGCCTGCTCGGCAGGCGGAGCGCCGCCCGGGGCCCTCTTTTGTTTTTCAGTGCTCTCCGCGCGCGGGGACGCCGAGCGCCTGGCAGGCGTCGCGGTAGAGGCGCACAACCGCCATCCGCACCTGCGCCCGCTCCGTCAGCATCTCGCCCCACGGCACCCTGACCCGCTCGCCGCCGTCGATCGTGAACTCGATCGCCTCGCCGTCGACGTCGCTCGTCACCGCCGTGGTCGCCGCCGGCCGGCCGCCCAGCCCGCGCACGATGATCAGCGAGTCGGCCGCGTGGTCGTCGTTCATGTGACGCTTGATCGCCTCGACGGCGTCGTCGGTGAACGGGGCGCCCATCACGCCACCTTCTTCAGCTCGGCCGACATGTGCGACGTCAGCGGGTGACCGACGGCCGCCATGTCGTAGGCCCACATCAGATTGCCCTTGACCAGCCCGTACAGCCGCCTGCCCGCGGTGTACTCCTTCGCGGACGCGGTGCGCGCCACCACGTCGGTGTGCAGGTCGATCTTGTGGAAGACGACCTCGCCGACGTAGATCTCCACGATGCCGGTCGGATGCGACAGCACCACTTCGAGCTGCCGCTCGGGCTGCACGCGCCAGTAGCCGGACTCGGTGGCCAGCGGCCTGACCCGGCCGCCGTCCTGGTCGAGCAGCCACGTGCGGCTCACGTACGTGAGAAACGGCTTGCCGTTGTGGCCGAACTCGATCTCCTGCCCGAAGTTGAAGCTCTCGATCGTGGGGTAGCCGCCGACCCCCGCACCCTCCCACCGGCCGAGCAGGAAGGCGATCGGCTCCAGGTCGGGGTGCACCTCAGGTTCCTCCATGACCCCCAACCCTAGTCCCGCCCGAGGCGGGCTAGGGTGACTGCATGGCACGATCACTGGTGATCAAGGTGACCGCCGGGGCCGACGCGCCCGAGCGGTGCAACCAGGCGTTCACGGTCGCGGCCGCCGCCGTCGCGAGCGGGGTCCCCGTCTCCCTCTGGCTCACGGGCGAGTCGTCCTGGTTCGCGCTGCCGGGGCGGGCCAAGGAGTTCGAGCTGCCGCACGCCGTCCCGCTGCCCGACCTGCTGGAGGCGATCCTCGCGGGCGGGCGTGTCACGCTGTGCACGCAGTGCGCGGCCCGGCGCGAGATCACCGTCGACGACGTGATCGACGGCGTCCGCATCGCCGGCGCGCCCACGTTCGTCGAGGAGGCCACCGCGGAGGGCGTGCAGGCGCTCGTCTACTGACTGGGCTCCCCGCGGTCACAGGGGGAGCTAGGAGGCCAGGACCGTGCTCAGGCGCTCCTGGCGGAGCTGCTCGTAGCGGGTGTCGTCGAGCGGGGCGAGCTCGCCGACGCGCCACGACAGCAGCAGGTCGGCCAGCGCCGGGTTGCGGGCGAGGGCGGGACCGTGCAGGTAGGTGCCGATGACGTGGCCGGCGTAGCAGCCCTCGAAACCGTCGCCGTTGCCGACGCCCTTGACGGTCCTGGACAGCGGCCGGACGCCGGGGCCGAGCCGGGTGACGCCCATGTGGTTCTCGAAGCCGGTCAGCGTGGGCAGGCCGAGCGCGGCGTCGACCTCGGCCACGAGCTCGCCGACGGCGCGGGCGGGGCCGCGGGCGCTGGAGATGTCGAGCAGGCCGATGCCGTCGACCGGCTGGCCCTCCTCGCCGCCGAACGTGCTGCCCATGATCTGGTAACCGGCGCAGACGGCGAGCATGGCGGCGCCGCGGGCCACGGCGCGGTGCAGGCCGCCGTCGCGGCGCAGGCGTTCGGCCGCGAGGATCTGCGGCCGGTCCTCGCCGCCGCCGATCAGGTAGATGTCGCCCGTCTCGGGGACGGGATCGGCGGACCGTACGTGGATCGTCTCGGTGTCGATGCCCCGGCGCTGCGCCCGGTGCTCCAGGACGAGCGCGTTGCCCTGGTCGCCGTAGGTGCTGAGCAGGTCCGGGTAGATCCAGACGATGCGAAGGGCGCTGTCAGACGGCACGGCCGAACTCCGATCGGATCAGCTGGAAGGCGGTGTAGTTGGCGATCACGTCGACCCGGCCGGGCGGCTGCATGGCCAGCGCCTCGGAGAAGGAGGAGCACAGCGCGAACGGCACGTCGGCGACCTCCAGCCGGAGCGCCAGGTCGAGCCGCCGCTCGCCGGTGACGAACACCGGGCGGCCGCGCAGGATACGGTAGTCGACGTCCCACAGCCAGGAGGTGTCGCGCCCGTCGGGGCCCTGGGCGTTGACGGACAGGATGATCGGCAGGCTCGGGTCGGTGACGTCGAACGCCTCCAGCCAGCCGGCCGGGTTCTTGGCGAGCAGCAGCCGGGCGTGGCGGCCGTCGCGCTCGACGGTCGTGTAGCGGCCGGCGACCGAGGTGACCTCGCGCAGCCGGGGCAGCGCCCGCTCGACCGGCAGCCCGAACGCCTCGGAGACGGCCAGCGCCATCGCCGCGTTGGACCGGTTGGCCAGGCCGGGGAGCTGGATGTCGAGCAGCCAGCGCTGCCCGCGCGGGTCGATGACCGCGTCGTCGTCGAGCACCCACTGCGGCTCGGGCCGGTGGAAGGTGCATTCGCGGCAGGCCCAGTCGACGCCCTTGCGCTCCAGCGGGCCGCCGCATTCGGGGCAGCTCCAGGAGTCTTCCTTCCAGCGCTGCCCGCCGGCCACCCAGGTGACCTTGGCGGCGGTCGAGGCGCCCCAGGTGACGAGCGGGTCGTCGCAGTTGGCGATGACGTGGGTGGGTTTGCCGGACAGCGCCCTGCGCCACTTCTGCGCCAGGAGCCAGATCTCGGCGGCGCGGTCCATCTGGTCGCGGCTGAGGTTCATCAGGCAGACGACGCCCGCGCCGGTGGTGTCGAGCACCTCGGGCAGGTATTTCTCGTCCACCTCCAGCACGCCGTAGGGGGCGCTCTTGTGCTGCGACAGCGCGGAGACGTGGCCCGCCGGCATGTTGGCGCCATAGGCGTTGGTGGCCACCTCGCCCAGCTCCAGCAGGGCGGAGGTGATCAGCCGGGTGGTGGTCGTCTTGCCGTTGGTGGCGCTCACCAGGGCCAGCTTGCGGTCGCGGGCGAGCTGGCGGAGCAGGTCGGGCTCGAGCATCAGGCCGACCCTGCCGCCGATCACCGAACCGTCACCCCGCCCGGTCATCCTGGACAGCGTCGCGGCACTGCGGCCCAGAGCGCTCGCGAGCTGAGCCCGCAGTGGAAGCTGGGTCATGAACAAGAATCCTAGTCGGCCCGGGGCATCGCGGGCCCTCCTACTCGCCGCCCGTCTCCACGAACGCGATCTCCGGAGCGCCGCCGTCCTCGAACGGCAGCACGAACCGGCGCGGCCACGACAGCACGCCTTCCAGCCATCCGGCGCCCATCGTCTGGCCGACGTGGCGGAGTCTGGCGGGCCCTTCGACGCCGATGGCGACCGAGTTCACGTCGCGCTGGACGCCGTCGCCCTCGTCGTCGCCGAGGATGACCCGCCACGCCAGCGCCCTGTTGTGCGCGACCTCCATCGACAGCGGGTGGTGGCGCAGCGCCTTGGCCCGGTGGCCGAGCAGCTCGGCGTGCATCAGGTCGGCGGAGCCGTTGCCGTTGGCCTGCTGGCGGAACAGCGCGTACTCCAGGGGCGGGGCGGGGCTGCGCAGGTCGGGCGCGGGCCTGCCGTACGGGAAGAGCCTGTCGACCTCGTGCAGCCAGCGCACCTGCGGGATCACCCACGACGCGCCGGGACGCTCGCCGCCCGGTTCGAGCGAGCCGAGCAGGCGGGTGGCGGTCTCGGCGGCCTTCTCGGTGAGCAGCGCGGGGTCGAACCAGCTCCGCAGCGACCAGGCGCGGCGCTGCACGGCCCGTTCGACCAGGGTGGCGAGCAGGCACTCGCGGCGGCGGGCCGGCAGGTCGGACCAGGCGCCCGCCAGGCTGCGCGGGACGCCGGGCAGCGGCCGGTTGCTGACGAACGCGAGCACGACCGTGTCGCACCAGATGCGCAGCCACGCCCAGTCGGGGGCGTCGGCGAGCACGTCGGCCTCGCGCAGCTCGACGAGCGTGCACGCCTGCCCGGTGCGGCACTGCGCGCCGCAGGCGGCCGAGCGGCGGCCGCGGATCGGCGGCGGCGGGCTCGCCAGCAGCTTCTCGCGTGACTCGCCGAGCGGCACGCGGACGCGCAGCGGCCGGTCCATCCCGTCGGCGAACACGGCGGCGTCGCCCGGCGGCAGCGACACGACGTGGCGGGACTGCTCGTCGCTGAGGTTCATGGCGGCGCCGACGAGCCGGCGGTCGTCCTCGGCGGGCAGCCGGTGCACGACCTTGAGCGCGGTGTTCTTGACCACGTCGGGGACGAGCTTGGTGGGGATCTGCTCGGCCACGACGATGCCCTCGCCGTACGCCCTGATCTCGGCGAGCATGCCGGCCAGGAGCTCGACGGCGTGGGTGGCGGCCCGGCCGGCGCCCCGGTCGCGCAGCAGCCGGTGCGCCTCCTCGATGACGATGACGTGCCGCAGGTCGGAGGTCTTCTCCTGGCGGGCGCGCATCCGCAGGTGTTCGACGATGCGGATGATCAGCGTGCCCATGAGGAACGCCTTGTCCTCGTCGTTGGCGACGTCCTCGATGGCGAGCACGACGTTGCGGCGCATGAGGCCGCCGATGTCGGCGGGGTGGCCGCCCTCGAAGAAGCGGCCCGCCGAGCCGACGCGCAGCGAGCGCAGCCGCAGCGAGATGAAGCCTTCCACGTCGGCCTGCACCTCGCGGCCGTAGCCGATCTCCTTGATCACGTCCATGGCGTGCTGCTGGAGCTGTTCGAGCGTCGGCACGCTGGGCGGCACCTTGGAGCCCGGCACCGCGCCGCCGGTGACGACGTCCCAGCCGGTGGCCTCGTAGACGCGCTGGAGGGCCAGCGACATGATCTGCGGGAACGGCTCCTCGGCGTCGAAGGCGGCCATGAACAGCGCCCTGACCATGTCGATGTGCGCCTGGACGGGGTAGCCGGGCTCGGGCTCCAGCGGGTTGATGCTGAACGGCACGCCGCCGGGCGCCGACGGGTTGATCACCGTGACGGGGCCGATCGACTCCACCCGGCCGGCCATGGCCGCGTACTCGGACTTGGCCGCCTCGATCGCCAGCCACGGGATGCCGGCGTGGCTGAGCTGTTCCAGCAGGTGCCTGACCGTCTGCGACTTGCCCGAGCCGGTGGCGCCGGTGACGAAGGCGTGCCGGTTGAGCGTGGCCAGCGGCACCCGGAACGAGCCGACGCCGCGGTCCTGGCCGTCGAGGATCTCGCCCAGCTCCAGCTCGCCCTCGCCCGCCTCGGAGGTCACGTCGAAGAAGCCGGAGTCGAGCACCCGCACGCCCGGCACCTCCCGCCTGGGCAGCCCGGCGAGCGCCGCCAGCGCCCCCGCCGTGGCCGCGAAGGGGGCGGCGGCGCCGTCGGCGGGGTCCTGCATGGTGATGGCCAGCGCCTCGGGCAGCGCGTGCACCGAGCCCTGGGCGCTGCGCAGCCGGTACGGGTGGTGGCTCATCTCGACCGAGCCGACCAGGACGGGCGCGATCTGGCCCAGCTCCTCGGCGGTGGCGGCCCCGGCCAGCACCCGTACGTTCCACAGCCCGGCCTCGCGGAAGGCGTCGAGCTCCTGCATCCGGCGTTCGGCCCGCTCGGCGTCGAACCTGGACCGCTCGGAGGCGTCGCCGTACTGCCTGAGCACGTTGAGCTGGGTGCGCAGGTGGGCCACCTCGGCGTCAAGGAGGTCGGTCGGCTCGGCCACGACCAGCCAGGCGAACGGCCGCGACATGAGCGTGACCAGCGTCGACTCGAACAGCGTGGGCCGCTTCAGCTCGTCCGGGTCGAGCCCGGCGGAGTCACGCCGGCCGCCGAGCGGCGGCGCCTGGCGGCCCGGGCACGGCGTCCACACCAGGTCGGCCAGGTCGGCCAGGTACTCCTCGTCGAGCTCGACGCCGCGCGCGCCGCCAGGGAAGAGCAACGGCTGCGGCCCGGCGGGCCGGCCGGGCGCGTCGGGCGAGCGGCGCGGCTGGCGCGGCGGCGACAGCGGCCCGGCGTTGGTGATCAGTTCCAGCGGCGCGCCGGAGCCGCGCGACAGCCAGCCGATGACGAACGGCCGGTCCCGCTGGGCTGCCGACAGCACGGCGGGCAGCACGGTGACGAAATCCCACTCCGCCGACGAGCTGCGCGAGGGTGCTGCGATGGACTGGATCCGGTACCAGGGCCCGCTCAGCGACACACTCGGCTGCATTTCATCCCCCCACAGACGGTCGTTCAGTAAAACTCCGCCCCCCGCCAGCGCGGCACCTCGGCATTGACCATGTCATTGCCTGTCCTTGCGCCAGTCCAGGCGCGGCGGGGGCGGGCCCAGGTTCGGCGGCGGCTCGCCATCGCCGTTCTCCTGGTGTCCGGCGCCGAGAACGGCGTCGCGGACGTCCTCCAGCTCGCCCAACGTGGTCTTGGGAAAGGTGAGGATGGCCGGGTTGGCGTCGGCCAGGCGGACGCGCCGGCCCTGCGCGGTGGCGTCGGTGACGATCACCGACGTGGTGGGGAGCTGCTGGAGCTGGTGCGGTTCGACGAGGAACTCGCGCGAACGCTGGAGCACCCGCTCGGTCTCGGAGATCTTGTCGGCGGTCCTGCCCCACTCGGTGGACTCGGTGATGTCCTCGGCCAGGTCGGCGTGGCTCTCGGCGCGCTCCTGGCCGCCGTCGTCGAGCTGGTCGATGGTGGAGGTGTAGCCGCCGTCCAGGCGCGGCAGCGAGTCGCTGATCGTCTCGGTGAGCTGGGCCAGCTCCAGCCGGTGCTCGGTGCCGACGTGCTCGCTGGCGACGCGGGCGTCCTCGGCGTTGCCGAGCCGCATGAACGCCACCGCCGCGTGCCCCCGGCCGAGCCGCTCGCGCACGGTCGGGGTCAGCGACCGGTACGTGAGCACGAGCCCCGTACGGGAGGTCTCGCAGGCGTCCATCAGCCGGTCGAGCACGTCGCCGCGGAGCTTGTCCGCGCCCGCCACGATGATCGTGTGATACCAGGGCCGGTCGGAGGCGGGCGACTGGCGCAGGATGTGCGTGAGCGCCGTCGCGACGTACGTGCCCAGCACCCGGTTGCCGAAGACGCCCGCCTGGCGGTCCATGCTGACGACCCGCAGCCTCGCCGGGGGCAGCCGCACCGCCTGGGTGCCGAGCGTCTCCAGCTTGCGTAACTGCGACTCCAGCGCCCAGGCGCGCTCGATCACCACCCGGTCGCTGACGCCCCGCCCGAACAGCGTGCCGATGCGCTCCAGCTGCGACGCCGTGATCAGGCCGAACCGCAGGTCGTCGCGCGGGTCGCCGACCTGGGCGAGCGCCCGCAGCGCGGCCGTGACCTGGCTGATCGTGGCGTTCTCGCCGAGCACCTCCAGCACCCGCTCCAGGATCGCGTTGTCGAAGCTGAGGTCGCGGGTGGTGCGGTGCTCCTCGCTCACGCTGACCACGTGCGCCAGCACGTCGGCGAACGCCTCCGGCTTGAGCGTCGCGCCGAGGTCGAGCCGGGGCAGGTCGACGGGCAGCACCCAGACCAGCGGATCGTCGCCGCCCTTGCGGGCCAGCTCGATCAGGTCCTTGGCGATCGCGCCCTCCGACAGGTCGAGCACGGTCAGGTGGCCGCCGCTGTAGAGGCGGGTGGCGCCCAGCAGCGTGATCAGCGCCGACCAGCCGGGCAGCGTGCCGCCCGCCACGTCGACGCGGTCGATCTCGTCGGGGACGGCCACGGCGTACCAGTTGAGCTGGCGGTCGTGGCGCTCCTTGACCTCCTGCCACTCCCGGTAGCGCTGGGCGTGCTCCTCCTGGGCGCGGAACAGCTCCCGGTCGCGCTCCTGGCGCTGCCGGTCGGCCCGCGCCTGCTGCTCGGACACGCGGTACTTCACCGCCCGGTCGCCCTGGAGGATCGCGTACGCGCAGATCGCCGCCACACCGCCGGCCGCCGCTATCCCGAGGAGCGCGAACGACCAGTCCAGGTAGCCGGCGACGGCCACCACCAGCAGCAGCGCGGTCAGCGCCAGCATGAACATGCGCACGAACCGCACCGGCCGGTTGAGCATGTCCTCCTGGAGCCGCTCGCGGCGCAGCAGCTCGGGGTCCGGCCCGTCACCGGCCGCCGGCGCCTCCTCGGCGGGCGAGGGGCGCTTCGGCGGCGGGCCCGGATCGGGATGGAGCAGGAGATACTGCCAGCCCAGATAGATGCGGTCCGACTGGAGCTGTGCGTGATCGGGATGCACGTCCGCCACGTGACCCCCTCCGGCTGCCCTGTGTCATGACAGCGTAAAAGCTACAACCCCTGCTGTGGCAGGGTTCGCGGCAATTCGGCCAGCGCAATGGGCGCATTGGGGTGAGTGGGATGAGTGTGACCTATTACCATCCATACCCATGACGGAACCCTCCGGCGGCAGCGACAAGCCGAGACGCCCGGTAGCGGTGCCCGCCCTGGCCCTGGTGGCGCTCACCGCCATCGGCGTCACCGCCCTGCTCGGGGGCCTCAACGAGGCGCCCGAGGCCCCGCCGCCCAAGGTCAAGACCGGGCAGAGCTTCGACCAGGGCCAGTTCGAGACCCAGTTCGTGGAGTCGAAGGTCACGCTGGAGCGGGCGCAGATCGGGTCCGCCGAGAACAAGCGCTTCCTCGACGTGCTCTTCAAGGTCACCAACAAGACCGACGAGACCATCTCGGTCGGCCACCTGCCCAGCGACAAGGGCAGCGGCTACAGCTTCGGCGGCGCGCTGCTCAAGATGACGCCCGAGATCAGGACGAAGTCCGGCGGCCGGCTGTTCGTCACGTCCAAGGGCGCCGAGTCCGCCCAGCTTCATCCCGGCGTCCCCGTCACCGTGGTGGCCCGTTACGAGCTCGACGCCGCCGCCGAGCCGCCCGCGGAGGTCACCTACGAGCTCGGCGTGTACGAGTCCATCGAGAACCCTCTCACCGGCGAGACCAGCTGGATCCTGCCGAGCGAGGACGACCCCCTCGGCAAGCCGGGAGCGACCGAGGTGGCCGCCACGGTCACCCTGCCCGTCAAGCGTGAGGACGCCTGATGACCGCGCAGACCGTGGCCCCGCGCCGCTCCCGACGTCAGGCCCCGCGCCGCCGCGGCGCCGGCGCCGTCCTGCTCAGCACCCTGGCCGGGATCGTCCTCGCCGCCGGCGCCGTGGGCGTCCAGTCGCTGCGGCTCTCCGTCGAGGAGACGGGCGCCCCGCTCACGTACGCGGGCGCCAAGGGCGAGATGGTCGACGCCGGGCGCTTCTCCGTCCGCGTACGCGACGTCACCACCGCCAGGACCGTCAGGAACCAGGACGAGGTGGTGACCGCCGAGCAGGTGTTCCTCGTCGTCGAGGCCGAGGCGACCGTGCCGAAGGAACCCCTCCACCTGGGCCCCGCCGTGCTGCTCGCCGCCGACGGCAAGAAGTACACCGCCACGGACAAGGTCGACAGGATGGCGACGCTGGCGTACCCGTGGATCCAGCCGGGCTGGACGACCTCCGGGCGGTTCGTGTTCGAGGTGCCCGCCTCGGCGCTGGAAGGCGCGCAGGTCGTGTTCCGGCTGCCGATCGCCGGGCTGTACGTCGAGCCGATGCCGCCGGAGGCGCAGGTCGACCTGGGCATCGACGCGGCGACGGCCAAGAAGCTGAGTTCCGCGCCCGCGGACGTTGTCGACCTGGGCGAGAAGAAGTAGACGATGAGCACTGACGACCGCGACTGGTTCGCCCCGGCCTCCGGCCGCCCGGCCCGGCCCGACGACCGGCCCCCCGCCACCCCGCCCCCGGCCGGCTCGCCCCTGGGCGGCTCGCCGTACCCGGAGGGCCCGCCCCAGGGCGGTCGGCCGTACGCGCCCCAGGACCCGGGCCCTCAGCCCCCGTCGCAGGGCGGTCCGCCGTACCCCGGCGGGGCGCCGCAGGGCGGCCAGCCGCTCCCCGGTCGGCGCCGCCGTTCCAGGCCGGTGCCCCCCGGCCAGGGCACGCCCGGTCACGCCGCCCCGGCTCCAGGTCAGGGCAGGCCCGGGGCGCCTCCGGGGCAGCAGCCGTACCCGGGGATGCAGCGGCGCGTCGGCGCGCACCCGGACCAGCAGGTGTGGCCGCCCATGCGCCGGGAGTCCACCAGCTCCACGCAGCCGATCCCGGCGATCCCCAGCGCGGGCCCGCTGCCGCCCGGCGCGGCCCAGCCGCCCGGCCTCGCGCACCCGCCCGGCGCCCCCGCGCAGGGCCCGCAGGCCCGGCCGGGGGCGGCCTCCGGCGACGCGGAGCCGCCGGGCGACGACGACCGGACGGCGGCGCAGCCGCCCAAGCGCCCGCGTACAGTGCTGCTGGGGGTCGGCGCGGTGCTGGCGCTGGCGCTGAGCATCGGCCTGCCGACGGCCGACCGCTACCTGTTCTACAAGAGCGGCCAGCCGGGCGAGACCGTCCACGTGGTGCCCGCGGGCCAGGAGAAGACGTTCGAGCACGTGACGTGGAAGTCGTCGATCGAGCCGATGGAGGCCCCGCCCGGCGGCAGGCACAACACGCCCGACAAGCAGTGGCTCAAGATCGTCGTCACGCGGAAGGCGGCCGACGAGACCGGCGCGGTGCTCACCGGCGTGCCGGAGCTCACGCTGGAGGACAGGCGGGAGCGCACCTGGCGGGTGGAGATCGTGGAGAACGACCTGCCCACGGACAAGCACGAGGTCGGCGTCCCGTACTCCTACACGGCGGGCGCGGTCGTGCCGAAGGCGGTGGCCGCGGAGGTGGAGCTGCATCTCGCGCCGGACATCACCTACCGCTCCGACACCCCGGTGGACAAGCTCATGGCGATCAGCCCCGAGGACGAGGCGAAGGCCGCGCGCAACGACGTGCTGGTGTTCAGGCGGTGATGTCCTCGCCCTGCAGCCGTGCCCTGGTGGCCGCGATGTCGAAGGCCGCGGCCAGCACGCTGTAGGTCAGCACGGTCACCAGGAGCTCCTTGACGAACGTCACCGGGTAACCGGCGTAGAGCCACATGAACGGCACGTCCGACCCGACGAGCGTGCGCACGGCCCGTTCCAGGTAGTCGGCGCCCACGTGGATGCCGGTGTAGAGCAGGCACATGAGCCCGAACAGCGCGGCCCCGCCCTTGATGGTGATGCGGAAGGCGTTGACCACGGGCACCCAGCGCTCGATGAAGCCGCCGGCGACGCGGTCCACGGCCGACTGGGTGATGGTGTGCGACTTCTCCAGCCGGTCGACGCCCCGCTCCAGCTTGGTGCCGCGCAGCGCCCTGCGGGTGTCGTCCACGCTTCCGCCGAACACGAGGATGGCCACGGCCAGCCAGGTCAGCGGCACGGCGAGCGCTTCGGTGATGTGCGGCCAGACCTCGCCGAACCAGTTCCAGAACGCCTCCCAGCCGGGCACGCTCTGCTTGGCCTGCTCCCAGAAGCTCTTGGTGCCGTCGACGACGGCCCGGTGCTCGGCCCATTCGCTGCGGGCCAGCGCGATGTTGTAGAGGGCGTTCAGCGCGCAGAACACGAAGGAGAACTCGGCGAAGGCGGCGGCGATGCCGGAGTAGCGGCCGGTGCCCCGTTCGACCATCCGGCCGAACAGCAGCCGCAGCCCGAACGTCACGACCATCGCGGCGAGCGAGACCCGCCAGTCCAGGCTGACCAGCCCGAGCCCGTACGTGACCTCCTCGTTCGTGCCGTTGGCCACGTTGTTGAGTATGGGCGTGTAGAAGTTGTCGTCCAGGTTGTGGAACAGGTCCATCTGCTGGAAGTCGGCGGCGTCCTCGTAGAACAGCGACCAGGCCATGTAGATGACGGCGAAGGCGGGCGCGACCCGGTTCAGCGAGTACCAGAACTGCTCGTCCGGCTGCCCGTCCGCCCGTCTGGCCCGGGTCTCCATGAGCGCGCGGCGCAGCGACAGGAACATGCCGGTGATCACCGTCATCGAGACGAGGATGATCACGGTCAGGAGCACGTACGCGAGGATGAGCCGCGGCTGCCTGAAGCTGCCGTGCTGGACCTCGGTGGCCGCGTAGAGGAGTCCCCAGCGCAGCAGCTCGCCGACGGAGAACCACAGGATCAGAGGCAGCGCGCACCGCCCTGCGAGCCTGAGCGCGTGCAGGGGCAGCGAGAACGGCGACGGCACTCGCTGAGCCGGTTCGGGCCCAGGCCGGGGCGGTGCCATCACACCTGACGATCCGGACATCTGCTGAATCGTAGCGGTCTGCCCCAAGTGCCGCAGCAGCAACTACGGAATGCGGCCTCAGGCCCCCGCGTCCAGGCGGCGGGCCAGGTCAGCCAGCTCCGGCAGCCGCAGCACTCGGTCACCCGCGCCCGGCAGCGGCACGTGCAGCGGCTCCGTCCAGCCCGCCGGAATCGCGCCGGACCCGTGCACCGCGCCCGCCAGGCCGCCCGTCACCGCGCCCACCGTGTCGGTGTCGCCGCCCACGTCCACGGCCGCCCGCAGCGCGTCCTCGAACCCCGACGTGGTGCGCACCGCCCACACCGCCGACCCCAGGCACGGCCACACCGCGCCGTTGAACTCCGTCGCCTGGTCCGGATGCCAGCCGGGCGCCAGCACCACCGCGTAGCGCTCACGGTGCTCCGCCGGCACGTGCGCGAGCGCGTCGCCGATCGCCGCGAGCGGGTCGCCGCCGTCCAGCGCCACGCGCAGCAGCTCGTGGTAGATCGCCGTGCCCGCCCACGCCGCCGGGTCGCCGTGGGTCAGCGCCGCGATGCGCCGGGCGGCGTCCATGCTCGCCTCACGGCCCTGGCGGGCGAAGTAGACCGCCGACGTGGTCGCCCGCATCAGCGACCCGTTGCCGGCGGCGCGGCGGGTGCTCTCGAAGTGGAACGCGGCCGCCAGGTCCCACGGCATGCCGTTCGTCAGCACCTGCTCGGTCTGCAGGCCGATGTCCTTCGGCTCGGCCGCCGCCCACCGCTGGAAGCGCGCGAACACGTCCGGCAGGTCCAGGCCGCCGCGCTCCAGCAGCGACTCGCCCAGGTGGACGGCCATCTGCGTGTCGTCGGTCGCCTCGCCCGGGCCCCAGCCGCCGCCACCGCACATCTCCCCCTGGCCGCCCGCCTTCGGGAAGCGCGCGCTGAACGCGCCCGCGGGGCCGAACTCGAACGGCGCCCCCAGCGCGTCACCCACCGCCGACCCGACGACCGCCCCGACCACCCGTTCCGTACGCTCCATCCCGGCAGCCTACGACCCGCCCCTGCCCTCCTGGGAGACACTGCCCTTTTTGAGAGGCCATGCCCCATTTGAGAGGCCATGCCCTTTTACCGCCTCAGGCGGCCGGGCGGCAGGAGCGGCAGGGGCGGTAGCCGGCGGCGCGGGCCTGGGGAAGGGTGCGGAAGCCGTGCCGGTGCGCCGGGGTGATGCGCCGGGCGTTGTGGCAGGTCGGGAAGCAGACGATGCCGGTGGTGTCGCTGGCCAGGTAGAAGACGCGGGAGCCCGCCAGGGCGCGGAGCCGGCCGAGGTCGACGCCCTCGGCCGCGAGCAGGCGTTCCTTGGCTTCGGCGCCGAAGACGTACTCGCCGGTCGCGCCGTCGGAGCGGATGACGCGGTGGCACGGGACGAGCAGCGGCACCGGGTTGCCCGCCAGCGCCGTGCCCACGGCGCGGACGGCGGTGGGGCGGCCGATGCGGGCGGCGATCCAGGCGTACGGGCGGACCTCGCCGCGGGGGATCGCCCGGGCGGCCTCCAGCACGTCGCGCTGGAAGGGGGTCAGGTCGCGCAGGTCGAGGGCGAGCGTCGCGGCGCGGCCGGTGCGCAGGGCGGTCACGAGCCCGGCGGGCGGCCGGGCGGCGGGCAGCAGCGGCCGGGAGAAGCGGTCGTGGAAGGCCGCGGCGAACCCGTCGTGGTCCTCGCGCACGTACGCGATGCCCTGGTCGGTGAAGGCGACGGTCACGTCGCCGACGGGGCCGGGCACGCGCACCCAGCGGGCGGCGACGCGGTCGAGCAGCCCGGCGGGAGCGTCGACGCCGAGCCCGGCCAGCCGGGCGAGGAGCGGGTCGGTGGCGTGGTGGGTCATCGGGCACCTCCCAGGGCGCGCAGGCGCTTGAGTCCGCGCGAAATGTGCGACTTGACCGTGCCCTGCGGGATCTTGAGCACGGTGGCGATCTCGGCGACGGGCAGGTCGACGACGTGCCGGAGCACGACGGCGGCACGCTGGTCCGCCGGCAGGAGGCCCAGCAGGGCGTGCAGTTCGTCGCCCGTCTCGCGGCGGACGGCGCTCTCCTCGACGCCCTCGCGCGGGTCGGGCGTCTCGATGGGCTCGTCGCGCAGGTCGGGCGGGGGCTTGCGGGAACGGGTGCGGGCGCAGTTGCGCCAGAGGTTCATCAGGATCGTCAGCAGCCAGGCGCGAGGCTGAAGCGCGGCGATGCGGTCGGAGTCGTAGCCGGTCAGCGCCCGGTACGCGCGCAGGAACGCCTCGGCGGTCAGGTCCTCGGCGTCACTCCATGCCCCGCTGAGCCGCAGCGCGGTGGTGAAGACCACGCAGCGGTGTGCGGAGTAGAGCTCGGCGAAGCCCTCGTCGAGGTCGTCGAGCAGTGCTTTGCGCACCGGGTCGAGGCAGTCGGTCTGGCTCACGTTCAGGAGAACACCGGCGAGCGCGATTCGGTTGCACGCGAGAAGCCCGCGCCCCCGGGAAGGGGACGCGGGCTTCGCGTGACATGGGTCAAACCGCTACGGCCAGCTCGGAGACCTCGCCCAGCCGCGCTTCCACCTGGACGTCGCGGGTGACGCCGCCGCCGGCGATGATGCGCACGGTCCAGTCGCCGGGCGCCGCGAAGAAGCGGAAGACGCCCTCGTCGGACACGACGACCTCACCGGTGAACTCGCCGGAGTGGTCGAGCAGCCGCGCGTAGGCGGTGCCGGCGCCGGTCACCCGGCCCTGGATGACGGCCTGGTTGGACAGATCGATCCCGGCCGGCAGCGCGATGGTCTGCTCCGGCGCTCCGCAACCCTGTGCAGTGCTCATCAGCGGGCCTCCCCCAGCTCGATCGGAACGCCCACGAGCGAACCGTATTCGGTCCACGAACCGTCGTAGTTCTTCACGTTCGCCTGGCCGAGCAGCTCGTGCAGCACGAACCACGTGTGCGCGGAGCGCTCGCCGATGCGGCAGTAGGCGATGGTGTCCTTGCCGAAGTCGACGCCGGCGGCGCCGTAGAGGGCGCGCAGGTCGTCGTCGGACTTGAAGGTGCCGTCGTCGTTGGCCGCCTTGGACCACGGGATGTTGCGCGCGGTGGGCACGTGGCCGCCACGCTGCGCCTGCTCCTGCGGCAGGTGGGCGGGGGCGAGCAGCTTGCCGGTGAACTCGTCGGGCGAGCGCACGTCGACCAGGTTGAGCTTGCCGATCGCGGCGACGACGTCGTCACGGAAGGCGCGGATGCTGTCGTCCTGGTTGGACACCACGTAGGCGGTCTTCGCCCGCTGGGGAACGTCCTTGACCAGCTCGCGGGAGTCGAGCTCCCACTTCTTGCGCCCGCCGTCGAGCAGCTTGACCTGGTCGTGGCCGTAGAGCTTGAAGTACCAGTAGGCGTAGGCGGCGAACCAGTTGTTGTTGCCGCCGTAGAGGATGACGGTGTCGTCGTTGGCAATGCCGCGCTCGGAGAGCAGGGCTTCGAAGCCGGTCTTGTCCACGAAGTCGCGGCGGACCGGGTCCTGGAGGTCGGTCCTCCAGTCGATCTTCACGGCGCCACGGATGTGGCCCTTGTCGTAGGCGCTGGTGTCTTCGTCGACCTCGACGAGAACGACACCGGGGGTGTCGAGGTTGGCCTCGACCCAGTCGGCGTCCACCAGGACGGCGGAGCGGCTCATTGGGAAACCTCCAGTTTGGCGGCGGGCAGGAGACGGCGGGTCAGCGGATTTCTGTCGCAGCCGAGGCGCATTCCCCAGGCTGCAGTGAGGAGAGCATCCCGATGACACCCCTCGTGGGGGTGGTGATGGCAGGCGCCACGCCGGAGCACGGCAGATCGGCACGCATCAATGGGATGCTCCTGAAGGGTCGGGTGGGGGCGCGGTTGGAACGCGCGTAGACCGTCCTCAGGCAGCGCGACAGAGCGCGGTGGCGACGCGGCAGAAATCAACCGCGCGCCGCTTCGTCAGCAGCTCTGTCGATGGGTTCACAGCGACGACACTACATCGCCGTCTCGCCATCTGTCACATCTCGTCCGAGTCATGGGATGGATCGTGAGACAAAGCACTGGCCAGCGCGTGCAGCACGTCGGCCTTGCGCGGCTGCCCGGCCGCCTTCTTCACCACTTTTCCCGCGGAATCGAGCACGAGCACCGTCGGCGTCGCCGTCACGCCGATCCGCCGCACCAGGTCCAGCCGCGACTCGGCGTCGATCTCCACGTGGGCGACGCCGGGCACCAGGGCGCTCACGTCGCTCAGCACCCGGCGGGTGGCCCGGCACGGCTGGCAGAACGCGGTGGAGAACTGGACGAGCGTCGCCCGCTCCCCCAGCGCCGCGCCCAGCTCGGTCTCGTTCAGCAGCACGTCCGGTGCAACCAGCGGGGGCCTCCGGTCAATTCCTCGGGTCAATTCCTCGGCACGGCGCTCACGTACAGGTCGCCCTTGACGCCGACGACGTCGAGCCGGGCGATCTGATCCAGCGGGATGCGCGTGCGCACGGAGAACTGCGGCGCGGAGCCGGTCCAGGACCCGGCGGTGTCGCGCCCGCCGTCACGGCCGCGGACCACGATGCGGCCCTCCGCGTCCGGGGGCAGGCCGGTGACCACGACGTGGAGCTCGGCGCCGTCCTCGGCAGGCTGTGCCCGCACGGTGACGTCGCGGCCCTGCCGCGCGCCGGCGAACTCGCGCTCCTCCGCCGATTCCATGAAGAGCGACGGCGCCTCGGACTCGCGCGCCGACGGGGTCGCCTTCGTGCGCTCGCTGGACGACGGGAGCGGCTCCGCCTGGTCGGACCCGGTGGACGACGGCAGCGGCATCGCACGCTCGGGCCTGCCCGTCGACGGGAGCGGCATCGCCTGGTCGGCCGCCTCCTCGCTCGTCAGAGGCTGGTTCACCGTCGACCGGGCGGCGGGCGCCGAGGCGGCCTGCTCCGTGGCGCCGCCCTGCTGGGTGACGCCCCACACCGTGCCGCCCACGACGAGCGCCGCGGCCGCCGCGGCGACGACGGTCAGCCGCCTGCCGCGCCGGTGACGCCTGGCGCGGTCGTCGAGCAGCCGGTCCAGCACCGCCCGGGGCGGGCTGGCGACCAGCTCCACGTCACGTTCCGACACCTTGCCCAGGAAGCCGGCGACCCCCTCCAGGTCCAGCAGCTCGGCCCCGCACGCCTCGCACGTGGCCAGATGGGTGTCGATCTCCTCGGCCTCGTCCGGCTCCAGTGCGCCCAGCGCGTGCGCGCCGAGCGACAGCCGCACCTCCTCGCACGTCATCACGGCGCCAGCCCCCGCTCCTCCAGGGCGAGCTTGAGCGCCCGCAGCGCGTAGTAGGTGCGCGACTTGACGGTGCCCGGCGGGATCCCGAGCTTCGCCGACGCCTCCTTCACCGATCTCCCCCGGTAGTAGACCTCCAGCAGCACGTCCTTGTGCTCGGGCCGCAGCTCGGCCAGCGCCTCGGCCACGGCCCACGACTCGACGGCGCGCTCCAGGTCGTCGTCCGCCGGCAGCACCGCCAGCGCCTCGTCGCCGATCTCCGGCGGGCGCGCCTTGCGGGCCCGGTGCTGGTCGACGACGAGGTTGCGGGCCACGGTGAACAGCCAGGCCCTGATCGGCCGGTCGGCGAGCGCGTCAGGATGCCGCCACGCCCGCAGCAGCGTCTCCTGCACCACGTCCTCCGCCCGTCCCGAATCGCCCGTCAGCCGCAGCACGTATCCGTACAGTGGCCCTGCGTGCTCGTCGAACAGGCTTCTCACAAGCTCCTCGTCGGCGGTGCCAGCTGGACTCACACCCTCTTCACGTACGGGGCGCCGGACCGGTTCAGCGTCGTCCACGGAATCAGCCACGCAGCGGCACGTCGGTCCCCTCGGCGGAGATCTGCAGCCCGCCGGCCACGCTCTTCACCTCGGTGACCTTGACGTCGAAGGGCAGCTTGCCCTTGAACGGGACCGTGTAGTTGACCAGCCGGGCGAGCTGGTCGGGCACGCCCTCGATCTTCTCGGCCTGGAGCCGGATGCCGCCGTCGGCGAGCTCGGCCCGCATCTCGGCGGTGAACTTCACCTTCTGCGCCCCCACCATCAGCTCGCCGGAGGCGACGAACCTGTCGCCCTTGCCGCTGACCTTGATGCCCTGCGGGGCGAAGCGGTCGATCGTGGCGCTGGACACGGTGCCGGTGACGGCCAGGCGGCCGGCCCGGATGTCGGCCCGGTTCTGGATGACGTCGGTCAGCGGGGCGGTCACGTCGTAGGCGGCGCCCTTGAGGTTCTCGATCGGCACGCCGCCGTAGCTGAGCGTGCCGAGGTCGAAGCGCACCTCCGGGTAGTGGCCCGAGATCGCCTGGGTGAGGAAGGGGATGCCCTCGATGGTGACCTCGGGGGTGCCGGTGACGTCGGTGGCGGCGGCGATGCGGTTGGCCAGGTCGCGCTGCACGCCCGCGACCGCGACCCGGTCGAGGACGACCAGGAGGACGATCAGCAGCATCAGGAAAACGAGCAGCTTGCGCATCGGGCTCCCTGTCTCACGCGGGGGGTCATGAGCTTATCGACTGATTCCCCGCCAAAGCGCGCCATCACCCACCGGCGAACGGCGGCAACACCTCGACGGTCACGCCGTCGCCGAGAGGCACCTCGTCATGCGGCCTCTTACCGACGGGAGAACCATCGATCAAGAATGACGACCTGCTCACGATCCGAGCGAGTTCGGCGCGGTTTTCTGTGATTTTCGTCATGAGTTCGCCAAGCGTGGCGGCCTCGAACGTTTCTTCCGCCACTCCGGCCGCCTGCTTCGCCGCCGCCCAATAACGCACTTTTCCCAAGGCCATCAGTACCTCACCGTAGATTCTCCACCATTGTGCACGTTCGTTAACACGGATGTTTCATGAGAGCCGTTGTTCACCCCCTGGACGCGCAATGTCCGCGACAAAGCCGTGGGATATCCTCGCCTACGGGACCTGGGCGACGTAGCCCCCGGGTCCCTGCGCGTTTAGGAGGCCGAGATGAGCAACCTGCTCCTGCTGACCAACGCCCTCGAACCGTCGTCCGAGGTGCTGCCGGCGCTCGGGTTGCTGCTCCACTCGGTCCGCGTCGCGCCCGCCGAGGCGTCCGCGCTCATCGACGCCCCGCCGTCCGACGCCGTGCTCGTCGACGCCCGCAAGGAGCTCGTGCAGGCCAAGAGCCTGTGCCGGCTGATCCGCACCACCGGGATCGACTGCCCGCTGCTGGTGATCGTCACCGAGGGCGGGCTGGCCGCGATGACCGCCGAGTGGGGCGTGGACGACGTCCTGCTCGACAGCGCCGGGCCGGCCGAGGTGGAGGCGCGGCTGCGGATGGCCGTGGGCCGCATGTCGCAGGGGTCGGCCGAGGAGGTGCCCGACGAGATCCGCAGCGGCGACCTGTCGATCGACGAGGCCACCTACACGGCCCGGCTGCGCGGCCGGGTGCTCGACCTCACGTTCAAGGAGTTCGAGCTGCTCAAATACCTGGCTCAGCACCCCGGCCGGGTGTTCACCAGGGCGCAGCTCCTCCAGGAGGTCTGGGGCTACGACTACTTCGGCGGCACCCGCACGGTCGACGTGCACGTGCGGCGGCTGCGGGCCAAGCTCGGCACCGAGTACGAGTCGCTGATCGGCACCGTGCGCAACGTGGGTTACCGCTTCGTTCCCGATCGGGCCGATTCCGCGCACGTATGAACCGTTGACACCTGCCTTGATCGGAGTTCAACTGATCTGACAAGTGTCGAGTCGTGGACGCCGCCGTCCCGGGGAATGGTGGTGGCGGTGAGCCCTTTCCGGTCGCTGGCCGACGAGAAGGCCCGGATCTACCGGCGCAACGAGCACATCTGCTCGCCGCTGCGCCCGGCGAGCCGGGTGCACCTGATCGACTACGGCTTCGCCCGCGAATACCTGCCGGGCGGCGACCGCGAGGTCATCCACGACCTGCGCTCCGCCGGCGACCTCGTGGGCGAGCTGGCGTTCTGGAGCCCCGGCGAGCGGGTCAGGATCGACGCGCTGACCGAGGTGCGGGCCTGGCCGATCGACCTGCGGCGGCTGCGCGAGCACGTGGCGGCCAGCAGCGCGGCGGCGACGGCGCTGGTGCAGGAGCTGTTCGCGCGCAACGTGGCCGCCCGCCGGCACGAGGCGCTGTCGCGGGCGCCCGTCGCCGCCCGGCTGGCCGTGTGGCTCTTACAGCTCGACGAGCGTTACGGGCTGGCCTCCGAGGCGGCGCCGCCGCTGTCCATGGAGACGCTGGCCGACCTGGTCGGCAGCTCCGCCGACGTGGTGCAGCGGCAGCTCGCCGACTGGACGCGGCGCGGCTGGCTGGTGCGGCCCGGCTACCGGAAGCTGGTGATCGCCGACCCGGTCGCGCTGCGGGCCGCCGCCGGGAGCTGGGAGCACCTGGCCGAGCCGTGGACGGGCCGGGTGACGCCGTTCCTGGCCAAGCCGGACGCGCCGCTCGTCGCCGGCGAGGTGCCCCGGCCGGCGCAGCTCCCCGCCGACGTGCCCGACTTCACCGGCCGCCAGCAGAGCCTCGACCTGCTCACCTCCTGGCTGGAGCGGCCCCGCCGGACGAACACGCTGGTGGTCCAGGGCCTGCCCGGCGTCGGCAAGACCGCGCTGGTCACGCACTGGGCCCACCTGCACGCCGGCCGGTTCCCCGACGGGCAGATCGTCATCGACCTGCGCGGCCAGTCGCCCAGCCAGCCGCCGATGAACCCGGCCGAGGCGCTGGGTCAGATCCTGCGCTCGCTCGGCGTCGGCGAGCACATGCCCGCCTCCGACGAGGCCGAGCTGATGCTGCTCTACCGCAGCAGGCTGGCCGGGCGCCGGCTGCTGATCATCCTGGACAACGCCGCCGACCCGGCCCAGGTGCGCGCGCTGCTGCCGGGCAGCAAGGACTGCGTGGTGCTGGTGACCAGCAGGACCAGGATGGGGCCGCTGCGCGCCACCGGGCACGCCGACCTGATGGACGTGCCCGTGCTCGACCCGGGCAACGCGGTGGCGCTGCTGGTGGCGGTGCTGGGCGAGGAGTCGCCGCGCGCCGCCGACCGCGACGGGCTGGCCGAGCTGGCCCGCGTGTGCTCCTACCACCCGTTCGCGCTGCGCATCTCCGCCGCCAAGCTGGCCGAGAACCCGGAGCTCAGCGTCGCCTCCCGGGTGCGCGAGCTGCGCCGGCCCGACCTGCGGCCGACGTTCTCGGGCGACCCGGAGGAGGCGTTCCGCTCGGCGCTCGACCTGGCGTACGAGTCGCTGGACCCGGCACAGCGGCGGGCTTTCCGGCACGTCGGGCTGCTGCCGGGCGGGGCGTTCACGCCGGAGGTGCTGGCCGCGACGCTCGGCGTGCCGGTGAGCGAGGCGGTGACGGCGCTGGCGGGGCTGCACCGGGCGTACCTGGTCGAGCCGCTGCCCGGGGCCCGCTACCGGGTGCACGACCTGGTCAAGGGGCTGGCCAGGGAGCTGGGCAGGCACGCCGAGGCGGGCGTGCGCGAGGCGAGGGTGCGGCTGCTGGACCACTACCTGGCCAAGGCGGCCGATCCGGCGACGCCGGGCGAGTGGTTCGAGGCCGAGCGCCGGGCGCTGGTCTCGGTGACGCGGCTGGCGGAGGAGACCGGCGCGCACGGCATCGCCTGGCGGCTGGCCGAGGCGGTGTTCGAGCCGTTCAGGCGGTTGCGCTACTACGAGAACAACCTGGAGATCCAGCAGGCCGGGCTCGACTGCGCGCGGCAGGTGGGCAACCGCCGGGCGATCGCGGTCATGCGCAGCCATCTGGGCTCGATCCACCGCGCCATCGGGCCCTCCACGCGCGCCGCCCGCTACATCGGCGAGGCGCTGGCCGACTTCGACCTGCTCGGCGACCGGGAGGGCCGGGCCAGGGCGCTGAACGACCTGGCCGAGGTGCACGGCATCGCGGGCAACGGCGAGGAGGCGCTGAAGTGCGCGGGCGAGGCGCTGGAGCTCTACCGGGAGATCGGCGACCTGACCGGGGTGGCCGACAGCCTGCACACGCTGTCGCGACTGCACCTGTCGCAGAACCGGCACGAGCTGGCCCTGGACCACGCCGGGCAGGCGCTGGAGGTGCGCGAGGAGCTGGGCGACCGCCGGGGCACCGCGCAGAGCCTGATCATCCTGGCCCGGGTGCAGCAGAGCCTCGGCGAGCCGAACGCCGCCCTGTCGGAGGGGCTGGAGGCGCTGTCCATCTGCCACGAGCTGGGCGACGAGCACGCCGAGGCGGAGACGCTGCTCTGCCTGGCCGACGTGTACGACGCGCTGCGGCTGCCGCAGGACGCCCAGCGTGACGCGGAGCGGGCGCTGGCCGGCTACACGGCCACGGGCGACCAGCACGGCTACGGCCGGGCGCTGTGCACGCTGGGCCGCATCGCGCGCAACGGCTCCCGCTACGACGAGGCGCTGGACCGGTACGAGCAGGCGCTGGCCGTACAGGTGGAGCTGCACCACGAGCAGGGCCGGGCCGAGACGCTGGGGGACATCGGGCTGGTGCACTGGCGGCTGGCCGACTACCTGCGCGCCGACGACCACCTGAGCCAGGCGCTGGCGATCAGCCGGGTGATCAGCGACCTGCCGGCCGAGGCGCGGATGCTGAACCGGCTGGCGCGGGTGCGGCGGCGGCAGGGGCAGCCGCAGGTGGGGTTCGTGTACGCGCTGGAGGCGCTGGACATCGTGCAGGGGCTGGGCAACCGGCGGGCCGAGGCGGACGTGCAGGAGACGCTGGCGTACACGTACCTGTCGCTGGACCGGCACCGGGACGCGCTGCGGGCGGCGCTGGCGTCGCTGGCGATCCGGGAGGAGGTCCGCGACGACCGGGCCAGCGCGCTGCTGTCGGTGGCGCAGGCGCTGCACACGGCGGGCCGGCCGGCGGCGGCGCTGGAGTACGCGGCGCGGACGGTGGAGCTGCAGCACGAGACGGGCACGCGGGACCGGTGGGCGGCGGCGCTCACCACGCTGGCGATGATCCTGCTCGACCTGGACCGGCCGGAGGAGGCGCGGGCGTACGCCGAGCAGGCGAGGGACGTGCACCGGGGCTGCGGGACGCGGCGTGACCTGGGGTGCGCGCTGCGGGCGCTGGGGCTGATCGCGCGGCGGCAGGGTGACGCGGTGGCGGCGGCGGAGCTGCTGGGCGAGGCGGTGCGGACGCTGGAGGAGGTGGGTGACGTGTTCGAGGCGCGGAAGGCCGCCGCAGAACTCCGCGAAATGTCGTGATTTTTTGGGCCTTAGGTCGCAGATCTTGGCCCGGGTTCCCCCGTTAGCTGGTCTCACCAGCTACTCCAAGCGGAGGTGATCCGGATGCTCAAGAACCATCTGCGTCAAGACCTTCAGTGGCTCAGGCGACAGGCGCGCAAGGACAGGCGGATCACGCTGACCGTGCTCGCCATGGTGTCGATGGCCTGGGTGCGCCAGCTCGTCCCCGGGGCCGCGCCGCCCGCCTCCGCGCCGCTGCTCGCGCTCTCCGCCGGCCTGCTCGCCTTCTCTGCGGCCGGCTGGCTGGTGGCCGCGTTCTTCGTGGCCAGGGCCGGGCGGCGGCGCGGGCGCGAACCCGTCGAGGCGCTGCGCTGGGCGGGGCGGATCTCCCGGGCCAAGGAGTGGGCGTTCGGCTCCCTCGCCGCCTACGTGGCCTGGCACGTGCTGCAGTTCGTGACCGCGCTGCTGCTCGCCTGAGTCACGTGCAGTCCGGCGGGAACGCGGCCCGGTGCGGCCCGTGGTCGGGGTCGAGCTCGTGCCTGATCCCGCGGCAGGCGTCGAGCATCGCCCCGTACAGCGACCACAGGCCGACGTGCTCGGTGTCCTTGAAGGTGTCGGCGACGGCGCGGTCCTCCTGCTCGCCGTCGCGCAACGCCTGGCGCAGGGCGGCGAGGTCCTCCTCGGTGCCGCAGCCGACCTGGAGGCCGCCGAACGCGGAGAAGGCGCGCGAGATGGCCTCCAGCTCGTCGCCCAGCGCCACCGGCAGCAGCGCCGCGTCCACGTCCGGCAGCCCGCGCGCGCCCACGACCAGGTCGTTGAGCGCCCTGGCGATGCCGCGCAACTGCTGGCAGGCGTGGTCCAGGGCGGTCATGGCCTCGGCGACCTGGTCCAGCCGCTCCTCGTATCGGCGGGGCCGCACGCTCAGCCGTACGGACTCGACGGCCTGCTCGGCGACCTCCTCGCTGTCGTCGAGGTCGCGGGCCAGCTCCCGGGAACGGTCCAGCCACTCGCGCGACTCGTTCTCGCCCCACCGGCCGTACAGGCCCTCGGCGATGTCGCGGGCCAGCTCCGCCAGGTCGGCCGAGCGCGCGGCCAGGTCCTTCTGCGCCTCCTCGATGTAGCGCGGCGGCAGCACGAGCAGGTTGGCGCCGATCCCGACGCCGACGCCGAGCAGCAGGTCGGCCAGCCGGTACATGCTGTAGGTGCTGCCCAGCGCGAACACGAGCAGCGCGGTGATCGGGATCTGCACGTTCTGGCTGGGCAGGTTGAGCAGCCGGGTCAGCACCAGCCCGGCGGCCACCAGCAGGCCCAGCGTGACCGCGTTCGCGCCGATGAACATGATCAGCGCGATCGCCGCCGTCACCCCCACCACGACCGCGCCGATCTGCTGGGCCCCCCGCACGACCGTGCTGTAGGCGGTCACGGACACCGTGGCGAGGACGCCGATCGGGGCCAGCACCGGCATCGGCGTCTTCATCACCACGGCCGCCAGCCACCAGGCCACCATGCAGGCGACCGTCACCTTGACCGTCTGGGCCAGGGACTCCCGCTCGGTGCGCAGCCAGTCGCCGAGCCCCAGCCGCCGCGCCTGCTCCAGCACGACCTTGCCGTGCCGGGAGATGCGCTTCAGCGGCGGCAGGCTCCTGCCCCGTCTGCGCGATTCCTCCTCCACACCCGGGTCCTACCCAGCATCACAGTGGGTAGGAGCCTGGTGACTGGAGGTGTCACAGGTGGATGTCGAAATATCGGGGCAGCTCGTGGTGCCCGAACACGCCCTCGGCGTGGTGGTGTTCGCGCACGGCAGCGGCAGCAGCAGCCTGAGCCCGCGCAACCGCTTCGTCGCGGACGCGCTCAACGAGGCGGGGCTGGGCACGCTGCTGTTCGACCTGCTCACGCCGGAGGAGGAGGCCGACCGGGGCAACGTGTTCGACATCGAGCTGCTGGCCGGGCGGCTGCTCGCGGCGACCGCCCTGGTGCGCGAGGACCCGGGCGCGACCGGGCTGCCGGTCGGCTACTTCGGGGCCAGCACCGGCGCCGGGGCCGCCCTGTGGGCGGCCGCCGAACCGGACAACATCGTCGCCGCCGTCGTCTCCCGAGGCGGCCGTCCCGACCTGGCCGGGCCGCGCCTGGCGTCGGTACGGGCCCCGACGCTGCTCGTGGTGGGCGGCGCCGACGAGCCGGTGATCGAGCTGAACGAGGCCGCCCAGCGGGAGCTGAACGCCGAGAGCGAGCTACGGATCGTCCCCGGGGCCACCCACCTGTTCGAGGAGCCCGGGGCGCTCGAGACGGTCGCCGACCTGGCCCGCGACTGGTTCACCCGGCACTTCACCGGCCGTTGACCGGGCTCCAGGTGTATTCGACGACGTCCAGCTCGAACCCGGCGTTGAAGCGTTCCACGAACGCGCGGCCGGGCCTGCCGCCCATCCGCTCGTAGAAGGCCCTGGCCGCGGCGTTGTCGCGCAGGACCTCCAGGTAGACGGTCTTGCCCGGGTGGTGCTCGGCGGCCCAGCCGAGCCCCCGGTCCATCAGCCGGCGGCCCAGGCCGGACCGCTTGAGCGTGGGCCGCACGTGCAGGTTGTCCAGCAGCACCCGGCCGTCGCGCTCCGGCACCAGATACGCGAACGCGCTCACACCCGCCTCGTCCTCGGCCACCAGCAGGCAGGGCGGGTCACCGCCGTTGAGGTGGACCTCGCTCTCGGCCCTGGCCCGCCACAGCTCGCGATGGGTCGCGGGCAGCGGCCCCTCCAGGTAGGACTCCGGCATGATCCCGGCATAGGCGGTGCGCCAGCTCTCGGTGTGGAGAGCCGCGATGGCGTCGGCATCGGCCGCGACGCCCGTTCTGATGTTCACGGAAGCCGAGGCTACCGGCGGGCCTTGCGCCCCTCCGACACCCGCTTCCACACGAACACCCCGACGGCCAGCACGATCAGCCCGATGACCACGTACGTGAGAATGCCCACATACCGTTCGACCAGTGACCACTGCTCGCCCAGCAGGTAGCCGGCCATGACGAGGGCGGTGTTCCACAGGAAGCTGCCCAGCGTGGTGAAGAGCGTGAACGCGGGCAGCGGCATCCGCTCCACGCCGGCCGGGATGGAGATCAGGCTGCGGAAGATCGGCACCATCCGCCCGAAGAACACCGTCTTGCGCCCGTGGCGTTCGAACCACGCCTCGGTCTTGCGCACGTCGTCGACCTTGACCAGCGGGACCTTCTCGGCCAGCGCGTGCATCCTGTCGCGCCCCAGGGCCGCGCCGATGCCGTACAGCGCGAGCGCGCCCGCCACCGACCCGACCGTCGTCCACACCAGCACCTGCCAGAGCACCAGCTCCCCCCGGCTCACCGTGAACCCGGCGAGCGGCAGGATCACCTCGCTCGGCACCGGCGGGAACAGGTTCTCCAGCGCGACGGCCAGGCCCGCCCCCGGCGCGCCCAGCGATTCCATCAGACCCGTGACCCAGTCGACGATCCCGTCTGCCATGCCTTGTCTCTAGCCCGTGGCGGCGTGCCTATGCGCTACATCTTCGGCCGGGCAACGTTGTGGCAACCCTCCATAACCCCGGCGGACGTTCTGGTGTGGGATCGGACCCGGCAGCAAAAACCTAGCTGAGGAGCGGGAATGTACCGATTGCGCCTCCCCATCGTGGACGTGGCCCGGGTGGCCGTCTTCGCCGCGCTGATCGCCGCGCTCGGCCTCGTCCCGGGGCTCAACCTGTTCGGCCCGGTGCCGATCACGCTCCAGACGCTCGGCGTCATGCTCGCCGGGGCGATCCTCGGCTCCTGGCGGGCCGCGCTGGCGATCGCGGTCTTCATCCTGCTGGTCGCGGCCGGGCTGCCGCTGCTGGCGGGCGGGCGCGGCGGGCTGGCGGTGTTCACCGGGCCGTCGGTCGGGTTCCTGCTCGGCTGGCTGCCCGGCGCCGCCCTCATCGGGTGGATCGTCGAGCGCGGCGGGCGCTCCCCGGGCATCGGACGGCTGCTGGTAGCCTCCCTGGCCGGTGGCCTCGGGGTCGTCTATCTGGTGGGCATCCCGCTGTGGGCGCTCGTCGGCGGGCTGACGCTGGGGCAGGCGGCCCTGCTCACGCTGGGGTTCGTGCCGGGTGACGTGGCCAAGGCGGTGCTGACGGCGTTCGTGGCGCGCGGGACCCAGCGGGCCTACCCCGACGCGGTCCCGGCCGTGCACCGCGAACGGCTCCGAGCCGGAAAGGAACTCTGAACCTGGCATGCCAGTCGCAGCACAGGTATTGCGGCACGCCGCGTCCCGTCCCGGCCGCCTCGCGCTGGCCGGGCCGTCGGGCGAGCTCTCCTACGGCGCCCTGGCCAGGCGGGCCGAACGGCTCGCCGCCGCCCTCGCCCCTCTCCCGGCAGGCGCCGCGACGCCCCTGGCCGTGATCCGCGCGGCCGACCCCGTCGACCAGCTCACCGCCGTGCTGGCGGTCGACCTGCTCGGCGGGACGCCGCTGCTGTGCGACCCGGCCCGCGAGGCGCCGCCCGAGATCCCCGCGGCCCTGACCCTCGACGCCGTCCCGGCCGGCCTGCCGGACGCCGCCTTCACCGGCCGCCCGGCACGGCCCGGCGACCTGGCGTGGGCCTGCTTCAGCTCGGGCAGCACCGGCCGCCCGCGCGCCGTGGTGCGCACGCGCGGCTCGTGGACCGGCTCGTTCGAGCCGTTCAGCGAGCTCACCGGCATCACCGCCGACGACGTGGTGCTGGTGCCCGGGCCGCTCGTCTCCTCCCTGTACGGGTTCGCGGCCGTGCACGCGCTGGCCGCCGGGGCGACGGCGCTGGTGCCCGGCCGCTGGTCGCCCGGCGCGCTGGCCGGGCAGCTCGCCCGCGCGACGGCCGTGCACCTGGTGCCGCACCGGCTGCCCGAGCTGCTGGCCGATCGGCCGGCGGGCAGCCCGCTGCGGGTGGCCGCCGTGGGCGGCGCGGCACTGGCCGAAGGGCTGCGCGAGCGCGCCGGGATGCGGGTGGTGTCCTATTACGGGGCCACCGAGCTGTCGTTCGTGGCCGCGGACGCCGACGGCACCGGGCTGCGGCCGTTCCCCGGGGTGGAGATCGACGTCCGGGTCAAGCCGGGCCGCGACCTCGGCACCGTGTGGGCCCGCTCCCCCTGGCTGGCCGAGGGCTACGCGGCCGGGGCGAGCGGACCGCTGCTCCGCGACGGCGACGGGTGGATGAGCGTCGGCGACCTGGCCGAGCCGTACCGGCCGGGAGAGTCGCTGCGGCTGCGCGGCCGGGGAGACGGCGCGATCCAGACCGGCGGGGCGACCGTGGTGCCCGAGGACGTCGAGGAGGTGCTGCGGGCCGTGCCCGGCGTGGGCGACATCGTGGTGATCGGCTCGCCCCATCCCGACCTGGGCTCGGTGGTCACCGCGATCGTCGAGGCGGCCGGCGCGCCACCGCCCAGGTCCGCGCTGGAGGCCGTCGCACGCGGCGGGCTCGACCTGGCGCAGCGGCCCCGCCGCTGGTACGCGGTCCAGGAGCTGCCGCGCACCGCGACGGGCAAGCCGGCCCGCGCGCTCGTCGCCGCCCGGCTCGCCGACGGCGACCCGGCCCTGCGGCGGCTGTCCTGATGGACGCGCCCGTGGTGGTGGCCGCGCGCCGGACGGCGATCGGGACGGCCGGGCACGCGTTCAAGGGCGTGGGCGCCGACCGGCTGGCCGCCCCGGTGATCGCGGCGGTCGTCCGCGACGCGGCCGGGCTCGGGCTGCCGGTGGACGACGTGATGCTGGGCAACTGCATGGGTCCCGGCGGCAACCTGGCCAGGGTGTCGGCGCTGGGCGCCGGGCTGGGCCACGAGGTGCCGGGGGTCACGGTCGACCGGCAGTGCGGGAGCGGCCTGGCCGCCGTCCTGCTCGCCGGGCAGGCCGTACGGAGCGGTGAGGCGGAGCTCGTCGTGGCGGGCGGCGTGGAGAGCGCGTCCACCGCGCCGCTGCGCACCCGCCGTGGCGAGGCCGAGCCGTACGAGCGCGCGCCGTTCGCCCCCGACGGCCATCCCGACCCGGAGATGGGCGCGGCGGCCGAGGCGCTGGGCGTGGCCAGGGGTGTCGAGCGGGACCGGCAGGACCGCTACGCGCTGGCGAGCCACGCCAAGGCGGTGGCCGCGCGGGAGGCGGGCCGGTTCGCGGCGGAGATCGTTCCCGTCGAGGGGCGCGACAGCGACCAGCGGCCCCGGCTGCTGCGCGAGGGGTCGCTGGGGCGGCTGCCGGCGGCGTTCGTGCCGGGCGGCGCGGTGACGGCCGGCAACTCGGCGCCCAACAGCGACGGCGCCGCCGCGGTCGCCGTCGTGCCCGAACGGCTGCGGGCCGGGCTGCCCGGGCTGCGGCTGGTGGCCGGGACCGTCACCGGATGCGATCCGGCGCTGCCCGGATGGGGGCCGGTGCCCGCCGTCCGCCGCCTGCTCGCCCGTACCGGAGTGACGATGGAGCAGGTCGCGGCGGTGGAGATCGTGGAGGCGTTCGCGGCGCAGACGCTGGCGGTGACCGACGCGCTGGGGCTCGACCCGCTCGGCGCCGACGCCGGGCGGGTGTGCGCCGACGGCGGCGCGCTCGCGCTCGGGCACCCGTGGGGGGCGAGCGGGGCGGTCGTGGTGACGCGACTGTTCACGCGGCTCGTCCGGGCGGGCGCGCCGGCGGGGACGCTCGGGCTGGCGACGGCGGCGGTCGGCGGCGGGCTCGGGGTCGCCGCCCTGTTCGAGGTGGTGTGAATGATCGACCTGGCTGACGTGCACGTCCGGCTCGGGCAGCGCGACGTGCTGCGCGGCATCACCGCCACGCTCGCGGAGCGGCGGATCGGCGTGGCCGGCGCCAACGGCTCCGGCAAGAGCACGCTGGCCCGGCTGTTCAACGGGCTGGCGCTGCCCTCGTCCGGCACCGTGACCGTGCTCGGCGACGACACGCGGCGGCACGCGGCGCGGATCCGGCGGCGGGTGGGGTTCCTGTTCACCGATCCGGACGCGCAGATCGTGATGCCGACCGTGGCCGAAGACGTGGCGTTCTCGCTGCGCCGCCACAAGCTGCCGGCCGCCGAGGTGACGCGGCGGGTGTCGGCCGTGCTGGCCCGCTACGGGCTCGACGGGCACGCCGACCACCCGGCCCACCAGCTCTCCGGCGGGCAGAAGCAGTTGCTGGCGCTCTGCTCGGTCCTGGTGCTGGAGCCGGAGATCCTGGTCATGGACGAGCCCACGACGCTGCTCGACCTGCGCCACTCCCGGCTGGTCGCCGAGGTGCTGCGCGAGCTGCCGATGCAGGTGATCGTGGTGACGCACGACCTGCCGCTGCTCGACGGGTTCGACCGGGTGCTGGTGCTGGACGAGGGCCGGATCGTGGCCGACGCGACCCCCGAGTCGGCGCTCGCCCACTACCGGAAGCTCATGGCGTGAGCGGCGCGAACGGCCTGGCCGGCATCTACGTGCCCGGGAGCTCGCCGCTGCACCGGCTGCCGGTGGGCGTCAAGCTGCTGGGCCTGGCGGTGTGCTGCACGGTGCTCGTGCTGCTGCGCTCCCCGTGGGCGATGGGGGCGGCGGCGCTGGTGACCGCCGGGCTCTACGCGCTGTCCGGGGTGGGCGCGGCGGCGGCCTGGGCGCAGATCCGGCCGGTGCGCTGGTTCGCGGTGGCGCTGTTCGCCGTGCAGTGGGTGATCGCGGGGCTGCCGACGGCGGCGATGCTCACGTCCAGGCTGGTCCTGGCGGTGGCCCTGGCGGCGCTGGTCACGCTCACCACCCGCACCTCCGCCATGCTGGCGACGCTGGAACGCGGCCTGCGGCCGGCCCGGCGGCTCGGCGTGGACCCGTTCCGGCTGTCGCTGCTGCTGTCGCTGACCATCAGGACCGTGCCGGTGATGGCCGGGCTGGCGGCCCGGGTCAGGGAGGCCCAGCGGGCGCGGGGGGTCGAGTGGAGCCTGCGCGCGTTCGCGGTGCCGCTGGTCGTCAGCGCGCTGCGGCACGCCGACGCCCTGGGCGAGGCGCTCAGCGCGCGCGGCCTCGACGACTGATCAGTCGATCGCGGTGTCCCCGAGCGACTCCAGCAGCCCGCGCAGCAGGGCGACGAACGTGTCGCGGTCGGCCGGGGCCAGGCCGGACAGCAGGCGGGCCTCGTTCGCGACGTGCTCGACCAGGACCTTGTCGACGAGCTCCAGCCCGCGCGGGGTGAGCCTGATGCGGACCGAGCGCCGGTCCTCCACGTCGCGCACCCGCTCGACCAGGCCCTTGGCCTCCATCTTGTCGATCCGGTTGGTGATCGCGCCCGAGGTCACCATCGCCGCCTTGAGCAGCGTCCCGGCGCTCAGCTCGTACGGGGCGCCGGAGCGGCGCAGCGTGGCCAGCACGTCGAACTCGAAGCTCTCCAGCCCGTGCGCGCCGAACACCTCCTTGATCCCGCGCTCCAGCAGCCGCGACAGCCGCGACACCCGGCCGACGACCTCCATCGGCCACACGTCCACGTCCGGCCGCTCGCGCCGCCACTGAGCGGTGACCGCGTCCACCGCGTCGCCCATCGGTAATCCTCTCAACATTAAGAGACTTGACGTTCGCTGAATCAATATGCTGTTATCTCAACGTTGAGATTATCAATGAGGAGGGAACGTCATGGCAACCATCGCCGCGCCGGCGGCCGTCCGCCCGAGCCGCGTCGGCGACCTCGTGCTGGCTGCCCTCGCCCCGATGAGCTGGGGCACCACCTACGTCGTGACCACCACGCTGCTGCCCCCCGACCGGCCGCTGCTCGCCGCCACCCTGCGCGCCCTCCCCGCCGGGCTCGTGCTCCTCGCCGTCGCCCGGCGGCTGCCCACCGGCTCGTGGTGGTGGAAGTCCGCGGTGCTCGGCATGCTGAACTTCGGGGCGTTCTTCCCCCTGCTGTTCTTCGGCGCCTACCGGCTGCCCGGCGGCGTCGCCGCCACCATCGGGTCCGTGCAACCGCTGGTCGTGGCGCTCCTGTCGATCCTCGTCCTGTCCACGCGCCCCGCCCGAGCCGTCCTGTACGCCGCCCTGGCCGGCACCGGCGGCGTGGCCCTGCTGACGCTCACCTCCGAGGCCCGGCTCGACCCGCTCGGCATCCTCGCCATGCTGGCCGCCACCTCCCTCATGGGCCTGGCCATCGTGCTGGCCAAGAAATGGGGACGGCCCGAGTCGCCGCTCGTCATGACCGGCTGGCAGCTCACCATCGGCGGCCTGGCCATCGCGCCGCTCACCCTGGCCGTCGAGGGGCTGCCCGCCACCCTCACCGTGCCCAACCTGCTCGGCTTCGCCTACCTGGGCGTGTTCGGCACCGCGATCGCCTACGCGCTGTGGTTCCGCGGGATCGACCGGCTCGCGCCCACCTCCGTGTCGCTGCTCGGCCTCACCAACCCGCTCGTGGCCACCGTCGCCGGGCTCGCCGTGCTCGGCCAGACGCTCAACGGCTGGCAGATCGCCGGCTTCGTCCTCGCCCTCGGCGCGCTCGTCGCCGGTCAGACCTTCGCCAGGAAGTCCTGAGGACGCTCACCGATCCCCGGGCAGCGCCCGGCCGCCGTGCTCCCGCTCCTCGACGAACCGGGCGATGACCCGAGCGCACTCCAGCGCCTCGGCCTTCGCGGTGTCGACCTCCAGGTCGTAGCGCACCCCCTGATGCACGATCCCGGCCTGCGACACCGCCATCCCCGCCACCCGGTCGCCGCGCGCCGTCTCCCGCGCCGCCGCGACCGCCGCCTCGCACCTGACGCCCACCCACGCCACGTCCAGCCCGGCCAGGGCCCGCACCCACCGCTCCTGCGAGGCGGCCCCGCCCAGGAACACCTCGTCCACGATCACCCGCGCCCCCGCCCGCGCCATCGCGGCGACCCCGGCGGTCCAGGCGGCGTCCAGCCTGCTGAACTCCGGCCCGACGCTGATCCCCCCGTCGGGCGCGAACTCGATCCCCGCCTCCGACGAGCGCATGGCGACGGGCATCGCCTCGATCATCGTGTCGACCCCGAGCGTCAGCCACGGCTCCGGCAGGATCGCCTGCAGACACCGCGCGATCCCGGACTTCCCCGAGCTGGACCCGCCATTGAGCACGATCACCTGAACAGCCATCGCGCCACGATACCGACCCCCGCCTCCCGGCGAGCGGTCAGCGGACGTACACGGCCGGGGCGGGTGGGGTGGGCATGGCGTTCCCGATGAAGAAGCTCGGGTGCGGGGGCTGGTTGTAGGCGGTGTTCTGCCAGGCGAGCGCGACCCGGTACTGCGGGTCGTGCAGCAGGGTGTGGATCTTGGTGGTGGTGACGTGCGGCGTCGCGTAGATGCGCAGGGCGCGGTTGTCGGTCGTCGGCCAGATGACCTCTTCGCGCCAGTCGCCCAGGATGTCGCCCGACAGGGACGGGGTGGCCTTGGTGCCGTTGTTGGAGTGGACGCCCGAGGCGGTCAGCAGCCGGGTCTCGCCGCCGGTGCCGTACTTGTCGACCCTGGTCTGGTCCAGCAGTTCGCGGACGGGGTCGCCGTCCCACCAGGACAGGAAGTTGGCCGAGGACGGCTGGCGGCCGATGACGGCGCCGGAGGTGTCGCGCAGGCCGTTCTGGCCGGCGCCCGCGGCCCAGGACTCGGCGCCGGGGCTTCCCGCGTGGATGTCGCCGGCGACGCCGCGGCCGGGGCCCTCGCCGGAGGAGCTGCCGGTGCGCCACAGGGCCGAGCCGGTGCGGGCGTCCAGCATGTAGAGGCCGGGAGGGGAGGACGATTCGGAGATCTTCACGTACTCCTGGCCGGGCCTGCCGGGGTCGAGGTCGCCGAGGTGGGCGGCGTCGCCGTGGCCCCAGCGGGTGTTCCACAGGCCGCGGCCGTCGTCGTCGATGGCGGCGGCGCCGTACACGATCTCGTCGCGCCCGTCGGCGTCGACGTCGCCGATGGTGAGCGAGTGGTTGCCCTGCCCGGCGTAGGCGCTGTTGCCGGGGCTGTTGGAGTCGAACGTCCAGCGCTTGGTGAGGCGGCCGTCGCGGAAGTCCCAGGCGGCGATGACCGAGCGGGTGTAGTAGCCGCGCGCCATGATGAGCGAGGGCCGTTCGCCGTCGAGGTACGCGGTGCCGGCCAGGAAGCGGTCGACGCGGTTGCCGTAGCTGTCGCCCCAGGAGGAGACGTCGCCGCGCGGCGGGTCGTAGGGCACGGTCGACATGGCGGCGCCGGTCTGCCCGTTGAACATGGTGAGGAATTCGGGCCCGGTGAGGATGTAGCCGGCGGAGTTGCGGTGGTCGGCTCCGGCGTCGCCGATGACGGCGCCTCGGCCGTCGACGGTGCCGTCGGCGGTCTTCATCGCGACTTCGGCCTTGCCGTCGCCGTCGTAGTCGTACACCTGGAACTGGGTGTAGTGGGCTCCGGCGCGGATGTTGCGGCCGAGGTTGACGCGCCACAGCCGGGTGCCGTCGAGCTTGACGCCGTCGACGTAGACGGGGTCGGTCACGCCGGACTGGGAGTTGTCCTTGGCGTTGTTCGGCTCCCACTTCAGCACGAGGTCGAGGCGGCCGTCGCCGTCGAGGTCGCCGACGCTCGCGTCGTTGGCGTGGTGGCCGGAGGACGGCGGGCTGACGGGCACGTCGAGGTAGCCGTTGCCGAAGCGCAGCGACGGCTCGGACGCGGGCCCCTCGGCGCCCCCGGTGACGGGCCGGACGGTGTAGGTGGCGTCGGCGGCGGCGCCGGGATCCAGGTAGTTGGTGGAGTTCGTCACGGTGGCGATGCGGGTGCCGCCCCGGTAGACGTTGTAGGCGGTCTCGCGGGCCTCGGTGCCGAGCAGCCGCCAGGACACCAGGTTGCCGCTGCCGGAGCGCACGCTGACCAGGCCCCGGTCGAGGTCCTCGACCTGCTTGCCGCCCTCGGGACCGGGCGACGGCGACGGCTCGGCGCCGGTGCAGGCGACGCCGTTCAGGGCGAAGGACTCCGGTACGGGGTTCGCACTGCCGTTCCAGGACGCGTTGAACCCGAAGCCGACGCTGCCCCCGGCCGGGAGGGCGGCGTTGTAGCCCACGTCGGTCATGGTGACGGCGGCGCCGCTCTGGCTCGCCTGGGCGTTCCACGCCTGGATGATCTGCTGCCCGGCCCCGTACGTCCAGGTCAGCCGCCAGCCGTCGACGGCGTCGCCGAGGTTGCGGATGGTCACGTCGCCGGTGAACCCGCCGGACCACTGCGAGGCGACGGCGTAGTCCACGTCGCAGGCCACGGCGGCGGAGGCGGGTAACTGCACGGCCAGCGCGCCCGCGACCGCGAGCCCGGCCGTGGCGGCCAGGCAGGCGTTGAATCGATTCATCGCGAAGTCCCAACTACGGGGAGGACTGAGACGCCTCAGACGCTAGGAGCCGCCCGCGCGGTGGTCAATCACGCGGGCGGCCGCCGTTGTATCGATTCAGGTCAGGCCCCGGCCGGAGCTGAAACTTTCAGCCCGGTCCAGAAGGCGTACCGGTGCTCCCCGGCGAAGTCGACGGGCCCGGTCGCGTCCGGCGCGAGCGCCTGCACGTACGGCTCGGGCGCGGTGAAGGCGGGCCAGCCGGGGTCGCCGTCGCGGGCGAAGGCGGCCCAGCGGCCGATCATGTACTCGGCCAGCCGCCGCTGCCCCTCGTCCAGCGGCTCGTTGTAACCCACGTCGAACAGGTACGGCAGGTCGGCGGCATGATAGGCGCCCATGTCGTACGGCTTGGGGAAGGCCGCGAACCAGGGCGCGGCGGCGTCGGCGAACTCGTAGGCGTAGGCGGCGGTCCGCCGCGACAGAGCCGCCCCGGTGTCGAGCGCGTGCCGCGCGTACTGGGCGTCGGTCAGCGCCGTGGCCAGCGCCTGACCCGGGGAGGCGTAGGCGTCCGCCGGGTACTCGGCCAGCACCGCGTCCGCGTCGCCGCCGAAGGCCGCGCGCACCTCGTCCGCGTAGCGCCCGGCGGGGATCGGCCCGCCGTGGACGGCCATCTCCAGCCCCCACACGTGCATCCGCTGCTCGTGCCGGTTGATCCCGAACAGCACCGGAACCGGGTGGAAGTCGCCGGCCCGCACCGCCGCCGCCGGATCGACCGGCAGCGCCCCGCCCCCGGCGACCGGCCCGAACCCGGGCTGCGCGGGGTCGGCGGCAGCCCGCAGCAGCTCCTCGACCGGGACCTCGCGCAGCCGGCCCAGGTCGGCCAGGCCGAGCCGCGCGACCAGCGCCTCGCCCTCCCGCTCGGCCTGCGCGCGGGGGCGCGGGTTGTTGCCCAGGGCGAGCGAGGGCGCCCACGGCGCGGTCACCGGCGCGCTCTGCAGGATCGCCCGGTGGAACAGCCCTGCCGATCCCGGCATCACCAGGTGGGCCCCGGCGGCGACGCCTCCGGACGACTCGCCGAACAGCGTCACGTTGCCCGGGTCGCCGCCGAACGCCGCCGCGTTGCGCCGCACCCAGCGCAGCGCCTCCTGCTGGTCGAGCAGCCCGCAGTCGGCCGACTCCGGGTCGAGCGCCGGATGGGCGAGGAAGCCGAGCGCGCCGAGCCGGTAGTTGACGGTCACCACGACCACCCGGCCCTGGACGGCCAGCCGCCGGGCGTCGTAGAGGTGACCGGCGCCGTCCTTGAAGCTGCCGCCGTGCAGCCACACCATCACGGGCAGCCCGGCGCCCTCGCGGGGCGCGGTCACGTTCAGGTAGAGGCAGTCCTCGCTGAGGCTCCCGGCTCCCAGGTGGTCGCCGGTCTGCGCGCACATCGGGCCCGGCCGGGTGGCGTCCAGCGGCTCGGTCCAGGCCGCCGCCGGTCGCGGCGCGCGCCAGCGCAGCTCGCCCACGGGCGGGGCGGCGTACGGGATGCCGAGGTAGGCGCGGTGGCCGGCGGTGACGAGCCCGCGCACGGGGCCACGGTCGGTGAGCACGATGTCCATGCCCGGAACCGTACCCCAGATTTGGGCGATCGCGCAAGACGAACGCCTAAGGCGAACGCTCGTCCTCCCGGCGGGCCTTGGCGCGGCGCTTGCCCTCGTGCATCGCCTGCACCCGCGCCACCGGGATCGTGTGCCCCTCCTCGATCAGGTCGGCGGGCAGCCGCTGCTCGGCGGGCATCAGCTCGGCCCACGGGTCACCGTCGCCGAGCCTGTCCACAGCGGTGTGGACGGTGAAGTCACGCGGCGACACCCGGTCCAGCTCCTCCCACGCCACCGGGAACGAGACCGGCGTGCCCGGCCGGATGCGCGGGCTGTAGGCGGCCACCACCGTCGCCCCGCCCGCCCGGGTCGAGTCCAGGAACACCTTGCCGCCCCGGTCCTCCCGGATGAACGCCGTCGTGGCCAGCGACGGGTCGATGCGCTCGGCGCGCGCCGCCAGCGCCCGGGTGGCCGCCGCCAGGTCCTCCATGCCGATCCCGGCCACCACCGGCACGAACACGTGCACCCCCTTGGCCCCGCTGGTCTTGACCGCCCCGGCCAGCCCGCAGTCGGCCAGCGCCTGCCGTACCAGCATCGCGGCGGCCACCACCGCCCCGAACCCCTCCCCCTCGGGCGGGTCGAGGTCGAGCACCAGGTGGGTGAAGTGATCACCCCGCACCAGCGCCGGGTGGTACTCGACCGCCCGCTGGTTGCCGAACCACAGCAGCGTCCGCCGGTCGTCGCACAGCGCGTAGGTGACCCGCCTGCGGGACGCCTCCGCCCACATCGACGTCGTACGGATCCAGTCGGGGGCGTACTTGGGCAGGTTCTTCTGCATGAAGGGAGCCTGGCCGGGTCGCACCCGGATCACCGACAGCGCCCGCTCGCGCAGCCCCGGCAGCATCCGGTCGCGCACCGCGTCGAGGTAGTCGACCAGGTCCCGCTTGGTCGCCTCCGCGCCGTCGAACAGGGGCTGGTCGAGGTTGGTCAGCGCCACCCCGTCGCGTGTCTCATCGCTGGTCACCCGGTCTACGATGCCCACCCGGACCGGATCGACGCAAGCATGGTCAAAACGCGGTCAAAGGCGGCGGCACTGGCCTTCCTTGTCGCCGTCGACGGAGTTGCGGCCGCCGGTCGGCCGCGGGCTGTTGTCCTCGCACTGCAGGTTGCCGTCGACCTTGTTGCGGTGGACGCGGACGCCGCCGCGGTTGTCCTTCACCTGGATGTCGCCGTCCACCCGGTTGCCCTCGACGCGCTGGCGGCGGTCGTTGTCCTCAAGCTGGATGTTGCCGTCGACCCGCGAGGAGGTCACCGTGGTGGCGCCCCCGTCCTCCACCTGGATGTCGCCGCCCACCACCGAACGGGAGGTGACCGACACCGAGCGGGCGCCATCGGCCTGCACGTTGCCGTCGACCTTCACCCGCTTGGCCAGCAGCGTCGCGCCCTTGCCCACCTTCACGTCACCCTCGACCCGGGTGCCGGACAGCTTGCACGTGGCGCCCTTCGGCACATACAGGCTGTCCACGCTCACCGCGCCGATCGTGCCCCGGCAGGTCCTGTCGTCGGCGAGCGCCGGACCGGCTGCCACGAACCCGCCGAACACGGTGGTCAGCGCGGCGCCTGCCAGAACCAGCTTGACGTTCCTCATGTCGTTTCCTTCCCATCGGTGCGGACATGAAGAAGCATCTCGATCAGCGGTGAGGGCCCGGTGAGGCGAACATTAGCCCTTTCTCATCCAAATGCCCCAGATCGCCCCAGAACGTCAGACCCACAGATAGTCGTAGTCGGGCGACGCCGGGCGGATGTGCAGGCCGCCATCGCGTACCTGCCACTCGTCCTGGCCGTGGACCTCGTGGAAGACGAGGAACAGGCCGCACACGCGGTCGCCGTCCTCGTCGGCGGCCGGCAGCGCGGCGACCGCGCGGACCCGCTCCTCCAGGTCGGCCAGCAGAGGCGCGGGGACGGCCCGCAGGTAGGAGGCCACGTCGAACCAGCCCTCCGGGAACGACCAGCCCGGGTCGTCCCCGATGACCCGCGCGGCCTCGTCCCGCAGCCCGTTGAACTCCAGCCAGCCGCGAACGTAGACGATGGCGCCCATGAGCCCATCATGGTGCCATGACCGTCCCCGACCTTCCCGCCGACGGCGGTTTCCTGCTGCGGCCGTGGCGGCTGACCGACCTGCGCGCGGTCGCCGAGGCCGCCGCCGACCCGTACATCCCGTTGATCACCTCCGTTCCGGCGGTGTACTCCGACGCCGAGGGCGCGGCCTTCGTCCGCCGCCAGTGGGCCAGGGCCGCCGACGGCGTGGGCTACTCGTTCGCGATCGCCCGCGACGGCCGCGCCGTCGGCCAGATCGGGCTGTGGCCCGGCCCCCACGGCCGCGCGAGCGTCGGCTACTGGGTGGCCGGATCGGCCAGAGGGCAGGGGGTGGCGTGCGCGGCGCTGCGCGCGGTGGCGTCCTGGGCGTTCGGCGAGCTGCGGATCGCGCGGCTGGAAGCGCACGTCGAGCCGTGGAACGCGGCGTCGTGGAAGGCCGCCGAGAAGGCCGGGTTCACGCGGGAGGGGCTGCTGCGGAAGTGGAAGGAGGTGGGTGGGGAGCGGCGGGACATGTACGTGTACGCCAGGGTCGCGGGCTGAGGTTTTCCGCAGGCGGGTGTGCGGTCCGCCGCATGGTACGGCCCCTCCGGCGTCCCTAGCGTTGAGGTCATGATCCTGACGAAGACCGTGGCGCTCGCCCTCGCCCTGACCACCGTGGCGCCGACGCACGAGCAGTTGAGGACCCAGCTCGACGCGCTGGTGGACGCGAAGGCCATGACGGCCGCGCTGGCGCTGGTGCGCGAGGACGGCCGCGACCGGGCGATGGCCGTCGGCGTGCGGGACGTGCGCTCGAAGGCGCCCGCCGACCCGCGCGGCTACTTCCGCGTCGGCAGCGTGACCAAGACGTTCGTGGCGACCGTGCTGCTGCAGCTCGCCGACGAGGGCAAGCTGTCCCTCGACGACCTGGTGAGCAAGCACCTGCCGGGCGCGCTGCCCGAGGACAGCCAGGTCACCGTCCGCCAGGCGCTCAACCACACGAGCGGCGTCTTCGACTACGCGGGCGCCGGCATCCCCGGCTGGTCGGCGCGCGACTACCGGCCGAGGGAGACGCTGTACGACCAGACGCCGCAGGAGCTGCTGGCCGTAGGCCTGTCGAAGCCGCCGTACTTCAAGCCGGGCCAGGGCTGGCGCTACTCCAACACGAACTACGTGATCGCCGCCATGCTCATCGAGAAGCTGACCGGCAACCCGTACGCGAAGGAGATCGAGAACCGCATCCTGCGCCCGCTGGGCCTGCGGCACACGCTGCTGCCCGGCCACCGCAAGGACCTGCCGAAGCCGCACGCGCGCGGCTACGCGCCGTACCAGGGCAAGATGGTCGACGCGACCCGGATGAACCCGTCCCTGGAGTACGGCGCGGGCGAGATGATCTCGACGACGGCCGATCTGGCGACGTTCCTGGACGCGCTGCTCGGCGGCAAGCTGACCAGCGGGCAGGCGCTCAAGCAGATGCGCACGATGGAGAACGCGGGCCAGGGCATGGGCTACGGGCTGGGCCTGCAGGCGTTCCCGCTGCCGTGCGGGGGCAAGGTGTACGGGCACAGCGGCGGCACGTTCGGCTACCTGACCTACGCGCTGCGCTCGGACTCGGGCCGCACGCTGGTCCTCTCGGGCAACCCGTACACGGGCGAGACCCCCGCCGACGCGCTGCCGAAGGTGCTGGCGACGGCGTTCTGCTGAGCGAAGGCTCAGTCGAGCACCGCCTCGACCAGGAACCGATGGTTGCGCACCGGGAAGCCGCCGTCGGACGTGATCCGCTCGTGCAGGGCGCGGAGCGGGCCCGCGTGGCGTTCGTGGTCGAAGCCGCGGATCTGCCACGGGACGGCGCGCAGGTGGAAGACGACGGCGCCGATGTCGTGGAAGACGTACTCGGTCATCTCCTCCCGGGCGTCGGCGATGCGCAGGCCCGCGCGGCGCAGGCGGCGTACCGCGACGTCGAGCGTCCACCCGTCCGTCGTGGCGGCGGGCGGAGCGCAGAGGGCGGCGTTCAGCTCCAGGTCGTTGCGGCTGCCGACCTGCTGGGTGAGCAGTCGCCCGCCGGGTTCGAGCACGCGGGCGACCTCGGCCGCGTCGAGCCCGCCGTGCCGGTTGAGCACCAGGTCGAAGGCCGCGTCCCGGGCGGGCAGGCGCTCCGCGGAGCCGCCGAGCACGGCCACGCCCAGCGGCCCGAGCCGCCGGGCGGCGACGGCCAGGTTGGGCGGCCAGCCCTCCAGAGCGACCGTGCGCGGCGGCAGCGGCGCCAGGGAGGCCAGGACCTCGCCGCCGCCGGTGTCGACGTCCAGCGGGCGGCGCGCCGAGGCGAGCAGCGCCGACGCGCGGGCCGCGTAGCTCCACGACGGCGTCCCGCCGCTCGTCCTGCCCCGCAGCCAGGCGAAGTCCCATCCGCGCACGGACGCCCGGACCGCCTGCTCCACCAGATCCTCGTAGCCGGTCACCCGATCACCGTAGTGACGCCCGGCCGCGATCACAGCCCCTTTTCCGGCCAGGGTCACCGTCAGGGTATCTTGACGGCATGACCTTGAAGCTGAGCGACATCCCCGGCCACGAGGGGTTCACGGCACCCGTGCTTCCCGACGGCGAGCTCGCCCGCTCGGGCAGCGCGTTCACCAGGACCTTCATCGGCTACCAGGCCGCCTGCTCGTGCGGCTGGGCCGACCGGCGCCGCTTCCCGCCCTCGCCGCAGGGCGCGAAGGAGGCCGAGGAGCAGTGGTACAAGCACGCCGGCCCGCTGCTCGCCGCCGCTCCGCCCAACTGGCTGGTGATCAAGTCGAACCTGCTGTGCGAGCAGGTCGCGAACCTCACCGGCGACCGCCCGCTCGCCGCCCTCACCCTGCTCGCCCAGGTGGAAGCCTGGCAGCGCGCCCTGCTCGACCGGGCCGTGGCCGCCGCCAGGGCCGGAGGGGCGTCGTGGTCGCAGGTCGGCGACGCGATGGGGATCTCCAAGCAGGCCGCCCACGAGCGGTTCAGGGACGCCGAGCCGGTCTGAGCTCACCAGCTCAGCGCCTTCGGCCGGCCCGCCGGCTCCGGCTCCCGCCCGCGCAGCACCGCCACCCCCAGCGGGACCAGCGCCACGCACAACAGTACGGTGACCAGCACGTCCGGGATCGAGGCGCCCTTCAGCACCCCCACCCAGGTGCCGCCCGCCAGCAGCAGCATCAGCGCGCGGGCGGTGCCGAAGACGCCCGCGCGCCAGGCGGCCACGGCCAGCAGGAGCGTGCCCGCGTACTGGCCGACGGAGGCCATGACCGGGATGTGCCACGGCCCGTACGCGATGTCCACGTACTCGGCCATCACCCCGTCCGTCGCCCGCCCGAGCCCGGCGGATTCGGTGAGCTGGAACGCGGTCTGGTCGGCGCCCGCGAAGTACAGCCGGGCGAACAGCCCGGCGACCAGCAGCGCGCCGCCCCAGAACGCGAGCCCGCCCCCGGCCCGCTGCGCCAGCGCGACGAACGCCGGGAAGAGCAGCATCATCCCCAGCGCGAACACCCCGTACGCGAGCGTGATCAGGGCGGGCTCGGCGGTGTAGGCGAGCAGCTGCCCGTAGGCGGCGAACGGCTGCTCGTCGGCCCACGCCCGCTGCTCGGGGCTGAGCGCGGTTACCGTGGCCACGTAGCGCAGCAGGTAGCCGGCGGCCAGCACGACCGGCCCCGCCACCAGGGCCGCGCCGCCGATCCATCGTCCGGGAAAGTACGCGTTCATGCCGGGTGAGCGTGCCACCGGCAGCCCCGGCCGATCATCTGCCGATCGTCACCCCACCCCCCTGTCGAAAGTAAGGCCCTTCCCGCATGATGATCGAATGCCCGACTGCCCGTTCTGCCTTCCCCGGATCGAGCCGGACATCGTCCTGGCCGACGAGCACTGCTACGCGATGTTCAGCCGCGACGCCGTCCCAGAAGGCTCGGCCATGGTGCTCCCGCTCGCCCACCGCGAAACCGTCTTCGACCTGACCCCCGAGGAGTGGATGGCCACCCGGCTGCTGCTCGACGCGATGAAGCGCAGGCTCACCGGCTCCCATGCGCCCGACGGCTGGAACGTGGGCTGGAACGTCGGCCCGGTCGGGGGTCAGAGCGTCGCGCACGCGCACTGCCACCTGGTGCCGCGGTACGCCGGGGAGCCGCTCGCCGGACGCGGCATCCGCGCGTGGATCAAGGACCCCGCCAATCGGCCTCCCGGTGGCATGATGGGTAACGTCTGAATTCGGGGAGGTTTGTCGTGGGGGTGTCGTCCGTCGAGCTGCGGCCGGTGACGGAGGCGGATCTGGAGATGTTCCGCCGTTTCGCGACGGAGCCCGGCCTGATCGGGCTCGACTGGGGCGGTTTCCGCGACGCCCGGGCCCACGCGCGGCGCTTCGCCCTCGACGGCTACCTCGCCGCCGACCACAGCCGCCTCATCGTGACCGCGGACGGCCGGACCGCGGGGTTCGTCGACTGGCGGGAGAGCGGCTACGGCCTGGCGAAATACTGGGAGATCGGCATCGCCCTGCTGCCCGACTGGCGTGGCCGCGGCGTCGGCTGGCGGGCGCAGGCGGCGCTGTGCGACTACCTGTTCACGCACACGCCGGCCGAGCGGATCGAGGCGCGCACCCATCCGGAGAACATCGCCGAGCAGAAGTCCCTGGAGAAGGCCGGGTTCCGGCTGGAGGGCGTGCTGCGCTCGATCGAGTTCCGGGCGGGCGCGTGGCGCGACGGCTGGGTGTACGGCCGCCTGCGCGGCGACACGCCCTGACCCCGGCCCGCCATGACGCGCCACCGACGGTTCCGGTGATGTCGGCGCCGGTCGCTAGCATTCGCTGACTGGTTTTCCACGCTGGGAGTCCTGATGCGACTGGTTTCCGCTTCGCTCGCCCTGTTCGCGGTCCTCGTGGCGGGGTGCGCGTCCGCCGGAGAAGAAAAGGCGATCGCCATTCCCGACAGCGCGGTCGGCACGCAACTGGAGTGGTATCTGGACGCGGTCAACCGCACTCCGATTTCCGGCGACGAGCTCAAGGAGCACCTCAGCCCGGCTTTCCTGAAAGAAATCCCGGCCGCGCGCTTCAACGAGCTCGCCAAGGGCCTGGCCGGGCTGAAGCTGGACGAGTTGAGCAGCACGAAGCCGACCGAGCTGATCGGGCTGACGTCCATCCCGGCCGGGCAGAAGTACGACACGCGGATCTCCGTCGGTGACGACGGCAAGATCGACTACCTGCTGCTCGAACCCCAGTAGTCACCGCAGGTCAGTCGCGGTCGGCGTGACCCGGCCTGCGCCGCTGGACGTAGAGGCGGTTGCCCTGCGGGCCGGTCCATTCCAGCCGTACGACGCCGGGCACCGCCGTGTCGGGCAGGCGTGACGGGTCGGCCCAGTAGCCGAAGTTCGGGTTGCGGAAGAACGTCGCCCACAACTGCCCGCTGCGGTCGGCGAAAATGTTGTTGTGCCCGGCCCCGACCCCAGCGGTCCACCGTTCCGAATAGGGGCCTTCGAAACGGTCGGAGACGGCGATGACCGCATCATATTGATATTGCGTGCGCCCAGGTCCTGGCGGGTCGTAGGCGTAACGGGTGCTGCCGTCGGCATTAACCGAGGTCCGGTTCCACGCCGCGTGCAGGAGGAAATACTTGCCGCCGTGCTTGAACACGTACGCGCCTTCGAGATAAGGCTCCGGCGTGTAGAGCCGCTGCTGAAACTGCGGCAGGCCGGTCGCCGGGACGATGTCCTCCATGTCGTCCCGGAATTTGGCGTACAAGTTGTTGTGCAGCACCAGCCAGGCGTCGTCGCCCTCGGTGTAGAGGCTGCCGTCGATGTGGTGGTAGGCGCCGGGCTCGATGAACTTGGGCCCGCCGATGAACGGGTCGCCGAACGGCTTGTCGTGGTTGCCTTCCACGAGCCGGTACGGGCCCTCGATCCCGCCCTCGCTGACGAGCATGAACGAGCCGACCTTGCGCGAATGGTCACCCATGCACGCGACGATGTACCACCGGCCGCGGACGTAATGGACCTCCGGCGCCCACGCCTGGCCGCGCTTGCCGAACTGGTCGTCGTGCCAGTATTCCTGCCACGGCGCGACGACCATGCGCCCCGGCCGGTTCTCGCCGGCGAACTCGGGCGACCACACCTTGCCCTTCTCGGCGCCGGGCCGGATGCCGGTCGTGTCGACGAGCCGCCACGGCCCGCGCAACGAGGGCGCGATCCACACGAAGATGCCGTCGTTCCACGGCCCTGCCGCTTCCAGGCCGGGCACGCGGGTGGTGCCGGTGGCGACGTAGACCGGCCGTCCGCCGACGACGAAGCAGTTGACGTACGTGTCGCGCATCCAGACCCGGCCGCGCTCGCGGTCGCGGGGGCGCAGTTCGAGCGGGAGGATGAAGGAGTTGTCCGGGCGCGGCCACAGGTCGGGCCGGGTGTCGGCGAGGCCGTAGGGCTGCGGGTCCGGCCAGTTCGCCGGGTGCCGGCGCAGCGCCGAAGCGGCCTGTGCGGCGGCTGCGGGGAGCGCCGCCGTCCCCACGAGCCCGGCGACCCCGGTCAGCAGGGACCTGCGGCCGACGGACAACCGGTTGTCGGAACTCGTCATCAGTAACGTCCTCCCACGTCGGCTCCGGCTGCGCGGCCCGTTCCCGCACAGCGGCGCGTGCCGCAGAGTCTGCCCAAGCCGCTCAAATTTGGTCAATAACGCGGAAAAAATCGGCCGAGGAGACCGGGACCGCTGACGGGAATGCGTCATCGCAGGTCAGAGCGCCGGTGGGCGGGGTCGGGGTGCCGCCGGCCGCGTCCCGTAACGTTCACATAACAGAGCGGGCCGTCGTCACTCCGGAAGGCTGATGACGACCTTGCCGCGAGCCGCCCCCTCCGCCAGGTAGCGGATGGCCTGGGGCACCTCGTCCAGCGCGAACGTCCTGTCGACCACCGGCGTGATCGCGCCCGACTCCAGGTGTCCACGCAGGACGGCGAGCTGCGCCTGCTTGTCGGGGGTCGCGGCGTTCACCTTCGGCAACTGCTTCCTGAACGGCGAGAGCGCCATCAAGCGGACGAAATGCGGCAGGCTCCCCAGCCAGCGGCTGCCGACGCCGCCGAAATGGTCGTGCCCGATGAGGACGTACATCCCGTCGGGCGTCAACGCCTTACGGCAGTCCGCGAAGGAATGATTTCCCGGGACATCGAAAATCAGGTCGTACCGCTCGCCCGTCCGGGTGAAATCCTCCCGCGTGTAGTCGATGACGTGATCGGCCCCGAGGTCCCGCACCAGATCCAGCTTCGCCCCGTGGTCGACCCCGGTGACGGACGCCCCGCCGGCCTTGGCCAGTTGCAGGGCGAGGGCCCCCACCCCACCGGCCGCGCCGTTGACCAGCACGCGCTGCCCGGCCCGCACCCGCCCCTCGGGCAGGTTCTGCAGGACGATCAGCCCGGCCGTCGGCACCGACGCCGCCTGCTCGAACGACACATTGCCCGGCTTCGACGCCAGCGCGCTCTGCGGAACCGCGACGTACTCGGCGAACGCGCCGCCGTTGCGCCACTGGTAACCCCGTACCGTCTCCCCGAAGACCTCGTCACCCGGCCGGAACCGGCTCACGTCCTTGCCCGCCGACACCACCAGGCCCGCCATGTCGGTGCCGGGAATGCGCAGCTTCGGCCTGGTCAGCCCGTTCCCCATCAGGCGCAACACGTAAGGACGGCCGCTCACGACATGCCACACGTCCGGATGGACGGACGCCGCGCGCACCCGCACCAGCACCTCGTCGTCACCGGCCGCCGGCCTGTCGACCTCGCGCACCTCGAGAAGGTCCGGCGACCCGTACGCCCGCTGAACGACCGCTTTCACTTCGACCTGCCCGGGGCGGTGAGATTCACGTTGAGGTGGTATTCGAACCAGGGGCCGCGCACCGGCCGGACGTCCTCCCGCTCGGCGAACGTCCAGTGCGGCCCGCCCGGCGGCGTCCACACATATCCATAAGGCTGATTGTCCATGTCCCGACCCTGTGCGAAGTAGACCAGGTCGTCCTCGCGGTGAATCGTCTCGAACGAGAGCTCCCCGATATTCCGCGCCCCGAGCTCGTCGCCCTCGCCGAGCGTGCGGGCGACCTCCTCCATCGCGGCGGCCGAGCGTACGAAACGCTCATTCTCCAGAGCCGCCCGTTCCTGCTTTCCCGGAGCCAGCATCAAGACCCCGGCCAGCAACGCCACCCCGGCCACGAGCACCACCACCAGATAGGCGACCCTGCGTAACGCGGACTCCCCCGCAACCGCCGTCCCATTCATGGCCCCATCTTCACACGCGCGCGGTTCCGGCGATATCGAGATCAGCCGAGAAGCGGAAACTCGGCCCGCTCGTGCCACCGGTCGCCGTCACTCACGTAAAGGCTGATCGACGTGACCTGCGCCGCGAACGGCAGCCGCGCGCTCACCTCGGCCTCCACCTCGCCGAGCACCCGCTCGTCCTGACCATGAGCGACCGTGAGATGCGGTACGACCTCCGCGAACTGCCCGCCATAAGGAGGCGCCTCCGGCCACCGTTTCACCACGGAAAACGGCCGCACCTTTCGAAACGGACGGCGAAAGGGGCGTGCGCGCCGAGAATCAGCCCGAGTTCGCGCTCCGTCGCCGCGTCGATCCGGCCGGCGTCCAGAAAAGGTACGAGCACCGTGACGTGCGCCGGAACCCCCGTTTCCGCGAAAGAATCGAAACGCCGCCGCCAGTGCGCGACGAAAGGCTCGGCCTCCTTCACCACGGCCAGCAGCGCACTCTCCCCCGCCCGGCCTTTTCCCGTGCTCCCGTCCGGCATGACACCATGATGGCAGCACACGCCGGTTTCCCCGCACGGAGGAACGATGAATATCGGGGCTGTTGAAATCCTTCTCATCGCGGTGCTCTGGGTCATCCCCGCGATGCTTTTCTTCTTCGGCCTCTATTGGACGATCCGCCTGGCGATCAGGCACGAGATGCGCCGCGCGTCGCCCCCGCATCAGAGAGAGCGGTGAACCCCGCCCGTCGACGGTCGGCGGACCATGAAGACGTCCACCTCGTCCTCGATCTCCACCGCGAACCGGTGCCGCTCGTACAGCCGCCGAGCCGCGCTGCCCTGCAACACGTCCAGCCAGACCACGGCGCCCTCACGGTCACACCGTTCCAGCAGGCTGCGCAGCACGGCGCCGCCGATGCCCCTGCCCTGCGTGGCCGGGTCCAGGTAGAAGTGCTCCAGCCAGTACGCGTCACCATCGGGCCGCAACGCCACGCATCCGGACCAGGCTCCGGCGACCTCGATCACCCAGGTGTGCGCCGGGGTGAACGCCTTCCGCAGCCGCTCCCGCACGTGTACGGCGTCGTACCGCCCTAGCCGCTCCAGATCCGGCCTCAGCACCACGGCCCGCAACTCGGCCACCGCATCCACGTCCGCGGCCGAAGCCGGACGAAGCTCCCAATCCGCCACGACGGCGATGATATCGGCGCTATGGTCCTTGACCATGACCGAGCCCGCCTACCTGAGTTCCACCCGGCAGGCGTACGACACCGTCGCCGCCGACTACGCCGAACTCCTCCGCGACGAGCTCGACACCAAGCCGCTGGACCGCGCCATGCTGGCGGCCTTCGCCGAACTCGTACGGACTCCGGAGACCGGTGAGGTGGCCGACCTCGGCTGCGGTCCCGGGCGGATCACCGCCCACCTGCGGGACCTCGGGGTGAACGCGTTCGGCATCGACCTCTCGCCGGAAATGGTGGCGATCGCCCGCCGGACGTACCCCGGGCTGCGGTTCGAGGAAGGCACGATGACCGCGTTGAACCTGGCGGACGAGGCCGTCGGCGGCGCCGTCGCCTGGTATTCGACCGTCCACACCCCACCGGCGGTGCTGCCGACCGTCTTCGCCGAGATCCACCGCGTGCTCGCCCCCGGCGGCCACTTCCTGATCGCGTTCAAGGCCGGCGACGAACACCGCCACGCCCAGCGCGGCTACGGCCACGAGCTGTCCCTCGACATCTACTGGACGCCGCCCGAGCTCATCGCCGAACTCCTGACCGGCTCCGGGCTCGTCCTCGACGCGCGGCTCATCCGCGAGCCCGACGACACCGAGAAACCCCGCTCAGGCCCGCAAGCCTTCTTCCTCGCCCACAGAACGCCATGAGCACCGACGAACCCTGCGTCTTCTGCGCGATCATCGCAGGCCGGGCCGAGGCCGGCATCGTCCACGCCGACGAAACCGTGGTGGCCATCCTGGACCACCAACCGGCCACCCCCGGTCACGTCCTGGTGATGCCCCGCAGGCACATCCCCAGCCTGGCGGAGGCCGACGACGCGACCGGCGCCGCAATCTGGCGCGCGGCGCGGCGCATAGCGACCGCCCTGCGCCGGTCGGGGCTCCGCTGCGACGGGATACGCCTGTCCCTGGCGGACGGGGAAGCCGCCGGTCAGGAGGTCTTCCACCTCCACCTGCACGTCGTGCCGCGCTTCCCGGGTGACGGCGTGACGGTCACGGCCGACTGGAAGGAGCGCCCCCGCGAACTTCTCGACCAGGACGCCGCCCGGATCCGCAACGCCCTGCCCTGACCACCCCCGTACGGAACTCCTGCGCCGCGTCACATCCGGGCGCGCAGCACGTCGACCTCGCAGCCTGGCAGGGACGGGTCGAAGCCGTGCTCGGTCAGCCAGCGGATCCCCAGCAGGCTCCGCAGCGACCACCACCCGTGGATCACGTCGAGATCGACGTCCGCCCCGTAGCCGGCGACGACGTCGTCCAGGTGCTCCTCGTGTCCCAGCGTCAGCGTGGCGAGGTCGTACAGGGCGTCCCCTCGACTGGCCTCGGACCAGTCGATCACGCCGGTGACCTCGTCCCCGTCCACGAACACGTGGCTGACCTGCAGATCGCCATGCGTGAACACCGGCGTCCACGGCCGGAGCGCGGCCTCGGCCACCTCGCGGTTGCGCGTGACCAGGTCGGCGGGAAGCACGCCGTTCGCCACGAGCCACTCGCATTCGCCGTCGAGCTGCGACGCGACCTCGTCGAGGCTCCGGCCGGGCCACGGCGGCAGCGGCGCCTCGTGCAGCTTGCGCACGGCGGCGCCGGCCGCGGCCCACGCCGCCGAAGACGCGGTCGACGGCTCGCCCAGCCGGCCGAGCGCCCGCCCCGGGAGAGCGGCGAGCGCGAGCACCGGCGGCTTGCGCCACAGGACCTCCGGGGTGGGCACCGGCGCCATGCCCATCGCCTCGACCTCGACGTCGGTGCGAGCCTGATCGGCGTCGATCTTCAGGAACACGTCACCGGCACGCAACGTCGCCCGCTCACGATGGGCGACCACAACCCGGACCTCTGTCACGCCGGCCATTATCGTCACCAGGTACCGGTAAATCCCGCGATTTATGCTCACGTACGGGAGGACTGAACGGTGCACCAAGGGCCCACCGCCTCGAAGGCAGCCGGCGGCACCGGCATGGCTGACCTCGGCGTACGCGCTCGCGCCAAGAAGGTCGGCGTCCGGGCGGGCGTGGCAGGCGATCCCAGTACGCCCCCCGAGATCCTGCGGGCCATGACCACGGACTCCTCGCGCAGGGTTCGACAGACCCTCGCGGCTCGGGCCGATGCGCCGGCTGACGTGCTCCGTGAACTCGCCGGCGACCCGGACCTGAAGACCCGTCGAACCGTAGCCGAGAATCCCGCCTGTCCACCTGACGTTCTGGTGGCGCTGATGGAAGACCCTCACCAGTCGGTCCGGTGGTCACTGCCGGACCATCCTGCCGCCGACGCCGAGCTGCACCGTGCCATCTGCCGGTCCGCGGACGAGGTTCTGCGCAAACTGCTCGCTGGGCGTCGAGGACTGGACGAGGAAACCAATGCGGCACTGGCCGGGGATCGCTCGGCGATCGTCAGGGCGAGCCTGGCAGCGCATACCGATGCCCCGGACATCCTCGACACCCTCGTGGCCGACGCCGATCCGCAGGTACGCGTCGGTGCGGCGCGGAACCTCCGCCTCACGGTGGATCAACTTCGCCTTCTCGCGAACGACAGGTCCGCCGTCGTGCGCGAAGCCGCGGTGCAGCCGGAGTGGCTCCCTCTCGACGAGCTGTGGCGCCTCGCCCGTGATCGATCGATCTACGTGCGATGGTGCCTGGCCATGGACCCCACCACGCCGGAAGCCGTCTTACGGATACTCGCCGAAGATCCGCATCCCGATGTGGAGGCCCATGCCCGGGCGAACCTGTCGCAGAGAGCGACGTCAGCCGGCGAGTCCCCGAGCGCAATGAGGCTGGTCGACGAGGGAGACTGACGGGATGAGATGGAACGTCTGGGTCGCCGATTGGCAGATGCAGTGCTGCGGCGAGCCGTTCAGCGTCGGCGCGACGGTCTCGTGGACCCTGGTCCCGGCCGACCGGGCGTGGCTGGCCCAGGCCCTCGGCGAGGAGACCGCCGCCACGATCGAGTGGAGCGAGGAGCACCACGACGAGCCGTCCCCCGACCAGATGCGCGTCGAAGCCCGGGTCGCTGGCATCTCGGCGGTCCACGCCCGCATGCGGCTCGCCGAAGGGAAGGACCCCTACTCCTACCCGGTCGACGGAGTCCTTTCGCCGCTGACCTCCGCCGATGGGTGGACTCCGAACCAGGGCGAGCGGGAGTTCATCGGCTACCTCGTCACCCTCACCGCCGACGAAGACCCCCTCACCTGACCTGGGCGTCAAGCGGTGCTCCGGGTCATCTCCCGCAGTTCGCCCCGGGTCGACTCGCAGTCCATCGCCCGCAACCGGGCCAGCACCGGCCCGGCGTCCGCGTTGAACCGCAGCTCCTCCGGGCAGCCCTCGACGATCCGCCACAGCAGCGCCATGGCCGCGCCGGAGTCGCCGTCCATCGCGTGCGCGGTCGCCACGGCCAGCAGGTGCCGCGCCTGGCGGTCCTTGTCGGGGAGGCGGTCCACGTCGACGCCCGCCGCCAGGCGGATCGCCTGCGCGTACCGGCCCGTACGGACCGAGACCGCCACCCGGTGCAGCTCCACCTCCAACGCGAACTCCGGGCCCAGCCGATCACCGATCTTGCGGGCGTGGTTCAGCAGCTCCTCGGTGCGGAGCACGTCGCTCTCCTCCGCAGCGGCGAGCGCGGCCGTCAGGTAGCAGAGCCCGGTGACTTCCAGCGACTCGGGCCGGTCTCCGATCACCGCCTGGCACAGCCAGTGCGCGTCGGCGTACCGGCCGAGCGAGACGAGCACGCCCGCCACCTCGACCTGGGTGATCGCCGAGCCTCCGGAGGAGGCCACCGCGCGGTCGGCGGCGACCAGGGCCAGGGCGTGCTGGCCGCAGCTTCGCAGCAGCGCCGCGAACAGCCGGTACACCTGGGTGAGGCCGGCCGTACCGGCTTCCCGGTCCGCGCCGGTGGCGCTCCTGGCCGACAGATCGGCCATCGACAGCAGCGGCGGCAGGCGGCGGCGCGTCTCGGTGTAGCGGCGGGGCGAGCGCTGCCAGATCTCCCACGCCGCCATCACATGGTGCCGCACCCGCGGCACGCTCTCGGCCGCCTCACCGGTGAACCGGCCCGGCAGCAGCAGCGCGTTCCCCACGTCGTCGGATTCGCCGGGGTCGCGGGCGGGTGGGAGTTTCGTCGGGCCGCCGACGAGCTCGGAGAGGTCCTCGACGCGGAGCACTTCGGCGATCCGCATGATGGTCGACAGCCGGTCCAGGGGTTTCACCCCGTTCTCGACCAGCCGGAGCCATTCCTCGCTGCAGCCGACCAGGTCGGCCAGGGTTCGCCTGGTAAGGCCGCGCGAGCGGCGTCTGGCCATGATCCGCGCGCCGTCCACCAAGAAATCGCCGACCATATCGCCACATTAGGTGACGAATTTCCAGGCCCTCGATGGCCGGAAATGACGGCAACTCTTTGCCGCCCATACCCGCCTGAAATGTCGGCTATTCTGGAGGGTCGCGAAGACGCAACTCCAGTTGGATCCAGCCGGTCGGGCTCCGCCGACACTGCCGCTACACCATTCGGCAGGAGGAGACCACGATGGCGATCGACGTCGAGTCGATTCGGAAGGAATTCCCGTTCTTCGAAACCGCCCCTGACGGTTCCCGCCCACCCGTCTACCTCGACAGCGCCGCCACCACGCAGAAACCCGCCGTCGTCCTGGACGCGTTGAACGACTACTACATCCGCGCCAACGCGAACGTGCACCGCGGCGTCTACCGGCTGGCCGTACGGGCGACCGAGCTGTACGAAGGCGCCCGAAGCAAGATCGCCGCGTTCGTACGGGCCCCGCGAGCCGAGGAGATCGTGTTCACCAAGAACGCGACCGAGGCCGTCAACCTGCTGGCCAACGCGGTCATCTGGGCGGACGGGCGGCTCCGCGTCGGCCCCGGCGACGAGATCGTCCTGACCGAGATGGAGCACCACTCCAACCTGATCCCCTGGCGGCTGCTGGCCGAGCGGGTGGGCGCGAAGGTGAGATACCTGGGCATCACCGACGACGGCCGCCTGGACCTTGCCGACCTGCGCGAGAAGATCAACGATCGGACCAAGGTCGTCTCGGTCGTCCACGCCTCGAACATCCTCGGCACGGTGAATCCCATCGCCACGATCGCCGCCCGCGCGCACGAGGTCGGCGCCCTCATGGTCGTCGACGCGGCCCAGTCGGTCCCCCACCTCGGCATCGACGTCACCGCGCTGGGAGCCGACTTCGTCACGTTCTCCGGCCACAAGATGTGCGGCCCCACCGGGATCGGCGCCCTGTGGGGCAGGTACGAGCTCCTGGAGGCGCTCCCGCCCTTCCTCGGCGGCGGCGAGATGATCGAGCACGTCGCGGTGGACGCCATGCACTACGCCGCGCCCCCGCTCAAGTTCGAGGCCGGCACGCCCCCGGTCGCGCAGGCCGTCGGCCTCGGCGCCGCCTGCGACTTCCTGAGCAAGATCGGTATGGACGCGATCGCCGCCCACGACCAGGCCCTGATCGAGTACGCGCTGGACCGGCTCGGCGACGTGCCCGGCGTCCGCTTCATCGGCCCGACCGATACCGTGGACCGGCTGCCGCTGCTCTCGTTCGTGGTGGACGGCATCCCGCTGCAACGTATGCGGACGAGCCTGGACGAGGCGGGCATCGCCGTCCGGTCCGGCAACCACTGCGCGCAACTCGCGTGCAGCCGGTTCGGCGTCCCCGCCGCGATCCGGGCCTCGTTCTACCTGTACAACTCCGCCGACGAGGTCGACATCCTCGCCGAGACCATGGAAGCGGCCACGAGGTCCCGGGCCACCATGACCGCGGACACGTCATTCGATGTCAGCCAGGTGCGCCCGTACAAGGACATCCTGCTCCCGTCGATCTTCCAACCGTGGGCGGAGCACCTGGTCGAAGCGCTGGCGCCGGCCCCCGGCACCAAGGCACTGGACGTCGGCACCGGCCCCGGCACCGTCGCCCGGGCGCTGGCCAAGGCGGTCGGCCCCACCGGCGCCGTGGTCGGCACCGACCTCAACCCCGCCATGCTCGCCCTCGCCGCCGAACTCCCTCCCGTCGACGGCGCCCCCATCCAGTACGCGGAATGCGGCGCCACCCTGCTGCACGTCTCCGACCAGGCGTTCGACCTGATCACCATGCAGCAGGTCCTGCAGTTCGTCCCCGACCGCGGCGCGGCGCTGGCCGAGATGCGACGGGCCGCCCGCCCCGGCGCGCGGATCGCCATCGCCACCTGGCAGCCGCTGCACCGCAACCCGCTCTTCCGCGCCCTGCACGACGCCGTGGCCTCGGTCCTCGGCCCCGACAAGGCGGACCTCTTCCAGGAGCCCTGGTCCCTGCCCGGGGCCGAGGTGGCCACGCTGGCGAGGGAGGCGGGCTTCGCCGACGTCGAGCTGCGTGAATGGACGTTGCCGGTCACCGTTGCCGGCGGGCCTGACGCGATCTGCTGCCTGTTCGACTTCTCCGCGGTGAGCCCGTACATCGGCTCGCTCCGCGCCGACCTCACGGCCGCCGTACGCGCCAACCTGGCGCACTGCACGGATGAGACCGGCGTCCACTCGGAGACCGCGGCGACCCTGGTGACCGCCCGAGCCTGACCCCTTCCTTTACCGTGAGGGCCACCTCCCGCCGGGAGGTGGCCTTTCCCCTCATCGGAGCTGGCCATCCGATCCGACGAATGGTCCGTTCCCCGCCGAGGTCACACTGGCCGATCGCACGGTGATCGTGGCGTGACGTGGAGATGGGACGCTTCCTCGATGGACCTTGCGGAGTTCGCCGCGGTGAAGCAGTCGGTGATGAGCGAGTCCTTCCCGAGCGCCGGGGACGACCTGGATGGCATGGCGATGGACTTCGACGCCTACCTGTGGCAGTCGCCGTTGATCAACGAGGTGTCGGTTCGCCGTACCGGCGACAGGAGCAGCCTGATCGCTGCTACGTGCCAGGCGGTGCCGGGGTGTTCGATGGCAGAGCTCGCCGCGGAGCTGGAACGGGTCTGGTCGCAGGATCTCAGGTACTCCCACTTCGAGGCCCACGTGATCACTGCCGATGAGCGGGAAGTCCGCCTCGACGGAGTGACGCAGATCGCCCCGGACGGCTTCTATGTAACGGCCTCCATCATCGCTGAGACCGCTCATGAGGCAGATGAGCACAGCTGACTCGCTCCTACTCCCCGCTGATCGCCTCCTGAACGGGCACGCGAGGGGCTGCCGGCGGTTCCCCGAGATCCCCTTGTTTCCTCCGCTGACGGGCGCGCAGCCGGCACGACCTACTCGTAGATCGTTGCCGCTCCCAGCGCGTTGGCGAAGAACGACCAGGAGGCATCGTCCGGGACGGGACGCCCCGTGTTCGTGTAGTAGCCAGGGGACGCCCTGATCCATGCGGCCAACGCGTCCAAGAAGCGCTCCAGGCGGTCGTTCTCCCAGACTGCTCCGTTGACCAACTCTGTGTGGATGGCCTCAACGTAGCGGGCAAGATCTTCGCGGGTCTCGACGGCGTCGGCGGCAGCCGGCGATATGTCGTTCTGTCCCATGAGTTCCATGATGGAAGGCTCACAGCAAACCCGCACCCCGCCCGCCTGCACATCCCGTCTTGCCGTCGCCCAGCCCGCCGGATACCAGGGCAGCAGGTGGAGCACCACCTGAATCGCCCCGGCTTTGGTGGAGACCTCAGCGGTTGATTGCTAGGGCTTCGTGGGGATGGTGGTGAGCGTAGTAGATGGCCTCGAACTCGTCGG
>NZ_JBSFSX010000023.1:0-71715 GCF_053590035.1 Nonomuraea sp. NPDC003214 | reverse complement strand
AGCACGTCTTCGACTTCTTCCTGCGCAACAAGCGCTCGGAGTGGCGCGAATACCGGCGCCACGTCACCGAGTTCGAGCTGGGCCGCTACCTGCCGATCTTGTGACCGACGGGGAGCCACGGCTCCCGGTGCGTTGGCCCGTCTTCCGCTACGGCGTGAGGGCGGGCCGTTTTCGTTGGGGGTTGCGGCCCCCGGGCGCGCGTGCGGGGCTGAGAGCGCTGTAGAACGCCGCACCCCCGGGGGCGTCCCGATGCCCTTCGGGAGGTCGAGTTCGCCCTGCAGCGTCCATCCTGCCGGGCCAGTCTCCCGGCTCTGACCTGCGGCTTTTCTTTCTTTCCATCTATCAATCTAATTTACTTACTTTCTATCCATCTAATTTTCCTTCTCATTCGTCTTTTCTTCCAACCGAACCCGTCAGGACGTGGAGACATAAGGTCCCGGGGTGGTAGAACGGCGGCATGGAGCAGCCCGAGCTCGACCACGACCACTCCGCGCAGCCGCGAAAGGGGCCAACGTGCAAGTGGCTCGGCTGCTCGCGGAAACCGGCACCTCCGAGGCCCGGGGGAAGCGGTCGGCAGAAGCAGTACTGCGAGGAGCCCGACCCGCAGACCGGCACCGTGCACAACGCGCGCAACGCCTACGCGGCCCGGGAGTCGGGGCGGCTGGATACTCCGGCGCCGATGCCGGAGGAGGTGCCCGGCCGGCCGGTGGCCACGTCCCGGGTACGCGCCGGCGGGCTGCTGGCCGGCGCCCGGTACGCGGCCGAGAACGCCGAGGCGAGCATCCGCAACGCCGTCGACGAGTTCACCGCCGTGGCCGCGACGCTGGCCAACCTCGCTGACCCGGAGGCGATGGAGGCCGAGCTGGAGACCATCGCCGCGGACGCCGAGCGGCAGATCGCCGAGGCGCGCGGTGAGGCGGGCGAGGCCGACCGGCGGCGGCTGGCCGCCGAGCGGGAGCGCGACGCCGCGGTGGAGGATCGGGACGCGGCCCGGGACGCGGCCGACGAGGCGCTGGCCGACGCCGAGCGGGCCGAGCGCGAGGCCGCCGAGCTGCGGACGGAGATCGCTCAGGTACGGCAGGACGCGCTGCGCGATGTCGAGGTCGCGCGGACGCACGCGCACGAGCAGATCGAGGCCGCCCAGACGCAGGCGCGCGAGCAGGTCGAGCAGGCCCGGCATGAGGCGGCCGTCCAGGTGGACGACGCCCGCGAGGAAGCCGAGCAGGCCCGCGCCGCAATGCAGGCGGCGCAGGCCGACGCCGAGGCGCGGATCGCGCGGGCGGAGGCGGACGCGGCCGCCCGGGTCGAGCAGGTCGCGGCGGAGGCGGCCGCCCAGGTGCAGGCCGCGCACGAGCGCGCCGAGGCCGCCGAGCGTCAGGCGGCGGCCGCCCGGCAGGGCGAGGCCGACGCGCGGGCGGACGCCGACCGCACCCGCCAGGAGGTGGACCGGCTCCGCGCCAGCCACCAGGCCGAGATCCAGCGGCTGGAGCGGGCGCACCGGCAGGAGACCAACGCGCTCACCAAGGCGGTCGGCCAGGCGGAGAAGCTGATCAAGCAGTTGGAGAAGGAGCTGGGCAAGCTCCAGCAGACCAGCCTCGACGTGCAGTGAGTACCGGACGGGAGACGCACTGGCGGGCCGAGACCGTGCGCGCCCGGGTCGCGGCCGCCGTGCTGCAGGCGGCCGGGGAGACGTTCGCGCACCGGGCGCTCCTCCCCCACCACAAGGGCGTCGCGGCCGCGCTGCGCAGGCTCGCCCGCGCGGCTGAGCAGGCGGACGGCGGCGAGCTGGCCGAGATCGTGGGCGAGCTGCAGGCGGTGTGCGCGCTCGTCGACGAGGCGCTGTTGAACGCGCTGGAGCGGGAGACGGCCGCGCAGCAGGCGCGGCTCGGGCTGGGCGAGGAGGAGTTCCGGGCCCGGCTGTACGACGGCGAGCACGGCATCTTCAGCAGGCAGGCCGACTGGGACGCGGCCGGGCTCGGCACGCTGCGCGGGGCGAGCTCGGTGTGGTCGCGCACGTTCCTGAACATGGTGCGGCTGGTGTGGGTGTCGGCCGAGAGCCGGGCGGAGATCGACGCGTTCGTGGCCAGGTTGCGGAAGATCCGCGGGGTCTGACCCCTGCCCCCTTTTGGGGTCTGCCGGCGGGACTGCGCTTCCGTGGCAGGCGGGGGGCAAGGGGTCAGACGTTCAGGGGGTGGCGGCGGCGTGGGCGGCTGCCTGGACGAGCCTCATGTGCTCGTCGTAGGCCGCCAGCAGATCGCGGCCGTCGCGCACCTCTGGGCCAGTCAGCGTACTGCAGCGGCAGCCGGCCCGGTAGATGGTGACGCCGGCGATCGCGGAGGCGACGTAGTCGAGGGAACGTTCCGGGGCGTGGTCGGCGTGGTTGATGAGCGGGTCGGTGCGCCAGTCCTGTGCGTGGCGGGTGTTGGCTGAGGCGTTCACTGGGGGCCTCCTCGTAGTGCTGGTGGTGGTGCCGGGAGGTACCACCAGGCGTTCATGGCGAGCGGTGCGAGGGCGACGGGCGCGAGCACCGGCGCCGCTGCTGGTGCGGGGTCGGGGGTGACGGCGCGGGGCGGGTCGCTGGCCGTCGGCTCCGGGGTGGGCGCGGCCATCGTGGGGGTGGGCTCGCTCGTGGGCTGCTCGCCGCCGGGGCTCTGGCTGGGGTCGGGCGTGGGCTCGCCGGTCGGGCCGCTGCTGGCCGTCGGCGCTGGATCGCCGCCGGTCGGGAGCGGTCCAGGCTTGCCGCCCTCGGCAGGGCCGTCCGGCATCCCCGTGCTCGTGGACGTGGGCTTGCTCGTCGCGCTCGGGCTCGGCGTGCTGGGGGTGGGCGTGCTCGTCGACGGCGGCGCGGTCTGCTGCGGCTGCCCGTCCAGCGTCGCCGGCGGCGTGCTCACCGGGGTGGTGGGCTTCGCGGTCGGTTTCGTGGTCGGCTTGGCCGGCGCGGTCGTTGCTGGCGGCGCCGTCGTCGCGGCGGCGGTGGCCGGGGCGGACGCCGTCGCCGTGGCGTGCATGGTCGTCGGTGTCCGCCTGGGCGTCGGCAGGATCGTCGCGGGCTCGGCCGTGGTCTTCGGGGTCGGCTGGCCGGTCGCCGTGGTGCTGGCCGTGGGCGTCGCCGTGGTGGTGCTGTCGGGGCCGGCCGGGATGAGCCCGATCGGGGGCGGCGGCGTTCCCTGCGGCGACAGCGGGGCGGTGGCCGACGCGGCGGCCGACCCCGTCGCGGTGGGCCTGGACGGCACCGTGGGGGCGGGCCGGTCTTCGGCCATCACCTGGATCGCGGGCGGCGGGTCGGGCGCCACCAGGTCGAGCACGGGGGCGCCGACGACGGCGTAGGTGCCGACCGCGAGCACGGCCGACTGCACGATCACCGGCGCGGACGTGGCGAGCGCGGCCAGTCCTCCCCCGGCCGCGCCCACGCCGCCCGCCACGGCGGCGCTGCTGCCGGCGACGGGTACGGCCAGCCCTCCGGCCGCGGCCCCGCCGACGCCGCCGACGCCGGTGACTCCGGTGGCGGCGGTGGAGACGGCCTTGGCGGCGGCGGCGAGCTTGCTGCCGGCCCACAGCGCGCCCACCGTGGCGGCCGCGCCGGTGAACACGGCGGTGAACCGGGCGATCGCCTGGGTGAGGAGCCGGGCACGGACCTGCGCCTTGAGGCGGATGCTCGGCGGCACCCGCTCGTCGTGGGCGACCATGCGCAGCCGTCGGGTGGCGTCGTTCACCGCGGCGGTGAGCCGGACCGGGTTGGCTTCCTTCTTGGCCCTCGACACCGACGGGACGCTCATGTTGGTCTCGGCGGCGATGTTCTTCTGGTGGAGTATTCGCTTGCCGGTGACGGGGTCGCGCAGGTCGTGCAGGCGGGCGATCTCCATGTCGAACATCTGGATGAGGATGCGACGCTCGTCCTCGGTGGCCTCCAGGCGGCGCTTGATCGACCGCAGGAACGCGTACGGGTCGTCGGGCTGGTAGGTGGCTTCGAGGTAGAGCTCGAGCAGGAGATCAGCGCTGGGGTCTTCGTGATGGGGCAAGCCGAGCTCCAGGGGTTGGGCACGGTGACGGCAGCGGGCGGGCCGCTGGGGAATATGGTTCAATCCGAAATTTTCTGTGGGCGTCCGATTCGACTCCCACAACACCGTTTTGTCAACTGTTGGCGACCGCTGGTACGCATATGCACTTTGGTGTGTACTGTTGGCGACCAGTCGAATGAGGTTCGGCGGATCGAGAGGTAGATACGGTGGCAACTCTGGCCGACAGGCTGGACGAGGGGCTGCGGAGCGCGAAGCTGTCGGAACGGGCAGCGGCACGGGCACTGGCCAAGGTGGGCGTCAAGGCGACGCACGCCTACATCGGCCAGTTGCGCAAGGGGACGAAGACGAACCCCACGCTGGAGTTCCTGGCGGGCATGGCCGCCGTGCTGGGCGTGACGGTCGGCTGGCTGACCGGGGAAGATCCCCCGCCCGCCCAGCTCTCCCCCGAAGAAGAGCAGCAGCTAGCGCAGGTCCGGCAGGGCCTGGAGGAACTCGGCGTCGAGCACGTGGCACAGCGGATGACGGGCTTGTCTCCGCTGTCCATGAGCGCGATCGCGCAGATGGTCGAGGCGATGCGCGCGGCCGAGGAGCTCGACCGACAGCGCGAGCGCGAGGGCGAAGAGCTGTAGGGATCACTGCTGGAGCCGGGTAGTCTGTCCGGGCTCTGCCGGAAAGGTCACGATCGTGCACTCTCCCAGGCTGCTGGCTGCCCTGCGGTCGGTGCCCATCCCCCACCCGTTCGACCTGGATGAATTCCTGGCCCGCGTGCGCGCCACCCGCCGGCGCCCGCTGCACGTCCACAACATGCCCGCCGACGCGAGCAGCGCCGTGTCCGGGCTGTGGTTCGACACCCGCCGGGCCGATCACCTGTTCATCGCCCCCGGGGCGGCCGGCGTGCTGCGCGTCAACATCGTCCTGCACGAGGTCGGGCACATGCTGCTCAACCACGGCCACGTCGGCGGCGACGCCGAGAAGGTGCTGCGCCTGCTGCTCGGCCCCGTCGTCCAGGCGTACGAGGCCAGCCGGTACGCCACGCGCAGCCGCTACGACACCGTCGAGGAACGCGACGCCGAGCAGCTCGCCACCATGATCCTGATGCGCGCCCAGGAGCCGCCCGCCGACGGCGACGAGGCGCTACGCAAACTGTCCAGAACGTTCGGATACGAGTCATAGGAGCCCGCCGTGTCGCTGGTGGACTGGTTAGCGCTGATCCTGCTGTCCGGGGCGGCGATCTCCCGCATCCGGCCGGCCCGGCACTCCCACGAGCAGCGGATGCTGTGGGGTGCCTTCACCGGGCTCGCCCTGTCGCGGGTGTTCTCCGCGGCGCCGGTCGTCGCCTGGCTGGACGCCACCACCGCCACGGAGCTGGCCACCCTGATGCGGCACCTGACCGGCCTCGCGTCGGCGACGTGTCTGCTCGCCTACGTGGAGGCGATCACCCGTGGAGAGAGGCCTTCGCGGGCGCGCTGGATCTGGCCGGCCGCGCTGTTCACGATGACGGTACTGATCGTGATGTTCGCGGTTCGGGGCGGCCGTATCTACTGGATCGACGGCGCGACCGCGCCCGGGGAGACGGCGTGGCAGGGCCGCGTCTACCTGGCGGTGTTCGACGCGTGGCTGATGACCTGTCTGGCGTCGGCCGGGTGGCTGTTCGCCGGGTTCGCCCGGGTGGCGCCGCCGCTGCTGCGGGTCGGCCTGCTGCTGTCGACGCTCGGCATGGTCGCCGGGGTGGTCAACCGCGCGCACGTGATGCTCGTCAACCTGGTCACGCTGGCCGACCCGGGCACGGCGTGGCGGGAGATCCCGGTGCTGCACAAGACGACGTTCCTGATCTGCATCGTGGGGATCACGGCGGGGACATCGATCCCGGCCTGGCGGGCCGCCGTGGTGCGGCTGCGTCACGTGGCGACGTTGCGGGAGCTGCGGCCGCTGTGGCAGGCGCTGGTCGACCAGTACCCGGACGTGGCGCTGGGCATGAAGGGCACGCTCGGCGAGCGGGCCGCGCGGAGGCTGGTGGAGATCCGCGACGGGATGCTGAACCTCACCTCGGTCACGGAGCCGCCGGCGAGCAGCGACCCGGGCGAGGTCGCCCAGTGGGTGCGCAGCGCGCTGGTGGACGCCCGCGCGGGACGCGGCCCGGGGGTGCCGTCCGGGACGATCCCGGGACCGGATTTCAAGGGTGACATCGAGGGGGAGACGGCGTGGTTGCGTCAGGTGGCGGCCCGGTTCAGGAAGACCAGCGGGCGGGACGGCGCGCTGCTCGGCTCCTGACGGAGGTGTTCGCGCCCGCTCACCTGGTGATCGGGCTGCCGCTCGTGGTGGGCGCGGTGAGCGGCGGGTGGGCCGGGCTCGGCTGGGGCGCCGCCGCGGCGGCGCTGTGCGGCGGCGTGCCGGCGCTGGTGATCCGCGCGGGGGTGCGGTCGGGCCGGTTCGGTGACCGGCACGTCGGTGAGCGGTCGCAGCGGCCGTGGCTGGTCGGCGTGATCGCCGGCCTGGTCGTGGCGGCGCTGGCGCTGCTGGTGGTGCTCGGCGCGCCGTGGGTGATGATCGTGTGCGTGGCGATCATGCTGGCGACGCTGGCGGTGGTCGGCCCGATCACTCTGGCGTGGAAGATCTCGTTTCATACCGCCGTGGCGGCGGGCAGCGTGGTCATGCTCGCGGCCACGGTGCCGCCCGGCGTCGCCGCGGTGGTGGGCGGCGCCGGGGCGCTGCTGGTGGGGGCGATCGCCTGGTCACGGTCGCGGCTCGGCGACCACACGCCCGCCCAGACGGCGGCGGGCGCGGCCGCCGGCGCTGCCGCCACGTGGGCGACGATCGCCGTCATGCTCTAGCAGGACAGCGTGTGCGCGGCGACGAGGACCGCGAGCAGGGCCGCCGCGACGGGGCCGCCGAACATCAGCCCCAGCCCGGCGACCTCGCTGCGGGAGAAGGCCATGAGCAGCCCCACCACGGCGCACGCGAGCGACACCACCACCCAGATGGCGAACGCCACCCCAACCGTGATGATCACCTCGGCCATGCCTGCCCCCTTCCGTCCGTCACCATGACGCCGGCGTGCCCGGCGGGCAGGGCGGGCTCGACGTTGATGACGACGCCCGCCTTGCCTGCGGCGCCGGGCTCTCGCTCGCCGGCTGCCGAGGCCGGTTCGCTGCGGAGAAGCCGGCGGGCTACCACGGCCGGGTCGGACAGCTTGGCAGCGGCGAGAGCGACGCCGAGCGGACCGTAGGTGGCGCCGAGGTCGACGAGCGCCTGGAGGAGGTCGGGGTCGACGTCCTCGGTCAGGCGGGCGCGGTCGGCGGTCACAGTTCGCCCTCGACCTGGTCCAGCACCGGCTGGGCCTGCTCGCGGGCGTCGGCCAGGTTCTCCTCCGCGCGGGCGACTACCGTCTGGGCGCCCTGCAGGTCCCGAGCCGCGGCGGTGCAGCCTTCAGCCGCATGGCCGTGGGCGTGCGGGTAGGCACATCCGGTCATGTCGCGTCGCTGCTGCGTGCAGGCGGGGCACTGGCACAGCTTCACGCTGTGCGAGCCGCCCTCGTCGCGGGCTACAGGAGGGAAGGGGCCGTCCAGGCGCGTCTCCAGCCGCTTGGCCAGGAGCGTGAACCGTACGCGAGGCAAGCCTCCCTCGTCGGTGATGTCCACGGAGACGTCGCATGTGGGACCGAGGCGGAAGGGGAACTCCTGCCCGTCGATCAGGAGCTCCCATCGTGGGAACCCGGCGTTGCGGCGCACCTGCAAGAGGCGGGGAATGTTGTCGATCCGGTCCTCGGCCACGGCCCACTGCTCCGGGTCGACCATCGTGATGCCGCCTGCCTGCTCGAGCGGCGGCGCTTCCCATCGGGCGGGGTGTGGCGTCCAACGCATCTCGCCGTCGGTGTTGCGCAGGAACCGCATCTGGTTTTCCACCTGGACGTGGTCGGCGTACATGGTGAGCACGATGCTCGGCCACTCGTCATTCGTGACGGGGATGACCGAATCGGGGGCCAGGAGGTAGGGGAACTCGTAGCCGTCGATGGTCAGCGACCACGCCCAGCCGTCCTCGGTGGCGCGCTTGGTCAGCTGTACGAGGTCGGCGTGGCGGCCGAACTCGTTGCCCTGGGGCGCACTGTCGCGGTGCGGGTGGTCCTTCACTGGTTGTCCTCGCCGTCTGTGCTGGTGTCGGAGTGGGCGGGCGTTGAGGCGGGGAGGACAGGGTCGAGCAGGCCGTCGATGCAGAAGCCGACAACGTGGTCGTCAGGCTCATCGGGGACAGTGATCCGACCGACGTAGACAGCGTTCGCCCTGCGGCCTTGGGCGTCGCCTACCCGGACGACCTCGTCGAGGACGAAGGGCCGGGCGCACCACTGGATGGGTACGACCTGCACATAGCCCTGCTCGGCGTCCAGACCGCGAGGGCGGTCGAGGGGGACGTACGCCTCGCAGTCCGCCGGCCACACCTGGCCGGGCTGTGTGGCCATGTGCGCGCTGGCCGAGCCCGCCGTATCGCCCTTCACGACCGCGGGGTCGAAGTCGCTTAGCAGGATCCAGTCGTCGGCGAGCAGGTCCGACTGGGTGGCGACCCAGGGGACGATCTGGCCGTCGGCGGTGAACATGTCGATGTGCGGCCGGTACTCGATCTCGCGGCCTACCAGATGGGGTGCGGCCTGGCCGAGCGGGCGGTCTGCGGCGACGGTGATGGTGGAGCCGGGCACGAGGAAGATCCACATGCCTCGGCCGTTCCATCCGGCGCGGGTGACGCGATGGCCGGCCTTAAGGTGGGCGAGCGCCTCGCCGAAGGTCATGGACACGGCTTCTCCTCCAGGAGGGGTTGGGGCCGGGGCGGGCGCCTCGGCGGGGTCGGGTGTGGCGCGGGCCAGGGTGATCAGGCTCATGAGGCGCAGGAACGGCTTGGGGCTCGCGTCGAACAGGCTCGCGGCGGCGACGGTGGCCGCCACGGCGGCGGCGATGAGCAGGACGCCGGTGGCCAGCCAGGCGAGGGGCGGGATCACGACGCCGGCGGCGATGAGCGCGGCGGCGAGCAGCGCGGCGTCTGGGGGGCGGCGTTTCACCAGGCGGCCTTCCAGGTGCCGGGGCCGACGATGCCGTCGTCGTCGACGCGCAGGGCGCGCTGGGCGACCTTGGTGGCGGCGCGGGTCATGGGGCCGAACATGCCGTCGGCGGTGACGGTGTAGCGGTGGTCCTTGAGCCACTGCTGCCAGGTGCGCACGTCGGGGCCGGTCATCATCGGGCTGCCGGGCTTGTACTGGAGGTAGCGGCCGGGCCAGGCGGGCTTGCCGGTGGACGGGCGCGGGATGACCTTCGTGTCGTCGTCGTCTCGGGCGGGCTTGCCGTCGAGCTCGTCGCGGACGAGCTGGAGGAAGTGGTCCCAGGGGAAGCTGGGGCCCGGGTCCCAGTGGTCGCTCTTCTTGTAGACCTTGGAGACGTCGACGTGGCCGACGATGCCCTTGTGGCCGGCGCGGAGCTGGGCGTGGGTGAGCTTGCGGACGGGGATGTTGTGCTTCTTGCACCAGGTGGCGACGACCTTGGCGGCCTGGCGGAGCAGGGCGCGGCTGTAGGCGTCGTCCCATTGGGAGCGGTTTTGTCCGGCGCGGCCGGCCAGCTCGATCTGGAGGCCGTCGCTGTTGCAGCCGGGGGCGGCCCAGGCGGTGTCGCCGTCGTCGACGCAGCGGACGGAGCTGTTGTTGTCGGTGCACACGTGCGCGGAGGCTTTGGTGGCGGGGCGGGCGAAGTAGTTCGCGATGCCCTCGGCGGCGCTGGCGCTTTCGCCGGTTTCGGCGGTGTGGATGACGATGACGCGGATGCCGCCGTAGCGGCCGCGTGTGTAGTTGGCGGCGCGGATGGTTTTCACCGGTTCCCCCCGGGGTTGGGTGCTGGGCGGGGGGAGCATGACGGTTTCGGGGGTTTACGTCTCGCCGGGCAAAAGGGGGAGGGGCGTGCGCGGCCTTGCGGCTGGCGCACGCCCCTCCCCCGGGGGTTCGGTGGTCAGGTGCCGAGGTGGATGGTTTCGGGCTGGAGGGCGACCCAGTCGGTTCCGCGGCGGGCGATCTGCATGCCGTCCTCGTTGCTGGTGGTGTGGTCCCCGCGCAGCCAGAGTCGGGTCTCCTCCTCGAAGGCGCGCTGGGCGGCGGCGGGGATGGTGTCGGGGTCGCTGGTGTTGGCGTAGATGCCGACCCGGCGCTGGGATTCGTCGTCGCCGTACTCGAGGATCCAGACCTTCACCGTGTCTCCCATCGTCACGCGCGGGGGCCGCGCCCTGTTCACAGTCTCTATATTACAGGGTTTTTAGTGTGTTGGGAAGCGGGTCGGCCCCGGGGGTGCTGGCGGGTGGGGGTACGGCGGCGCGGCCCGGCCCCTCAGGAGGCAGGGGGCGGGCCGCGCCGTCGTGGTGGTGCCCGGTTGCGGGCCGGGGTCTAGGTGAGGCCGACGATCTGGCGGGCCTTGGCGATCGCCTCGGTCTCGGGCCGTTCGTAGTGGTCGGCGTCGTAGGAGTCGTCGGCCCACGGGTTGTGCCAGTCGCCCAGGGTGAAGTTCCACAGGGGCGAGTCGCTCCAGGGGTAGCGGGAGATGACGAAGCGGTCGCCGTGGCGTCCGACGTAGATGAGGCGGTCGGAGTCGTGGCCGGGGTCGCGCTCGGGCACCTGGTTGGCGTCGACCACGTACCGGTCGATGGTGACGCCGGCGGCCGGGTCGGCGGTGCGGGTCGGCGGGGCCGGGGCGGTGCGGAGCTTGGCGAGCAGGGCGGCCAGGACATCCCCGTCGGGGACGTCGGCGAGCTGCTCGTTGATGCTGTTGCGGGCCAGGTTGGCGGTGTAGGCGGCGTAGTCCTGCTGGGCGGTGAATTCGTCGTCGCTGATGGCCACGGGTTCGTCTCTTCTCGGGAGGCGGGGCCCGCCCCCGGGGGATGCCGGGGGCGGGCGGGGGATGGTGTCAGGCGGGGTCGTCGCCGTCGACGCTCACCAGGTCGGCCTCGCCGTCGACTTCGCCGCAGCCGAGGGTCACGCCCTGCACGGTGGTGCTGACCTCGATGTCGCACAGGTCGTCGATCAGGGCGCGGGCCTTCTTCTCGCTGGTGGCCTTCACGGTCGCGGTGAAGAACACCTTCACGTCGAAGGTGTACTCGTGTTCGGCGGGGCCGCCGCGCAGCGCGTCGGCGAGCCGGTTGAGGGCGAGCAGGTGCGGGTCGTCGTCGAGGTAGGCGACCTCGGCCGGGGCGGTGCCGGTGCCGTGCGGGCGGTGGACGCGGTAGGCGGTGCCGCGCTCGTCGACGGCGACGAGGGTGCGGGCGTCGGCGGTGTTCGTGTCGGGGTCGGGGTCGGTGTGGTAGATGAGCACGACGCCGAGGAAGCCGGGCAGCGGCTGGGCGCGGGTGGCGTACAGGTCGATGTCGTGGGCGACGTCGCCGGTGGCTCCCTCCGGGCCGATGCCGAAGAAGAAGTTGGTCCAGTCGGCCGGGTTGAGGCCCTGGATGTGCACGCTGTGGGGGGTGCGGGCGAAGGTGTAGAGGGTGGGGTTGGCGTCCCAGCCGTCGCGGTCGGCCTCGCCCTGCTCCATGACGGGGAGGATCTGCTCCCAGGTGTCGCGGGTGAAGGTGGCGGGCGGGGCGGCCGGGCCGGTGCCGTCGGGGGTGGCGGCGGGCGGGGCGGCGGGGGTGAACGTGTCGGTCACGTGCTGGCCTTTCGGTGGTGGGGTGCCCGCCCCCCGGGGAAGCGGGGGCGGGCGGGGGGCGGGGGTCAGTCCTCGGGGGTGGTGAGCAGGACGTAGAGGATGCCGAGGATGGGGCTCGGCTCGCCCCGGTGGGCGGTGGGGTGGAGGCGAAGGCTGGGGTCGAGGGCGACGGCGGCGATGTGCTTCTTGGTCGGCAGGTCGTCGGGGTAGGCGGCGTTCAGCACGTACCGGAGGCTGTTGGCGCTGACGTTCGTGACGCCCTCGGCGGGGAAGCCGTTGGCGACGGCCAGGGCGTAGATGCAGGCGTCGTCGAGGGTGTCGAGGTAGGTGCGGATGATGCGGCCGAGGTCGCGGATCTCGATCGCGATGGCGTCGCGGCCCATCGCCTCGGCCCAGCGGTCGTAGTTCTCGCGGGCCTGGGTGGCGGCCTCGCGCAGGCTGGCGTAGGCGGCGACGTCGCCCTTTCGGGTGGTGGCGATCTTGCGTGCCCGCTTGTAGGCGGCGTCGGCGGTGCCGTAGGCGTCGTAGAGGCTGGCGGCGGTGCTGATGGCCATAGGGTTCCTCCCGGTAGTTGAGGGGGCCGCAATCCCCCTGCACTGCTGTCTATATTACAGGAGATTTATTACTTTGGGAAGCGAGGCCCGGGGTGCGGCCCCCTCGCGGGGAGGGGGCCGCACCGGGTCAGGGGCAGCCGTGCGGGCAGTGGTCGGGCTCGTCGCCGTGCTCGTCGTAGTAGACGTGCTGGTCACAGGTGTCGCAGGTGTAGGCGACGGGGTCGGCGGCGCAGCAGGCGGTGAGGGAGTCGGCCAGGAGGGCGGGGTCGGTTTCGCCGCAGGTGGGGCAGCGGGGCTGTGCGCCGGGGGCGAGGCGGGTGTCCGCCTCGCCGGGGCGGAGGGCGGTGGCCATCAGGCGGCGCACTCGCACGTGGTGGCGGGGCCCTCGATGCCGTGCACGTCGCCGCAGGGGTGGCCGTACCACTCCAGGTTGTCGGCCTGGTCGGGGGTGAGGGTGTCACGCCAGGCGGCGCGCGCTTCGGCGTGCTGGTCGGCGAGGTCGCTGGCGGTCATGAGGCCGTGCGTGGTGTAGGTCATGGGTTCCTCCTGGATGATCAACCGTCGGGGCCGCAATCCCCTTCGGACATCTCAAATACTACAGGAGATTTAGCAATTTGGCGAGTCGGCGGGCGAGCGGCCCCCGGCGCGCTGGGCGGCATGATGCCGGGCCGCGCGGCTTAGTACGCGCGAGGCCGGCCAGGGCGGCAGGGGCGCTCTGGCGGCCGGGGGTCGTCGCTGGCCGGGGCCGCGTTGACGCCTCACTAAATGCCCTGTATTATTGATGTGTGCGAGGGATTGCGGCCCTCGCCTGATCCAGGAGGAATCCCTATGGGAATCACCAGGGCACTCGCCCTGACGGTCGCCGCTGTGGCCACGGCAGCGACCGCCGCCACGGGAGCGCACGCCAGCGCCCCCGGTGGCAGCATCACCAGCCCCACGGCGGGCACCCCCGCCACGGTGGGCGCGTCCATCACGGTCACCGCCACCTCCGACGGCATGTGCGCCCCCGCTCTGAAGGTGCGCACCCCTGCCGGGGACATGCGGGAGATCGCCACGGGCAAGCCGGACCCGATGTGCGGGCCGGTCACCTTCGGCGGCAGCTACCTGCCGGACGCGCCGGGCAAGCACGCCTTCTACCTCGTCAACCCGGCGGGGGACGTGAAGGCGGAGGTCGAGGTCACGGCGGTCATCCCGCCCGCCCCGACCGTCACCGCCACCGTGACCGCCACCCCGGCGGTCACCGTCACCGAGCAGGCGAAGGAGGCGGCCCAGCCGTCCCCCTCCCCCACGGCGACGCCCACCGTCACCGTGACCGCCACGCCGACCCCATCGGCGACCCCGACGGCGAAGGCGAGCCCCACGAAGGCGAAGCCGAAGCCGACGGTCACCAAGACGGTGCAGGTCACCACCACCGCGCCCGCGCCGCAGCCAGCGCCGCAGGTGCAGCAGATCCCCGCCCTCCCGCAGGACGAGCCGACGCAGGAGGAGACCCCTCCCGCGCCGCCCGCGCCCGTGCAGACTGCCGCCGCCCCCGCAGGCGGCGACCAGATGCCCGCCTGGCTGGCCTACCAGCTCACCAGGCAGCAGGAGGACGCCGGGCCCGGCTTCGGGACGGTCGTCGGCGCGGTCATCACGGTGCTCGCCCCGATCGCCCTGATCGCGGGTGCCGCCTGGTGGCTGATCTACCGCCGCCGGACGCGACACAACCACCGCTGACCGGCATCATCGGTCGCCCCCGGCCCGTGACCCGGGCCGGGGGCGGCCCCACCGAACGAAGGGGACTGCAATGCGGACGAGACGGCCGCCCGTCGTCAAGAGGGCACGCCGCCGCGCCAACCGGCTCGACCGGCTCTACCGGGACGAGCTCGGCGGCAGAGGGAGTGACCGCGAGGAGGTGGCCACCGACATCATCGCCGACATGCTGCTGAGCCTGCCCGGCGAGGCGTGGCCGCACGTGCTGAACAGCGCGCTGGTGCACGCCACCACCGAGCAGTACGGCTCGGCGCTGGCGAAGGAGACGGGCCTGCTCCTGATCGGCGGGCCGGAAGAGTGGGAGGGCTGCTGACCATGAGCGAGACCTACACGTTCATCGTCGACTTCTACGAGCCGTTGGACGACCTCGCCCAAGAGGTGATCGTGGCCTCGGGCCGCGACTACGACGACGCGCGCCGCGCGGCCAGCCGGGCGCTCGGCGAAGCGTACGCCGAGGAGCTGGACATGTCGGCGGACCCGCTCGGCGAGCGCAACGGCGACGGCGAGGCGTACGTGACCGCCGAACTGCACGGCGACGTCGCCGAGCAGGTGGTGCAGGTCGTCATCGGCGAATGCCTCCCCATCCGCGCCACCGGCTGACCCGCCCCGAGGCCCGCCCCACCCCGGGGGGCGGGCCTCCCCACCCCCCGAAGAACCGCCCTCACCCTGGAGGCCAGCATGACCAGCACCACCACCGCCGCTGATGTGCCCGGCAAGGCGCTGAACGGCACCGTGACGGGCCCGGCCGGGCCCGTCGCCTACGCCAGCCACATCGGGCTGGTTCGCTCCCGCAACAACGACCACGCCGCCGTACGCGTCGGCCCATCCTTCACCGCGCTCGCGGTCGCCGACGGGGTGGGCGCGCCCCAGGAGGCGGGCGAGGCCGCCGCGCTGGCCGCCGAGGTCGCCGCCGCCGCAGGCGCCTACGCCGGGACCGCGCTGGTCGCCTCCGACACGGCCGTGAGCGCGGTGGCCGGCGCCTACGTCGAGGCGCCCCGCTACGTGCAGCACGCGGCCACCAGCACGCTCGTGGTCGCGGTGATCGGGCACAACAAGGCGGGCGGGCCGCCGTCGTGGGTGGACATCGCCTGGCTCGGCGACTCCTCGGTGTGGGCGCTGTTCGACGACGGCGCGTTCGAGCGGGTGACGACGCCGCACAACCCGCCCTTCGATGAGCACGTGGTGCTGCGGACCGTCACGCAGGGGGAGCCGGACATGGTGACGCTGCACCTGGACGAGCAGCCGGTGCGGCGGCTGATCGTGTGCAGCGACGGCCTGGACGGCTACGTCGAGCACGACCTGATCGAACTGCTCGCCGCCGAGGCCGACTCGGCCGAGCGGGCGCGTGACCTGCTGGTGGAAGCGGCGCTGGAGGCCGGCGGCCGGGACAACGTGAGCGTGATCGTCGTCGACCTCGAGGTGGGCGAGCCGGGGCGCGGCTACGTGGAGGCGTGCCCCGGGTGCGGGCGGGCCGACCCGGGGGTGATCACGCGCGGGGACAGCGCGGCCACCGTGGTGACGAGCTGCTGCGAGGCGGAGGTCACCCCCGAGAGCGTGTGAAGCAGGACCGGGGGCCCCCGGGCTCGCGCCGCTGGTCGGCGCGGGTTCCGGGGGCCGCTCCATGCCCGCCACTTGACCGCAACTAAAAGACCTGTAATATAGAGATCAGGAAGAGAGATTGCGGCTCTCAAGGAGGACGACATGACCAGCACCACCACCCCCGACACCCCGGCCGAGGTCCTGAAGGACGGCATCGCCCTGCAGCGGGTGAACGTCTACGACCGCGACGGCGCCTTCATCCGGCAGCTCCGCCACCGGGGGACCGTCGCCCAGGCGCGGGCCGCCGCCCTCCTCCAGGTCGCCCACGACACCGACCCCGCCTTCCCCGCCCTGCTCGCCCAGCTCCGCGGCCAGTAGCCGCCCCACGGCCCCGGCCCGCCCGCCGGGGCCCGCCCCTCCCCCCTCGTGTTCTTGAGACCCGTTTGGAGTACGACATGGCGATCACCACGGTGCGGTTCACCGCCACGCACGCGGCCACCTTCCACCTGTACGCCGCCACCCACCACGCCTCCTACCGGTTCGGCGACCAGGGCAAGATCCACGTGCAGCCCGCATACTTCGGCATGCCGGACCGGCTCGCGGTGACGATCAGCCTGGGCCGGCCCGGCGACACCAGCGGGTACGGGCTGACCGGCCTGCGGGTGGGCGGGAAGCTGCTGACGGGCGTGGTGATGTGCACCGGCCTGGATCTGCGGCCCGGCCCGCACTTCCAGCACCGCGACCAGTACCCGCTGGGCGCGGACGATCTGGACGACGCGACCCGGACGGCGGCGGCCGACCTGCTGGCCGACGTCGCGCAGCACTTCCACGACATCATCAGGCACTTCCGCAGCTGAGACGCGGCCCCCGGCGAGGGGGCCGCAGCCCGGCCCTCTCGCTTGCCATACAACTAAATGACCTGTATTATTTGATCTACCGGCAAGGGATTGCGGCCCTTGCAAGGATCTCAGGAGGAACCGTGCAGACCTACCCGCGCATCGACCTCGACCAGGCGCTCACCTGGTCCCCCGCCGCCCAGGCGCTCGCCGCCCAGGGCCCGGACCTGGAGAAGACCCTCGCCGACGTCAAGGCGATGGCCCAGGAGACGGCTGCCGCCGCCAACAACATGACCGAGCTTCGCGACATGATCGGCTCCCTTCTCGGCCGCGAGGCGGCCGTCCCGGCCAATGCCAGCCGCACCGACCTGGAGACGGTCTACACCTCAACCGCCTGCGCCAAGTCCGGGCTGCCCGCCGCACTGAACGAGCTGCACCGCAACGCCAACCTGGAGCACGCCTTCGCCGAGACCCTCAACAGCACCCTGGACCGGGGCGAGGAGACCACCAAGGAGATCCGCGCACTCACGGAGGGGGCGGAGGGCATCGTCCTGGCCGAGACGCTGACGGCCAAGCTGGACGCCCCCCTGGTCGAGCTGTACGCCCTGGAGCACGCCCGCGCCGTCACCTGGGCGGTGGCTAAGGACGGCAAGAACATCCGGGAGGCGGGCGACGCCGAGGCACGCAACGCGATCCGGGTTCTCATGCACCTGGCCGACCACCTCTACAACAACGGGATCGGCTCGGTCTACCGGTCCAAGGACATCCTGAAGGCCAAGGCCGCCCGCCTCTACCTGCGCGAGCACGCGCTGTTCCTGCACCCCGAGGACTCCAGCCTCTACTCCTGACCATCCCCGGCCCGGCCCCCCGCCCCGGGGGCCGGGCCCCCGCCCGAGCCACCGGAGGAACGCATGACGCAGCAGGCCGCCCAGGTGCGGTGCGTGCGCGAGAGCGACGGCTTCCACGTCCACCGCTACCTGATCACCACCCACCCCGACGGCGAGGTGCCCACGCCCGCGATCGTCGACCTGCACCTGCACACCTGGATGGAGGAGCACCGGCGCGAGCACCCCGCCGCGCGCGACGTGAACGCCTACCGCAGGCAGGGCCTCGGCCTGGACGGGCTCGGCGAGTACGACACCGTCGAGCAGGCGTGGGCCGCGCTGGCGGCCGCCGGCGACATCCCGCCGGTCGCCTGCTCCGCCCAGTCCTGACCGGCCCCATCCCGAACGACCCCGAACGACCCCGTAGAAGCTGGAGCACACCCCCGAATGAACACGACCGAGCCCACACCGGCCCTGCGCACCCTCACCCTGACCGCCGCCCTGCTCAACGCCCAGCTCCCGCCCGGCTCCGCCTGGCAGGCCACCGGCGAACCGCTCGCCAAGGCCTCCCGCGAGCAGGGCCGCCTCGAGCGGGTCATCCTGTGGAAGCTGCTGCAGCAGGACCTGCCGGGCGTCGACTCCGGCCTGGACGACTTCCCGCAGGAGGCGCTGGACGCGCTGCTGGAGCACCTGAACGCGGTGCACGCCGAGCCCGGGACCGGTTGGTACAGCGAGGGCCTGCACGTCGAGGAGCGGGCGGAGGCGTGGAGGCCGCGCGACCTGGGCGGCGCCGAGGTCCTGGGGTTCGTCGCGGTGTGGCGGCTGACGGACGAGGCCGCGCGGGAGGCCGGCCTCCTGATCTGACCGGCCTGGGGGCCGCGCCCCGGGGATTGCCCGGGGCGCCCCTTCCCACAGAGATAAATAACCTGTATTATGGCGTTGTAAGCGTGATTGCGGCCCTTACGTTCAGGAGAGATCCCTTGACCAGTGCGACCGTCACCCGGGCCCAGCTCGACCAGGAGCTCGACGAGCAGTTCGACCCCGTGCCCCCGCTGGTCCGCGTCTACTGCCGGACCTTCAGCGCCACCACCAAGCACATCGCCAACCCGGACGCGCCCCGCCGCACCCTGTGCGGCCACAACGTCCAGATGTACGGCTTCCACACCAGCCGCGAGCACCGGTGGATGGTGTACGACCTGGACACCTGCGGCCGCTGCGAGCGCGCCGCCACAGCGCGCGGCCTGGCCGAGGGGCCGGAGGTCTTCCGGCCGCACGCGCCGCGCGTCATCCGCCGCCTGGAGCGGGGCGGGCAGGCGCACGTCGAGGACGCCGACTCCCGCACCATCACCCTGTGCGGCTACGCCTGCGGCAAGAACGCCTACCTGGACGCCGACACCGGCCTGCCCGCGTGCCCGGCCTGCGCCGAGCTCGCCGATCGGCAGGGCTACCAGGCCACCGCCGTCGGCGACCCGATGGCCGCCTACCACGCGGCGGTGATCCGCGACGCGCTGCTCGCCGCCGGGCGGGCGCTGATCGCCGACGATGCCGCCGTCGCCCTGGTCGAGCTGATCGTGCGCGGCAGCCACCCCGACCTGACCCCGCTGTCCAAGCAGGAGCTGACCGACCGCGCCCGCCAGGCGATCATCACCGCCGAATCGCTGCACACGAGCAACCTGCTCGTCTCCTACTGCGAGGTGCTCGACACGCCGGTGCCCCACTGGAACATCTGACACCTCCGGGGCGGCCCCACCCCGGGGCCGCCCCCTCCCCTCCCCCAGCGAAGGAGCATGTCCATGACCACCAGCACCATCCCGCAGGCGGGCGACCCGATCGACGTCGACCAGGTCGCCGTCGACGACGAGGTGCGCTTCACCACCGGTGGCCAGCCCCGCACCGGGATCGTCACCGAACTGACGAAGACGTCCGTCCACCTGCGGATCACCTCCGGCACCGTGGAGCGCGGCCACAACCGCAGCGCGCGGATCCTGCGCCGCGCGTGGGCGTCCCGCAACGTCACGCTCGTCCGTAAGGGGTCCTGATGCGCACCAGCCTGACGCCGGAGAAGCTCGCCGAACTCGCCGCCCGAGGCCGCGCCGAGGTGGCCGCGAGCCGCGCCGCGAACCCGTTCGTCAACCCCGACGTCGCTGCCGCCTGCCGGAAGGTCCTGCGCCAGCGCGGCGAGGAGTGGGCGGCCAGCGTGCTCATGCGGAACCTGGCCCGCCGCTCGCTCGGCGTCCCCGGCATGCCGTGGCTGGAGGACGGGGAGATGGAGACGCTCATCCTGGCCGACCGCGCCGAGTGGGAGCAGCTGGCCCACGCCGCCGGTGGTGGGTCGTGACGGTCATCTGCACCGGGCGGACGGTTGACGTCGAGAGCGTGAACGCGCTCGACGTCCGGCCCGGCCGCCTGGTGGTCGACCGATGGATCGACTGGCGCGGCGCCGGCACGCTCGGCGTCGCCTGGGTGTACGAGGTCCTCGCCCCGGTCCAGGAGCTGCCCGGGAAGGGGTGGCTGCTGCGGTGCAGCGGCGAGATCTACGCGTGGCAGCCGGGCCTTCCTCCGGGCTCGGTGACCGTGCTAGCGGGCGCGTACGAGGACCCTGCCCTCTCCTGAAAGGCTGCTGGCCGCAATCCAGCATGGGCCGCCTCGCCCGGCCGTACCTCCCTCCTCCTGGGGTACGGCCGGGCGGGGCGGCCCGCTCGTGTTTCAGCCCGGAGTAGGCGTTCGGCAGGCGGCAGCCGCGGCCGCGTCCGCGTGGCCGGCCTCCCGGTCGAACAGCCAGCCATGCAGGTCCCGGATGGCGGGGTCGCAGTCGAGGATGCGGCACATGACGGCGGGTTCGCCGGCACGCTGCGCGGCCAGGGCCGCGTACACGACGAAGCCGAGAGGCGCCCGCTTACCCGTCATCGCGGGCAGCCTCCTCGAGCTCGTCCGGCCCGCCGGCCTCGACGGCAGGCTGCTCCGGCGCCTGCTCGGCGAGGCGCTTCTTCACCGCTGCGATCCGGTCGGCCAGGCCCTCGACGATCTGGGACTGGTGGTTGAGCTGGACCGGCGCGCCACCGGGCCCGGACACTTCCAGCGCCTTGCGCGATCCCCACCGCTCGGGCCGGGTGCGCTGCAGCCACTCGATCGCCGGCTTGCTGTTCGGCGGGGTGTACTGGCGCTCCTCCACGCCGCCGTCGGCGTGGCGGACGACCTCCTTGACGGTGGCGCCGCCGACGGCGTCCTGGCGCAGGATGGACACGTACATGGCCTCGGCCTCGGCGCGGGCCCGGGTGATCGCCCAGTAGAAGCCGAGGAACCGCAGATCGTCGTCGTCCAGGGCGTCGTCGGCCTTGGCGGCGGCCTCCTCGCCGCGTTCCATCCACCGGTAGACGGTGGACTCGTGGATGCCGACGAGGTCGCAGGCGGTGACGAGGTAGTTGCCCTTGCGCAGGTAGTCGCACAGCTCGTCCTGCAGCTCGGCGGTGAGCTTGGTGGGCCGGCCGATCTTCGGCTGCTCGTGGTCGGTCGTGTCGGTCATTGCAGGGTGCCTCCGATGATGCGGGTGGCGATGCCGAGCATGGCGTACCGGTCGTACGGCTGGAGGTCCTCGCTGGAGTACAGGCCGACGCCGGTGGTGCCGTCGGCCGCGGAGACCTTGACGACGACCACGGCGTCGGTGATGAAGTCGCCCTCGTGGATGCACCCCTTGACGCCGAGCTGGTCGAGGATGTGGCCGAGCGGCTGCGGGGTGTGCTCGTGCTCGGGGCCGGAGCCGGTGGTGCTCACGTGGCGCTCCAGAGGGTGAGGAGTTCGGCGTGCAAGGCCGCGTCGGCGCGGAGCTTGCCCGTGACGTTGGTGGTGGATGTGGCGGCGCCGGTGGCGCAGGCGCCGCGCAGGGTCAGGCAGGTGTGCGTGGTGCGCAGGAGCGCGGCCGCGCCGTAGGTGGACAGGTGGCCGGTGATGGCGTCGACGACCTGGCGGCCGACGCGTTCGGGGCTGGTGGGGCGGGCGGCGTACTCGCGCACGAGGCGGGCCAGCTTGCCGGCGGGCACCAGGGCGGCGACCGGGGTGGGCAGGTAGGCGACGAGCGCGGTCCCGGTGTACGGCAGGGCGTGGTGCTCGCAGATGCCGGCGATCGGCACGCCGGTGGCGGCGATCAGGCCGGGCTCCAGATTGGAGCCGGTCTCTACCCGGTAGGTGCGGGCGAGGTGGCGGACGGGGTCCTTGCGGGCGCCCGAGGTGAGTTCCATGAGGGCGTTGAGGAGTCGCCGCGGCGTGTCGGAGGTGTCGGCCTGGCAGGGGATGCCGATGCCCTCCAGGAGCTGGCGGGCCGGGTCGGCGAGGGCGCGCATGGCCGCGCGCTCGGCGGTGCGCGACGGCGGCGGTGCCGGGGTGTTGGCCACGGTGGAGTCTCTTCTCTGCTCAGACGTGGATGGTGGGCCGGTAGGGGGCGGCGTGCCAGGACGCGGTGTTGGTGGCGGTCTCGGCGACGTCGACGCGCAGCAGCGTCACGTCGACGCGGTCGGCGGCCTGGCGTAGCCAGTCGTGCGCCTGGTCGGCCAGGAGCTGGGCGACCGCTTCGACGGTGGGCCACGGCTGGTCGGGGTAGTCGGTGCCGGGGCTGCGGCCGAAGATGAAGACCTTCTGTGCCTCGTCCTGGAGGGCGGGCAGGAGCCGGTCGTCGGCGCCGAGCATGGTGGCGTGGTCGAGCCGGTCGTCGATCCAGGCGCGCATGCGCTTCTTGATGCGGCTGAAGTCGACGACGACGCCTTCGCGGTCGAGGTGGCCGGTCCCGATCGTGACCGTGGTGTGCCAGGTGTGACCGTGCAGGTTGACGCATTTGCCGCCGAGGTGCGGAAGGCGGTGGGCGGCGTCGAAGGCGTGGGAGACGGAGGTGGTGAACACTGGGGTCGCGGATCCTGTAGCTGGTGTGCGGGCGGGAGTCAGGCGGCGGCGGGTGTGCCGGCGACGGGCTCGGGCGGGATCCGCGGGGTGAACCAGTGGCCCACGGCAGGCTGCGGGGCGGGGGCCGGCGGCGTGAGGATGGGCGGCGTGTCGAGGACGCGCGCGGGCGCCAGGCCGGCAGGGGCGGGGGCGAGCTGGGGCAGGTGGTACTCGGCCGCGAGCTCGTCGTAGATCGGTGTGCTCATCATGTGGGGGGATGTAGCACGATCGGATGCTTACGTCTCGGCGGCCGTTCGGCGCCTGGTCAGGAGACGGGTACGGGGTCGGCCGGTGGTGTGGCGGCGGCGAGTCGCTCGGCGGCGACCTGGGCGAAGTGCGGGGTCATCTCGATGCCGATGAAGCGGCGGCCCTCCTGGAGGGCGGCCACGCCGGTGGAGCCGGACCCGGCGAACGGGTCGAGCACGGTCCCGCCGGGCGGTGCGACCTTGACCAGGGTGGTGAGCAGCGGCTCCACGGGCTTTTGCGTCTGGTGGACGCGCTTGGCGCCTGTCGGCGGGGCACCGTCGACCGCGCCGGGCAGGTACACCTCGTACTCCTTCTGGATGGGGCCGTTGACGCCCCACACGGCGTATTCGACGTTGTTGCGGAAGCCGCCGCGCACGGGCCGGCCGGTGGTCTTGACCCAGGGGACGATGCCGCGCCAGGTCCAGCCGGCGGCCTGGAGGGCGTCGGTGGTGGCGGGGAGCTGCCGCCAGTCGGTGAAGGCGAGCAGGCTGCCGCCGGGCCGGGTGAGGCGCAGCGCCTGCGACATCCACACGGTGGACCAGTACGTCCACGAGCGTTGGTCGCGCTGGTCGCCGGGGAAGTCGGGCACCTCGTGGGCGATGTCGCCGGCGCGGCCGGAGACGTACTTGTCGCGGGTGGAGCGCTGCCGCTCCCGGGCGGTGGCGCCGCCGCTGCTGTAGGGCGGGTCGGCGATGACCGCGTCGACCAGGTCCTCGGGCTGGGCGGGCAGCGTCGGGAGGATGGACAGCGTCTCCCCCTGGTAGAGGGTCGCGTTCGGCCCGTACCAGTACGGGGCGGGACGGGCGGCGTACTCGGCGACGAGTCGATCGTAGATAGGCGTATTCACACCCTGTCGAGTATCAGACCCGCCCGTTAACTTCTTTCCGGACTGTCCGTAACCGGGTGGGTTACGTCTTGTTCTTGGGTGGCCGGCCGCGGCGTTTCGGCGTGTGGGTCGGGTTGCCGGCGCAGACGGTGCACGCGCACGGCAGGAGGGTGGCGTCGGCCGGCGGATGCCGGTCGGGGTTGAGCCGCACGCCTTTGCACAGCTCATGGTGGGCGGTCGCACAGGCCAGGGACCAGGCGGAGACGTCGGTGACGCCTTCGGGTGGGCGGATGGGTGCATGTGCGAGATCCACGGGCCTATGGTCGCACGCCGGACCGGCCGGTGCCGAACAGGCTGCTGCCCCTCACCCCTGGAGGGGTGAGGGGCAGCGGGGTGCCGGGGCCCTGTTTTACGTGTTGGACAGGGAGCGGCGCACCGCGGCGACGAGCTGGCCGGCGGCGGCCATCGCGTCGGCCCGGGATATGTCGGCCATGTCCGAGAAGTCGGACAGGTCGATCAAGATCCGGCCGTCGGGCGGGGTCATGATGTGGAGCGGCCCGTCCTTGACAGCGGCGGTGAGCAGCTCGTCGCCGCTGGCGGCCGGGGCGGTGGGGCGGGCAGGGCGAGCGCGGGGGCGGGTGAGGAGCTCGGCGCCGGCGCGCAGCCTGCGGGCGAAGGATCGGGGCATGGGGATTCTCCGTTCGGTGCGGGGCTTACACGAGCTGGGGGGTGGGCTTGGCGTCGGCGGGGAGTTCGGGGATGCCGCCGGCGGGGGTGGGGACGCGCAGCGCGCGGGGGGCGTCGACGTCCCCGATGAAGCGCGGGGTGTAGCCGGCGGCGGTCAGGGCGTTGGCCCATCCGTGGAGGATCTGCCGCTGGATGGCGGCCCAGGGCAGCCCGGCCAGGCCGGTGCCGCGCACGAGGGTGACGAGGACGGCGCCCGGCATGTAGCTGATCTGGTAGCCGTCGCCGGTCGGTGAGTCGAGAGCGGCGGTGTGGCCGGCGTCGGCGAGGGTGCACCAGACGGCGGCCGCGAGCTCGCTGAGGGTTTCGTGGGGGTTGGCGGGGGCGGCGCCGAAGTGGCCCATGGCGCGGGCGAGCTGCCGGTAGGCGCGGGCGTTGGGCTTCTCGGCGAACGGGGCGGGGCTGCTGGCGTGCTCGGCGATGGCGACCTGGGCCCAGGCCCATTCGGCGATGGTTTCGACGGCGGCGCGGGCCTGGTCGGCGCCGAGCCGGTCGGTGAGGGCGTCAACCAGGTTCAGCGGGTCGGACATGAGGGGCTCCCTTGGGTCAGGCGTTCTTGCGGCGGAGGTCGGCGAAGCACGGCTTGCACCAGACGGCCAGGCCGTCGGCGTTGGCGGTGTTGGGGTGGAAGTCGGTGGTGAGGCGGGGTTCCCGGCAGCGGGGGCAGGTCTTGCGGGGCCGGTCGTCGACCGGCTCCGGATCCGGTGCGGGGGCGGGCGCCGGCTCCGCGACCGGCTCCGGCTCGGGGACGGGCTCCGGCTCGGGCACCGGCTCCGGCTCCGCGGCCGGGGCCGGGCGCGGCGCGGGCCGGGGCGACGCCCGCTCGCGGCGCGGCTTGCCGAGGACCGGACGGCGCGGGTCGTGCTCGAAGCGCTGCTCCAGCTCGGGCTCGGGCTGCATGGTCGGCTCGACGTAGCGCACCTCGACCGGCGCCGGCGTGTGAGCCGGGGGCGGAGCAGCGGTGGCCGGCCGACGCCGGGCCTTGGCCTGGTTGCGGCGGCTGTGGTCGACGACCCGGGAGGAGGAGACGGCGGGCAGCGGGGTGATCCCGTCGACGGCCCGGATGTCGTCGCGTTCCTCCCGGGTGGTGGCGCCCCAGATTCCGTACAGGTCGTAGGCGAGCGCGTGGGCGAGGCACGCCTCCCGCAGTGGGCACGGCCGGCACACCTTGCGGGCGCGTTCGGCCTGGTAGGTGCTTTTGGGGAAGAACCACTTCGGGTCGACGCTCGCGCAGGCCGGTACGTCGCCTTCCGGGTAGGGCGCGTGGCGGGCTCGGCGGGTCGTGGTCGTTGTGGTCATAAGGCGGCTCCGGGTCGCGGACTGGGTCGGCGGCCTCCCCGGGGCCGCTGGCGTGGGACGTTGTGTATCGGATGTCGGGGTTAATGTCCTGGCTGGTCAGGCCGTCGCGGGGGCGGGCGTGGCGGGGCGGCGGGCGATGGCCGCCAGGCGGGCCATCTGCTCGCCGATGCCGCGCGTGCCTGCCAGCGGCGCGTCGAGGTCGGGCCACACCTGGCGGGCCAGGTCGACGTAGGCGCGGCCGGCGAGCACGACCGGGCGGGCGTCGGTGATGCCGAGCGTGGCGGCCTGGGCGCGCAGCTCGGCGCCGCCGATGCTGCCGGGCTGTCCGGCGCGCTGCTCGTACGGGGCGAGCTCGCGGTCCAGGGGGATCAGGCCGTGCCGGGCGGACAGGATCAGGACCTGGCCGCCGTCGAGGGTGAGGGCGTCGGCGGCCGCGCGGGCGGCGCGGTGGTAGGAGCCGGTGTAGAGGCGGCCTGCGGGGATGGGGGTGGCGGTGTCGGCCTTGCGGCCGCCGCACGGGACGATCACGAGCGGGGTGGGGGTGGCCACGGGTGGTCCCTTCTGAAGCGGCGGCCCGGCCCGCACAAGGGGCGGGCCGGGCCGGGCTGGTCGGGGCGGGGGTGCTGGGTCAGGCGTTGACCAGCCGGGCGCGCAGCGTGCGGCGGCGGTGGGCGCGCCGCTGGTCGGGGGTGGTCCCGGCCCAGATGCCGTCGGCGGTCTGTGCCGGGTGGGTGAGGGCGTAGTCGAGGCAGCGCTGCCGGATCGGGCAGGAGCCGCAGATGGCCTTCGCGGCCATCACACGTAGGTGGTCGGCGCCGTTGTAGGAGATGGGGAAGAACAGCTCGGGGTCGGCGTCGCGGCAGGCGCCCCGGGTCAGGTCCGGGTTGGCGATCACGCGGCGGCCCCGTTGCGGATGTGGAGGCTGCGCATCTCGTCGACGATGGCGCGGATGGTCTCCTCGCGCTCCCACTGGCCGCAGGTGCAGACGGCCTTGTAGGTGGCGATGCCGGGGCAGTCGTCCCCGGCCTTGATCTTGTGGGTGCAGGTGGTGCCGTCGGCGTGCAGGCGCTGGACGGGGGCGCGGTGGCGTACGGGCTTGGGGGCGGTCACGGGCAGTCCTTCTGGCTGGGGGTTGGAAGGGGGCGGGTTGGTGCCGCCCCGCCCCCGGGCGGTACACGGAGGCGGGGCGGGGCTTGGCGGGTCAGGAGGTGGCGGCGAGCAGCCGGTCGGTGTCGCGGTGCAGCGCGAGGTGGGTCAGGGCGGCGTTCAGGATGCCGAGCACGATGTGGTCCGGGGTGGCGTGGGTGACCCGCGTCTCCCAGGTGCTGTAGGCGGCGCCGATGAGGGCGGGGTGGCCGGTGCCCCACTGGGTGGCCCAGCGGACGGCGGGCTCGCTGCTGTAGCGCTCGCTGGTGACGACCTCGGCGATGGTGATGCAGCCGGTGTCGATGTTGATGGCGAAGTGGATGCCGTCCCGGTCGCTGACGCGGACCTGGTAGTCGTCCTCGCTGTAGCTCGGGGCGGAGAAGCCGAGGCGGGCCAGCTCGTCGGCGAAGTGGTGCCGGTACTCGTTCACAGTTTCCTCCTGGTCTCACAGCGTGGGGCCGCAATCCCCGCGCTGATAGTTCGATAATACAGGAGATTTATCGTCTGTGTCTACGGGTCGGGTGTCTCGTGGAGCAGGGCCTCGAGTGCGGCGAGCTCGTCGCCGTCGGGGCCTTCCTTTTCGACCAGCAGGGACAGCACGACGAGGTCGTGGTGCGGGATGGCGTCGAGCTTGCGCTTGTCGCGCAGCGCGGCCGGGAGCGGCGCCAGGATCCGGGTGTAGGTGCGGAGCCGGTTCTGCAGCCGCGTGTTCTCCCGGCGCAGGGCGCGGGCCTGGCGGCGGGCGTCGCACATCATCGCCAGCGCCACGATCACGAGTCCGCTGCCGGCGATGACGGCGAGGGCGGGCCCGGCGCCGCTCATGGTCGGCCCTCCGGCCGAGCCCAGTGGCAGGTCGTGTAGTGGCGGCGGAACGCGGCGCCGGCGGCCTGGCCGGTGGGGGCGTCCGTCCACACGCCCCGGGTCGGGCACGGGCTGAGCAGGCACCGCCAGCGCGGCCGTCGCGGGGCGGCCGGGGCGGCGGCGCGGGTCTTTCGGGTCATGCGGGGTGGTGTAGCGGAATCCGTCGCTTACGTCCCGGCAGGACGTTAGCGGCGCGAGCCCTTACTGTGCGCGCCGAAGGGTCCCCAACCCAACACCCACCCCCTGGCGGGGGCGGGTTGACGTGGAGGGGGCCCACGTGGGCGCTGAGAACGTATTCGTCCCGCAGATCGCGCGGATCTGGATGGCGCCGGTCGGCACGGTCGCGCCGGACGGGCCTACCGTGACGATGCCGACGGGCTGGTACGACATCGGCCTGTTCACGCCGGACTCGCTGAACTGGGCGACCGACCCTCAGTTCGAGGAGGCGCGGGCGCACCAGTCGAACTACCCGGTGCGGCGGTGGCAGACCGAGGACGCGGCCACGCTGGAGTGCGACCTGATGGAGTGGTCGCTGCAGTCGTTCCAGGCCGTGTACGGTGGCGGCACGATCGAGAAGATCACGCCCACGGGCGACCCTGCGCCGCCGGTCTACTACAAGTTCACGCCGCCGGCGATCGGCAGCCGGACCGAGATCGCGGTGTGCATGGAGCTCGGCGACGGCACCAAGCGGGTGCGGCGGATGATCCCGCGCGCCGAGCAGGCCGAGGGTGTGGAGCAGTCGTTCGAGCGGACCGCCAACAGCACGCTGCCGCTGCGCCTGAGCGTGCTCGGTGGCGACATCGGCGACCCGTTCTACGACATGATCTCGGGCACGTGGGCGGCGTTCGAGCCGCCCGCTCCCTGACCTGCCAGGGGAAGCGCTGAACAAGGGGTCCGGAGGCTGAGCCTCCGGGCCCCTTCCCCGTGTCCGCCACCTGCTCCCCCGGGCGGCCTGGGGACGTAAGCGCGGCGTTGGGCTACCTTCCCCGCGCACATCACGATCACAGGGGGTACGGGGATGGATCTCGACGTCGCGCGCAGGGCCAGGGCCGAGAAGAACGGCGGCCCCGAACCGCTGATCCTCGGCGGGCGCACCATCTGCGAGCTGCCGGCGGAGTTCCCGCTGGACGTGCTCGAGCCGCTGATCACCGGCGTGGACGTGGACATCGCGCGGCTGATCGGGCTGCTGCTCGACTCCGCTCGGGCTGACGGCGACGGCATGACGCTGTCGCAGCTCGCCGATTACGCGGTGGACACGCTGCTCGCGCAGCCGAAGCTCCCGGCCCAGCTCCTGGCGGCCGTGACGGAGATGGCCAAGCGGCTGTTCGACGGCGAGGACGCGTACGCGGCGTTCGTGGCGGCGCGGCCGTCGCGCGAGGACGTGGCCGCGCTGTTGAAGGGCCTGTTCGCCAAGTACGGCTGGTCGAACGCGGGTGATGTCCTGGGGGAATCGAACGAGCCCGACAGTGGCTCTCCCGATGGGAAGACCTCGACGCCGACTTCCTCCACCACTTCAACGGACTCGACATCTACGGAGTCTGGGACCGGCCTGGAGATCCAGGGTTCATCGGACTCCACCGATTCCTCTGGCTATGTGACCGGCTCCCTCCCGACGCCCTCGTAAACACCAGCCCGGAGCAGCGCGCCGAGCCGTGGGGCAAGCATGAGGAACTGACCGCGCAACTGATCGAGACGGTGTCGGTCGTGGGGACCGAGCGCTACCGGTACGCCAAGCCGTTGAAGGTGAAGCGGCCGCGCTGGGTCACCGGCGGCGGCGGGACGGGGATCGACCGGGCGTTCTCGGTCATCATGGCGTCCTCGCGGACGGTCACCTGACCCCACGTCACCCCCTGCCCGGCAAAGCGGGCAGGGGGTGATTCATGTCTCCCGACAGGACGTAAGCGGCCAATTGCGCGACCCTCCCCCGCCGGGGGTGCAGGCACATGGCCGAAGACGAGTCGGTAGACGGAGGGCAGCTCGAACTTGAGGTCGTCGCCGACCTGGACGGGTTCGAGCAGCGGCTCAAGCGCGAGGTGGATCGGCGGGTCCGCGATGTTCACGCGCGCATTCAGGCGCGGATCGACGCGCGCCGCCTGGAGGCGGAGGCACGCCTGGCGGCGCGGGCCGCCGAGCGGTCAGCCACCATCCATGCCGGGGTGGACCGGCGCAGTCTCGCGCAGAGCCTGAAGAACGCGCTCACCTCGATGGCGGGCGCATCCACGACGGTGGAGGTGCGGCCGGAGGTCGACGGGCGCCGGATGCGACAGGAGATGGACCGGGCCGCGCGAGCCGCCGCTCCTACCGTGCCGGTGAAGACAGACACACGGCAGGCGCGTAACGAGCTGGGCCAGTTCGTCAAGCAGGACCGCGGCTGGCTGATCAACCTCGCGGTCAAGATTGACGACCATCTCCTGCGGCCGGCCGAGCAGAAGCTCAAGCAGCTCGCGCTCGCGGCGGGCGGCGCGGTGCTCAAGTACGGGGCTCTGGCGGTCGCGGCCGGCGTTGCCGGGTCGGGGCTGCTGGCCATGGCGGCGGCCGCCTCTCAGGCCGTCGGCATGCTGGGGCTGCTGCCCGGCGTGGCCGGGGTGGCGGCGCAGGGGCTGGCCGGGCTCATGGTCGGCCTGTCCGGGGTCGGCACCGCCCTGTCGGCGCTAGCCCAGCGTGACGCCGCGTCGGGGGCGTCGGCGGCGTCGTCGGCCGCCGCCCGCGAAGCCGCCGCCGAGCGGATCAAGCAGGCCGAGCGCAGCATCCGGGATGCGGCGCACGCCCGCATGCTGGCCGACGAGCGCGTCCAGGACGCCCGGGACGCCGCGGTGGAGGCGTCCAAGGCGATCGTCAAGGCCGAGGAGCGGGTCGCCGAGGCGGTCGCCCGCGTGGCCGAGGCCCGCGCCCGGGTCGGCGAGGCGGCCGAGGCGGCGGCCGAGCGGCAGGCGCAGGCGGCCCGCCAGGTCGAGATGGCCGAGCGGCGCGTGCAGCAGTCGCAGCGCGCCACCCAGCGGGCCCAGGAAGACCTCAACGAGGCGCGTAAGCAGGCCAAGGAGCGGCTGGAGGATCTGCAGCTCGCGCTGCGCGGCGGGGCGCTGGACGAGGAGGGCGCCCAGATCGGGATCGAGCGCGCCCTCGAGCGGCTCAAGAAGGTCAACGCCGACCCGTTCGCCTCTGACCTCGACAAGCGGGAGGCGGCGCTCAACTACAAGCAGGCGCTGCTGCGCCTGGACGAGGTCAAGGAGCGCAACCAGGACCTGGCCGAGGAGAAGGCCGACAGCGACGCGCGCGGCATCGAAGGCAGCAAGGAGGTCGAGGCCGCCAAGGAGCGGCTGTCGGATGCCATCCAGGCGGAGAAGGACGCCGAGGACGAGCTGGCGCAGGCCCGCAAGGACGCCGCGAAGGCCGCCGTCGAGGGGGCGAAGGCGGTCGCTGAGGCGCAGAAGGGCGTCTCGGAAGCACTCCGAAACGTCACAGAAGCTCAGGAAGACGTCAAACGGGCACAAAAGGCCGAAATTCAGGCGCAGCGTGACGTGCGTGAGGCCCTGTGGGACCAGATGCTGGCCGTCGAACGGCTCACCGACGCCCAGAAAGAACTGGCCAAGGCCCGCAAGGACGCCAAGACCGCCGGCCAGACCGGCGGCGCCGGCGGCGTCGACCCGGCCGCCGCCGCGCTGGCCGCGCTGTCGCCGAAGATGCGCGAGTTCGTGCTGTTCCTGCACAACGAGGTCCGGCCGGAACTGCGCAAGGTCCGCGACGCGACACAGGACGCGCTGGCGCCCGGCCTGCAGGCCGGGGTGAAGGCGGCCATGCCGCTGCTGGACACCATCAAGTCCGGGCTGTCGTCGACCGGCACCGTGATCGGTGACCTGTCCGAGGACTTCGGCGAGCTGCTCGGGTCGAAGGCGTTCTCCGGCTACGTGTCACGGATCATGGGCCGCAACAACCAGGCGACCCAGTTGTTCGGCAAGGCCGGCATCTCCGCCTTCAAGGGGATCACCCGGATCGTCGACGTGTCGATGCCGTACGTGGTCAAGTTCGCCGACCGGGTCGCCGGCATGGCCGACCGGTTCGACAAGTGGACGAAGAAGGTCCGCGGCGACGGGTCGCTGGACACGTTCTTCCGCAATGCGTGGGAGGCCGCCGACCGGGTGTGGCGGATCGTCTCCAACGTCGGCAGCGCGATCATGAAGGTGGCCGGGCTGGCACTCCCGTCCGGGAACACGCTGCTGGAGGACCTGGCCCAGGGCGCGGAGGACCTCAACGCGTGGCTGGACAAGCCCGAGGTTCAGGCCCGGTTCAAGAAGTTCTTCGACGAGCTGGTGCCGCTGCTGCAGGCGGCGGGCCGGCTGCTGCGCGACGTGGTGGTGTTCGTCGGCGGGCTGGTGGAGAAGATCGTCGTCGACGGGACCCTCACCGACTTCCTGAACTGGCTGTCGGGTGTGGTGCGCTGGCTGGACGAGCTGGTGCAGAACCCCGTCGTCGGGGAGATCGCCAAGTGGCTGGTCATCTTCGCGCTGGCCGCCACCGCGATCGGGCTGATCACGCAGAAGGTGTCCGGGCTGATCTCCGGGCTGAAGACGCTCGGCAAGGTCGCCAAGGGCCTGTCGAAGCTGACCGGCCTGTCGAAGCTGTTCGGCGGCGGCAAGGGCAAGGACGGCGGGGACGACTCGGCCGAGGTCGACACGGTGAACGTCGACGCCGACCGGGTCATCATCGACGGCGACACCACCAGCAGCAGTAGCAGCTCGTCGAAGCGGGGCCGGCACCGCCGCACCAACGGCGGCGGTGACTCCTCCGGCGGTGACGTGGACGTCTCCTCCGCGAAGAAGCGGGGCAAGAGCGGCGGCCGGAGCAAGCTCAGCGGCGCGCTGGCCGGGCTGTTCGGCGACGTCGGCGTCGACCTGCTGGACGACGTCGACTGGGATGCGGAGTTCAAGAAGAAGGGCGTCGCCAGCAAGATCGGGTCCGTCGTCGGCAAGGCCGGCAAGGGCGGCATCATCGGCACGATCGCCGGGTTCGTCGCCGACCCGATCGGCGACGCGATCAAGGGCAAAAGCAACAAGGGCCTGGAGTCCGCGGTCGGCGAGGCGCTCAAGAGCGGCACCGCCGGCGCGAGCATCGGCGCGATGGTCGGGTCGGTCGTGCCGGTCATCGGCACTGCGCTCGGCGGCGTGGTCGGCGGGGTGCTCGGCGCCGCGAAGGGCGGAATCGAGGGCTATTTCGGGTCGCGGACCTTCGGCGCGGGCCTGAAGAACGCCTTCAGCTTGGACGGGCTCGCCCACGCCCTGAAGGAGGTCGGGACCCTGTTCGGCGGGGCCGGCGCCACCGTCCAGGAGAAGTGGGCGAACATGTGGCGCGGCCTCGACAAGGGCACCGAGGCCGGCGCGTCTGGGCTGTCGTCGCGGCTGGGCGGCCTGCTCGACGTGACGAACGGCAAGTTCGCGACGCTGGCGAAGGGGGCGCCGCAGAACATCCAGCGGATGTGGGCCGACATCAAGCGTGATCTTGATGCGGGGATCTCGCCCAGCCAGGCCAAGATCGACGCGTTCGTGAAGGCCGGCGGGGCGGGCTTCCTCAAGCTCGGCAAGGACGCGCCGAAGGAACTGCAGGAAGGGTGGCGGCAGGCGCTCCTCGGCGTCGACACCTTCACCTCCACGGCGGCCAACAAGCTGGGGGTTTTCGCCAACACCGCCTCGGGCAAGTTCCTCACCCTGAAGTCGGACGCGCCCAAGCACGTGTCCGATATGTGGACCGACATCCAGTCGAAGATCGCTTCCGGGACGCCGATCCCGCAGAAGGCGATCGACGATTTCATCGCCGCTGGCGGCGGCAGCTTCCTCAAGCTGCGCCAGAACGCGCCGCAGGCCGTGAAGGACGCGCTCGCCGACATCAACACCGACCTGCAGACCGGGCTCGCCCAGGCCAGCCTCAAGCTGGGCGGCTTCGTCACCGACGGGAACGGCAAGTTCCTGAAGATGCGCTCGACCGCGCCCGCGCCGCTGAAGGCGATGTGGGCCGACATCCAGCGCGACATCGACGCCGGGAAGAAGCCCAGCCAGGACAAGATCGACGCGTTCGTCCGGGCGGGCGGCGGCAGCTTCCTCAAACTCAGCAAGGACGCGCCGGCCAGCACGAAGAAGACCTGGTCGGACATCGCCGCCGGGGTCGATCCCGGGCTGAAGCCCGCCAAGGACAAGGTCGCCGCGGTGACCAAGGACATGGAAAAGAGCTTCGGCACGGCCAAGTCCGGCATCCAGAAGGTGTGGGACGCGATCCCCGACGTGCTGCGCAAGCCGGTCGCGTGGATCGTCAACACCGCCTACCGGAAGATCCAGGAGATGTGGAACGGCATCGCCGAGGCCGTCGGGTTCCCTCCTCTTCCGAAGGTCGCCTTCGCCGACGGCGGCATCGTCGCCAAGAGCTACGGCGTCCAGCCCGGGTACGCGCCCGGCCGCGACCGGATGCTGGCCGCCGTCAGCCCTGGGGAGGCGTGGCTGCGGCCGGAGCTGGCGCGGGCGCTCGGCTCGTCGTGGGTGAACGGCGGTAACCGGGCCGCCCGGGTCGGCGGCGTGTCGGGGGCGGCCCGGTTCATCGCCGGCGGGCTCGCCTTCGCCAAGGGCGGCATGGTGTCCGGCTCCGGGTCGGGGTCGGCGCCCGCGCCGAAGAAGCCCCAGAACCAGAAGAAGAAGCAGGAGGAGCTGTCGCCGCTGGAGAAGCTGCTGCAGGGCGTGTCCGCGCACCTGCGCAAGCTCTTCGCCAAGGGCCTCGGCGCGGGCGCCCGCACCGTGCTGGTGCCGATCCGCAACGCCATCACGGCGGCGATCGGTGACAGGACGAAGATGCAGCAGCTCATGGCCCGGATCCCGGCGTGGGCGATCGACAAGGTGATCGGCCGGTTCGACCAGGCGGACGCGGACCTCAACCGGGACCGGGGCGGGCCGCTGCCTCCCGGCCGCTCCAGCGTCTACAACGGGACGGGCCGCAACGAGTGGGTGCTGACCCCGTCGGCGGTGGCCGCGCTGGGCGGGCCGCGCGCGGTGCAGCGGCTCAACGAGGGCGGTGCGGCGGCCCTGTACCGGGCCTCGCGCCGGTCGGCGCGGCCCGTCCGGACGGAGCCGCAGCCGGTCGGCGGGAACACGGTGAACGTGTTCCCGCAGCCGGGCCAGTCGGAGGTGGCGATCGGGCGGGCCGCGAGCCGGTCGTCCGGGTCGCGGATCTCCTAGCGGTATCCCCAGGCGGCGGCGATGTCGGCCAGCACGGCAGGCATCGCCGCGCCGTCCGGGCGGCGGGGCGGCTGGACGCGGCCGGTGCGGATCGTGTCGCTCCAGTCCCCCACCCCGCGCACCAGGTGGGCGGGGCGGTCGTAGTCGAGCATGCCCGGCTGGAAGTCGACGCCGATGTGCCCGCACACGGCCGCCACGGCGGCGGCCGGGTCCGTGGCCAGGTCCTCGTAGCGGATGGTGAGGCCGGGCACGGCCTGGCGGGCGTCGTCGACGGCGCGCATGTAGCGGGCCAGATGGGGCGCGGACGGCTCGTCCGGGTGGCCGGTGGCCTCCCGCCAGGAGGCGAGCACGGCGGCGGGGTGGCGCAGCAGGTACACCCAGCGGGCGGCAGGCCACGCCTCGGCGAGCCGCTCCCAGATGAGGGCGTTGCCCGGGTCCTTCACCACGAGCAGCGCCTTGCCGGAGCGGGCGAGCTCGAGGTGCAGGAGCCGGTCCCACAGCAGGTGTTCGAGGGCGGCCTGGTCGTGGCCGAGCATCCGCATCGCGAGCCGGGGCACCCCGGCCGGCAGCTCGACGCGGAGATGGGCCAGGTGGAGTTCGTGCGGGGCGTGCACGGCCGGGTGGGTGCCGAGGATCAGCCGCAGCAGCGTGGAGCCGGAGCGCGGCGCCGACAGGACGAACACCGGCGCGGGGACCAGCCGCTCGGCCGCCGGGACAGTAGCGGCGTTGCTGCGTAGCCTCACCGGCGGTTCGTGCACATCTGTCATGGTCGGGGAGGGTACAGGTGGCGGTTGAAGTTGTCGGCGGCCCGCCGTTGGTCGCCGATGATGCGGCGTTCCTCACCTGCGCGGCGTTCGATGCGCCGGGTCAGACGCTGCTGGTGGCTGGGTTCGCCGGCCTGGTCAGCAGTGCGATCAGCCTCAGCGACAACTCTGGGCTGTCGTGGACCGAACGCTCCCACCACAGTGCGTGGTCGGCGCAGCTGTGGACCGCGCCGGTCCCCGTCGGCAAGACGGGCATCACGGTGTCGGCCACCACCGTCGAGGACTGGATTCTGGGCGGGCTGAAGGTCTGGGTCGTCGGCGGCACCGAGCCGAACTTGGCGGCCGCCATCGGCGCCGCCGGCTTTGGGAGCAACGTCGACAACAACGCGACCATCACCGGCTACTCCTCGACGCGGGCGGGCAGTCTCGGGTTCTGCGTCGGCTACGAGACCGACATCTCCAGCACCACCAAGCCGGTCAGCAGCGACGTGGTCGACGGGTCCTTCTCCATGACCGAGGTGTATGGGATCGCTGGCAGCGGGCTGATGCTGCGCAAGGCGGCGGCCGCCGCCGACGGCGGCCTGCCAGTGACGTTCAACCTGGACGCGCCGGGGACGTCGGGACCCCTGTGGCGGTGGACGGCGCTGGAAATCCTGCCGCCGGGCGACACCACCCCTCCCACGGTGCCCGCGAATCTGCGGCCGGTCCAGGTGGGCGGGGACTCCTTCACGGTCGCGTGGGACCCGTCGACGGACGCCTCGGGCGTGCAGGGCTACGGCGTGTACCTGGACGGGGTCAAGGTCGCCGGCCCCTGAGGGCCGCGATCGGACGCCACGACGATCAAGGGGGGGCTGGAGTGGCGAACAGGGTGCTGGCCACGTACAACGGCGGCGACACCGCAACCACACACAAGATCAATTTTACGGCGACGCCGGCGGCGGGCGCCCGCGTGATCGTGGTGGTCAGCTCCTGGAACCGGGTCACGCGCCCGTCGGGCTGGGTCTCGGACCTGTACGCGACGGGCTACAACCACATCGAGGTGTTCTCAAAGTTCGCCGCCGGCAACGAGCAGTCGGTCACCCTGGCCGGGAGCATCAAAGTACACGCCGTGGTGTACGAGCGGGACGGCTGCCCGGAGAAGCTGTTCGCCAAGTCGGCGACCAATGCTTTCAACACCAGCCTGTCCACCAGCGTGGCCGTCCCGCAGGCCAACGGTCACGTGTTCGGCGTGCTCAACAGCCCCGCAGGCGGCGCCTCGGCTTCCACGTGGAACCAGGGCCTGACCCGGCACTACAACGTGAACGCCGCCAGCAGCTACTCGGCGTTCGCGATGGGGACGCTGCCGGCGGCCGGGTCGCGCACCTACACCGTCAGCGGCTTCACCGAAGGCGAAGACTCGGCGGTGGCCGGGTTCATCGCCTACGGCTCCACCGACAGCGAGCCGCCGACCGTGCCGGGCGGGCTGCGCGCCACGAGCATCACCGGCACGCACATCTCGGTGGAGTGGGACCCGTCCACCGACAACCAGGAGGTCGCCGGGTACGGCATCTACCAGGACGGGGCCAAGCTCGGCCCGGATCAGGTGGAGCTGGCCTACACCTACTCCGGGCTGACGGCGGGCCAGTCGTACACGCTCGAGGTCGACGCCGTCGACTCCAACGGCAACCGGTCCGCGCGGGCGCAGATCGTCGTCGTGGCCGAGGTCGACGTCACCCCTCCCGGCTCGCCGCCGAACCTGCGCCTGGTGGAGGCCACCTTCACCAGCCTGCACGTGGCGTGGGACGCGGCCTCCGACAACGTCGGCGTGGCCGGGTACGGCGTGTTCCTGGACGGGGTCCGGCAGGGCCCCGACCAGGCGACGCTCGACTACACGATCACCCGGCTGGAGCGCGGCACCTCCTACACGATCGGGGTGGACGCGGCCGACGCCGAAGGGAACCGGTCACCGGTCGCCTCCTTGACGGTGTCGACGCTCGTGGGCGCCGACCCGTCGGCGCCGGGCGGGCTGACCGCCACCGCCGGCGTGGAGCAGATCACGGTGGCGTGGGAGCCGGCCGAGCAGGGCGGCCTACCGGTGGTCCGCTACGAGGTGCTGCTGGACGGGCAGGTGGTGACCACGACCAGCAGGCTCGGCGTGGTGCTGGAGGACCTGGAGGCGGGCGGCAGCTACCTGGTGGCGGTGCGGGCGGTGGATGCCGGGTCGGCGCGCGGCCCAGCATCGTCGACCACGGTGACGGTGCCGCCGCCGTCGTGGATGCCGCTGGCCTCGCCGCTGTATCGGATCGGCGACTGGGTGGGCAACGCCCGCGACGAGCATGGCGTCGACTGGGTCGTGCAGGAGGAGGAAGGCTGGTCCGGGAACGCGCAGGTGGTGGCGCTCTCGGCGGACTCCGACAGCGACGACGGCGGCTTCTCGGGGCCCGGCCTGTACGGGGGGCGGATCGTCACCCTGTCCGGGGTGGCGATCGCGCCGGGGCGGGCGCAGATGATCGCCGCGCAGGAGCGGCTGACGCAGGCGCTGCACCCGGCCGCCGCCGGCGTGCTGCGGGTGGCCGACGCGGTCATGACCCGGCAGGCCAAGGTGCGGCTGGAGAGCGACGTCGAGATCGTCGACCGGGGCGGGCAGGCGTTCACGTGGGCGCTGACGGTGAAGGCGCCCGATCCGCGCAGGTACGCGGTGCGCGGCGTGTACGCCGAGGTGGAGTTCGAGCCCGCGCAGACGACCGGGTCGACCACGATCACGCTCGCCGGCGACTACCCGCGCATCCCGGCCCGGCTGCGGCTGATCGGCCCGGTCGCCGACCCGGTGATCCGGCACGAGCAGCTCGGCCTGGAGATCCGCGCGGTGGCGGGCACGGTGCTGCCCGACGACCGCTACGAGCTGACGATCGACCTGGCGACCCGGGTGGTGTGGGCGATCGTCCCGGCCGACGTGTGGCCGGAGCCGCGGCCGGGCCGGGGCCAGCTCGCGGTGTTTCCCGCCCGGTGGGCTCTCGGGCCGGGCCCGAACACGATCAGCCTGTCCGGTGGGGTTGTGGCGGGCCAGGAGGACCACGGGCCGCGCCTGGTGCTGGAGGCGACGGACGCATGGATCTGACCCGCGACAGCGGCATCTTGGACGAGGGGGGCCGTGATGGCCGTACGGTTTAAAGCTTCGGCCAGCGACTTCTACACGCGCGCCCTGGGCCTGGGCAGCCAGCCGTCGTTCACGGTGACGTGCTGGATGAAGATCAGCGTCGACCTCAACGTGTTCACCACCATCTGGTCGATCGACAACGGCGCCGCCGACTACCTGACGCTGAAGACGGCCACGAACGGCACCACGGTGCGGGCGCTGACGGACGCCGCTTCGCACGCGACCCGCGCCCTGACCGTGGGCACGTGGTACTTCACCGCCATCGCCGTCGACGCGACCAGCGGCATCCTCGTCACCAGGTCGATCGACGAGGCCACCTTCACGGCGGCCACCTGGGCGGGGACGCACCAGTTGAACGCGGCGAACCTGCGCCTGGGGGTGTGGCCGGGCGAGACGACCGGCATGAATGGGTGCATCGCCGGGGTCAAGATCTGGACGGCCAAGCTGAGCCAGGCCGAGATCGAGGCCGAGTACGCGACGATGACGCCGGTGCGCACGGCCGGCCTGTACGCCAACTACGTGCTGGCCGGCCCGTCGACGGCGGATGATTCCGGCAACGGCCGCACCCTGACCGGCGGGACGACCGCGACGCACGAGCCGGGCCCGCCGCTGGACAGCGACCCGCCGACCACGCCCGCGAACCTGCGGGCGACGACGGCGTCGCCCACCGACCTGGGCATCGCGTGGGAGGCGGCCACCGACAACACCGGCGTGGCCGGGTACGGCATCTACCTGAACGGGGCCAAGCAGGGCAGCGACCAGCCCGGCCTCACCTACCGGCTGCAAGGGCTGACGCCGGCGACCAGCTACACGGTGGAGGTCGACGCGGTCGACGGCAGCGGGCTGCGCAGCCCCCGCGCGACGCTCGTCCACGCGACGCTCGGCGAGGTCTCCGGGGCGCCCGCCGGCGGCGAGGAGCTGCAGCGCGCGTTCTACGGGCTGAGCGCAGGCCAGACGTATCTGGTCGAGGTGGATGCCGTCGACCTGCACGGCAACCGGTCGGCCCGCGCCTCGTTGCAGGTGTCGACGGACAGCCAGCCGCCCACCGTGCCGCCGAACCTTCGGGTGGTCGCTGTGTCGGGCACGCAGATCTCGGTGGCGTGGGACGCCTCCAGCGACGACATCACCGGCGTGGCCGGGTACGGGGTGTGGCTGGACGGCGTCCAGGCCGAAGCCCAGCATGCCGGGCTCGGCTGGACGTTCGACAATCTGACGTCGGGCCAGACGTACCTGATCGAGGTGGACGCGGTCGACGGCGCCGGCCACCGCTCGGCCCGCGCCTCGCTCCAGGTGCAGGCGGCCATCGACACCGAGCCGCCCACCGTGCCGGGCAATCTGCGGGTGACCGCCATGTCGCCGTACACGCTGAGCGTGGAGTGGGACCCGTCGACGGACGCGGGCGGCGTGGCCGGATACGGCATCTACCTCGACGGGGACAAGCAGGGCGCGGACCAGGTCGAGCTCGTCCGCGCGTTCACCGGCCTGTCGCCGACCGGCACCTACCAGGTCGGGGTGGACGCGGTCGACGCGACGGGGAACCGGTCGGGGCAGGCGCAGCTCACGCAGGTGCTGCCCGCCGACCTGCCGCCGGCGACGCCGCCGAATCTGCGGGCGGCGGCGGTGTCGTACACGTCGTTCACCGCGGCGTGGGATGCGGCGGCCGACGACGTGCAGGTGGCCGGGTACGACGTCGCCATCGACGGGCAGCTCGTCGTGACGGCCGGGAACGTGCTGGAGCACGCGGTGTCCGGGCTGCCGGACGACACCGCGTACACGGTGCGGGTGTGGGCGGTCGACCACATCGGGCAGCGGTCGGCGGTGCCGGCGGAGCTGGTCATCACCACGCTGAACGACGAGGACCCGTCGGTGCCGGCGTTCACCGCCACGGCTGGGGAGGATTCGATCACCGTGGCGTGGGACGCGTCGACGGACGACTTCGGGGTGGTCGGGTATGAGGTGACGGTCGGCGGAGTGCTGGTGCATTCGACGCCCGGCCTGGACTACACGGTGGACGGGCCGGTGCTGCGCCGCCACACCGTGGCCGGGCTGGTGGCCGGGGCCACGTACCCGGTGCGGGTGGCGGCGGTGGACACGATCGGGCAGCGCAGCGCCGATAACACGATGCTGGTCACGACGACCGAGCTGCCGTTCCTGCCGATCGCCTCGCCGGTGTACCGGATCGGGTCGTGGGCGGCCAACGTGCGCGACGAGCACGGCGTCGACTGGGTGGTGCAGGAGGCGAAGGGCTGGTCGTCGTCGGCGCCGGTCTCCCCCAGGTCGGCGCCGCGCGGCGGCGTCGACGGCGAGTGGGACAGCGCCGGCCGGTACGGGTCGCGCCGGATCGAGCTGTCGGGGGTGGCGATCGCCCGGTCGCGGGCGCAGATGCTCGCGGCCAAGCAGCGGCTGGCCGGGGTGATCCTGCCCGAGCAGGAGCTGCTGCTGCGGGTGGCCGACGCGGTCATGACCCGGCAGGCGAAGGTGCGGCTAGCCGAGCCGATCGAGGCGCGCGACCAGACCGCGCTGGTGTTCACGTGGCGGCTGGTGGTGTCGGCGAAGGACCCGCGCCGGTACGCGACCGTCCCGGTGCGGGCCGAGGCGGTCATCGGCGCGCTGCCCGGCCAGGCGCAGATGACGGTCACGATGGACGGCACCTACAAGACGATCCCGGCCAGGCTGCGGCTGTTCGGCCCGATCAAGGACTTCGTGATCACGCACGAGGAGTCCGGGACGGTGATGCGGTCGATGCCGGGCACCGTGGTGCCGGCCAACCCCGACTACTCCTACACGATCGACCTGGGGGCGCGGCAGGTGTGGGCGCACGTCCCGGCCGAGATCTGGCCGGTGCCGCGGCCGGGCCGCTCCGCGCTGGCTCATCTGCCGGCGTGGTGGACGCTCATCCCCGGCACGAACACGATCACGGTGTCCGGGGACCCGGTGGCGGGTGAGGCGGGGACGCCGCGGCTGGCGTTGGAGGCGTACGACGCCTGGGCCTGACCCGGGCTGGGGGACGTTAGCGGGGCGATTCGTCATGCTCCCGGCTGCACAGGCAGTGGCTGACCGGGGGCGGGGTCATGGGGTTTGTCCGTAAGGCCGTCTACACGACGCAGACGCCGAGCTCGTCTCACACGTTCAATTTCGGCAACGTCGCGTTCGGCAACCGGATCGTGCTGATCGTCAACTCGTATGCGGGTGTCAGCAACGTCAGCGGCAACTTCGAGCTGGTCAGGAACTCGCTCAACACGATCGGCATCCGGCTGTACTCCAAGAAGTCGTTCGGCGACTCGTCGGTCACGGTGTCGCTGACCGACTCCTCCGACCGGATCTTCATGTGGATGTTCGAGCTGTCGAACGCGGACGTGTTCTACGGGGCGGACACGGGGGTGACGTCCGGGTCGGCGTTCTGGTCGGAGTCGGGGTTGTCGGACGGCTGTGTCGCGATCTTGGGTATCGCGCAGTACGTGCCGCCGGGCGTCAACACCGCCGACCGGTCCTGGCCGTCGGGGTTCGAGGACCAGGGCGTGACGTGGCGGAACTGGGAGAACAACACCAAGCAGGTGTGGTCCAGCACGTCCGTCAACCCGTTCGTGTCGGGGTCGCTGTCGGTGTCGCACGACATGGCGACCGGCAACAGCCTGGACTACGCGTGGGCGGGCGGCGTGTGGGGGCCGACGCTCGACACCGAGCCGCCGACCGTGCCGGGCAACCTGCGGCTGACCGGGATGACGCCGACGTCGGTGACGGTGGCGTGGGACGCCGCCAGCGACGACGTGTCGGGGATCGCCGGGTACGGCGTCTACAAGAACGGGGAGAAGCAAGGCGGCGACCAGACGGGCCGGACGAAGACGTTCACGGGGCTGACGTCGGGCATCCCGTACGTGTTCGAGGTCGACGCGGTCGACGGCGAGGGCAACCGGTCGGCCCGCAGCGCTCCGCTCACGATCACGCCGATCGACGACACCACGCCGCCCCTCACCCCCGTGGTGAAGGTGACGGCGCTGGGCGAGGGCTCCATCAGCGTCGCGTGGGACCAGCCGTACGACGAGACGACGGTGGTCGGCTACGGCATCTACCTCAACGGCCAGAAGCAGGGCGCCGACCAGGCGGGTCGGACGCGGTCGTGGACGGGCCTGACGCCGGGCGGCCTGTACACGATCGGCGTGGACGCCAAGGACCTGCTCGGCAACCGCAGCCAGATCGGGACGAAGACGGTGCGGGCCGAGCCCGACACCGCTCCGCCGACCGTCCCGGGGGCGGTGCGGGTGGTGAGCGTGTCGCAGACGTCGGCCACCATCGCGTGGGACCCCTCCAGCGACGACAACGTCGGCCTGGCCGGGTACGGCGTGTATCTCGGGTCGCGGCTGCTGGCCACCGTGACCTCCCACGTGTTCACCTTCACCCAGCTCACCCCGAAGATCACCTACCCGTTCGGGGTGGACGCCGTCGACGAGCTCGGCAACCGCACCCCGGTGCAGGTGGTGCACGCGACCACGCTGGAGGACACGAGCGGGGCGGCGCCGCCGTACGAGTACGTGTTCTACGACTGGGAGACGCACCTGCCGATCGACTCGCTGCCGCTGCAGTCGCCGTCGATGGAGGTGACGCTCGGCGGGACCGGCCAGCTCACCGCCGAGATCCCCATGTACGACCCGGACTACGCGGTCGGGCGGGTGGAGGCGGCCACCCGCACCGAGCGGACCATCGTGGTCGCCTTCCGGGGCGAGCGGCCGGTGTGGATGGGCCGGGTCGTCGACCCGCAGGACTACGACAGCGAGACCGGGGTGGAGCAGCTGACCGCCGAGGAGGTCATCGGGATCTTCGCCCGCCGGTTCGTGCGCTTCACCGGGCCTCGTGAGGACACGCGGGCCGACACCGAGTTCGAGTGGCTGCTCGATCAGGCGTCGGAGCCGGCCGACCGGCGGTGGATGCGCATGTCGGGGGTGACCGGCAGCAGCCTGGTGGATCGGGAGTATCGGGAGGAGGACTTCTCCCGGGTGCTGGACACGGCCTCGAGTATCGCGTCGGCGCCGGGCGGGTTCGACTGGTGGGGCCGGCCGGACTGGGACAACGTCAACGACCGGCCGCAGGTGGATGTGCGGCGGGTCAACCGTGATACCCCGCCGGTGTCGGACCTGGTGCTGGAGTATCCGGGGAACGTGCGCCGCTACCGCCGCTCCACCCGGCGGGGCCTGGCCACCGTGGTGAACGGGAAGTTGTCGCTGCCGACGGGCGGCGTGCTGCTGGCGCGGGCGGTGTCGGAGGACCTGCACGTGAAGGGGTGGCCGCGTACCGAGGACGCCTACACCTTCGACGGGCTGACGTCGCAGGCGGCGTTGCAGGCGGAGACGGACCGGGCCGCGGCCACCTCTCGCGGAAGCAAGCAGGTGTTCGAGTTCACGTTGAACATCTCGCCGGATGTGCGCTGGTGGGAGTGGGAGCTGGGGTCGATGGCGCGGGTGGTGATCACCGATCGGCGCTATCCGGCCAAGCCGGACGGGAGGCCGGGCCTGGACCGCCCCATGAAGATCATCAGTCGGCGGGTGGAGCCGGCCGCGACCGGCGGCGAGCAGGTGACGGTGACGACGGCGGAACTGACCGCGAACGTCGACGAGGAGGGGGAGGGCTGATGTCGCGGATCAACACCAGCGATCTGGGCCGGCAGGACCTGGAGCGTTGGGTCATGGATCTGCGGGCGCGGGTCAAGCGGCTGGAGATGGAGCTGGGGATGCGGACGGTCACGTTCTCGACCGAGGCGCCCAGCGTGTCCGGGACGAGCTACACGACGATCGCGTTCACCGTGTTCCCGCGCTCGGGCAGCTCGCTGGCGGTGGACGTGGCCGTCGGCGGGGCGCTGGAGGCGCAGGCGACCGTCGACGGGGTGCCGTTCGCCACCGGGTCGGTCACGGCGGCGGGGACGATCACGCTGATGGGATTCCTTCCGCAGACGTGGGCGTTCGGCGACCGCAAGCGGGTGGAGGTGCAGGCGCGGCGCCCGTCCGGGAGCGGCACGGTGACGGCCACGATCGTCGGCGCCACCCACCGCTGATCTTGCCCGCGAGACGCTACCAGCGCGAACACCTATCGTGCCCCGGCAGTAGACCTGAGTGCGGGGGCGGCAGGATGAGCGAGCAGGAGCCGACGACAGGTGAACTGTCCCGGCTGATCAAGCGCGTCGAGGGGACCATCGGCGAGCTGCGGGCGGAGTTCCGTGAGGTGGCCGCCGAGTGGCGGGCGCAGATCGCCGCTGCTGCGTTGATCGCGCAGCGCGTGACCCAGTTGGAGTCCTCGCAGAAGGACCAGGAGGACCGGCTGCGGCTGGTGGAGACCGACCTGGCCGGCCGCAAGGAGAACGCGGAGAAGTCGAAGCGCACGAACATGTGGATCTCCACGGTGATCGCGGTTGCCGGCGTGGCCACAGGCGTGGTGATCAAGCTGATGGGCGGCTGACCAGCGCCAGGACGTAAGCGGAGAAACCCGGCACCCTGCACGTCGGATATATCCGATCCGACTACGGGGGGAACCCATGGTTCACCGTCTCGACAAGCTGGTGCCGGAGGCGTGGATCCGCGCCGGCCGGACCCTGCTGCAGAACGTCCTGTCGGTCGCCGCGGTGGCGGTCGGCCCGGCGCTGGTGACGGCCGCGCAGGGCGGCACCACCGACCTGACCGCGCTCGGCCTGGCGGGCGGGCAGGCCGCACTCGCCGCGGCACTCGCCTACGGGCACAACCGGGTGCGGCCGGCCAACGGGGCACAGCTCAGCGAGGTGCGGTTCCGGGCGGGCCGGACGCTGCTGCAGAACCTGGTCGCGGCCGCGATCGTGCCGGGCGCCTACGCGTTCGCCACGGCGGGCGGCGACGACCTGAAGACGCTCGCCATGGCGGGCGGGCAGGCCGCGCTCGCCGGCGTGATCGCGCTGGCGCACAACTGGATCTCGCCGCGTAAGGCGGAGTCGGCCGAGCAGGAGGTCGAGGGCGCGGGCGAGGCCTCGACGGGCGGCGCGGAGGCTGGCCCGGCGGCTGGGCCGGGTGCCGGTTACGGCGGCTGGAGCGAGCCGGGTTCGGGGGGCGATGGTTACGGCGGCCGTTGAGCCGTGTCATCATAGGGCCACGTTCGCGCAGTCCCCTGGACGACGCGGGTTCTTCCTGGAATCTCGGCCTTCGGGCCGGACGTGGTGTGCGGGGCGCCGGCAGTGAGGGGCCGCAATCCCCGGTGATCTGTAGGCGCCCGCACACGCCCCAAGCTTGAGAAACGTGTGAAGGCCCGCACCCTGCGCGAGGGTGCGGGCCTTCACCATGTCCGCGGGTTATAGGCCGGCGGTGATCGCCCGGGTGGGGACCGGCGCGGCCTCGCGTGGGTCTCCGTGCAGCGCGTACCACTCGTCGAGTTGCCGGGCCGCTGTGGCTGGGTCCTCGGCGCAGCCGTCGTGGATCGGCGCGACGCAGGTTGGCCGGAACTTCTCCCACATGGCGCGGGGGTCGTCGGCGAGGTGGTCCCAGTCGAGGTGGGCGTAGTTGAAGACGGCGACGTCCTCGTCCATGCGTAAGGCGGCGGCTATGTCGGCCCAGGTGGCGCCGTCGAGTAAATCCGTGGTGATGGCGCGGGCCTGGAGCTCGTTGAGGATGCGCCGGAGCTCGACCACGCTGCGGGTGAGGCCGGCTGTTCCCCGGCGGCGGTGGGCCGCGGTGGGGATGAGCATGCTGGTGTGTTCTGTGAGGATCTTCAGGACGTTGGAGCACGCGATGTGACCGACTTGTGCGCCGGTGAGGCTGTCGGGGTGGGGATGCTCATCGTCGCGTTTGTGCTGGTCAGACATCGGAGGGTGTCTCCTTGGCTTGCGCTGGTGGGGAAGGTGCTAGCCATGTGGTGGTGGTGGCGGGGGGCGAACCCGTTGAAGACCAGGTTAGGGATCTTCTCTGGCGTCCGTAAGGGCGTTTATGGTTCCGGTTTCCTGACAGGTTGGCGACCTGCGGGTTTGCCGGGCAGTTGATGGGGCGGGCCGGCGGGGGCGGGCCGGGGTGGCTCGGTGGTGCGGTTGACCATGGTAGGCGGCTGCCACTAGAGTCTGAGTAAATCACCTGTATTATTCGAGCACTTACGGCTGACGTGGCCTATGCTGCGCGGGCCGTACCCCCGGCTCGGATCGTGCGGGCCCCGACAAAAGCCGAGGCGAGGGATTGCGGCCCTCCGATCGGCGAGGTTCCAGGAAGGCAGTCACGTGCATTTCGTTTTCGAGGACGCCACCCCTACGTCCGAGTACGCCCGGATCGTGCTGGACGGGCTGTCCGGCGCGGGCAAGACCATGACGGCGCTGCGCATGGCGCGCGGGCTGGTCGGCCCGGACGGGATCGTCGGCGTGGTCGACACGCAGCGGGGGCAGGCGTCGAAGTACGCCCGCCAGTACCCGTTCAAGCGGCTGAACCTGACGAACTACGACCCGGCGAGCCTGACCCAGATCACCGCTGCGGCGGCGTCGGCGGGCATCGGCTGCCTGGTCGTCGACTCCGGCACGCACTTCTGGTCGGGGCGCGGCGGCATGCTGGAGCTGGTCGGCAAGTCGAAGAAGACCGGGCCGTTCGGCGGCTGGGACGAGGTGCGGCCGATCGAGCAGGCGATGCTGGAGGCGCTGCTCAGCTTCCCCGGGCACCTGATCGTGACGCTGCGGGTGAAGTCGGACTACGCGATCGGCGAGGACCAGAACGGCCGCCCGAAGCCGGTCAAGATCGGCATGAAGCCGGAGCAGCGCGAGGGGTTCGAGTACGAGTTCGACCTGGCAGGGTCGATCGACCTGTCGCACACGCTGACGATCACCAAGTCGATCATGTACGACGTGCCCGAGCTGGCCGTCGGCACGTCGATCACCAAGCCGGGCGAGGAGATCGGCGAGCTGATCGGCTCGTGGCTCGCCGAGGGAACCAAGCTGCCGACGATCCTCGACTACCGGACCCGGGTCCTGGCGGACGGCGCGACCATCGCTGACCTGATGGCCGTCAAGGAGGAGTCGGAGCAGCGGGACATGCACACGCTGCCGGTCGTCGACTCCTTCGGCAACACGGTGCAGCTCGTCGACCTGATCCGCGCGCAGTGGCCGGAGGTGGCCGCCCGGCAGCGCGGCAAGTCCAGCCCGCGCGCCGTCAAGGAGATGCAGGAAGCGATCGCCCAGGCGGGCGACGTGGCGACGCTGACGGTCGTGGGCGAGAACATCGTCGCCGCGATCGACTTGGGCGCGCTACGCGACCCGGAGAAGACCAGCGTGCGCGGCCTGTACGAGGCGCGGATGTCCGCCCTTCAGGCCGCTGCTGACCTTGAGGCCGCCTCGGAGCTGGCGGCCGAGACGCACACGACCGCAGAGCAGCCGGACGACATCGGAGCAGAGGCGTGAGTAACCCGGACGAGACGACGTGCGCCGCCCCCGCCCCGGGGGCGGCGGCCCCGGCGGGCCCGCCGGTCGACCGGCGTATGGAGTCGCTCGGCTACCTGCTGGCCAAGGCCGGGATCAAGCTCCTGGAGTCCGCGGCCGCCGCCCACGCCGACACGCTGCGCACGAGCAGGCGCCCGGACAACAGCCCGCTCATGGACGTCGCCGATCGTGAGGCCGCGTGGCTGGCCGGGCGCCGTCTGGGCGCGACCCGGATGGACCCGGGCAAGGTCACCGTCCAGTGGGATGGCAGCGACCCGCGCGCCGTCGAGTGGGTCAAGGCCCACCCGAAGTACAGCAGCGAGCTGCGGGAGATCGTCGAGCCCGCGCTGGTCACGAAGCTGAAGGCTCACGCGAAGAAGGTCGGCGGGCCGGTCGACGAGAACGGCGACCCGATCCCCGGCATGTGGATCGACTACGGGAAGCCGACCCCCGTGCAGGAGCTGGTCGACGACTTCGCCGAGGTGATCGCCGCCGCGATCGAGTCCGGCGAGCTGACCTTGGAGCGGCTGTTCCCCGGCCTGCTCACCCCGCCCCCCACCGCGCTTGAGGAGAACCCCCCGTCATGAGTACCTCGCCTGTCCCCCGCAGCGAGTTCATCAACCGCAACTGGCGGCAGGAGGCCGCCTGCGCGGACGTGCCCACGTACGTGTTCTACGACGACAAGGAGCGGCTGCCGGACGGCCGGCGGCGGCCCCGCTACGACGAGGCGAAGGCGAAGAGGATCTGCGCCGGGTGCCCGGTCGCGGTGGAGTGTCTGGACGACGCGTTGCGCCGCAACGACAAGCACGGCATGCACGGCGGGCTGAACGAGGCCGAGAAGAAGGCGGAGCGTCGTCGTCGTATCCGGTCCCGGACGTTGTTCGCGGCCTGACCAGGGAGGTTGTTGCCGGGGGCGGGGCCGGGTGGTCCCGCCCCCGGCTTTGTGATCTTGGTGATTGGACCTTAACGCCGGGCTGTGCTTGTCTCCCGGCGCCTCGGCCTGCCGCTGTTTCTGCTCGCCCGCGACGGTGGCCGGCCGGGGCGTTTGAGCCCCACCGACAGTACGGAGTTGCCCGTGAGTCTGATCATGGCCCGCCCCTTCGCCGGCGTTGTCCGGCCGGGCCTGCACGGCCAACCTAGGGTCATAGATTCTCGGAATGATCTTGGTGGCGTCCCTGGTCAAAGCACGGTAGATTGCGGACGCGAACAAAATTACGACAACGGCGGCCCCATAGGGGACCGCCGTCGCGACCAGGGATCACAGGGCGTTGGCGCGCCCTCCCCCTGGTGGCCTCACTCATCCACTTCAAGGAAATATGAGGAGGCGTGCATGAGCGTATCCGACGCTGCGCGCAAGCATGAACTGAACCCCGCTGCTTCGACGGCTGTTCTCCGCCACACCTGTGAGGTGGGCCGATGAGCGTCGAAGCGATCTCCTGGGCGCTGAACCACGCACCCGTCGACGAGTCGTCAGCCGCGTTCGTCCTCGTCGGCCTGGCCAACCACGCCGGCCCGGACGGGCGGGGAGCGTTCCCTGCCGTCTCCCGGCTCATGATCTACACCCGCCTGGGCGAGCGCACCATCCGTGAGCAGCTCGACATCCTCGAGGCGGCGGGCATCATCCGGCCGTGCGACCCCGCGATTGTCGCGGCCTACATCAAGAACGCCGGCAGCCGCCCCCAGGGGTGGGACATCGACATGACGCTCAACCGCGAGAACCCCGAACATCTCGCCCGGTTCCAGGCTGCCGTCGACGCCGTGAAGGCAGAGCGGAAGGCCCGCCGGGACCGCCTGGCCGCCAAGCGTCAGCAGGCGAAGAAGGCTCCCACCAGCGACGACGTCGAAGAGGTGCGACGGTCGCACCCCACGGATGACAGGGGTGCGACCGTCGCACCCCCAGAGGTGCGACCGTCGCCGGAAGGGGGTGCGACCGTCGCACCCGAACCGTCCCTTAAGCCGTCCATTGAACCGTCCGTTCAGGAGATGCCGACTACGTCGTCATCTCCTGCGGGCGACGGCAAGCAGGGCAGCGTCTTCGGCGACGACAAGCCCCCGGCCGCGACGGCGAAGAAGTCCCGGCAGCGCAAGCAGCGCACCGCCGAGGAGCAGGCCCGGTTCGAGCAGGCGACCGCTGTGGCCGAGTGGTGGTGGAAGGTCTGCGACGACGCGGGCGTGCCGAAGATCGGCAAGACCGCCGGGTCGAACGGCTTCCCCGGCCTGGTGAAGATGCTCGAGTCCGCCCTCGCTGACAACTACACGCAGCGGGAGGTCGCCGACGCGCTGCGGCACAACCGCAAGCGCTTCCCCTCGCTGTCGATGTTCGAGAACGCGCTGATGGCCGTGCGCGGCGTCACCCCGCCGCCCCAGCCGGGCGGCGCCGGGCAGCAGCGCATGGCCACCTCCGACCTGCGCGTCACCCAGGTCGAATCCATGATGGACGACTACCGCCGGGCCGTTGAAGAGGGCCGCCTGGACGAGTGGTTCGCCACCCCCGGATGCCTGACCAACCCGAGCGACTCGGCCGCCGAGCACGCCGTGATCTCCGGAGGTGCCTGGTGACCCCCGACCAGACCGGCCAGGTCCTCGCCTACGTCGCGGCCGCCGACCGGCGCACCATCGGCAAGGCCGACCTGCTCGTGTGGCAGGACGGCGTGGGCGACCTGCCCTTCGCCGACGTCATGGACGCCGTCCGCAAGCACTACCGCGAGTCGACCGAGTTCCTCATGCCCGCCCACGTCCGCCGCGCGGTGCGCAAGGCTCGCGAGGACCGCGCCTCCCGGGGTGTGCCCGCCGCTCCCCCGGCCGAGATCGCCGACCGGCCCGGCGCCTACAAGCTGCACCTGGTCCGCGCCATCGCCGACATCGCCGACCAGCGCGACATCCACCGGGCCCTCGGCCCCTCCCTCGACCGGGAGGGCCCGACCGAGGAGTACCGGTCGCTGCGCGCGCAGGCGCTCGGCGGCGGCGAGCTGGCCACCCGCCAGCGCGCCGAGCGGTGGGGCGCCCCGTGCCCCGTCGCCTGGTGCTCCGCCGAGGCCGAACGGCCGTGCCGCGACCACGACGGCAACGCCCTGCCCTGGCAGCGCACCCACTCCAAGCGGATCGTCGCCTGCCGACAGGCCCGCGAGGACCGCATGAACGCCGCACAGACGCGACGGGACGCCGGATGATCACCGGTGCCGGGAAAGGCCCCGAGACGGCCACAGGGCGCGCACAGCGCCCTGTGGCGTCCGCTCCGCCCGTCCCCGGCCGGATCACCATGGCGCTCGACGCCGCTGGCCTCTACGGGCCCGACGTCGACCGCGCCCTCGGCGGCGAAGAACCCATGGTCGACGAATGGGAACTGGGCATCCGCGTACCGAGCCCGCGCCAGCTCGTCACGCTCGCCCGGATGACCGGCTTCCCCGTGAGCTTCTTTTTCAAGCCGCTCGAGGAGCTGACCGGCACCGCCTGGCTGTGCAGCCACTCCGGCCCGCGCAAGGACCGCTGCCAGACCGTCGAGCTCGGCCCGCCCGTCCCGCCCGTCGCCCAGGCCGCCGACTTCACCCGCCGCTACCCCGGCTGGTGGTGCCGCATCCCCCGCTGCCCCCTCGCCGGCCGCCGCCAGACCGCCCTCACCGACCAGGCCGCGGCCGCCGGATGGCGCCGCCACTACCTGGACGTCCACTACCAGCCACCCCAGGAGGGGCGATGACCACGATCGACGACACCACCACGCCGGCCGACGGCACCGCCATCGAGTCGCACACCCACGACTTCGAGACCGTCGTGCAGATGGGGACCGGCGACCCCACCACGCTGTGGTGCCAGGGCTGCGGCCGCTCCTGGCCGATCGCCACCCCCGCCACCGGCGAAGCGGCACCGGCGGGTGAGGTGGCCGGGTACGTGGTCGTCGGCGACGTCATCGCGGCCGCCGGCGACGACGGCCAGCCGAAGGTCACCCGCTGGATGAGCCCCAACCGGCGTCCCACGCTGGAGGATGCCCGGCGCGATCAGGAGTTCTGGAGCTCGGGCCGGCATCTGAAGCACGTTGACCTGCGGCTGGCCGAGCTTGTCATCGTGGATCGCGCCGAAACTTGACGGGGTGGCGAGGAGGCTCTTCACGTCATGCAGAACGTGACCAGAGACGTGCTGTCACTCCGCTGCCTCGCCCACAGGTTCTTCGGGTCCCGCTGTGCTCTCCAGCTCGACCCCTACCGGCCGGGGTTCTTCTTGGGCAGCAGCACCTCGGCCGGCACCGGATCCGGCAGCACCGGAGGACACGACCAGTCCACGGCCCCGAGGAAGTTAACCAAGCCGCCGGAGAACCTCGCGTGGTGGAAGTAGACGTTGCCGTCGGAGAACCTCGCGCCGCCGAAGCTGACCTCACCGCCAGAGAACGTCGCGCTGTGGAAGCTGATGTCACCGCCAGAGAACTCCGCTTGGTCGAAGTAGACATCGCCGCCGGGGAACGTCGCGCCGCCGAAGCTGACCTCACCGCCAGAGAACGTCGCGCTGTGGAAGATGACGTTGCCGCCGGAAAACTTCGCGCTGTGGAAGTTGACCGCACCGCCGGAGAACGTCGCGCTGTGGAAGTTGACCGCACCGCCGGAGATCTTCGCATAATCGAAGTAGACCTTGCCGCCGGAGAACTTCGCGAGGTGGAAGATGACGTTGCCGCCGGAGAACTTCGCGCCGCCAAAGTAGACCCTGCCGCCGGAGAACGTCGCGCCGCTGAAGCTGACCTCACCGCCCGAGAACGTCGCGCCGGCGAAGTAGACCTCACCGCCGGAGAACGTCGCGCTGCTGAAGCTGACGTCACTGCCGGAGAACGTCGCGCTGCTGAAGCTGACGTCACTGCCGGAGAACGTCGCGTCGCCAAAGTAGACCTCACCGCCGGAGAACTTCGCGCTGTGAAAGCTGACCGCACCGCCAGAGAACCTCGCGCCGTCAAAGTTCCCGCCGTCGAAGATGACGCCGGTGAAGTCGAAGTCGTAGCCCTGCCAGGACGACGCGGCGCCGTCGCGGAGGTGGGAGGTGATAATGCGGATGATGGTGTGGCGCACCTCGCGAAGTCCGGCGAACAGCAGGCGCTCGTCGGCGTCGCCGGACTCGCCCGGGTCGGGTTTGTACGGTAGGCGCAGGTAGGCGCACAGCACATCGATCAGCATCTGGCGCAGTTCGCGGGTGGGGGCGTCGTCGGCCAGGCCCGCGAGGGCCTGCACCCCGGCGAGGCGTACGGCGGGAGCGTCGTGGCCGAGCATGCCGGCGGCCGTGGCGAAGCGCTCGTTGAACAGCTTGGTGGCTTCGCGCTGATGGGCCTCATCGGCACGCTGTTCGGCGGCCTGCTGGCGGTGCTCAGCGGCCTCGGTGACTTTCTGCTTGCGGTACGCCACGACCAGGGCGATGACGCCGCCGACGCCAGCCACCACGGCGAACGACAGTTTCAGCAGGTCCAACAGCCGGGCCAGGGAGATACCGCTGGCGTTCGGCGTCAGGGCCGGGAAGCCCAGCAGCCACAGGGCGCCGGTGAACAGTCCGGCGCTGAGCAGGACCGTACCGAGCAGGGCGAGGGTGAGCACAGGCCCGATGCGGGCCAGGCGCAGGCCCCCGTGGGGAGGCGCGGTGAGGGACGTCTCGCGTAAGGCGGGAAGCTTGTCGTCGGGCTTGGCCACGGAACTCACGGTAGGAGGAATGGGCAGGGGGCACCAGCAGTTCAGCTCCTCCGCCGGCGAGACCCCAAGGCGCCGATCGTCCAGGCCTACGAGGTCCACTCCCACAACTTCGACACCACCACGCGAACCCCTTGCCAATCTATGGGGGTACCCCCATAATCGGGTGTGTCAGTGGAACCGGTCTTCTCCCAACCCTTGGAGCCGATCATGAATCTGAACATCACCCCCGCACTCATCACCGAGCTGTACGAGTACGGCCAGCAGACCGGCCGCCCGGCCGACACCGTCATCATCCTCACCCCCCAGGGCTGGGACACCAAGGTGCTCGTCAACGGCACCGGCCCGGCCTATGACGACGACCCCACCCTGTGGCCGATCACCGCCCAGGGCATCTACGACTGGCTCGACGGCGAGGAGATCGACGACGACTGCGCCGAAGCGCTCGCCTCCCCCGGCGAGCCCGGCCGGGACGACTACAGCATCCCCAACGAGCACGGCGACCACGACGCCACCCCGCACCCGTCCTGGAACGTGCAGGTCGTCACCGGCGCCACCGACAAGTACGGCGACGTCGTCCACGACTGGCGGGACGCGTTCTGGTTCAACGTCGACGACGCCACCCAGATCACCGAGACGGACAGCGGGCACAGCCTGTGGCGCACCGCCGGCGGCCGCTGGCTCCGCCTCCACGGCGACCAGTGGACCGAGCTCCAGCGGGAGGACGCCGCCGAGTGGGCCTACAACACCGCCCCCAACGATCTCCTCGGCGACGTCGACGAGCAGGACCCGCTCGTCAAGGCCGCCCAGGCCGCCCGCCTGCTCGCCTCCGCCTTCGCCGCCCCCGAGGTGCCGACCGCCTCCACCGGCTACTTCAACAACGTGGACCGCCGGCCCGGCGACGTGCGCGACGAGGCCGCCGACACCTTCCACGCCATCCCCGCGATCACCGAGCACCTGATGAAGCAGGTCGTCCTGCCCAGCCTGCGCGGTATCCGCGCCCAGGCCGCGCAGATCGTGGTGGACTCCTTCAACGGCAACCAGTCCGCCGCCGCCCGCCACCTCGGCGTCAACCAGTCCACCCTCAACAAGATGCTCCCCGAGCCGCCCCCTCCCGCCCCCGCCGACGACCACACGGACGACTACCTGACCTGACCACCACGACGAGACACTAGGACACTCATGACCACACCGGACACGAGCCCGCCACCGAGCACCGGCCAGGAGGGATGGGCCGCCGACGTGCTCGCCCACCAACTCCACGCGGGCACCATCCCCAGCACCGTCCCCCGGTGGGCGATCCCGTCCAACGTCGGCCAGCACGACGCCCACGCCTACGCCCAAGGCGTGCTGTTCGTGGGCCGCTACGACCCCGACATCGCCCGCGTCGACGACAGCCTGAACGTCCCCGTCGCCAAGCGGGCCCTGGCCATCGGCCGCAGGGCCATCGGCCCCCGGGAGCACGCGCCCGGCACCACCGAGGCGGAGCACCGCGCCCAGGTCGCCGTCTACTGCGGCCTGCCGCTGCTGGCCGGCCACGTCGTCGCCCGCGCGCAGCTCGCGCTCGCCGCCGACGACCCGCTCCTGCACCCCGCCATCCACGAGCTGGTCCAGCGAATGTGGCCGAACCGGTCCACCGCCAGCCCGCCCGGATCGGCCGGGGTACTCAAGGCGGCGCTCTCGCTGAACCGCCACCTCCAGCAGTACGGCGACGCCGGCATCCCGTTCCTGCCCGACCTGGCCAAGGTCGGCCGGGCGGACGGCAGCACCTACGCGCCATCCCTGCGCGAGCTGCTGCGCCGCGTCATCTACTCCACCCGCCCGCTCCTGCAATCGGCGTTCGGCCGGGCCATGCACACCGGCCTGACCGAGATCCTCGCCGAACCGGCCCAGCCGAACCGATAGCGCCACCGGCCGGATCGTGGCATCCTGGCCGCCTCCCCACACCCAGTGGGGGCGATCCTCGGCTCTGCTGAACCCGAGGCTCTACAGCACGTCGGCCCCGCGCACGCGGGGATAGCCCGTAGTCCTGTTTGCCCCCGAGGCTCTACGGCACATCGGCCCCGCGCACGCGGGGATGTCCCACCTACGCCGCGCAGCGGCCAGCATCCCCTACGGGATCAGGTCGATCTCCACACCGTCCCACAACGCAGCCAGCGGGATCGGGTTCGCGGTCACGACCGGCAGGCCCCGCCGGCGCGCCGCATGCACCACGCTCGCCGCGGTGATCCCCTGCTCCGCGTACGCCGCCACCGGCGCCAGCAGCTCAGCCACCGCCGGCGCGTTCCCGGGAGTGAGCGAGTCCACGACGGTGACGTCCATCGCCAGCAGCGCGTCCAGCACCGTGACGGCCTGCTTGGGGAGCTGGGCGAGCGCGGCCGTGACCGCCGGCGCGGTCGTCACCAGCGGCACGATGTAGTCGCGGTGCTCGGCGCGGGCCCAGATGGTCGCGTCGACGAACGGCGAAGTGCGGCGGCTCCAGGCGATCAGCGCGCTGGAGTCCAGGACGCGACCGATCACGCGGCGTGGGCGCGGCGCGCGGCGAACTCGGCGTCACGCTGGCGCGCGAGCTCCAGCATGTCGGCCGGCGGCTCCCCGCCCATGATCTCCCGCAGGATGTCCAGCGCCGAAGCGCGCGCCTCCTCCGGGTACTCCTGGCCCTCGACGTCGGCGGGCTCGTCGACGGCGATCTCGTACTCAGGGGTGTCGCGCTGATCGGGGGTCATGCCGTCAGGGTACCCGCGGCGGCGCCGGCGTAGCCAGCGAAACCCGGCCGCCAGGCTCAGCCGAGCGTGAGCCGCAGCTTGTACCTGTCCCCCGGGTACAGGCCTTCCCGCACCACCTGCACCGCGCCGTCCCGGTCGACCAGCTCCACCACGTACTCCAGCAGCGGCGTCCCCGCCGGCACCCCCAGCGCGGCCGTCTCCTGGCGGGTCGGCATGCGCGAGACCACCTCGACCTGGCGGCCGACCAGCTCGACGCCGGCGCGGCCGAGCAGCACGTCGTCCGGCTCGGGCAGCGCGGCGGGCTCCCCCAGCTCAGGCACGAGCGCCACCAGGTGGCGCGCGTAGTAGGAGGCGACCATCGGGGTGGCGGCCGAGCTGCGCCGTACGACCGACGTGGCGCCCGGCATCAGGGCGGCCACCTGCGCGGGCGGCTGCATGATCGCCACCTCGACCAAGCCCGGCCCTTCCTGGCGGCCGCTGGTCAGCATCGCCTCGACGGGGGTGCGCTCGTAGGAGCGCACGAACACACCACGACCGACCTCCCCGCGGGTCACACCTGCGATCTCCAGCTCCCGCAGCGCGCGCCGGACCGTAGTCGGCGTGACTCCGTACTGCTCGCGAAGTGCGGCCTCGGACGGCAGCCGGTCGCCGGGACGTAGCCGGCCTTCCTCAATGTCGCGGACGAGAGCGCTCGCGATGGCTTCGTACGCGCTCTTCTCCGCCATGCCGCCCACTCTCCATTTGAAGCGCCCCGCGCCGCCACACCAGTCATCCCAGGTCGCTAATGATGTACCGGCCGGAACGTCCACCGTCAAACACTCCTTCTTGCATAATCCTCTACGTAGAGGTTAACTTCTACGTAGAGGTTCGCCAAGAGGGAGACGAGATGATCCGGTTCCGGCCCCGCCCCCGCGAGGAGCAGAAGCCCCCTCGCGAGCGCGGCCGCGTGTGCCTCGACGGGCAGCAGCCCGCCACCGAGGTCGCCCGCGCTGACGGTTGGGTCGTCGTCCAGCTCGACGACGGCGCCACCCCGACCGTCCTCGCCGACCGCATCACCCCCTGCACCTGCGCCGGGAAGGGCTGCAAATGATCGCCACGATTCTGCTGATCGCTGCCGCCCTCTTCGCGGCCGTCTCAGTCGTCGTCTACGCCCGCCCCGACAAGGACCGCCGCCACCCGACCCCGGCCGACGTGTGGCGCCAGCACTCCCCCGTCCGCGCCGAGCTCGCCCGCCGCCTGCTCGCCCTCTACGGCCTCCTGATCACCGGGCACGCCGCCATGGGCGCCGCCCTGATCGCCTGGCCGCTCCTGGTCGGCCTGGCCCGCGCCACCTGGTGGACGCTCCGGCTGACCCTGCACGTCACGGTCGGCCTGGCCCACGCCGTGCTCAAGCTCACCCCCCGCCTCTTCAAGGGCCTGACGTACGTGTGCGCCGGCCTCTGGTGCGCGGCCGGGTGGCTGGTCTGGCACATCGACCAGCTCACGGCCGACCCCACCCCCAGCAACGCCCCCCAGCTCGCCGTCTGAAAGGACCCGCCCGTGATCAGCCTCGGCCCCTTCCTCCTCATCCCCGTCCCGGTCGTCATCTTCCTGCTCCTCGCGGTCGTCACCACCATCTACCTGGTGTGCCGCGCCCACGGACGGAACCGCCGCATGCTGGCCAGCCTGCGCGCCGCGCGGGCGACCAGCTCCGACACCGACCAGTAACCCTCCGGCCTCCCGCCCCCTCCCGCTCCAGGAAGGAGACCCCTCGTGTTCGGCAGCACGCGCCCCGCCGCGCTCCCCCCGGCCCCCGCCGACGCCGCCCCCGCGGCCCCGGCCAAGCCGCAGCGCGACCTCCTCGCGCGAGCTGTCCGCTGGACCGCCTACAACGCCGTATGGCGGCCCATCCGGTGGGCGATCAAGACCGAAGCTCGCCGCATCTGGCGGCACCGCGACTTCCACACCCCGTGGTGGAGCGCCGCCAGCCTCTACATCACCAGCACTATCGCCCACGCGACCGAGGTGCCGTGGTGGGCGAGCATGCCCGTCCTGGCCGCCGCCGTCACCGGCATCCACCGCTACCTGTCCAAGCGCGACCTACTGCCCATCTCCCCCGCCAGCGTGACGGGCGCCGCCGGCGCGCTCGCCGCCTGGGCCGCCGCCACCATCCAGGCCGGCCCCCTCACCGCGCCCACGATCGCCGCCTGGGGCGTCCTCACCCTCGCCACCACCGCCGCGTGGGGGCTCCACCGTGAGGCGCGCCGGTGGCGCAAGATCCGCGTCCGGGTCCGCGTCAACGCCCGCACCATGCCCCGCGTCCTGGCCGAGCTCGGCTTCCCCGGCGTCCAGGTCGTCGGCCGCCCCCGCGTCTCCGGCAGCGGCCGCGTCGAGTACGCGCTGCGCCTGCCGGTGAAGGTCACCCGCGCCAAGCTGGTCAAGGCCAGCGAGGACATCGAATCGGGCATGCGCTGGCCCGCGCACTCCCTGCGGGAGATCATCCAGGACCCCGCCCACAACGACGCATCCCGCGTGCTGCTCGTCCAGCACGAGAGCAAGGTCCAGGCCCGCACCGTCTCCTTCGCGCCCCCCGCCATCCCCACCACCGTCATGGACGTGGCCTGGCTCGGCGTCGACGAGGACGGCCGCGACGTGTACGTCGCCAACTACATCCCCGACTACGGCATGACCCGCGGCGTCTACGTCGGCGAGTCCGGCAGCACCAAGTCCAACCTGATGCGCCTGCTCGCCTGGATGCGCGCCCACTGCGACGACGTCCTGCTGTGGATCATCGACCTCAAAAACGACGGCATGACCTACGCCGAGCTGCTGCCACGCCTAGACCGGCCCATCGCCACCACGTGGGAGGCCGCCACCCGCCTGCTCCAGGACGCCGACGCCGCGATCCCGCTGCGCGGCCGGCTCCTGCGCCCCGAGGACAACCAGGTCCTGCCCATCCACCACCGCAGGCCCGCCATCCTGATCATCGGAGACGAGGTATCCACCCTGCTCGGCAAGGCCCGCGCCAACGCAGCTCCGATCCAGGCCGCCAAGGGAGTCGGCAACAAGGGCCGCTCCTCCGGCATCGGCATGGAAGCCACCGGCCAGTACATGTCCCAGGGCAGCATGCACCCCGAGCTGGTGCCGATGTTCAACCGGCGCTACGCCGGCCGCACCGCCGCCAAGGCCGACGCCCAGCAGATCCTCAACGGCTGGAGCAAGCTGGAGACCCCGCTCCTGCCGACCGGCACCTTCTACTGCCAGGAGTCCGGCAAGGCCGGCACCAGCCTGCTCTACACCCCGCTGGTGACCGACAGCATGCTCGCCGAGGCCGCCGCCAAGACCGCCCACCTCGCCCCCGCGCTGGAGGAGTCCACCGCCGAGCTGCTGCCGCACTACCCCACCCGGTGGGCGGACCTGCCCGACCACCTCCTGGACAAGTGCACCCCCGAGCAGCAGGCGCTCGTGCACCAGCACCGCGCCGAGCGCAAAAGCGCCGAGCTCCGGCAGGCCGCCGGCGGCAAGGCGCGCCTGGCGACCGCGGCCGCCGACGACGAGCAGCCGCGCCGCGTCACCGTGACCGAGCGGGTCGACGTCCCGGCCGAGCTGCTCGTCTCCGAGATCGCCGACCCGCACCTGCGCGCCATGGTGCTCGCCCACCTCTCCCCCGGCCTCATCACCACCGCCGAGTCCAACGCGGCCGCCACGCCGCGCCGCCGCTCGTGGGCGAGCGACCGCCGCGCCGCCTGGGAGGAGCTCGGCCTCGTCGAGTCGCCGACGCGGGGGAAGTGGCGCCGGATCGTGGGGGAGGAGGCGATGGTCGCCGGAGCGCTTGAGGCGGAGGACCGGCTGCGCGCCAAGCGCGCCGGGGCGGGGGAGAGCGAAGAACCCGAAGCGGGGGAGGGCAGCCGAAACGAGGAAGGGGACACCCTCGTGAACTGCGCAGACGCCCCACACCCCACCCCGGCCACCCCCGGAAACACCCCGGATACGGCCGATGGGGGAGGGGCCACCCGTATGAGCCCGGGGGAGGGGTCCGCGGCCCCCTCCGACCCCGGACACGGATCGTGACGTATCCCGGCGGGCCCGCCCCCGCCCCACCCCCGCCTCCTACACGCGCGCGTGCGCACGCGCGTAGGGGGGTGGATGTCCAAGCCGCCCGATTTGGACATCCGGTTGGACATCCCGTTGGACATCCCGCAGACATCCGAAGGTGACGGAAAGTGATCGACATAGTTGGCTTCGACCCGCTGCGTGACCTGGCGCCGCCGTACTGGGCGGCCGCCGGCGCCTTCGCGCTGGCGCTGCTGCTCGGCTTGTTTCGCCTGGTCAGACGCCTGATCTTCCCCAAGCGGGCCACGCTGGAGCGGCCGGCCCGCTCGTTCGCCAACGCCGTGACCTGGGCGTGCGCCGCCGCAGCGCTCGTGTTCGCCGGCGAGGGCATCTTCGAGGTCATCACCGAGGCCGCGCCGGACGTGTGGTGGCTGCCGTGGCTCGGCATCGGCCTGCTCGAAGGCCCGCTGCTGGCGTTCGCGCTGCGCGCCAAGGAGCTGATCGCCCAGCAGAAGCACGCCCTTCCTGACCAGGTAGAACGCCTGACCAGGCAGATCGGCCAGGCCACCCGCTACACGTGGCTGCTCGCCTCCAGCTCCGCGCTCATCTCCGCCTCCGCCGCCCTCGACGCCGGCACCCCGAGCATCCCCCTGCTGCGCGCCGCCGCCCCGATCGTGGGCGTCATCCTGTGGCACCACGCGCTGCGCATCGAGCAGGACGCCAACGGCGGCCGCAAGCGCGACTCCCGCTGGAAGTGGACGCCCGAGTACATCCTGACCCGGCTCGGCCTGGTCACCGCCCGCCACACCGAGACGGCCGACGCCGAAGTCCACATGCGTCTCACCAAGGTCGCCGACTGGGTGATCCGGTACGCCCGCAGCGTGAAGCGGAACGCCGACCGGGACAGCCAGCGGGACAGCCTGCGGGACGGCTGGTGGGACACCCGGTGGGACACCTACGTCCGGTGGCGGATGGAACGCATCTACCGGGCCGCGGAACGCGATCTCGACCTCACCCGGAACGCTGACCGGCGCGCCCTGCTGGAGCAGATCATCGCGTCCCGTAGCGACGCCGTCCTCCTCACGACCCACGCAGGCGTCACCCGGGCCGACCTGGGACTTCCCGAAGTGGGACAGCCCGACGAGCGCCCGACGCGGCCGATCCACATCACCTTCGCCAAGCCCGTGGGACGGCCGGTGCGGGACACCCGCATCGTGTTCCACGAGACGGTCGTGGACCGTCCCGTGGAACGCCCGGCGCGTCCCATCCACATCACCTTCACCAAGCCTGCGGGACGGCCCGTACGGGACGCCCGGAACACCCCTGGAACGGGGCGCCGGGACACCGTTGGGACGGTCCGCCGAGACGCCCGGGACAGCGGCAGTGGGACGCCCAAGCGGCCCAGTGGGACGCCCGCCCGGGACGGCGGCGACAAGCCGACCAGAGAGGAGATCTACGACGCCATCGCCGCCGCGATGACGCCGACCGGTGAGGTGCCGATCCGGCCCCTCGCCCTCGAGCTCGGCATCCCCAGGGCGACGCTCCACCGGCACGTCATCAAGTACCGGGAGGAGAACGGGCCCACCCCGCAGTCTCAGGGGGTGATCCCCCCTCCCCGCGCCAACGGCCACCAGCTCGCCTCCGTGGGGGGCGGTAATACCCCGTAGCGAGCGCAGGGAGACGGAACAAGCGAAGGGAGAGGGAAACAAAGGGGGGGGCAGCCCAGACGGGCTGCCCCCCTTTCACGGTTTCCCTGCCCTGGACCGAACCCGGCGCGGCACGTACCCGGCCGCCTCCAGCGCCCGCCGTACGCGCCCCGCCGAGGCGTGCAACTCGCCGGCCACTGCCCGCACCGACCCCAGCCGGTCATACAACGCCAGCAGCTCCTCGTCCTCCGGCAGCGGCGCGAGCTGCTGCCCGTACCCAGCATCCGCCAGGATGGTCCACACGTACCGCTCACCGGCCCCCACGAGCACCGCGATCGCGTCGACCGGCCACCCCTGCTCGTACAAGCCGACGATCTGATCGTGGTCCAGACGCCGCGGCCCGCCACGCTCCCGGGGAGGCTCCCCCGCCTCTTTCGCCAGCAACCGCACCGTCTTGTCCGACACCCGCAACGTGCGGCGCATCTCGTCCAGCGACATGCCCGCCCGGTATGCGGCCAGGATCTGCTCGCGCCGTTCCACCGGCATCAGATGCTCGGTCGACCCGCGCGGGCGCACCTGCACCCCCTGGCGTTCCAGGGCGCGGTGCACGCTCGAGTGCGCCACCCCCAGCCGCCGGCCGATCTCCCGCACGGTCAACTGCTCCTGCACGTAGAGACGGACAGCCAGCTCGTCATCCACCTTCTTCTGCATCACGGGCCGCACCATGACCGATTCACGAGCTAGCGTCTCGGGACACAACCCCGACCAGCCGCTACCGTCCCCGGGCATGGCCCGCCTGCGCCTCAGCCGCGCCCTGAAGACCCGCCTCGCCAACGGCCCCGTCCGCCGCGCCGTCGACCAGCTCACCGACCGGGCCGAGCAGGCGGTACGCGACCACGTCCCCGACGCCAAGCAGTGGGTGTCCACCCAGATGAAACGGCCCGCCCACACCGACGCCCACGGCCAGCACGTCCCCGAGAACGTCCCCTACCGGCTCAAGGGCAAGGGGCCCGGCTGGGATCTGGCCGATCGGCCGCGCGACCCCACTCTGCCGGCCCACCAGAGCATCGGCTGCCAGTGCCAGTCCCTGCCTCTGCCGGGGGCGATCGCCGACGCCGTCACCCGCACCAGCGTCCATGTCGACGGCGGCCGCGTCTCGGCCAAGGTCGTCATCACCTACCCGCGCATCGCCGAGTCCGACCTCGCCGAGCAGGGCGGCGGCTGGCTGGCGGCCGCCATCCGCGCCGCCAGGACGTAAGCGCCGCACTCGGGCACCATGCCACCCCGTACCGACCCGAGACCTCTGGGAGCACCGCATGTCGGCTGACCTCGTTTCGTTCACCCTCGCCCACCCGCTGGGCAGCAAGCACGCCGCCGAGCTCGGCCTCGAAGAGACCGTGTACCCGGTCGGCAGCGAGCTGCAGCTGCCGCGCGCCTACGCCATGCGGCTCGTCGGCGCCGGCATGGTCCAGGGCGCCGACCCCACCGACCACAAGACGGTGCGGGCCGCGCTCAAGCAGGTGGCCGCGCCGGGCAAGCCCGCCCCTGTCGGCGCCGAGCAGCCCGCCGAATCCGCTCCGGCGGGCAAGCCCAAGCCCGGCAAGGGGGAGTGACCTGGTGGCGGCTCTGGAAGACGTCGACGCGGTCCCGCCGGTCATCGCCTACCTGTCCGGTCACCCCGACCTGACGGCCGCGCTGGGCGGGCCCGGCCGCGTCGACGGCGAACACGAGCCGCCCTACCCGCGCCTGCGCGTCGCCGACGCGCCGGGCGGCCGCGAGAACCTCGACAGCTACGTGGTCGCGCAGCGGATCACCATCGAGGCGCTCGGCCCGGTCGACGGGCCGAGCATCGGCAAAGCCGCGCTGCGCCGCATCCTCTACACCGCGCTGCGCGTCCTGGCCGGGCTCCCGGCCGCGCCGGAGGGCACCAGCCCGGACACCGTCGTGACCGCGATCTCCTCGAGCGTGGCCGGCGGGTACGTGCCGCTCGCCGACGGCCAGCCCCGCTACGTCGCCACCGTGACCGCCACCGCGCACCCCGGGCAGGGCTGATGGACGCCTGGTGATCGTGGCTCCTCACCGTCGTCGGCCTGACCGGCCTGTACTTCGCCGGCAGGCGGTACGCGTTCGGGTGGGCCATCGGCCTGGCCGCGCAGGCGCTGTGGATCGTCTACGCCGTGGCGACCCGGCAGTGGGGGTTCATCGCCTCGGCGCTCGCCTACGGCCTGCTCTACGGCCGCAACTACCTGGCCTGGCGTTCCACACCGGAACCCGAGCGCGCCTCCGGGCACGGCAGCGACTGAACAGGCATCCCGGCGCCCTCTCGTAGGGCAACACCTTCGGCATGTGGCGTGCTTGGCAGCGACACCCTGCCGGAAACGGGATAGCGTTTCGGACTGCCCGCCCCTTGGCCGTCGAACCGAAGAGGCGGGCAGACGAACCTATCCCGAAGAGAGGCTACCGCCATGCCTGTCGTTACCTTCGCCAACCACAAGGGGGGCGTAGGCAAGTCCAACGAAGTCGAAGGAATGGCCGCCGAGCTCGCCATGCGCGACCGGCGCGTCCTCTGCATCGACCTGGACCCCCAGGGCAACCTGTCGCGCCGCATGGGCTACCAGGAGCACGAGCTGGAGGAGCGGCCGACCATCGCCGAGGCGCTGCGCGAGGCCAGCCCGAAGGCGCTGCGCGCCGCGTTCCTGCCGTGCCAGTGGGAGCCGGACTGGGCGGAGCGCATCACGCTCGTGCCATCCCGTATCGAGCTGGAGGAGCGCGTCAGCGAAGCGGGCGTCCCCCTGTCGTGGCAGCGGCTACGTAAGTGCCTGGACGGAGTCGCCGACGAGTTCGACGACGTGCTCATCGACACCCCGCCCAGCATCGGCCACCTGCTCCACCTCGCGCTGGTCGCCTGCGACTACGTCATCGGCTCCACCACACCCACCTACGACGCGGTCCGCGGCATCTACCGCCTCAAGAAGTTCATCGACAACCCCGACCAGCGGGCCGGTCTCGGGCTTCGCTGCACGATGATCGGCGTGGTCATCAACATGAAGCGCGCCGGCGTAGCCACCCACGACCAGCGCACGGAGTCGCTGATCCAGCGGTTCGGGCCGCTGGTCTGGCAGCCGAACCTTCCCCTGCGCGCCTCCGTCGAGGACGCCGGCGAGCGGGCCGAGCCGCCCCAGAACGCCGGCATTGAGGTCACGCAGATCTACCGCGACCGTGTCGACCAGTACGTGAAGGCGGTCGCATGATCCGTCGACCTCTCCCCGAAGTAGAAGATGACATCAAGCTCGATCGCGGTGTCGGGCCGGCGGCGGCCAAGGACGAGCCGATCGACGGGCGTGTCGTCGACAAGCCGAAGGCCGCGTTCGACGTGCCCGACGGCCCGCAGTTCCAGCCCGCAGCCGATGACGCCGGGCCGGAGGAGAAGCGCGCCCACTACGAGCACATCGTCCAGGCGGCCCAGGCCGCCCACGCCTCCGCCCAGATGCGCGGCGACCGCTACCTCATCCTCGCCGCCGGGCAGGCCCTGATGGCGCTACGGGAAGACAAGGAGCTGTACGAGCAGCTCGGTCACGCCACCTTCACCGACTACCTGGAGAAGCATCTGGAGATCTCCCGGATGCACGCCTACCGGCTCATGGAGGGCGTGCCCGTCTACCTGGCGCTGCCCAAGGTGACGGAGCTGTCGTTCCGGCAGAGAGCAGCGCTGGCGAAGGCGGGGGATGCGGAGCAGATCCGCGCGGTGTGGGAGAAGGCCACCGCGTCGGGGAGCACCAGCCCGGAGGCGCTGGCCAAGGTCCGTGACGAGCTGCTCGGGATCGAGACGGAACAGCCCAGCACCGGGAACACCGCCGCCGGGCTGACGTTCCCCAAGGTGCGCAAGGCGATCCAGCCGTTCCTCGACCTCGAAGCGCTGGAGCAGGCCGCCGCGAAGGCTCGCAGGCCGAGCGACGTCGAAGAGATCGCCGCTGCGCTCGAGACGGCCGCGGCGAAGCTGCGGGAAGCGATCCGCTCCCACTGACCCCCATGGGCCGTGTAACACGGTGTGTTACACGGCCCTGGAAGCTACCCTGAGGCCGCGTTCAGCGCCGCCTCGACCCGGACGTAGGAGATACCCGGGTCGAACGCTGACGGAAGATCCTGCGCCTCCACCACTGTCCACGACCGCGCCGCGCCGCCATCCTCGACCAGCTCCGCACCGGCCGGGAGCGGCAGCAGCGCCGGGTCGACGGCGAGCACCCACTGGCCCGGCCCCGACCCGGGGTCGTCGTCGACGGCAGGCTTGGACACCACCCGTGCCGGCAGTGCCGGGCCCGCCTCGCCGGGCCCGGTCTGGATGCGGGTTCCGTGCCCGTCACGACCGAACTGAGGCCGCCGCACACCGATCCGGGTGTCCGCCCCTACAACCGCCATGCCGCGCCCGTCTGCGCCGGGTGAGGGCCGATCCCCGGCCGCTGCGCCACCGCCACCACCCGCCAGGGGGAGAGGCTGTCCAGGGTCGGAGGCGCCCCCGCGACCCCCGACCCCGAACCCGCCCCCGAACCCGCGGATGCCCGCGAGCTCTCATACGTGACGGCCTGCCCCTCGACCGACACCGACTTGTGCAGCCGGGCGCCCGCCGCCTGGGCGAGCCGCTGCACCGGCCCGCTCTCGGCCGCGTGCGCGATCACGTACTCGGTCAGCGCCGCCCCGTACGACGGGTCACCGTCCGGGTCCAGACCGGCGCGGTAGACGACCGTCCACCGGCCGGTCGGGTAGCCGTCCACCACCTCCGGGACCGCCGACACGATCTCCAGCACCGGGTCCTGGTCGAGCAACCACCCGTACGGGCCGGCGGCGACGCCGCGCTGCGTGAACTCGGTCGGCTTGGCCGGCCGCATCAGGTAGCCAGCGGCGGTGCGGTACCCGGAGGCGATCGCCTCGGCCAGGACCGGCAGCATGCCTTCGTCGACGGGCAGGCTCAGCCCGGCCCGGATGGCGACCTGCTCGGCGGTCACATCAGCCACTGCCAACCCCTTCACGAACGTGGTCAGGTTCCGGGCAGGAGGGCTGCTCGCCCCACACCGGAGATGTACTGCCGGGTCCCCACCAAAGCCGCACAGCGCACGGCGCGAGGTAACCCTCCCTGCCCGGAACCGGTTCTCCCGTGACCCGCGAGCACGTGCTGCGGCTAGCGCCCTCCCCCCACGAGGCGCCCGCCCGCGACACACGTGCCCGCAGGCCACGGAGCTCTAGTCGGCCGGCACCGCGGCCGCGCGCACGGCCCTCAGGTCGGCCTTGATCTTCTCGGCCTCATCGCGCGGCACCCGCCGTCCGGCCTGCAGCAGGAGCTGGCTGGAGGGGCGGCGCGCGTTCGGCAGGAACGCCGTCCGCACGATCGGCTCCCGCACCACCACGTAGGTGTACTGGACGCCCGGGTCGTCGAACATCTGGTCCGGGTCGGCCGGGCGGCCGTTCATCAGGACCAGGTCGTGGAACTCGGCGCCCGGGGTGGCGAGCATGTTGATCTGCACCGGCTGGGTGGGCGGCGCGGGCGGAGCCAGGGGAGCGGCCGGCGGGTCGAGCGGCGCGGCCTGCGCGGTCTTGGCTGCCGGCGGCGGGTCCGCGGCGGGCGGCGTGCCGTCCTCGCCGTCGGGCTGCTCGTCACCATCGGCCTTGCCGTCGGCCTGGTCGATGTCGTCGGTCTTCTTCGGCTCCGGCTTGTCGTCGTCGCCGTCGTCGGCCTTCTTGACCGTCTTGCGGCTGGTCTTCCTGGCCGGCTTGTCGGGCGTGCTGTCCGGGGCGGCGGGCGCCTGGCCGTCGACGGTCGGCGTGGTGGCCGTGCCGTCCGACGGGTCGGTGGTCGCCGCTGGGGAGGTCTCGCTGGGCGCCACGGGGCACCGCCTTCCTTCGGTCGCTGGTGTGCGTGCCGAAGGGACGTAAGCACATTTTTTTGGTTGCGTCCCGGGCGAGCCTCGCGCGCGCTGTCCCCCGTGCCGGGGCGGCCCACTATCCATAGAGATAAATCTCCTGTAGTATTCAGTTAGCAGATGGGTATGCGGCCCTGTCGCTTGATTCCAGGAGAACCATCACATGCGACCCACCGAGGAGCAGCAGGCAGCGATCGACGCGGCCCGCGCCGGTAAGACCCTCACCATTCAGGCCGGGGCAGGCTGCGGGAAGTCGTCCACGCTGAAGGAGATCGCTCTCGCCCTGCCCGGCAAGCGCATTCTGTGCGTCGTCTACAACAAGAGCGTCCGCAAGGAGCTCATGCGGAAGATGCCGCGTAACGTCACGGTGCACACCAACCACTCCTACGCCCGATCCATGATCCTCAACCGGTGGAGCAGCCACCTCGGCCGGATGGAAGGCGATCGGCAGAATGCCAAGGCGCAGGCCGACATCCTCGACCAGGTCGGCCCCGTACGCATCAACGCCAACGTGGTGCTGACCCCGGCCGCGCGTGCCCGCCTCGCGATGGGCGCGGTGCTCGCCTGGTGCAAGAGCGCCGACACCGAGCTGAAGCCGGAGCACATCCCCACCCCGCTCGGCATCACCAACGCACAGGACATCAAGACGCTGCGCGAGGTCATCCTGCCCATTACGGACAAGGCCCGCGCCGACATCAGGTCGCCCAAGGGCCGCCTGAAGTGGCAGCACAACTTCTACCTGAAGATGGGCCAGCTCATGCTCGCCCGAAGCGAGCACCAGACGCTGCCGTACGACCTGGTGATGATGGACGAGTGCCAGGACGTCAACCCGGTCGCCGCCAGCCTCTACCTGGACATGCAGACCGCCCTCCAGCGGATCATCGTCGGCGACTCGGCGCAGGCGATCAACGGCTGGAACGGCGCGATCGACATCCTGAACACCTTCCCCGCTGACCAGCTCCTCTTCCTGTCCAAGAGCTTCAGGTTCGGCTCGGCCATCGCCGAAGAGGCGAACAAGTGGCTGACCCTGCTAGGCGCGCCGCTGCGCCTGCACGGCCACGAGCCGGTCGGCTCCACCATCGGCCCGGTCGTGCAGCCGGACGCGGTGCTGTGCCGCACCAACGCCGCCGCGATGGGGCAGGTGTTCGACATCCTCGACAAGAACGGCACCCCCGCGCTGGTCGGCGGCGGCAACGAGATCGCCTCGCTGGCCATGGCCGCCGAGCAGCTCAAGCGCGGCGCGCTCACCGACCACCCCGACCTGTGCGCGTTCTCCAACTGGGCCGAACTTCAGGACTACGTCGACCAGGACCCGCTCGGCCAGGACCTGAAGGTGTTCGTCGAGCTGGTCGACTCCCACGGCGTTGAGAAGATCAAGGACGCCGCGTTCCGAGTCAAGGATGCCGAGCACGCCGGGCCCGGCGACACGATCGTCTCCACCAGCCACAAGAGCAAGGGCCTGGAATGGGCCAACGTGCGGGTCGCCAACGACTTCCGCCAGCCCAACCCCGACGCGGGCGACACCGGCGACACCCCGGTCAACCGCGACGAGCTGATGCTCTCCTACGTCACCGTCACCCGCGCCATGAAGCGGCTCGACCGTGGCTCGCTGGCCTGGATCGACGAGCACGTGCGCGGCCGCCGCCACCTCGCCGCGATCGCCTGACCCACCCCGCCTCCACCCGCCCCCAGCCCACCGCCGGGGGCGGGCCCCACCTGGAGAACCCTGATGCTCGACCAGATCCTCACCGACCTCGACAAGCGGCGGCTGCGCCTGAAGGCCGCCCGCGAACTCGTCGACCGCGCCACCTACGCGGGGGAGCGGGACAACGCGCTGGCCATCGCCCACCGCACCAGCAGCCGCATCCGCGAGATCGAGCGCGACCTGCCCACCGTGGCCGGGACGATCACCATCCCCGCCCGCGCCGGATTCGGCAGGATCCGACTGCGCCTGGCGTGCCTGCTCATCCGCCGCCTCGACGGCTGGGTGTCCACCCTCGCCGAGCAGGCCACCTTCAAGCACGGCGACGTCGCCCTGACGTGGACGGCCCGCGCCGACCGCGCCGCGCGCATCCGCGAACTGCTGCCGGAGTTCCTGGCCGAGGTCGACCAGGCCGCGCTCGCGGCCGCCCGGACACACCGCGCCTACCTGCGCACCCTCGGCGAGGAGCACCACACCGAAGCCGACCGGGAGAACCTGGTGCGCGCCTACCGGATGTCGTTCCTCGACCACTACGGCAGCTCGCTGATCGCGCGCATCACGCTCGGCATCAGCGCGCCCGGCCTCCCCGAAGAGATCGAGCCGGGCCGCTACGCCGCCTTCGACGCCATGACGGCCGCCCACCGCGCCGACCTGCCCCGCCTGCACCTCGGCGGCGCCCGCCGCGTGATCGAGATCCCAGCCGCCCCCTAAAGCCTGTCCGGGCCCTCCCCGCATGGAGGGCCCGGACACCCCCTGCCCCGCTTGTGAGGACCCGATGGCCACGAGAAAGAGCACCACCCGCCGACGCACGCCCGCCCGTCCCCGCACCACGAGCAAGGCCCGCACCACCCCCGCCCGAAGTGGGCAGGCCGGCCGCGCGCTGCGCCGCCTCGCCGCCACCACCCGGCGCGGCCTGTCCGCGCTCGCCGCCCGGGTGCGCGACCTCGACCCCGCCCACAAGCGGGACGCGCTCGCCCTCACCCTCGCGGCCGCCACCGTCGTGCTGGCGCCGATCACGTGGGGGTGGGCCGACGGCCCCACCGCCACCGCCATCCACCACGCCGCCGCCGTCCTGGTCGGCGGCGCCGTGTGGGCGCTGCCGCTGGCCACCGCCGCCCTGGTGTGGCGGCTCGCCCGCTCCACCGGCCGCAAACTCGCATGGACGCTAACCGGCTGCGCCGTGATCCTGGCCGGCGTGCTCGGCACCGTCCACCTCCTGGCCGGCGTGCCCGCCCCGTTCGACGCCGCCGCCGGCGGGTTGACCGGCTGGCTGCTCGCCGCGCCTCTGGCCGGGCTCCTGCCCACCGGCTGGGGCGTCGCCGTGCTGCTGGTGCTCGTCGCCGGCGGGCTGCTGCTGGCCACCGGCACCCCGCTCCGGCAGGCCGGGCCGCGGCTGCACGCCGGTGTGGCGACGGTGCGCAGCGCGCTGCCGTCATGGCCTCGCCGAGCCGCCGCCGAGGAGGAGCAGGAGGAGCCCGGCACCGAGGAGGACCAGGCCGAGGAGGAAGCGGAGCAGGCGGAGCCCGCCCCCGAGCAGACGCCAGACCAGCCCCCCACCCCGGTCCCGGCGGGCGCCCAGCCTGCCGCGCAGGAGGCCGCCACCGCCGCCGCCACGCCCGCCCAGGAGCACGCCGCCCCCGCCCCGGCCCCGGCCCCGGCCGTCCGGCGGGAGGCCAGGCAGGAGGCGATCCCGCTCCCGCCCGCCCGCCACCTGCCCGACCCCGCCCTCCTGGCCGCCGCCCCCACCCCCCGGCCCCACACCAAGGCCAACACCGTCGTCGTCGACGCCCTCACCGGCGTCCTGCAGCAGTTCAACATCGACGCCCAGGTGATCGGCTTCACCCGCGGCCCCACCGTCACCCGCTACGAGATCGCGCTGGGCCCCGCCGTGAAGGTGGAGAAGGTCACCGGCCTGGCCAAGAACATCGCCTACGCGGTCAAGTCCGCCGACGTGCGCATCCTGTCCCCGGTCCCCGGCAAGTCCGTGATCGGCGTGGAGATCCCCAACACCGACAAGGACCTGGTGGCGCTCGGCGACGTGCTCCGCGCCAAGGTCGCGCGTGCCGACCACCACCCAATGATCGTCGGCCTCGGCAAGGACGTCGAAGGCCGCACGATCGTCGCCAACCTCGCCAAGATGCCCCACCTGCTCATCGCCGGCGCCACCGGCGCGGGCAAGTCCGTCTGCGTCAACGGCCTCATCACGTCGGTCCTGATGCGGGCCACCCCGGACGAGGTGCGCATGGTGCTCGTCGACCCCAAGCGGGTCGAGCTCAGCGTGTACGAGGGCATCCCCCACCTGATC
>NZ_JBSFSX010000022.1:0-83719 GCF_053590035.1 Nonomuraea sp. NPDC003214 | reverse complement strand
GTCGGCGCACTTGGCGAGCGTGCGCTTGAGCACCCAGCGGGGGTCGGCGTGGGAGGGCGAGCCGTCGGGCATGAGGATGTCGCAGAAGATGCGGCCGGCGCCGGGCGTCTCGCTGCGCCAGGGCAGGATCTGGAACGTCGACGGGTCGGGCTTGGCCAGCATGTCGGCCTCGTAGACGCGGGCGAAGCCCTCGATGGCCGAGCCGTCGAAGCCGATGCCCTCGGCGAAGGCACCCTCCAGCTCGGCGGGGGCGATGGCGACGGACTTGAGGAAGCCGAGCACGTCGGTGAACCAGAGCCGGATGAACCGGATGTCGCGTTCCTCAAGGGTGCGGAGCACGAACTCCTGCTGGCGGTCCACGGCGTCCCCTCGTCAGTGGCAGTACAGGTCTCATATCAGCATGCCGTGTCCGTGTTTCGCACAGGTTACGCGGGCCGCCGGTGCGAGCCTCGCTGACAAAGGGCCCGGCCGGACTTACTGTGATCACGCAGTCAGTCTCGGGGGAGGCATTGGTGGCTATCGACCTGCTCAATCACAAGCTCGATCGGGCCTTCGACCACATCGACGCCGGGGGCGCGGGCGTCGTGGCGCGCGAGGACCTGCTGGGGCTGGGCGCCCGCCTGCTCGTGGGTTTCGGGGAGTCCCCCACCTCGGTCACCGGCAGCAGCCTCGTCGACAGCTTCGACGGGATCTGGACGGCGCTGTCGGAGGCGCTCGGCCGCGACCGCGATCTGGGCCTGACGCGGGAGGACTTCCGCGTGGGCATGACTGCCGCCTTCGTCACCGGCGGCGGCTACGACGAGGTGTTCCGGCCGGCGGCGGTGGCGGTCGCCGAGCTGTGCGACATCGACGGCGACGGGCACGTGGGCCCGAAGGAGTTCCGCACGATGCTGGCCGCGTTCGGCACCGCCTACGACGACGTGGACGAGGCGTTCGAGCGGCTGGACCGCTCCGGCAGAGGGGCGCTCACCGTGGAGGAGCTGGTCCTGGCGGCTCGCGAGTACTACGTGAGCGAAGATCCGAACGCCGCGGGCAACTGGCTCTACGGACCGCTGTGAACGCCACCAGGGACACGGCGGCGAACACGACGGCCAACACGGCGGCCAACACGGCGGCGAACACGACCGTGCTGGCGTCGGTGCGGTCCGCGCTGCGGTCGGTGCTGCACTGGAAGCCGCTGCTGCCGTTGCCCCGCAGGGGCGGCTCGGCGGCGGTGGCGCTGCTGGCGCTGACCGAGCGGGTGCCGGCGATGGCGGCGCCGTGCCGCATGCATCCGGCGGTCTACGCGATCGAGGCGGCCGTCATCGACTGGGCGCGGCGCACCGGGCTGCGCGCCGATCCGGGGGTGGGCTTCCACCGGATGGCGGGGCGGGCGTTCGCCGAGTTCGACGCGGCGGCGGCGGCGCTGTTCGCGCAGTGGCTGACGTGGCTGTTCCACCTGGACGACGAGCTGGACGAGGGGCAGTGCCGGCTGGAGGTGTTCCAGGGCATGCTGGAGGGCTCGACCGGCCATCCGCTGGAGGCCGCGTTCGCCGATCTGTGGCGGGTGACGAGCTCGCGGATGAGCGACCAGTGGCGGCGCCGGTTCGCGGTCAACCTGCAGCGCCAGCACTACGCCTGCCGGACCGAGGCGGCCAACCGGGCGTCGGGCGCGGCGCCGTCGCTGGCCGACTACCCGGCGCTGCGCCGGGGCACGGTCGGCCCCTACCTGTACGACCTGGTGGAGCCGTGCCTGCGGGTGGAGGTGCCGGCGTGGGTGCACCGGTCCGAGCCGTGGCAGGAGCTGGTCAACGCCTGCAGCGACGTCACCGCCTGGTGCAACGACGTGGCGTCGCGGCCGAAGGAGCGCGGCGACGCGCACAACCTGGTGGTGATCGCGGGGCGGGAGCTGGGCCTGGGCGAGCGTGAGGCGGTGGCCTGGGTGGTGGACCGGATCGCCGAGCGCTGCCGCGACATGCAGGAGGCGGCCAGGCGGCTGCCGCTGGACGACCTCGGACCGCGTACGGCCAGGGACGTGAGCAAGGTGGCGTGCGCCTATCTGGCGGCGCCGCGGGCGCACCTGGACTGGCTGATGGAGTCCACCCGCTACAGCTGAGCGCCGGTGGCGGCCAGCGCGTCGCCGGTGGGGGTGCGGCGGTAGACGACCTGCTTGCCGACGCGCATGCCGACGGCCAGGCCGCTGCCGCTGAGCACGCCGAGGTGCTGGCTGACGGCGCCGGGGGTGAGCGCCATGCGCCCGGCGAGCGCGGAGGTGGTGCTGGGCTCGTCCAGCGCGAGCAGGATCGCGGCCCGGCTGCGGCCGATGAGGGCGGCGAGCGCGCCGGGCGCGGGCGGCGGCCCGCTCTCCCACAGCGTGCCGACGCCGAGGACCGGGTAGACGAGCATCGACTGGTAGGGCGCGGACATGACGGCCACCGACGGCCAGTAGAAGGCGGTCGGGACCAGCACCAGGCCGTCGCCGTGCAGCCCGCCCGTGGCGCACCAGGGCCGGTCGACGAGCAGCCGCTCCCCCGTCCAGGTCACGGCGGGGCCGAGGCCGGCGAACAGCTCGCGGGCGCCGCCCTGGGCGAGCTGCCGCGACCGGCGCAGCACGTCGCGTTCCAGCAGGCCGTAGACGCGCGGCCAGAACTCGGCGAAGCACGTCTCCCAGTACGCCTCCAGCGCGGCGGCGACGCGTTCGACCCCGGCCGCCGGGTCGGCCAGGAACCGGTCGAGCACCGCCCGGTCGGTGCCCTGGACGCGGGCGGCCTCGGCGGCGGCGCGTTCGGGACGGGTGGCGCGTACGCGGGCGAGCTCGGCGGCGAAGTCGGGCAGCGGCGTGTCGGGCGGCGGGGTGAGGAAGTCGGCGAGGTAGCCGGAGGCGGGCACGAGCGCGAACAGCTCGGCCAGGTCGAGGCCCGCCAGGCGGGGCCGCACGCACTTGATCCACGGCAGGTGGATGGACTGGCGGGCGGGGTCCTGGAGCGTGCGCAGGCTGGCCACGAGCTCCCACATCGGGGAGAACGCGAACCGGATGCGCGCCATGTCCTCGGGCTTGAGAGTCCAGGTCACCGACATGCCTTTTAGTGTGCGCTAAATCGTTCGCCCCGCCAAATCCCCCAATATCACTCTTAGCGGGTGAATAGCACGACTGTCGAGAAGCCGTCCTTCCTGCGTTCGCAGCTCGGCGGCCTGCCCCGCCCGTTCTGGGCCCTGTGGGGCGGCACCCTGGTGAACCGCCTCGGCACCATGGTGATGCCGTTCACCGGCGTCTACCTGACCCAGGCGCGCGGCCTGTCGCTGGCCGCCGCCGGGATGGTGATGGCGGTGTTCGGCGCCGGGTCGCTGGTGTCGCAGCTCCTGGCGGGGGTGCTCGCCGACCGGATCGGCCGCCGGGCGACGCTGGCGGGCGGCATGCTGGCCACCGCCATGATGATGCTGTCGCTCGGCTACAGCACGACGCTGCCGGCGATCCTGGCCTCGATGTTCGTGCTCGGCCTGGTCGTCGACGCCTACCGGCCGGCCTCCAACGCGCTGGTCGCCGACCTGGTCTCGCCGGTCGAGCGGCCGCGCGCGTACGGGCTGCTGTTCTGGGCGATCAACCTGGGCTACTCGGTCGGGATGACGGCGGGCGGGTGGCTGGCGCAGCTCGGGTTCCACTGGCTGTTCTGGGTGGACGCGGTGGGCTGCGTGGCGTTCGCGGTGCTGGTCTGGCGGGCGATCCCGGAGACGCGGCCGGCCGAGCGGGAGTCGTCGGGCGGGTTCGGGATGGTGCTGCGCGACAGGCTGATGGTCGCGTTCACGCTGGTGACGCTCGGCAACGCGCTGGTCTACGCGCAGACGTACACCACGCTGCCGATGGCCATGACGGAGCTGACCGGGCTCACCACGGGGCAGTTCGGGCTGGCCATGGCGCTCAACGGGGTGCTCATCGTGATCGTGCAGCCGCTGGTGTCGGGCTGGCTGGGCCGGCTCGACCCGGCCAGGACGCTGGCGCTGGGGCTGGCGGTGATGGGCGTCGGGTTCGCGCTGACGGCGTTCGTCACGACCACGTTCTGGCTGGCGGTGACGATCGTGGTGTGGACGGCGGGCGAGATCGTGACGGCGGGCATCGCGGGCGCGATCGTGGCCCGGCTGGCCCCCGCCCACCTGCGCGGACGCTACTCGGGGCTGTTCGGGTTCGCCTGGTCGGCGGCGGCCGTGCTGGCGCCGCTGCTGGGGAGCTGGCTGCTGGAGGCCGGCGGGCAGGCGGCGCTGTGGTTCACGGTCGGCGGCATCGGCCTGGTCTCGGCCGTCGCGATGCTGGCGCTCGGGCCCGCGATCCGCCGCCGCTGACCGCTGTACCGGGGCCGCCGGTGGCCCTACGCTTGCGCCTACCATGCTGACCTTCACCGCCTTGGGGCCGTTCCGGGCCTGGATCGGTCCCGACCCCCTCGACCTGGGCGGGCAGCGGCAGCGGGCGGTGCTCGCGCGCCTGCTCGTCGCCGGCGGCCGCGCCGTGCCCGTGAGCACGCTCATCGACGAGCTGTGGCCCGCCGGGCCGCCCGCGCAGGCGCTGTCGACCATCCAGGGCTACGTCTCCCGCCTGCGCCGCGCGCTCGAACCCGGCCGGGCTCCCCGGGAGGAGGCCGCCGTGCTGGTGTCGGCGCCGCCCGGCTACGCCCTGCGCGCCGGGCGGGACCAAGTCGACGCGTGGCGGTTCGAGGCGCTGGCCAGGACCGAGGGCACCGCCGCCGAGGTGTGGGCGGCGCTCGACACCGCGCTGGCGCTGTGGCGCGGGCCGGCGCTGGCCGAGTTCGGCGAGCTGCTGTGGGCGGTGACGGAGGCGGCCCGCCTGGAGGAGCTGCGGCTGACCGCCGTGGAGCGGCGCGCCGCCGCCGGGCTGGCGCTCGGCCGCGCCACCGCGCTGGTGCCCGACCTGGAGGCGCACGCCGCCGCCTGCCCGCTGCGCGAGGAGCCGTGGCGGCTGCTCGCGCTGGCCCTCTACCGCACCGGCCGCCAGGGCGACGCGCTGGCCGCGCTGCGCCGCGCCCGCGCGCTGTGGCGCGACGAGCTGGGCCTCGACCTCACGGCCGGGCTCAAGCGCCTGGAGGGCGACATCCTCGCCCAGCGCCTCGACGCCCCCGCCCCGCATCCCGCCGCCTTCACGCCCCCCGCCGCCGCCGCTCCTGCCGGGAGCGCCGGCCGGCCGTTGCGGGTGCTGGTGGCCGACGACCAGGCCCTCGTACGGACGGGCCTTCGGGTGATGCTGTCCGCCGAGCCCGGGCTGGAGTTCGCCGGCGAGGCCACCGACGGTGAGCGGGCGATCGCCGCGGTCCGCGAGGCCGCCCCGGACGTGGTGCTGCTCGACATCCAGATGCCGCACCTCGACGGCCTGGCCGCGGCCCGCCGCATCCTCGCCGACCCGGACCCGCCCAAGGTCATCATGATGACCACGTTCGGCAGCGACGAGAACCTCTACGCCGCGCTGCGCGCCGGGGTGAGCGGCTTCGTCCTGAAGACCTCGCCGCCCGAGCAGCTCGTGGCGGCGATCCGCGCCGCGTCGGCGGGCGACGCGCTCATCGACCCGGCGGTCACGACGCGGCTCATCGCGGGCTTCGCCGGCCGCGCCGACCCGGGCTCGCCGCCCGCGCTGGCGGGGCTGTCCGACTCCCGGCTCGACGTGCTGCGCCTGGTGGCGCGCGGCCTGACGAACGCGCAGATCGCGCAGACGCTCGCGCTGCCGGAGGAGGAGGCCGCGGCGTCGGTTCGGGCGCTGCTGGAGCATCTGGGGCTGTCGCAGCGGGCGCAGCTCGTGGTGGCCGCCTACGAGTCGGGCCTGGTGACTCCCGGCACGACCGTCTCGCGATGACCGACTTCTCGTCGCTTGGACGATAAAAATCGGGCCGTACTAGGCTGGTGCCCGTGGCACAACTGCGCATTGCCTTGGCACAGACCAACCCGACCGTCGGCGATCTGGCGGGCAACGCCGACAAGCTCGTCGCGTGGACCCGCGACGCCGCCGACCGCGGTGCTCACCTGGCGGTGTTCACCGAGATGTTCCTCACCGGCTATCCCGCCGAGGACCTGGTGCTGCGGACGTCCTTCGTGGACGCGAGCATCGCCGCCCTCGAGGCGGTGGCGGTCAGGCTGGCCGAGGAGGGGCTGGGCGAGCTGCCCGTGGTCGTCGGCTACGTCGACCGCGCCGGCCTGGAGCCCCGGCTCGGCCGTCCGAAGGGCGCCCCGCTCGACGCGGCCGCCCTGCTCCACCGGGGCCACGTCGTCACCCGCACGGCCAAGCACCACCTGCCCAACTACGGCGTGTTCGACGAATACCGCTACTTCGTGCGCGGCGACCGGCTGCCGATCTTCCGGCTGCACGGGGTCGACGTGGCGATCGCGGTGTGCGAGGACCTGTGGCAGGAGGGCGGCCCGGTCGCCGTCGTGGGCCAGGCGGGCGCGGGCCTGCTCGTCGTCCCCAACGCCTCGCCGTACGAGAAGGAGAAGGACGACGTACGCCTGGAGCTGTGCGCCCGCAGGGCGCGCGAGGCCGGGTGCGCGCTCGTCTACGTCAACCAGGTCGGCGGCCAGGACGAGCTGGTCTTCGACGGCGACTCGCTGGTGGTCGGCGACGCGGGCGAGCTGGTGGCGCGGGCCGCCCAGTTCCGCGAGGAGCTGCTGATCGCCGACCTCGACCTGCCGGTCTCCTCGGCCGAGCCCGGCACGTTCCCGTACGACGCGGGCGACGGCACGGCGATCACCGTGGAGCGGCTGGTGCTCTCCCAGGACCCGGTCGAGCCGTACGAGCCCGAGCCCCCGTCGATCGCCGAGGCGCTCGGCACGCACGCCGAGGTCTACTCGGCGCTGGTGCTCGCGGTGCGCGACTACGTGGCCAAGAACGGCTTCCGCTCGGTCATCCTGGGCCTGTCCGGCGGCATCGACTCGGCGCTGACCGCGACGATCGCCGCCGACGCGATCGGCCCCGACCGGGTCAACGTGGTGCTCATGCCCTCGCGCTACTCCTCCGAGCACTCGCTGGCCGACGCCGAGGAGCTGGTGCGGCGGCAGGGGCTGCGCTCGCAGGTGGTGCCCATCGCCGAGATCGTCAACTCCTTCGAGAAGGAGATCGACCTGTCCGGCCTGGCCGCCGAGAACCTCCAGGCCAGGGTGCGCGGCATGATCCTCATGGGCCTGTCGAACGAGCACGGCCACCTGGTGCTGACCACCGGCAACAAGAGCGAGCTGGCGACCGGCTACTCGACCCTCTACGGCGATTCGGCCGGCGGGTTCGCGCCGATCAAGGACGTGCCGAAGCTGATGGTGTGGGAGCTGGCCCGCTGGCGCAACGAGCACACCGACCCGGGCTTCCTGCTGGAGGCGGAGCGGCCCGTGCCGGAGAACTCCATCACCAAGGAGCCCAGCGCCGAGCTGCGGCCCGACCAGCGCGACACCGACTCGCTGCCGCCCTACGAGGTGCTGGACCGGCTGCTGGACGACTACGTGGAGAAGGACCTGGGCTCGCGCGAGCTCATCGCCGCCGGGCACGACCCGGCGCTGGTGGAGCGGGTGATCCGGCTGGTGGACCTGGCCGAGTACAAGCGGCGGCAGTATCCGCCCGGCCCCAAGATCACGCCGAAGAACTTCGGCCGCGACCGCAGGCTGCCCATCACCAACCGGTGGCGCGAGGCCGCGCCCTGACGGGCCGGCCCCGGCCGCCGCGAGGGCTCAGGGCCGGGGCAGCAGGCCGGCGAGGACCCGGTCGACGACCCGCTCGGCCAGGTCGGCCGGGAGGTCGCCGGCGGGGCCCCACTTGGTGTACCAGACCATGGCGCCCGACAGCAGCGCCATGCCGACCTCCACGTCGAGGTCCGGGTCCAGCTCTCCGGTGGCGACGCCGCGCGCCAGCACGTCCTCCATGGCCCGCCGGCGCGGCTCGACCGCCCGCTTGAAGAAGCGCTCGGTCAGGCGCGGGTGCCGGTCGGCCTCGCCCATCACGACGTTCATGATGCACCGGGAGCGCATCGACCGGCCGCTCTCCAGCCGCATCACGTCGACCAGCGCGATCAGGTCGTCGCGCACCGACAGACCGGCCAGCGGCGGCAGCGGCGCCTTCAGCGTGGCGAGGGCGTCGACGACCAGGTCCTCCTTGTTGGACCACCGCCGGTAGATCGTCGTCTTGCCGACACCCGCCCGCGCGGCGATCGCCTCGATGGACAGCTCGGAGATCCCCATGCCGTCGGCTATCAGGTCGAGGGTCGCCTCGACGATCGCCTTCTCGGCCTTCTCGCTGCGTGGGCGGCCCGCTGGGCGGGTCGTCACCGGTTCCCGGATGGTCATCGAGGCCTCACACTACCGCTGGTTCCTTCTGCTCCGCCTGCTGCGCCGGCCGGGGCTTTCCCGGCATCCAGCGTGCCACGACGGCGATGCCCACCAGGCCGATGGCCGCCGACACCCACGCCGTGGTGTGCATGCCGTGGACGAAGGCGTCGAAAGCGGGCTGCAGCAGGGCCTGGCCGCGCTCGCCGAGCGACCGGGCGACCTCGACGGTCGCCATGACCGACTCGCCGCCGGCGTGCTGGACGTCGGCGGGCAGCCCGGCCAGCGCGGGCGCGATCTCGCCCCGGTAGCTGGAGGACAGGACGGAGCCGAGCACGGCCACGCCGAGCGCGCCCGCGACCTGCCGGACGGTGTTGCTCATGGCCGAGCCGACGCCGGCCTTCTCCCGGGGCAGCGACTCCATGATCGCGGTGGTGGCGGGCGGCATGACGTTGGCCATCGCCGCGCCCTGCACGAAGAACACCGCCTCGATGAGCACGATCGGCGTGTTCTGGTCGAAGAAGGCGTAGGAGGCCAGCGCCAGCGTGACCACGATCAGGCTGACCGTCGCCGAGAGCTTGGCCCCGAACCGCTGGGTGATCCGCTGGCTGAGCGGCGCGAAGATGAGCTGCGCCGCCGCGAACGGGATCATCAGCGCCCCCGCCTGCACCGGGCTGTAGTCCAGCACGATCTGCAGGTAGAAGGTCAGGAAGAACATCCCGCCCATCATCGCGAAGAAGACGATGCCCATCATGCCGATGGCCGAGCTGAACCGGACGTTGCCGAAGCTGCGCACGTCGAAGACCGGGTTGTCGATGCGCCGCTCCCACCAGACGAACACGGCGAGCACCGCCAGGCCGGCCAGGGTGGGCACGAGGACCTCGGCGGAGGCGATCGTGGCCAGCTCGCCGCCCCGGATGATGCCGTAGACGACGGCCACCAGGCCGACGATCGACAGCAGCACGCCGACCGGGTCGAGCCTGGACGGCTTGGGGTCACGCGACTCGGGCACGACGGTGGCGATGAGCACGAGGCTGATGAGCACGATCGGCACGTTGATCAGGAAGACCGAGCCCCACCAGAAGTGCTCGATGAGCAGCCCGCCGGTGATCGGGCCGACCGCCACGGCGAGGCCGACGCCGCCGGCCCAGAAGCCGATGGCCTTGCCGCGCTCGCCGGGCGGGAAGACGTTGGAGATGATGGCCAGCGTGGCGGGCATGATGGCCGCGCCGCCGATGCCCATCGCCGCCCTGGCCATGATGAGCTGCGTGGGGTCCTGGGCGTAGGCGCTGGCCAGTGATGACAGGCCGAACAGCACCATGCCGACGAACAGCATGCGCTTGCGCCCGGTGCGGTCACCGATCACGCCGAAGGTGAACAGGAGCCCGGCGAACACCAGCGTGTAGGAGTTGATCGCCCATTCCAGCTCGCTCTGCGTCGCCCCCAGCCCCGCCACCGGGTCGGCGATGGTCTTCATCGCCACGTTGAGGATCGTGTTGTCGATCACGACCGCCAGCAGGCTGAACACCAGCACGCCGAGGATGGCCCAGCGGCGTGGGTGTCCTGTGTTCTCGTCCATCAAAGGGAAGCCTTAATTTCGATACGGCAATGTTTCGCTACGCCACCGTATCGCAAGGCATTCCGATACGCAACGGTATCGTTTCGTTAACTCAGGCGGACACCTCGTCCGGCACCGTCTCCGGGGCCGTCTCCGGGACCGTGTCCCGGCGCTCCGCCGCCGTGCCGCCCTCGCCACCCTTGCCGCCACTATCGCCGCCCCGGCTCGTACCGCCTCGCCAGAACGGCAGCGCCACCAGCACCATCAGCACCGCGACCAGCCCCGCCACCGCGAACGCCCAGGCCGAGCCGTGCGCGTCGATGACCGCGCCCGCGATCGGCGCCGAGGCCGCGCCGCCGATGAGCAGGGCGGTGCCGTGCAGCCCCATCGCCTCGCCCCTGGCCGCCGCCGGCACCCAGCGGGTCATGGTCTCGACCGTGGACGACAGCGACGGCGCGCACAGCAGGCCGGCGGGCAGCAGCGCCAGCACCAGCCACCACCAGCCGCCCGAGACCAGCCCCACCGGGACGGTCAGCAGCCCCATGCCGCCGATCAGCACCAGCGGCGAGAACCCGCGCGACAGCCCGCCGTAGACGAACCCGCCGATCAGCGAGTAGAGGCACCAGATGCCGACCGCCAGCCCGATCCACTCGGTCTGGCCCGCGCCCTCGATGCTGCCGACCAGGGCCAGCTCGCTGGCGGTGAGCACGAACGTGGCGGCGGCCGTGGTGCCGAGCAGCGCGGCCAGCCGGGGCGTGAGCCACTGGCGGCGCGGCACCTTGACGACCGCCTCCGCCAGCTCCGCCTCCGACCTGATCGGCGGGTTGAGCACGATCAGCGCCAGCCCCGAGCCCGTCAGGCCCACGGCGATGAAGGCCAGCGTCGGCCCGCTGCCGAACGCGGTCATGCCGAACACCGCCAGCGCGGGCCCGGCCATGTAGGACAGCTCGACGAACATCGAGTCGAGCGAGAAGGCCACCCGGCGCTGGTCCAGCGGCACCATGGCGGCCATGCACTGCCGGATCACGCTGAACACCGGCAGTCCCAGCAGCCCGGCCAGGGCCGCCGCGGGGATCAGCGCCGGATAGGGCAGCGAGGGCGCCGCCGCCCAGAACGCGGCCTGCGCGGCCGTGGTGACGATCAGCACGGGACGGAGCCCGTACTTGTCGACGAACCTTCCCGACAGCGGCGAGCCGAGGGCCATGCCCACGGTGCTCGCCATCGTGACCACGCCGGCCTGGGTGTAGCCGAGCCCGAGGCCCTTGACGACATGCAGCGTCAGGGCCATGCCCGTCGCCGTCGAGGGCACCCTGGCCAGCAGGCCGACCAGGAGCAGAACGCCCACACCGGGCAGCCGGAACAGGCGCCGGTAAGGTTCGATAGCCATGGTGATTGCTTACCTCCCGAGCCATTGTGTCAAGGAGCACCGACACTTTCGCCACCGGTTTGTTCCGCGTGACATCATCGGGAGGAGTCCGGGGACGCCACCGGGGCGCCTCGAGACGTTTCTGGAGGCTGACCCATGTCTTCACCGTCCCTCTACGGCGGCGTCACCGGCCGCCGTGTCACCGTCCGCGACCTCGCCGCCGCCAAGCAGCGCGGAGAGCGGTGGCCCATGGTCACCGCCTACGACGCGATGACCGCCCGCGTGTTCGACCGCGCGGGCATCCCCGTCCTGCTCGTGGGCGACTCGGCCGCGATGGTCGTGTACGGGCACGACTCGACCCTGCCGGTCACCGTCGACGAGTTGCTGCCGCTGACCGCGGCCGTGGTGCGCGGCTCGTCCCGCGCGCTCGTCGTGGCCGACCTGCCGTTCGGCTCCTACCAGTCCTCGCCCGCGCAGGCGCTGGAGACGGCGGCCCGCTTCATGAAGGAGGCGGGCGCGCACGCCGTCAAGCTGGAGGGCGGCCGCCGCGTGCTGCCCCAGGTCGAGGCGCTGACCGGGGCCGGCGTGCCGGTCATGGCGCACCTCGGGCTGACGCCGCAGTCGGTCGGCACGCTCGGCGGCTACCGGGTCCAGGGGCGCGGCCAGGCCGGCGACGAGCTGATGGCCGACGCCAAGGACCTGGCCAGGGCCGGGGCGTTCGCGCTCGTGCTGGAGTGCGTGCCCGCCGACCTGGCCGAGCGGGTGACCACGTCGCTGGCGATCCCCGTGATCGGCATCGGCGCGGGCCCCGCCACGGACGCCCAGGTGCTCGTCTGGCAGGACCTCATGGGGCTGACGCCCGAGCCGGCGCGGTTCGTCAAGCGCTACGCCGACCTGGACGCCGACCTGGAACGGGCGGTGCGGGAGTTCGCCGGCGACGTCGCCTCCGGGGCCTTCCCCGCCGCCGAGCACACCTACCGCTAGCGTCCCTTCCCGGCCGTCGTCCCGGGAGGGACGCGCGCGCTCGCACGGCGCCGCCGCCGGGACGGGGTCACGCCCGTCCCGGCCTGCTCAGAGGGTGGCCGGGTCGGTGTTGGAGCCGCACACCAGCACCGCGACCCGCTCGCCCGGCGCGGGCTCGTACGCGCCCGACAGCAGGGCGGCGTACGCGGTGGCGCCCGCGTGCTCGGCGACCACGCGGTGCTCGGCCCACAGCGTGTGGCGGGCCGCCACGATGGCCTCGTCGCTGACGAGCACGCTGCGCGCGCCCGCCCCGGCCAGGATGCCGTAGGCGAGCTCGCCCAGGCGGCTGGCGCCCAGCGCGTCGGCCGCCACCCCGCTCACCTCGACCGGGACCGGCCGCCCGGCCGCCAGCGCGGCGTGGAAGGTGGGGATGCGCTCGGGCTCCACGGCCACGATCCGCGGCCCCTCGCCACCCGCCGCGCCGGCGCCGACGGTTGTGCCCGCGGCGAAGCCGCCGCCGCCCACCGCCACCAGGACGGTGTCGACGCCGCCGGTCTGGGCCATGAGCTCCAGCCCGGCGGTGCCCTGCCCGGCGACGACCTCGGGCTGGTCGTAGGCGTGCACGGGCAGCGCGCCCGTCTCGGCGGCGCGCTTGGCGGCGGCCTCGGCCGCCTCCGCGTAGATGGCGCCGGTCTGCGTGATCTCCGCGCCGAGCGCGCGCAGCCCGGCGACCTTGACCGCGCTCGTCACCTCCGGCACGAAGATCTCCGCCCGGACGCCGAGCGCGCGGGCGGCATAGGCGACGGCGAGCCCGTGGTTGCCGCCGCTGGCCGCGATCACCCCGCTGTCCGGCACCTCCCCGGCCGACAGCAGCCGGTTGAACGCGCCCCGCACCTTGAACGACCCGGAGTGCTGGAGCAGCTCCAGCTTGAGGATCAGGCCGGGCGACACCTCGAGGACCGGGGTGCGCAGCACGTGCCCGTCGATGCGCCCGGCGGCGGCCACCACGTCCTCGTACGACACCGGCATCACAGTTCCTCCACGATCGTCCGTTTGAGCTGTGCCATCCGCTCCTCGTCGCGCCGGTAGAACACCCACTGCCCGATGCGCCTGCCGCGGATGAGCCCGGCACGCTCCAGGATCTTCAGGTGCCCGGTGGCGCTCGGCTGGGTCATGTCCAGCTTGTTCGCGATGAACTGCGCGCATACCCCGTCGTCCACGAGGTCGCCGTGGACCTGGGGCGGGAAGTGCGCGACCGGGTCCTTGAGCCAGCTCAGGATGAGCAGCCTCGGTTCGCTGGCGAGCGCGCGCAGATCGGACAGCACTTAGGCATTTTCCTAAATGCCTAAGCGTTATGTCAAAGCCTGCTCGATGTCGGCCCAGAGGTCCTCCGGGTGCTCGATGCCGACGGCGATCCGTACCGTGCCCTCGCCGATCCCGTGGCGTGCCAGCTCCTCGGCGGGCAGCGCGCGGTGGGAGGTGGTGGCCGGGTGCAGGACGAGCGTCTCGACGCCGCCCAGCGACGGGGCCAGCAGCGCGAGCCGTACCGAGCGCATGAACCGCTCCCCCGCGGCCCGCCCGCCGGTCAGGTCGAAGGCCAGCACGCCGCCGAAGTCGGGCAGCAGCTTGCCCGCCAGCTCGTACGACGGGTGCGAGGGCAGGCCGGGCCAGTGCACGGCGGCCACGGCGGGGTGCTCGGCGAGCCGGGTCGCCAGCAGGCGGGTGTTGGCGCAGTGCCGTTCCATGCGCAGGGCGAGCGTCTGCAGGCCGCGCAGCGTCAGCCAGGCCGCGAACGGGTCGGCCGACGCGCCGAGCTCGATGGCGAAGTGCCACGTCTTCCGGTGCAGGGCGTCGTCGGCGAACACCGCGAGGCCGCCGACGACGTCGGTGTGCCCGGACAGGTATTTCGTCGTGGAGTGCAGGACGATGTCGGCGCCGTGCTCGATCGGGCGGCACAGCATGGGCGTGGCGAAGGTGTTGTCCACGGCGACCGGGACGCCGAGCTCGCGGGCCGCCGCGCACATGCCGGGCAGGTCGGCGACGCGGCCCATCGGGTTGGCGATCGTCTCCAGGTAGACGAGGCTGGTCTCGGGCCGCACGGCCGCGCGCAGGGCGTCGGGGTCGTTCTCGGGGACGAAGCCGACCTCGATCCCGAACCTGGCCGCCAGCTCGTTGATCATCGCCGCGGTGCCGCCGTACAGGGCCTGCTGGGCGATCAGGTGGTCGCCGGGCTTGAGCAGGCCGAGCAGGACGGTGCTGATCGCGCCCATGCCGGAGCCGGTGGCGATCGCGGCGGCGCCGCCCTCCAGGTCGGCGACCGCCTCCTCCAGGGAGCGGACGGTCGGGTTGCCGTAGCGGCCGTAGACGAACGAGCCGTCGGGGCGGCTCATCGCGTCGGCCATGACCGCGGGGTCGTCGAAGACGAATCCGGACGTCTGGTACAGGGGGACGGCGATCGGGCGGCTGCCCTCGACCGGAGGCTGGGGCAGGTGGACCGCTCGGGTTTCGGGGCGGTATGCGCTCATGACGGTAAGCGTCTCCGGAAATGCCGTGGTAAGTCAGGGCCAATCTGACAAAATTGGTTCATGAATGGGGCCAATCTTGATGGTCTCGTCGACCTGCTGGGCCGGTGGGCGTCCGGGCGCGGGCCGCTCTACCTGCTGCTGGCCGCCCGGCTGCGGGCCCTCGTCGACGACGGCGTGCTGGCCCCGGGCGAGACGCTGCCGCCCGACCGGGCGCTGGCCGCGCGGCTCGCGGTCGGCCGGGGCACCGTGGTGGCCGCCTACGACCTGCTCCAGCAGGAGGGCCGGGTGGTGCGCCGGCAGGGCAGCGGCACCCGGGTCGCCCCGATGGACCTGTCCGCCGCCCGCTCGCTGGACGGCGTGCCCGCCAACCCGCTGCTCATGCACATCCTGCATCCGCCGGACGGCGTGGCGCTGCTGACCTGCGCCGCCCCCGACGAGCCGCCGCCCGAGCTGGCCGAGGCGTACGCGGAGGCCGCCGCCGCCCTGTCCGGCGTGCGCGACCTGGGCTACCAGCCCGCCGGGAACGCGACGCTGCGCCAGGCCGTGGCCGACTACTACACCGGCCGGGGGCTGCCCACCACCCCGCACGAGATCGTCGTGACGAACGGCGCGCAGCAGGCGCTCACCCTGCTCGCCGGGCTGCTGCTGACGCCGGGAGACACGGTTCTGACGGGCTCGCCGACGTACCCGGGCGCGCTGGAGGTCTTCCGCCACGCCGCCGCCGTCGTCCGCCCGGCCCGCCTCGATCCCGCCCCCGATCCGGCCCTCGATCCGGCCCTCGATCCCGCCCGCCCGGATTCTGGCGCGGCCTCCGTGCCGGACGTGGCCGCCGCGATGAGGGACCGGCCCGCCCTGGTGTACGCGGTGCCGACGGCGAGCAACCCGACCGGTTCGGTGATGCCCGCCGGAGCGCGGCGGCGGCTGGCCGAGCTGGCCGCCCGGCACGACGTGCCGCTGATCGACGACGAGGTGTGCGCGGAGCTCTGCTTCACCGGCGAGACCCCGCCGCCCCTCGCCGCGTACTCCCCGGGCTCCCCAGGCTCTCCCGGCTCCCCCGGCTCGCGCGGCGAGCAGGTGATCACGATCGCGTCGCTGTCGAAGGTGGTGTGGGGCGGGCTGCGGATCGGCTGGATCCGCGCCCCCGCCGCGCTGGCGTCGCGGCTGTCGCGGCTGCGCGCCGTGCACGACCTCGGCGGCGAGGTGATGGGCCAGCTCGCCGCCGCCGCGCTGCTGCGCCGCCTCGACGGCATCCGGCGGGCGCGCGTGGCGGAGCTGCGCGCCCGCCACGACCACCTCCGCACCGAGCTGCGCGCCCTGTTGCCGTCGTGGTCGTTCGAGCCCGCCGCGGGCGGCCAGACGATCTGGGTACGGCTGCCGCGCGGCGACGCCGACTCCTTCGCCCAGGTCGCGCTCAGGCACGGGGTCGCGGTGCCGCCGGGCCGCTCCTTCGACCCGCTCGGCGGCCACCCCCGTCACCTGCGGCTGCACTTCCTGTTCCCGGAGGAGGAGCTGTCCCGGGCGGTGCGCGCGCTGGCCGCCGCCTGGGACGCCTACGACGGCACGGCCACGCCCGCCGCCCGGCAGCCGCTCGTCGTCTGATCGCCGGTAGCTGACACGCCGCCGCCGGGCGGGCCGGGTGCGGCAAGGTGAGCACATGACGTTCGTGCTCGTACACAGCCCCAGCGTGGGACCGTTCACCTGGGCCCCCGTGGCGGCGGCGCTGGAGCGCCGGGGCCACACCGCCGTCGTGCCCGACCTGACCGGGGTGACGGCCGGCCCCGCGCCCTACTGGCCGCGCGTCGTCGCCGCCGTGCGCGACGCGGTCCAGGAGACCGCGCCCGGAGGCGGGCCGCTCGTGCTGGCCGCGCACAGCAACGCCGGCCTGTTCGTGCCGGTGATCAAGGAGGGGCTGGGCGAGCGGGTGGTGGCGTGCGTGTTCGCCGACGCCCACCTGCCGCCGCCGCGCGGCCTGGTGCGCCCCGGGCAGGACGACTTCCTGCCGTTCCTGCGCGAGCTGGCCGGCGCCGACGGGCTGCTGCCGCGCTGGACCGACTGGTGGGACGAGCAGGACGTCGCCCCCATGTTCCCGCCCGACGCGGCGGCGCGGGCCCGGGTGGAGGCCGAGCAGCCGCGCCTCCCGCTCGCCTTCTACACCGACCCCGTCCCGGTGCCCGCCGGGTGGGACGCCGTCCGCTGCTCCTGCCTCTGGTACGGGCCGCCGTACGACACCGTGGCCGACGACGCGCGCCGGCGCGGCTGGCCGGTGCTGCACGCGCCCGGCCTGCACCTGCACCAGCTCGTCGACCCCGAGGGGGTGACCGCCGCCCTGCTGAAGCTCTCGCGCAGGTCGTGAATTCCTCACTGCCGCCGCGGCTCCGGCTCCGGAAGAGTCGTCCGCATGACAGCGATTCAAGTGCGGGGGCTCGGCAAGAGCTACGGCGGCTTCCCGGCCGTGCGTGACGTCTCGTTCGAGGTGCCCCAGGGGGAGATCTTCGCGCTTCTCGGCAGGAACGGCTCCGGCAAGACCACGACCGTCGAGCTGCTGACCGGGCTGCGCCGGCCCGACGCCGGGACGGTGCGGGTGCACGGCCTCGACCCGGTCGCCGACCGGGCAGCCGTGCGGCAGCGCACGGGCGTCATGCTCCAGGAGGCGGGGTTCTTCCCCGACCTGACGGTGGCGCAGACCGTCGACACGTGGCGCGGCTTCACCGCCGCGCCCCGGCCCGGCGGCGAGGCGCTGGAGCTGGCGGGGCTGTCGGCCAAGGCGGGCACCCGGGTGCGGCAGCTGTCCGGCGGCGAGAAGCGGCGGCTCGACCTGGCGCTCGCCCTGCTCGGCCGCCCCGACGTGCTCTTCCTCGACGAGCCGACCACCGGCATGGACCCCGAGGGCCGCCGCGACACCTGGCAGGTGATCCGCGAGCTCGCCGGGCGCGGCACCACCGTCCTGCTGACCACCCACTACCTGGAGGAGGCGCAGCGGCTCGCCTCGTCCCTGGCCGTCATGGACGCGGGCCGGATCGTCGCCTCGGGCGGCATGGCCGAGACGCTGGCCGCGCGGGGCGGCCGGGTCGCGTTCCGGCTGCCCGACGGGGTGGACCCGGAGAGCCTGCCGCTGCCCGTCACCCTCGAAGGCGACCTGGCCGTGTGCCGCGCCGACGACCCCGACCTGGCGGCGCAGACGCTGCTGACCTGGGCCGCCGGGCGCGGCCTGCGACTGGCGGGCCTGGAGGTCCGCGCCGCCACCCTCGAAGACCTCTTCCTCGACCTGCCCGGGAGCGTTCGATGACCCTCGCCGCCGCCTACAACCTCGGCACCCGGCTGTTCTGGCGGGACAAGGCCATGCTCTTCGCCTCCGTCGTCACGCCCGTCGGGCTGGCCGTCGGCATGCCGGTGCTCATGCGCAACGTGACCTCCGAGGGCGTGACCGCCGCCACCGAGATCTTCCAGGGCACGCTGGCGATCCTGCTGTCGATCACCACGTTCATGAACATCGCCGTCGCCCTCACCGGCCGCCGCGACCAGCTCGTGCTCAAACGGCTGCGCACCAGCAGGCTGACCGACGCGCAGATCCTGGCCGGGCAGATCGCCAGCACGGTCACGCAGACCGTGGCGCTCGTCGCGCTGTCCACGGTCGCGGTGCGGGTGCTGGCCGACGTGCCGTTCCCGCCCGACCCCGTGCTGTACGCGGCCGCCGTGGTGCTCGGGTCGGCCGTGATGGCCGTGCTCGGCGCCGCCTACACCGCCGCGATCCCCCGTGCCGAGCTGGCCGCCGCGTACACCATGCCGGTGTTCCTGCTCGCCGCGGTGGGCGCGGGCGCGATGCCGATCCCGCTGCCGGGCTGGGCCGACACGCTGCTCGGGCTGCTGCCGACGAGCGCCGTGGTCGACGCCGTCGCCCGCGGGAACGTGCTGGCGCCCGCGATCAACCTGGCCGTCTGGGGGGCCGCCGGGCTGGTCGCGCTGCGGTGGTTCAGGTGGGAGCCTCGGCGATAATCGTGGCCGTGACGTCCTCCCCGGCCTCCTCCGCCGTCTCCTCCGCGTCCTCCGCGTCCTCCGCACGGCGGCTGGCGAGCGGCCTGCTGATCGCCGTGTCCGTGGCCTACTCGATCATCGGGCTGCTCTACTTCCTCACCGGCACGCTGGCGAACGGGCTCGTGGCCAGCGCCGCGATGGCGGGCGTCGTCGGGCTGAACCACGTCAACATGCGGGCCGCCCTGCGCGGCGGGCGGCCGCCGCTGTTCCCGCTCACCGTGCTGCTGCAGGCCGTGGTCACCTACCTGCCCGACTACCTGCTGCCCGCAGGCTACTCGGCGGTGGCCGCGCCGATGCTCGCCGGCGCCGCGCTGGTGTTCCTGCCGCTGGGCTGGGGCGCCGCGGCGGTCGCCCTCATGATGGCCTACATGTGGACCGGGCTCTTCCAGGTCCTTCCGCCCGTCGTCATGCTCTTCTACCTGATGACCGTCCCCATCACCGGCGCGCTCAGCTACGCCCTCGTCCGGTTCGTCCGGGTGTCGGCCGACCTGGAGGAGGCCAGGGCCGAACTGGCCGAGGCGGCCGTGCTCAAGGAACGGCTGCGCATCTCCCGCGACCTGCACGACGGGCTGGGCCACAGCCTCACCGCGATCGCGCTCAAGGGCGACCTGGCCGCGCGCCTGATCCCCCGCGACCCCTCCGCCGCCCACGGCGAGGTCGCCGCGCTCGTCAAGGTGGCCAGGGAGGCGGCCCAGGACGTCCGCCAGGTGGCGCGCGGCTACCGCAGGCTGTCGCTCACCGGCGAGGTCGACCGCGCCGTGGCGCTGCTGGAGTCGTCCGGCGTGAGCTGCCAGGCGCACCTGGCCGACGCGCCGCTGCCCCGGCACGCCGACGAGACGCTTGCCTGGGCCGTCCGCGAGGCCGCTACGAACGTCCTGCGCCACACCCGCGCCACCACCTGCACGATCACCACCTCCGCCCACGCCGGCCGGCTCCGCCTGGAAGTGGCCAACGACGGCGTCACCCCGCCCGCCGCCATGTCCAGCACCCTGCCCGCCACCGTGCCCGCCGGGTACGCGCATCCGGTCCCCGGCGGCGCGGCCGTCACGGAGCCGCCCGCCGGGGGCGGGCTCGTCGGGCTGGCGGAGCGGGTGGAGCAGGCGGGCGGCACGTTGCACGCGGCGCGGTCGGGCCCCGACGGGTTCCTGCTGGCGATGGAGGTGCCGGCGTGATCCGGGTGCTGCTGGCCGAGGACATGCACATGATCCGCGCCGCTCTCACGGCGCTGCTGCGGCTGGAGCCGGACCTCGAGGTGGCCGCCGAGGTCACGCGCGGCGACGAGATCGTGCCCGCCGCCCTGCGGACGCGCCCCGACGTGGCGATCGTCGACATCGACCTGCCGGGCGTCGACGGCATCACCGCCGCCGCCGAGCTGCGCGAACGCCTCCCGTCGTGCCGGATCCTGGTGCTGACCGCGCTGGGCCAGCCGGGCCAGGTGCGGCGCGCGCTGGCCGCCGGCATCGAGGCGTTCCTGGTCAAGGACGCGCCCGGCGACCGGCTGGCCGACGCCGTCAGGCGCACCGCCGCCGGGCTGCGCGTGCTGGACGCGGAGCTGGTGTCGTCGGCGATGGAGTACGGCGAGAGTCCGCTCACGCCGCGCGAGGCGACGGTGCTGAAGGAGGCGGCCAGGGGCGCCCCCGCCGAGGAGATCGCCGCCCGCCTGCACCTGTCGCCGGGCACCGTGCGCAACTACCTGACGGGCGCGATCACGAAGACCGGCGCCCGCAACAAGATCGACGCCATCCGCATCGCCGAGGACGCCGGCTGGCTGTGACCGCCGTCAGATGTCGGTGATCCGCACGCCGGCGTGCGCCTTGTAGCGGCGGTTCACCGAGATGAGGTTGGCGGTCAGCGCCTCGACCTGGTGGGCGTTGCGCAGCCGCCCGCCGTAGACGCCGCGCACCCCCGGGATGACCCCGGCCAGGGCCTGCACGGTGTCGGTGGCCTCCCGGTCGTCGCCGAGCACCAGCACGTCGAGGTCCACCTCGTCCACCGCCGGATCCAGGAGCACGACGGCCGACACGTGGTGGAACGCGGCCACCACCCGGCTGCCGGGCAGCACCGCCGCCGCCTGCTGGGCCGCGCTGCCCTCGGCCACGGGCAGCGCGTAGGCGCCCTGCTTGTCGAACCCGAGCGGGTTCACGCAGTCCACGACGATCTTCCCGGCCAGCTCGGCGGTCAGCGATTCGAGCAGCGCCTTGTGCCCGTCGTACGGGACGGCCACGATCACGATGTCGGCGCCGGCGGCCACGTCGGCGTTGGCGCCGCCGGTCGCGCCGGAGCCGATGGACTCGGCCGCCTCCCGCGCCCGTTCGGCGCTGCGCGACCCGATCGCCACCTGGAGCCCGGCCAGCGCGAACCGGCGCGCCAGCCCCTTCCCCTGGTCGCCGGTGCCGCCGAGAATGCCGATGGAAAGCCCGCTCACGTCAGTCATAGGCTCGATCATGCCAGTCCGGCAGGTCACCGCGTCCCTCCGGGGCCGCCGCTGCCCAGGGGCCCGGCCGGGAAGCCGGGCCCGCTGGGGTGGCGGGCCCGCTGGGGTGACGGGTCCGGTGGGGTGGCGGGTCCGGTGGGGTGGCGGGTCCGGTGGGGTGGCGGTCAGCAGTTGCCCGACGCGGGCAGCCCGTATAGGCGCAGGGCCAGCCACTCGATCGCGAGCGGCCCGCCCTGGACGGCGCCGAGCACGTGGCTGGAGGCCGACAGCGACGCCCAGCGGACGTTCGCGCCGGCGGCGCAGTACTCGTCGCGCAGGGTCGCGCCGACCGCGTGCGGGATCGTCTCGTCGCCGCGCGCGTGATAGAGGAACAGCGGCACCCTCGGCGTGGCCGAGCCGAGCCGGTTCTCGGCGAGGCGGGCCAGCCACTTGGGCTGGTTCAGCAGGTCGACGGGGCTCAGGTCGGCGAAGCTCAGCCCGGCGAGCTCGTCCAGGTCGCCCACGCAGTCGTCGGCGGCGTCGGCCAGCAGCGCGCGGCCCCGCTCGTTGAGGTCGGCCTCCAGGTCGAGCTCCGGGTAGGCGGCGTCGAGCCCGACGCCGGCCGCCGCGGCGAGGCCGAAGTCGGCGGTGCCGTCGAGGTGGTCGGCCACCGCGTGCAGGTCGGCGGGCACGCCGCCCGCGGCGACGCCCTTGAGCCGCAGCTCCGGCGCGTACGAGGCGTGCAGCTCGGCGGCCCAGCCGGCCGTGGCGCCGCCCTGCGAGTAGCCCATGACCGCCACCGGCGCGCGGTCGGACAGCCCCGCGCCGGGCACGCGCGTCGCGGCCCTGATCGCGTCGAGCACGGCGTGTCCCTGGGAGACGCCCGCCATGTACGTGTGCTGGCCCGGCGTGCCGAGCCCCTCGTAGTCGGTCACGGCGACCGCGAAGCCCTTGAGCAGGAGCAGGCTGACGAACGCCAGCTCGGCCTCGGTGCCCTGCCGCATGGCGGCCGACGGCGCGCACTGGTCGCCCAGCCCGTGAGTGCCGGGCGCGTAGCCGACGATGGGCCGCCTGCCCAGCGGGTAGCCGGCCTTGGGCACCAGGAGCGTGCCGGAGACGGCGTTGGGCTGACCGGTCGCGGAGGTGGAGCGGTAGACGACGTGCCAGGCGTTGACCGGCACCTTCAGCAGTTCGCCGGGCAGCAGGTAGACGGTGGTCGGCTCGGCGGAGACGACGTCCCCCGCCGACTCCGCCCGGGCCGGGGCGGCGACGAGAGACATGATCAGTAACAGGGCGATGGACATGCTGACGCGGACACGTAATCTCATGTGCCGCCCCTCCTCAGGGTGGGATCGCTCACGGGACGGCGGCGCCGCGAGCCGATCGTTACCCGGGAGTAACCACCTGTCAAGGCCCGAAATGACACCTTCTGTCAGAAGATTTGCGACGCCCGAACGGCACATCCGGGAGAACGGTCACCGAAACGGCACCAGTCATGCACCATGGGTGGATGGACTCAGGATCGGTCAGCCTCCTGCGCGAGCTCCTCGCCGATACCGGCTGGGTGGAACGCACCCGCGAGCTGGGCCGCGCCCTCCGGACCACCCGCACCCCCGGCGGCCTGCTGCTCGTCGGCACCCCCGACGACGAACCCTGGCACCTGACCGCCCACCTCGCCGACGAAGCCCGCCTGTCCGACCTGCCCCAGCTCACCCCCACGCTGGTGCGCTGGTCCCCGCCCCCCGGCGCCCCGCCCCACCTCAGCGTCACCCTCGACCGCATCCAGCAGGCGGCCCGGGGCGAGACGCTGTTCGTCGTCGCCGGGCAGCAGGCGCCCGTCCCGCTCCTCGAACGCGTCGACGACGCCCGCCGCACCGGGGCCACCATCCTCGCCCTGGAGTCCGGCGACCCCGAACTGTCGAGCCTCGCCCACGACTCGCTCGCCGTCCCCGCCCGCGGGCCCGTCACCTTCGACGGCGCCCAGCACCTCGTCAGCACCGCCGCCGGCGAGATCCCCCAACGCCCCGGCCTCCGCGACCGCCTCGCCCGCCTCCTCACCCGAGTGAGCGGCCCCCACATCCCCGACTAGCGGTGCTCACGCCCGTCCGACCGCCCGCGCCTTCGGTGGTGGGCCGGGCCATTGGAGCGGCCAGACCCTCCAGTGGTGGCCGTCCCTTCGGGGCGCCGGGCCCTCCGGCGGTGGCCGTCCCTTCCGGGCGCCGGGCCCTTCTGGGTGCCGGGGCCCTTCGGTGGTGGCCTGCCCTTCGGGGTGCTGGGCCCTCCGGCGGTGGCCGACCTTCCCGTGGACGGCCGGGCCCTCCAGGGTGACCGCCTCGGAGGCAGCCAGGCGGCCCGGCTGAGGCGCGCGTACGTGCTGAGGGCCGCCCCCCCTTCCCGGCGCCGGGTCGGCGAGGGGGTGGACGGCGGAGTTCGGCGCCTATGTACGGCGGCCCGCACGGGCGCCCGCGTACGGCGACCAGCCCAGGACTCGGCCGGTCCGCCGTGTGCGGGCCGTCGCGGGCGGGCCGTCGCAGGCGGGCTGTAGGGGGCGGGCTGTGGGGGCCTCGACCTTCAAGGGGCCTGGACCCTCAGCGGCCAGGCAGTGGGCGAGGGACGGCGGGCGAGGGCCGGCGGCGGGCCTTCCGGGTCACCTGAGCGCCTTCAGTGGCCGGGGCCGGCGGGCTGCAAGCGCAGGCGGGTCAAGGATCCTGCGGTTGGGGGAGGTGGGTGCGGAGGGTGGGGTCGAGGGCGGCGGTGGCGGTGGCGATGGCGGAGATGACGACCGCCTGGACGGGGTCGGGTTCGCCGGAGCGGGTGCGGCTGACGCGGGTGACGGCGTCGATGCGGCGGGAGCCGACGTCGCGGATGTCGGTCACCCGTACCTGGCCTTCGGGGACGTCCAGGAGGGCAAGGGTGGGGACGATGGCGACGCCGTGCCCGGCGGCGACGAGGGCGAGGGCGGGGCCGAACTCGGTGATGACGTGGAGCTTGCGCGGTTCGAAGCCGTGCAGGCCGGCGAGGCGGTCGAGGGCCTGGCCGCTGGCCTGGCCGGGTTCGCCGGTGATCCAGGGGACGTCGGCGAGGTCGGCGACGTCGCGGGGCGGGTCGGTCCAGGAGGCGGGGACGACGATGCGGTATTCGTCGACGTAGAGGGCGCGGGTGGACAGGGACGGCTGGGCGAGCACGGGCAGGCTCATGTCCTGCTCGGTGATGAGGACGTCGACGACGCCGTGCCTGAGTTCCTGGAGGGCGGGCTGGCCGTACACCTCGTGGATGGAGGGGACGATGCGGGGGTGGCGGTCGGCGAGGTCGCGCAGGGCGGGGACGAGCACGTGCGTGATCACGGTGGGGAAGGCGGCGATGCGGACGGGTCCGGCGAGGCGGTCGGTGAAGCGGGTGAGCTCGCGCCGGGCCTCGGCGAGCTCGTCCTCGACGCGTTCGGCGTATCCGGCGAGGACGCGCCCGGCGGGGGTGAGGGAGACGCGGCGCTGGGAGCGGTCGATGAGGGGGAGGCCGACTTCGCGTTCGAGCTGGGCGAGTTGCTGGGAGATCGCCGAGGGGGTGAGGTACAGCGCCTCGGCGGCCCGCATGACGCCGCCCCGGCGGGCGACCTCGTGGAGAATCCGCAGCCGTCGAGGGTCGATCTCCATAAAGGACAGCTTACGACATCATTTAGGATCTTTTATTTGCGCTTTAACCCTATAAATCCGGACAATGGCGCGCATGGATCTGCTCCTCGACGTCGTGGGCTGGATCGGCGCGGCGCTGCTGCTGACCGGCTACTACCTGGTCTCCTCGTCCCGCCTGAACGGGGACGCGGTCCCGTACCAGCTCATCAACCTGGCCGGATCCATCGGCCTGATGGTCAACAGCGCCTACTACGCCGCCTGGCCGTCGGCGTGGCTCAACCTCGTGTGGGCGGCCATCGGCATCGTCGCCCTCGTCAAGCTGGCCCGCCTCGCCGCCGCCAGAACCCCGTCGGAAGCCCAGGAGCAAGGATGATCGTCGAGCTGAGCCACCGCATCACCCCCGGCCTGGTCACCTACCCCGGCATCCCCGGCCCCGAGCTGGGCGTGCACCTGTCGCGGGAGGACTCCAGGAAGGTGTACGCGCCGGGCACCGAGTTCCACATGGGCACGGTCACGCTCGTCGGCAACACCGGCACGTACGTCGACACGCCCTTCCACCGCTACGCCGACGGCCCCGACCTGGCCGCGGTCCCGCTCGGCAAGCTGGCCGACCTGCCGGGCCTGGTGGTGCGGGCGGGCCCGGAGCGCGAGGTGACGGTCGGCGAGGACCTGGACGTACGGGGCCGCGCGGTGCTGATCCACACCGGCTGGGACCGCCACTTCGGCACCGCCGCCTACGCCCACGGCCACCCCTACCTGGCGCCGGAGTCGGCGCGCAGCCTGGCCGAGCGCGGCGCGGCGCTGGTCGGCATCGACTCGCTCAACATCGACGACACCCCGCCGCACGGCGAACGGCCCGCGCACACGATCCTGCTGGCGGCGGGCATCCCCGTGGTGGAGCACCTGACGGGCCTGGGCGGGCTGCCCGCCGAGGGCTTCAGGTTTCACGCCGCCCCGCCGATGATCGCGGGCCTGGGCACCTTCCCCGTACGGGCCTACGCGGTGGTCTAGTCGTCGGCCTCGTCCGCCTCGTCCCAGGTCTTGTTGCGCTCGGCGGCACGCTGCAGGGCGCCGGCCGCCTCCTGCTCGCTCTCGTAGGGGCCGAGCCGGTCCTTGTTGGGGCAGCCCTGGTCAGGCTCGACGCGCATGTGCTTGAGGCAGAACCACCACTGGCCATCGCTCACGTGACCAATTCTGCCCCGTAGACTCGGTTTTCATGACGACTCTGCTCCAGCCCGGCCGAATTTCGCCCATGCGAAAGGTCCCCGCCCACATCGAGCGGCCGGAGTACGTCGGCAAGAAGCGCCCCAAGACCGGCGAGCCCGACGTGAAGACCCCCGAGATGATCGAGCGGATGCGCGTGGCGGGCCGGATCGCCGGTCAGGCCCTCGAAGAGGTCGGCCGGCACGTCCGGCCGGGCGTCACCACCGACGAGCTCGACCGCATCGGCCACGACTTCCTCGTCTCCCACGGCGCCTACCCGAGCACGCTCGGCTACAAGGGCTACCCCAAGTCGCTGTGCACCTCGATCAACGAGGTGATCTGCCACGGCATCCCCGACGACACCGTGCTGCGTGACGGCGACATCGTCAACGTCGACATCACCGCCTACATCGGCGGCGTGCACGGCGACACCGACGCGACGTTCCTGGTGGGCGAGGTCGACGAGGAGTCGCGCCTCCTGGTCGAGCGCACCCGCGAGGCGATGATGCGGGCGATCAAGGCGGTGGCGCCCGGCCGCCAGCTCAACGTCGTGGGCCGGGTCATCGAGGCGTACGCCAAGCGGTTCGGCTACGGCGTGGTGCGTGACTTCACCGGTCACGGCATCGGCACCACGTTCCACTCGGGCCTGATGGTGCCGCACTACGACGACCCGTCGCTGCGGGTGGAGCTGGTGCCGGGCATGACGTTCACGATCGAGCCGATGCTGACGCTGGGCACGATCGAGTACGACATCTGGCCCGACAAGTGGACGGCCGTGACCAAGGACGGCAAGCGCACCGCCCAGTTCGAGCACACGATCGTGGTGACCGACACCGGCAGCGAGATCCTCACTCTCGCCTAGGCACGACCCCTGACACGGTGGTGCCCTCGCCCTCCACGCTGCGGACGGTGAGGGTGCCGCCGATCTCCGCGAACGCGGCCCGCATGCGGGCGATGCCGCGCCCGGACCGGCCGGGTGCGAAGCCGCGGCCGTGGTCGCTGACCGTCATACGCAGCCCCCCGCTGCTGACGGTCACGGCGACCGACACGACGGAGGCGCCGCTGTGGCGCTCGGCGTTGGCCAGGGCCTCACGCATCGCCGTGAGCACGCCTTCGGCGATGGGCGCGGGCACGTCCTCGGCGGGCAGCGCCCACGTCTCGACGGTGACACCGGTGCGCCGCGACCAGTCCGCGAGGTAGCTTTCGAGCGCCTCCGCCAGGCTCTCTCCCCCGCGCATGCGCGTCTCTTCCGTCAACCGACTTCCGCCTTCCTCAGCGCCCCGAACGGGCGCGGCCCGCCTGCGGCCTGGCGGATCGCGCACACCTTCCCCCTTGCCGGAAAGGCTACCCGCCGGGGCCGGAGGGTGGGGGGCAGGAGGGCTCGCGGCGGCTATTCGGTCTTGTCGAGGCGGTTGAGCTTGGCCAGGTAGTCGTTGTAGGAGTTGAGCTCGGGGTCGCCGCCCTCGGCGCGGTCGGCCTTGCGGTCGTCGCGGCGGGCCTTGCGGTCCTCGCTCTGATACCACTGCACGGCGATGGCCAGCAGCACGATCAGCGTGGGGATCTCGCCGAAGCCCCAGGCGATGGCGCCGCCGTTCTGCTGCTCCTGCAGCAGCGGGCCGCCCCAGGAGCGGTCGAGCTGCTCGTACCAGCCGGAGGCGATGACCGAGCCGGTCATCATCAGCGCGATGCCGAAGAACGCGTGGAAGGGCATGGTGACGAACAGCAGCAGCAGCCGTCCGACGTGCGGGAGCTGGTGGGGGCCGGGGTCGACGCCGATGACGACCCAGAAGAACAGGCTGCCGCTGATGAGGAAGTGCAGCGTCATCGCGATGTGCCCGAGGTGCTCCTGCATGGCCGCCTCGAACAGCGGCGTGAAGTAGAGCGCGTAGGTCGACGCGATGAAGATCGCGGTCGCGATGGCCGGGTGGGCGGCGACGCGGACGAACCTGCTGTGCAGGATCGCCAGCAGCCATTCGCGGGGGCCCCGGTCGCCCCGGACGGCGGCCGGCTTGAGCGCGCGCAGCGCGAGCGTGACGGGCCCGCCGAGGACCAGGAAGATCGGCACGATCATGGCCAGCGTCATGTGCTCGATCATGTGCACGTCGAACATGACCTTGGCGTAGCGGGCCAGGCCGGTCTGCGTGGCGATGACGAGCACCACGACGCCGATGAACCAGGACGCGGTGCGGCCCCACGACCAGGTGTCGCCGCGCCGCCGCAGCCTGACCACGCCCGCCCCGTACAGCCCGGCCAGCAGGGCGGCGACGGTGGCGAAGAACAGGTCGAACCACCACAGCGAGGCGATGTTGGCCAGCGAGATCGGCGGCGGGACCGGGTAGCCGAGCAGGTCGAAGGCGCGGTCGGCGGGCAGGCTGACGGGCGGCGGCGGGGTGCGCGCGAGCGCGACGGCCAGGCCGATGGTGGCGAGCATGAGCATCAGCTCGCCGACGGCCAGGCGGGTGAAGGCGCGCGGCGCGCCCGCCTCCAGCGCGACGAGCGTGCGCTGCCGGTGCCACCAGCCGACGTAGCCGAGCAGGACGAACGCGACGGTCTTGGCGACGAGGAGGATGCCGTAGCTGGACGTCCACAGGTCGGAGACGGCGGTGAGCCGGGCGAGCACGCTGAAGACGCCGGACAGGCCGACGCCGATGAAGAGCCATACGGCCAGCCGGGAGAAGCGCTCGGCGGCGATGCCGAGCTGCGGCTGCTTGCGCACCGCGTGCAGGGCGAGCACGCCCAGCCCGCCCACCCACAGCGCCAGCGTCAGCAGGTGCAGCGACAGGCCGATGGTGGCCAGGCCGTGGTTGGGCGAGGACGAGGAGTGGCCGGTGAGCGCCGGCGGCAGCATCGTGATCAGCGAGAACACCAGCAGCGCGCCCGCCGCCCCGGCGGTGATGGCGCCCCGCGAGAACAGCGCGATCGACACCCCGAACAGGATCACCAGCGTCAGCGAGATGCCGGGGCTCTCCTGGGTGGCGTAGCCGACGAGGAAGTCGCGGTTGAGGATCTCCGGCACGGGCTTGGCCCACACGTCGGAGACGCTGAAGACCATGGTGAGGAACGCGGCCCCGGCCCAGGTCAGGGCGGTCCAGGAGGCCGCGCGCAGGTAGTCGAGCGCGCTCGTGCCGAGCAGGCCCTTGCCGGACTTGCCGTTGGGCAGCAGGACCGCCGCCGCCAGCAGGAGCCCGACGGTGGTCACGCCGGCGACGTCCATGAAGAGCTTGGACACCGGCAGGCCCCACCGGGTGAGCACCCCCGAGGAGGGGACGCCGAGGATGATGCGGGGGAAGGCCGCGCCTCCGGCGACCATGGCGACCACGAGGGCGGCGAGCGCCGCCCCGGCCGCCGCAAGCGCGAGACGCGCGGCCCTGGTCACGGCTTCTTCTTCCGTGCGCTGAGCAGGAACCCGATGCCGATGCCGACGAGCGCGCCGACGACGATGATCAGCCAGACGGGGAACGTGCCGGAGCTCTCCTCGGCCGCCGCCTGGTCGGCGGCGGGCGCCGCGCTGGACGGCGCGGCGGAGGGCGCCGTGCTCGCTTCGGCGGTCGCCTCCGCGGTGGCCTCAGCGCTGCTCTCGGCGCTCGCCTCCGGGGACGGCGACGCGCCCTTGACCGTGAACGGGATCTCCCCCTCGATCGGGTGCCCGTCGGAGGAGACGACGCGGTAGGCGATCGTGTACTTGCCGTCGGGCAGCTCGCCCTTGAGCCGCTGCTTCACCACCGGCCCGTCGGACTCGGGGTCGCCGGCCTGGTGCTGGGCGTCGCCGGGCCCGCGCACGATCACGAACGGCATCCGCACCTTGTTGGAGAACTCGAGCGTGACCTCGTCCACGGACTTGACCGTGGCGCCCTTGGCGGGATCACTGCTCTTGAGCGTGTCGTGCGCCTGCGCGGGGGCGGCGGTGGCGAGCACGAACAGGGCGGCGAGAATCGCGGTGAGGGCCGCGAGCGGGGATTTCTTCATGGCACCCCCAAGGCTACCGACGCCGCCGCCCGGTCCGGACTCCGCCGCTACAATCCCGCGCAGGCGAGCGCACGGCGGTAGAGGTCGGCGCTGCCCTCGGCGTCGCCGAGGACCTCCATCGTCTCGGCGGCCGCGTACCAGGTGCGGGCGGCGCGGCGGGAGTCGGGCAGCGGCTCCAGCCAGTCGCGCACCCCGCGCAGCTCGGCCTCGGCCTCGGCCTGCCTGCCGAGCGCGCCCTTGGCACGGCTGAGCAGCAGGTGCGCCTCGGCCTCCAGGGCCCTGGAGTTGCCCGCCATCAGCGCCTGGCCGGCCTCGCCGTGGACGATCGCCTGCTCGTGGTCGCCGGCGATGAGGGCGGCGCGGGCCAGCTCGACCTCGCTGTTGGCGCGGTCGGTGGTGCTGGCGGAGGTCTGGGCGAGCTCCTGGCGGGCGCGCAGCAGCGCCTGGCGCGCCTCCTCGACGGCGGTGGGGCGCAGCCGCAGCAGCATGCTCGCGTACGCCATGCGGATGCGGGCGCTGTTGCGCGGCTGGCCGTTCTCCGTCTGGACGGCCAGGGCGCGCTCGGCCAGGCTCAGCGACTCCTCGCCGTGGCCGGTGCTCTCGGCGACCAGGGCGGCGTTCCAGTAGGCGGCGACGGTGGCCCTGGGGGTGTTGAGCATGTCGGCGGCGTTGAGCAGCTCGCCGGCGAACTGGCGGGCGCGCAGCAGGTCGCCGCTGTCGAGGTAGGCGGCCAGCAGCGTCGCGCCGAACTCGACGAGCGCGTCGGACCAGGCCGGCCGGGCCGGGCCGCCGAGGATGTCCTCGCCGACCTTGACCGCCTCGCTGAGCCGGTCGCTGACGCGGTAGGCGCGGCACAGGGCGATGGCGACCTCGATGCGGCGCTCCGGGCCGAGCTCCTCGGCCTGCAGGCGGCGGAGGATGGAGATCGCCTCGTCAAGGTCACCGCACGCCTCGACGGCGAGCGCCAGGCCGTATTCGGTGTCTTGACGCAGCGCCGTCAGACCTGTCAGGTTATTGTTCTCCAGCAGCTCGGCGAAGCGCGTGCGAGCCTCGCGAACCTCTCCGTTCTCGAGGGCGAGCCTCGCGTAACCGAGTGCGAGTTCGATATCTTCCATCTGCTCGGCAGTCACGCCATTGAGCAGATAGGAGAGCGAACAGTCCAGCTTCTGAGCGAGCAGCTCCAGCACCGAAGGGGTGGGAGTACGTTTGCCGCTCTCGATCAAGGAAACGTAGCTGTCCGACAATTCAGGGTGCGCGAGCTGTGCCTGCGACATGCCGCGCTGTCGCCGGACCGTCTTGATACGGAGTCCGACCAGGTCTGATGTGGTCACAGCCGCTGCTCCCTGAGATGATGATGTCCAAGCAACGCACACCGCCCGAGGGAGAACCCCCCATGCGCACACGTCTTGCCCTGACCGCACTTACCGCCATCTTCACGGCCGTTGTGGCCGTTGGCAGCAATGGTACGACCGTGGTGGCCGAAACGTCTCCTGCCATCGCGCATTTCGAGGTCTCGCCCTGCTGCTGACCCCCGAGGGCTCCCGCTCTCACGAGTCTACGCAACGGCCCGGGAGATGCCGCCTTCCGCACAAGGAGGCGTCTTCCGGGCCCGCGAACAGCACCGGGAGGCCGTCCGGACACCTCGGACGCCCCCGCATCACGCACAGCCCCCTCAAGCTAGACGATAGTTCTATATTTCTTCTACAGAGCTTCTAGTCGCCCCTTCCAGGACGATCCGGATCACGCAGCGTCGCACGCGGGGAGATCGCTCATGGCCGAGCACGTCCGCATCCGGCTCCTCGGTCCGGTCGCGGCGTTACGCGGCGCCGCCGCCGTCGACCCCGGCTCACCGCGCCAGCGCGCCGTCCTCGCCGTCCTCGCCTCCCACCCCGGGCAGGTCGTGCCGATCCCCCGCCTCGTCGAGAGCCTGTGGGGCGAGCACCCTCCGCGCAGCGCCGAGCAGAGCGTCTACACGTACGTGGCCGGGCTCAGGCGCGCCCTGGAGCCGTCCAGGAAGCAGCACCGCCACTCCGAGCTGCTGGTCGGCGGCGGTGGCGGCTACCGGCTGGAGGTCGAGGCACGCCACGTCGACGCCGTCGCCTTCGCCGGCCACGTCGAGTCGGCCCGCCTGGCGATGCGCCGCGACGGCGCCGCCGAGGCGCTGACCAGCCTGGAGGAGGCGCTGTCGCTGTGGCACGGCGACCCGCTGACGGGCGTGCCCGGCCCCTTCGCCGACGCCGAGCGCGCCCGGCTGGCCGAGCTGCGCCTGACCGCCGCCGAGCGGCACGCCGAGGCGCTGCTCGGGCTCGGCCGCCCGCACGACGCGCTCCCGCCCCTGCGCGACCTGACCCGCCGCCACCCGATCCGCGAACGGCTGCGCGAGCTGCTCGTCCTGGCCCTGCTGCGCAGCGGCAACCGGGCCGAGGCGCTGGAGGTCTACAACGAGGGCGGCCGCATCCTGCGCGAGGAGCTGGGCGTCGACCCGGGCGCCGCCCTGCGCGCCGCCTACGAGCTGGCCCTGCGCGAGCCCGGCCCGGCCCCCGCAGCGCCCCCGCCCGGCCGGTCCCGCTCCCCCGAGGCCGCCCCCGCGGCGGGGCGCATGCCGGTGGTGCCCCGGGAGCTGCCGCGCGATCTGGGCGGGTTCGTGGGCAGACGGCTGGAGATCATCCGCATCCAGACGCACCTGGCCCCCTGGGACGGCTCCGCGCCCAGCCCCCTGGTCGTCATCTCCGGCCCGCCCGGCGTGGGCAAGTCCGCGCTGGCCGCCCGGGTCGCCGCGATGGTGAAGGACCGCTTCCCCGACGGGCAGCTGTACGTGAACCTGCGCGGCGCCACGACCGGGATGCCGGGACTGGAGCCGCTGGAGGTGCTGGGCCGGTTCCTGCGGGCGCTCGGCGCCGCCGGCGACGCCGTGCCCGCCGACGTGGACGAGGCCGCCGCGGCCTGGCGCAGCCGCATGGCGGGCCGGCGCATGCTGGTCCTGCTGGACGACGCCGCCGGGCTGCCGCAGATCCAGCCGCTGCTGTCGGCGCCGCGCGGCACCGCGATCCTCGTGACGAGCCGCGAGAGCCTGGCCGCGGGCGACGACTCCGTGCAGATCCACCTGCCCCGGATGGCCGGCCCCGAGGCCGCCGCCGTGCTGTCCACGCTGGCCGGCGCGCAGCGGATCACCGCCGACCCCGAGCAGACGGCCCGGCTCGTACGCTTCTGCGACGGGCTGCCGCTGGCCCTGCGCATCGCCGGCGCCCGCCTGGCCGACCGGCCCGACTGGAGCGTGGCCGCGCTCAACGCCCGGCTCGGCGACGAGCGCAGGCGGCTGCACGAGCTGGAGGCCGGCGAGCTCGCCGTACGCTCCAGCCTGGCCGCGAGCTGGAACGCGCTGGCCCGCAGCGCCAGGCCGCTCGACCGGCTGGCCGCCCGCACGCTCGCCCTGCTCGGCCTGCCGCACGTGCACGACATCACCGCCGAGGCCGCCGCCGCCCTGCTCGGCACCGGCGTCCTGGAGGCCGAACGCGCGCTGGAACGGCTGGTCGACGCCCACCTCCTCGACCAGTCCGGCTCCGACCCGGCCGCGCCGCCCCGCTACCAGCTCCACGACCTCGTCCGCATCTTCGCCGCCGAGCTGACCTGCGGCCCCGCCGGGCCCGCCGATGCCCACGCCGGGCCGGGGCGGCTGTCACCCGGCGAGGCGGCCGCCGCGCTGGCCCGCGTGCTGGGCCACTGGATCGCCTCGGCCCGCCTGGCCAGCACCACCATGGACCCGCACCGCGTCCAGCCCGACGGGCCCGAGCTCGACCCCGTCGACGCGACCCCGCACCACGTGGGCGACGCCGACGAGGCCCGCGACTGGCTCGCCCGCGAGGAGCCCAACCTCGTCGCCGCCGCGGCCCAGGCCATGGCGTGCCCCGACGAGCGGCTCGCCAGGCTCGGCGTGGCCCTCGTCTTCTCCCTCCAGTGGTACCTGCACGGCGCGCACGACTCGGCCAACCTCATCGCGCTCAACCGTGAGGCGCTGCGGGTCAGCCGGCGGCTCGGCGACCGGCTGAGCACCTACCACGCGCTCGGCCACCTCGCCGGCGGGCTCAGCTTCCAGCGCCGCACCGCCGAGGCCGTCGAACACCTGCGCGCCCAGCTCGTCCTCGCCCGCGAGCTGGGCGACCGCTTCAGCGAGCAGCGGACGCTCGGCAACCTCGCCAACACCTTCCTGGTACGGCGCGAGTACCGCGAATGCCTGAGCCACGCCCGCGCCCAGCTCGCCCTGGCCAGGGAGATCGGCTCCCAGGTGGGCGAGCGGTACGCGCTCATCATGCTCGGCACCGCCCGCCACGGCCTCGGCCGCTCCGCCGAGGCGCGCCAGGCCCTGACCGAAGCGCTGGCCAGCGCGCGGCGGGTCGGCGACATCAGCCACGAAGGGCTCGTCCAGACGGTGCTCGGCGAGATCTTCCTCGACGAGGGCGAACCGGCGGCGGCGCTGGAGCCGCTGCGGCAGGCGCTCGGGCTGCGCCGGGCGAGCTGGTTCCGGATCGGCCAGCTCCGCTGCCTCGTCCGCCTGTCGCAAGCGCACCGGGCGCTCGGCGCGCCCCGGGCGGCGCTGCCGTACGTCACCGACGCGCTGCCCCTGGCCGTGGAGCTGGGCAACCCCGAGTGGCTGGTCATCACCGAGGAGGAGCACGCCGCCGTGGACGCGCTCCTCGGCGCGGTCACCCGGCCCTGAGCGCCAGGAAGAAGTCGACCCGGTCGGCCATCGTCGACAGGTCCCTGCCCGTCAGGTCCTCCACCCGCTTCACCCGGTAGCGGACCGTGTTGACGTGCACGTGCATCCGCGCGGCACAGGCGTTCCACGAACCGGCGCAGTCCAGGAACGCGCGCAGCGTCGCCACCAGCTCCGACTGGTGCCGGGCGTCGTACTCCAGCACCGGGCCCAGCAGGCGGGCGGCGAACGAGCTCCGCACCTCGCCCGGCACCGTCGCCAGGAGCAGCGCGTGCGTGTAGATCTCATCGCTGGTGACCACGCCGCCGCCGCGCGCCGCCGCCAGCCGCCTGGCGTGCCCGGCCTCCTCGACGCCGCCCCTGAGCGCCGCCGCCCCCGTCAGCTCCCCGCTCACCCCGGCGCACACCCGCACCCCGGGCAGCGCCCCCAGCACCTCCGCCCCGGCCCGCACCCGCGCCGCCACCTCCCCGGCGCTCCGCCCCCGCAACGGCACCACGGCCACGGCCCCCTCCTCCCCCGCGACCGCCACCACCTCCCACCCCAGCAACCCCTCCAACACCGCCACCTCAACGCCGAACCCGCCCTCCCCATAAGGAGCACGGGCAGCCGAACCGGCACTCGCAACGGAAGCCCCTTTGGAGGGCGCACCAACCCGGCCAGCCACCGCCCCAGGGGGCGCGCCACCAGCGGCGGGAGCGCCCCCGGCGGGCGGTGCGGCCCCGGCGGGCGGCGCGCCCCCGGCGGGCGGCGCGGCCCCGGCGGGAGCGCCCACCCCTCCGGGAGCGGCACCGCCACGCGCGCCACCCCCCTCCTCGGAAGGCGCGCCACCGACGGCGGGTGCCCTACCGGTGGAGGGCGCGGCCTCGGCAGGGGCGGCCGCCGTCCGGGGAGGGACGCTGCCTGTCGATGGCCCGCCACCACCCCGGACGCCAGCCCCGCTCCCGGGAGGAGCGCCACCAGCGGCGGGGGCGCCCTCAGCAGGAGCGCCCACCCTCCCGGGGGCGGCACCGCCACGCGCGCCGGCCCCCTCCCGGGAAGGCGCGCCACCGGTGGAAAGCGCGCCGCCACTGGTGGAGGGGGCGGCATCGGTAGAGGCGGTTGTCGGCCTGGGGCCGGTTGTCGGTCTGGGGCCGGTTGTCGGTCTGGGGCCGGTTGTCGGTCTGGGGGTGGTGCCGGTTCTGGAGGGTGCGCCGTCGGGGTGGGGGCTGGGGTGGGTGGTGGTGGAGACGATCGTGTAGGGCTCGGCGGGGTCGAGGGCGCAGGTGCGGAGGCGGGCGGTGAGGTCGGCGGGGTCGGCGCCCGTGAGGGCGGCGGTGACGAGCTGGGCGGCGAGCCGGCGTTCGACGCGGCGCCCTGCCTCCATGCGGGCCCGTTCCAGCGCCACGAAGGCGGCCAGTTCGTAGCCGAGGTCGGCCCGGTCGAGCAGGTCGCCGTCGCAGGCGAGGGCCCAGGCGGCGGCCCGGGGCCCGCGTCCGGCGGCGAAGAGCGTGTGCCCGCCGGCCAGGCAGGGCAGGCGGGGCGCGGTGAGGAAGGCGCGCGCGAGCCGTACGGGGTCGTCGGGGGCGCCGGCGATGACCTGGCCGGTGGCGGAGACGACGGCGCCGGTGACGCCGAGTTCGGCGGCGGTGAGGGCGAACAGTTCGGGCAGCCCGGCGCCTTCGGCGACGGCGGCGACGAGCCGCCGGTGGCGGCCGAGGGCGTCGCGGGCGTCGCCTGAGAGGCGGGGGGCGACGAGCTCGGCGAGGGTGCGGAAGGAGGTCTCGGTGGGCACGTCGAGCAGCGGCAGCCCGGCTTCGCGGCAGGCGTCGACGAGGTCGGCGGGGACGTGCCCGAGCCGGGCCTGGCCGGCGCCGAGCGCGGCGACCCCGGCGTCGGCGAGTGCGGTGACGAAGGGGCGGGAGTCGGCGGCGGTGTGCCACCACATGAGGCCGGTGAGCACGAGTTCGCCGCCGGACAGGTAGCGGCCGGGCTCGGGCAGGTCGGTGATGTGGACGGTGCCGAACTCGCGCCCGGCGTCGCCGGTGAGCAGCGTCAGCCGCAGCTCCTCCATGGCCAGCAGATCGCATATCCGCACTTGGAGGAATATACAAGGCGGCCGGTGAACCGCTTACCGTGATTTCACTCCGCGCGCATTCCGGGGCCGGTCGGCCGGTGCTCTACTCGAAGGATGACGGAGCTCGGACGATGACGGAGACGGCACGGGCGTCGCGGCACGGCGTGGGCGAGAGCGCGCGGCGGCCCGACGCGGCGCTGAAGGTGCGGGGCGAGTTCGCGTACGCGTCGGACCTGTGGCTGGAGGGCATGGTGTGGGGCGCGACGCTGCGCAGCCCGCATCCGTCGGCGTGGATCCGGTCGATCGACGTGGGCCCGGCGCTGGCGATCCCGGGCGTGCGGGCGGTGCTGACGCACGAGGACGTGCCGGGCGAGAAGTTCTACGGCCTGGAGCGCAGGGACCAGCCGGTGCTCGCCATCGACCAGGTGCGTTACCAGGGCGAGCCGGTGGCGCTGGTGGCCGCCGACCATCCGGAGACGGCGCGGCGGGCGGTGGCGGCGATTCGGGTGGACTACGAGCCGCGCCCGGCGGTGACGGATCCGCGTGAGTCGCGGGAGTTCGTCAGGAGCCAGCCGGTGGTGAAGGGCGACACGTTCGAGGCGGAGGTCGTGGTCACCGGCGAGTACGAGGTGGGCATGCAGGACCAGGCGTTCCTGGGCCCGGAGTCGGGGCTGGCGGTGCCCGCGGACGACGGCGGCGTGGACCTGTTCATCGCCACGCAGTGGCTGCACGTGGACCGTGACCAGCTCGCGCCCTGCCTGGGGCTGCCGCCGGAGAAGGTGAGGCTGACGCTGTCGGGGGTGGGCGGCGCGTTCGGGGCGAGGGAGGACCTGTCGATGCAGGTCCACGCGTGCATGCTGGCGCTGCGGCTGGGCCGGCCCGTCAAGATCGTGTACGGGCGGGAGGAGTCGTTCTTCGGGCACGTGCACCGGCATCCGGCGCGGATGCGCTACGAGCACGGCGCCACGCGCGACGGCCGGCTCGTCTACGTCAAGGCCGACATCCTGCTCGACGGCGGCGCCTACTGCTCCTCCTCCCCCGCCGTCGTGGGCAACGCGGCGTCGCTGGGGGCGGGCCCGTACGAGGTGCCGAACGTGCGGGTGCGGGCGACCGGCGTCTACACGAACAACCCGCCGTGCGGGGCGATGCGCGGGTTCGGCGCGGTGCAGGCGTGTTACGCGTACGAGTCGCAGATGGACCGGCTGGCGGAGGCGTGCGGGCTGTCGCCGGTGGAGATCCGGGTGCGCAACGCCGTCTCGCAGGGGTCGGCGCTGATCACCGGTCAGGTGATCGACTCGCCGGCGCCGCTGGCGGAGATGCTGCGCGAGCTCGAACGCTTCCCGCTCCCGCCGCCCGCCGGGAGCGACCTGCGCGGGCTGCCGGGCGGGGTGTCGCAGACCACGCACGGGGAGTCGGTGCGGCGCGGCGTCGGCTACGGGGTGGGCATCAAGAACATCTGCTTCTCGGAGGGCTTCGACGACTTCTCCACGGCGCGGGTGCGGGCGGAGCTGGTCGGGGGGGAGCCGCACGTCACCGTGCACACGGCCGCCGCCGAGGTGGGGCAGGGGCTGGTGACGATCCAGGCGCAGATCGCCCGGACGGAGCTGGGCGTGGACGACGTGACGGTGGCGACGGCCGACACGTCGGTGGGCTCGGCGGGCTCGTCGTCGGCGTCGCGGCAGTCGTACGTGACGGGCGGGGCGGTGCGGGAGGCGTGCCGGGCGGTGCGGGAGCGGTTCGGCGGGCTGCCGGCGCGGGAGGCGCTGGCGCTGTTCGGGCCGATCGAAGAGACGCGCGAGTACCGGCACCGGCCGACGTACCCGCTGGACCCGGCGACGGGGCAGGGCGACTCCCACACGCAGCTCGCGCTGTGCGTGCACCGGGCGGTGGTGGACGTGGACGTGGAGCTGGGCCTGGTCAAGGTGGTGGAGCTGGCGGCGGTGCAGGACGTGGGCCGGATCCTGAACCCGCAGGCGCTGGAGGGCCAGATCCACGGCGGTTCGGCGCAGGGGCTGGGGCTGGCGCTGATGGAGGAGATCCGGGTGCGTGACGGCGTGGTGCTGAACCCGTCGTTCACCGACTACCTGATCCCCACCATTCTCGACATGCCGCCCATGACGATGAAAATCCTGGAAAATCCGGACCCGGCCGCGCCGTACGGATTGCGCGGCGCGGGCGAGCCTCCGACGCTCTCCTCCACCCCGGCGATCGCGTCGGCGGTGCGCGCGGCGACCGGGCTCCGGTTGACGCGCGTTCCGATCAGACCCGAAGATATCGCCTTGGTTCAAGACGGGGAGGGATCCTGATGACGGACGCGCGTGAAGCGGCCAAGGCGGAGTTCACACGGTTCGACGCCGACGGCGACGGCCTGCTGACGGCCGAGGAGATCCGGAAGGCCAACGACGCCCTGGGCGGGCTCGGCGCCTCCGAGGCGGAGATCGAGGCGTTCATCGCCTCGGCCGACCGCGACGGCGACGGCCGGATCGGGCTGGAGGAGTTCGCCGGCCTGGTCGGCGGCGGGCGGCACGAGCAGGCGTGATCACGTCCCCCGCCGGGTAGGCCACCCGGCACTCCCCCTTGATCGCGAAGGGGGTTGGCGGTGCTCGACAGGTTCTTCGAGCTGTCCGGGCGGGGGACCACCGTCGGCCGTGAGGTGCGTGGCGGCGTCACGACCTTCATGGCGATGGCGTACATCATCCTGCTCAACCCGATCATCCTGGCGGGCGCGCAGGACGTCACCGGCGCGAAGCTGACGATCGCGCAGCTCACGACCTCGACGGCGCTCGCGGCGGCCATCTCGACGCTGCTCATGGCGGTGGTCGGCAACGCGCCGTTCGGCCTGGCGGCCGGGCTGGGGCTGAACGCGGTGGTCGCCTACCAGGCGGCGCCCTTCATGACGTGGGCGCAGGCGATGGGCCTGGTCGTGCTCGAAGGCTTCGTCATCATCCTGCTGGCCGTCACCGGGCTGCGCACCCTGATCATGAACGCGATCCCGCTCGCGCTCAAGCACGCCATCAGCGTCGGCATCGGGCTGTTCATCGCGCTGATCGGGCTGGTCGACGCCGGGTTCGTCGCGGCGGGCAGCGGCACGCCGGTGCAGCTCGGCGCCACCGGCCACCTCACGGGCTGGCCGGTCGCGGTGTTCTGCTTCGGCCTGCTGCTGATGATCGTGCTGTACGTGCGCCGCACGCCGGCGGCCATCCTGATCAGCATCGCGGTGACGGCGGCCCTGGCCGTGCTGGTCAACTCGGTGGCCGAGATCGAGCCGGGCGCGTGGGGCGTGGTGACGCCGCACCTGCCCGAGCGGCTGGTCGCGGCGCCCGACTTCGGGCTGGTGGGGCAGTTCGACCTGTTCGGCGGGTTCGCCAGGGCGGGCGTGGTGACGGCGACCGTGGTGCTGTTCACGCTGGTGCTGTCCGGGTTCTTCGACGCGATGGGCACGATCATCGGCGTCAGCGACGAGGCCGGGATGGTGGACCAGGTCGGGCGGGTGCCCCGGCTGGGCCGCATCCTCACGGTCGACGGCGTCGCCGGCGTGGTCGGCGGCGTGTCGAGCTCGTCGGCGAACACGGTGTTCGTCGAGTCGGCCGCCGGTGTCGGCGAGGGCGCCAGGACCGGCCTGGCCAGCGTCTGCACCGGGGCGCTGCTGGCGCTGACGCTGCTGTTCACGCCGCTGGCCGCCGTGGTGCCCGCCGCCGCTGCCGCCCCGGCGCTGGTGCTGGTCGGGGCGCTGATGATGACGCTGAGCCGGAACGTGCCGTGGCAGGACCTGGAGCTGGCGGTGCCGGCGTTCCTGACGATCGCGCTGATGCCGTTCACGTACTCGATCACCAACGGGGTGGGGGCCGGGGTGATCTCGTACACGCTGATCAAGGCGGCTCGGGGCAAGTTCGCCGAGATCCCGTGGCTGCTGTGGATCGTGTCGCTGGTGTTCCTGGCCTACTTCGGGATCAACGGGCTGGAGGAGCTGTTCGGTTAACGGATGTCGCCGGAGTTGCAGGCGATGCCGTTGCCGTCGACGTCGGTGTACCACTCGTACTCGGCGCGGAAGCCCTTGCTGTAGGGGCCGTAGCCGCGCGCGACGGCCTCCTTGCAGCTGTCGAACTTGGGGTCGAGGGCGCCGTCGGCGGCCGGGTTGCCGGTGTCGGGCCGGCCCGTGTTCGGTTGGCCGGTGTCGGGCTGGCCGGTGTTCGGTTGACCCGTGTTCGGTTGACCCGTGTCCGGCTGGCCGGTGTCGGGCTGGCCGGTGTCCGGCGGCGTGGTGGCCGGAGGGGCGGTGGCCGGGGGCGCCGTGGAGCCCGCCAGGCGGGCCGCCAGGGTCTCGGCCTCCGCCTTGGCGAAGCCGACGATGCTCAGGCTGTCGCCGTCCATCGCCTGCGTGACGATCGGCGCGGCGACCACCGTCCGCGGCACCAGCACGACCGCCACCTGCCGCTGGTCGGTGACCTGCTCGTCGATGAGGTCGACGAGCTTCTGCTTGAACGCCGGCGCGACGGCGATGCGGACCGAGTAGGTGCCGTCGGGCTCACGGATGGCCTCGATCTCCTGCACGGCGTTGACCGTGACGCCGTCCTCCAGCAGGTAGCACGTGGTCTGCGTGTCGTCGAGCGCGGCCTCCTCACCCGGGCAGGGGGCCGCCTTGGTCTCGCGCACCGGGGCGAAGTGGATGGGCGTCGGCAGCCGCTGCGGCGGGGCGCCGCCGAGGAACGGGCTGTCGGGGCTGCGGGTCATCAGGACGGCGATGGTGCCCAGCACGCCCGCGATCAGCACGACCAGGACGAGCGAGACCGTCAGCACGACGGTGGTGAGCCTGCTGGCCCGCGGCGGCCCCGGATCGGCGGGTGGTGGCTCTTCCGGCTTGTCCAACGTTGACGACCCCATCCTGACGTCCGTGCTGCCGGTGAGCTTATCGAGGACGACCGGATGCCGGGTAATCAGCCGAATATTTCTCGCATGTCCGTCCACACCGGGCAAACGGCCACCCGGCCGCTACGGGCGCGGCCATCACCGGCGGCCGTCCGTCAGGATGGCGAGCAGGTCGCCGTCGCAGGAGAGCGCGGCCTCGCGCAGGGCCGCGACGCGGGCGCCCTGCTCCCGTTCCGGCACGGCGCGCAGGTCCGGCCACGCCTGCTCGACGAGCGCGTTGAGCTCCTGGAAGACCGGGTCGGCCGTGGGGGCGGCGACGTCGCCCATGAGCCAGCCCGCCGCCATCCTCCGCGCGGCCTCCTCGCGCAGCCGCCCGTCGAAGTCGCCGCCCCTCAGGCTGTGGCAGGACGGGGTCCCGGCCCCCGCGAGCAGGTGGCGCGTCAGTTTCTCCCCGGTGCTCCGCGCCTCGCGAACGTCGAAGTCCACGTACACGATCCCGGCGTCCCTGGCGGGCGGGTGGTGGACCGCGTCGCGCTCGGCGGACTCGCGTACCTGGCTGGGCGGGCCGGGGAGCCGGGCGAGCAGCCGCAGCGCCTCCTCCCCCGGCCCGGCGACGACGGGCAGGAGGTCCTCGTGCGCCCTGGTCACGCAGACCCGGCCGGAGCACACGGGCTCGGCGGCCGCGTTGACGACGTAGACGGGCTCGGAGCCGGACGGCAACAGCGGCAGCGCGACGGCCGCGCCGAGCACAGCCGGAAGCAGGGCGGCCGGCCGTGCCCACGGCCGCGTGGCCGCCAGCAGCCCGAACCCGGTGGCGGCCACCCCGAGCAGCCACACCGCCTGCGCCAGGCTGACCTGCCCGGACAGGTCGTGGACGAGACTGCGCGCGTTGTCCAGCGCCGGCGCCAGATACGCGACCTTGGGCACGACCTCCTCCTGCCACAGGCCCACCACGGGGAACATGGCCAGGAGCGTCGCGATCGCCAGCGCCGGCGGCGTCAGCACGGACGGCAGCGCCCGTGCGACGCCCAGGCCGAGCCAGCCCGCCGCCACGAGCGACAGCGCCCCCACCGCCACGACGGGCGCCCAGCCCAGGTGGAAGACCCCGCCTCCGGCCGCCACCTGCACGGCCCCGACGCCGTACAGCAGCAGGTACGCCGCCACCAGCGCGATCGCCAGCGCCCCGGCGGTCGCGGCGGCGTGCTGCCAGGCGGGCCTGGGCGTGGCCGCCAGCAGCTCACCGGTGCCCGCCCGGCGGTCGCGCAACCCCTGCAGCGCCCCCGCCCCGACGACCAGCGGCAGCAGGAAGAGCAGCAGGTGACGCTCCCACAGCGCGGCCGCGCTCCACTGCGCCGTCCACCTCTCCCCGTACGCCGTCCACGGGCCGGTGAGCCCGAACAGGAAGGCGAGGGCCGCCAGCAGGAACACCGTTCCCGCCCACACCGCGATGGAGCGCCGCAGCTCGATGCGGAGGATCCGGCCGCTCACCACGCGCCCCGATCGTCGCCGGGGGCCGCCAGCAGCGCCGAGTAGCCGCGCTCGATCGGGCTGTCGCCGACGTCGCCGGGCCCGCCGGCGGCGGCGAGCCGGTCCGGCGTCCCCTGGAACACCAGCCGCCCCCGCGCCATCAGCACGACGTCCGAGCACGCGGCGGCGACGTCCTCGACCAGGTGCGTGGAGACCACCACGCAGCTGTCGGCGCCGAGCACCTGCAGCAGCTCGCGCAGGCGCAGCCGCTGCGCCGGGTCGAGGCCGACGGTCGGCTCGTCCAGCAGCAGGACGCGCGGGTCGTTGACGATCGCCTGGGCGATCCCGGCCCGCCGCACCATGCCGCCCGACAGCGTCCGCATCCGGTCGTCGGCGCGGTCGGCCAGGCCCACCCGCTCGATCGCCCGCTGCACCGCGCCGGGCACCTCCCGCTTCGGCATCTCCTTCAGCCAGGCCATGTACTCGACGAACTCCCGTACGGTGAACCGCTTGTAGTAGCCGAACTCCTGCGGCAGGTAGCCGATGGCGCGGCGCAGCTCCCGCCTGCCCGCCTGGGCGGAGGCGTCGGCGCCCAGCAGCGTCAGCTTCCCGCCGGCCGGGCGCAGCACCGTGGCCATGGCCCGGATGAGAGTCGTCTTGCCGGCGCCGTTCGGGCCGAGCAGGCCGTGCACGCCCGTGCCCAGCGCCAGGTCGAGGCCGTCGACGGCCATCGTGCGCCGGCCCGCCCGCACCCTCAGCCCGTCCGCCTGGATCTCCCAGGCGTACGTGGCCGGCGCGATCTCCGCCGCGCCCACCGCGCGTGTCATGAAAGTGTCCTTCCGCTCGTTCATCGATGTGCGTCCAGCAGGGAGTAGGCGCTTCCGCGCGCCAGCACCCCGGCGATCCCCAGTGCGGCGAGCGCGCCCCACACGGGCACGCTGCCGGGCTCCAGCGCGAAGGAGAGGCGGCTGAGCAGCGTCGTCGGCGCCACGATCACCACGGCCCACACGCCCGCCAGGACGGCGGCGGCGCGGACCATCCCGACGAGCCCGCCGAGCAGGAGCGTCCCGGCGGTGAACGCCAGGCACGGCAGCAGCCACAGCGCCACCATGACGCCGCTCGCCCAGCCTGCGGCGGCCAGCACGGGCAGCACCACGGCGAGCACCGCCGCGGTGCGCCGCGCCAGCAGCCCCAGCCCGGCCCTCGGCGTCGCCGCCACCACCTCGTACGCCGGATCGATGGCGCGTCCCCACGCGATGGCCACCCCCGCCACGGGCAGCACCGGCGCGACCAGCAGCACCAGGGACACGCCGCCGGCGGCCGGCCGTTCGAGCGCCACGCCCAGCGCCGTCACCAGCACCGTCATCAGCACCCACGGCGCGGTCACCGGAGAGGCCCAGCGGGCCCACACCGGCCCGCGCCGCCGTGGCGCCGGGGCGACGCGGCCCAGCCGGGGCCGCAGCTCGTCCCACACGCCGCCGACCAGCGCCGCCACCTCCGGCGCCGCCGCCCGCGCCAGCCGCTCGCGGCACGGCGCGCACGCCTCCAGGTGCGCCTCCAGCGCCCACAGCTCGTCGCCCGCGAGCGTGCCGCCGCGGGCGTAGCCGGTGATCTGCCGGTCGGACGCGTGCGCGCCGTCCCAGGACCCGCTCATGACAGCGCCTCCCGTACGATCTCCCGCAGGTTCTGCCGCATGGCGATCCGCGCACGCCTGGCGCGGGTCTTGATGGTGCCCTCGGGCACGCCGAGCAGCACGGCGGTCTCCCGGACCGACAGGCCGTCCAAGACCATGGCCTGCAGCACCTGCCGCAGCTCCGGGGCGAGCAGGCGCAGCGCGTCGCCGACGTCGCCGCCGACGGCCGAGGCCAGCGCCTCCTCCTCCGCCGCCGGCGCCGTCCCGGCCGGCGCCGCCGCCGGGGGCGGCTCGGCGTGGTGCGCCCGGCGCCGGAACGCGTCCACCAGCCGGCGGGCGGCGATCGTCCACAGCCAGCCCACGGCCGTGCCGTCGGCCGCCACGCCCGCGAACGCGCCCGCCGCCCGCCACACCGCCAGGTACGTCTCCTGCATCACCTCGGCGACGATCTGCTCGTCGGCGCAGCGGCGGCGCAGCCGCGTCGCGATCCACGGCGCGGTGCGCCGGTAGAGCTCCTCGAACGCCGCCTGGTCACCCTTGGCGACGCGCCGGACGAGCTGTTCCTCGTCCGGTGCCTTCCTCGACCTCACACTTCACAGACGCCACACTTTGCCCGCCCGGTTCTCGCCGGCCGGTGACATGGCTCACACCCGCTCGGCGACCCGCCCCAGCGGCCCCAGTGGCGCGCCTCCCAGGTGACGCGGTCGCCCGCCGCGAGCTGCCCGGAGGTGACGCCGCCGATGGCCCGCTCCCCCGAGCGGGCCATCGAGGCGGTGTGCAGCTCGACGGAGAGCGACACGTCGAAGACGCGCGCGGGCGGGGCGAGGACGCGCGTGCTCACCTCGAAGCGGGGCATGCCGCGGAGCCTACCGGCCGGCACGCGAACGGCCCGCGCCCCCGGAGGGAACGCGGGCCGCCGGTGTCGATGGCGTGCTGCCCGAGGGCCGGCTAGGAGGCCGCAGGGCTGGCCGAGGGGCTGGCGCTGTCGTGCGGCGTCTGCGTCTGCTGCTGCTGCGGCTCCGGCGGGAGCGGCGCCTCGTCGGCGGTCGTCTCGACCGCCTGAGGGCCGCCGCAGGTCGCGCCGGGCTCAGGGGTGTCGGGGCCGTTCTGGTACTTCTTGATGAACGCGCCCAGCTTCGGGTCGCCCGGGTCGGTCAGCTTGAGCTGGTGCCCCCAGGAGGAGACCACGATCGGCGACGGCAGGTTGGGGAACGGGCTGACCAGCATGTAGTCCTGCTGCCCCGTCGAACCGGCGACGTCCTTCAGCTGGTCGATCTGCGCCTTGGGCAGGTCGGGCCGGTAGGTGATCCAGATGGCGCCGTGCTCCAGCGAGTGGACGGCGTGCTCGGAGTGGATCGGCTTGTCGTAGACCCGGCACAGCTGCCAGTAGTTGTTGTGCTCGCCGCCGACCGGCGGGGTCTCCTTGTACGAGACCGTGCTCCACACGTGCTGACCGGCCTCGTACTTGACGCTGGCGACCCCGTCGAGCGAGGTCTCCTGTGCGCGTTTGACCAGGTAGAAGCCGACCACGCCGATGAGCAGCACGATGACGAGGCCGCCCGCGCCCCACATCAGAAAGGCTGCACGGCGCTCCTTGCGCTTCTGCGCGGCCCGCATCTGCTGCAGATGCTCGCGCCGGGCCTGCGCCTTCTCCTTCGTCATCGTTCCTCCATCGGCGTACCAACTTGGGTCACCCTATGCCCTCCGGGCGTATGCGGAGAATAAGCGGCGTATAAGCATGCGATCACAACCGCTCGCGCAGGTGGGTAACCTGGTCATGCCATGGAGAAGCCCGCCGGAAAGCCGCTGTTCGCCGTCCTCGCCGTCCTCGTCGTCGTGGTCGCGGCGGCCTTTCTCGTGTTCGGGGGCCGGGGCACGCCGGGTGAGACGTCGGCGGAGGCCGGCTTCGCCCGCGACATGGCCACGCATCACGCGCAGGCGGTCGACATGTCGTTCACGATCCGCGACAAGAGCGAGTCGCGCGAGATCCGTAACCTGGCCTTCGACATCATCAACACGCAGGCCAACCAGCGCGGCATGTTCCTGGGCTGGTTGCAGCAGTGGGAGCTGACGCAGGCGACGGACCTGCGGCCGATGGCGTGGATGAGCGGTCACGGTCACGGCGCGCAGCAGCCGCAGGGCGGCGCGATGCCGGGCATGGCGTCGCGGGCGGAGCTCGACAAGCTCGGCGAGCTTCAGGGCACGGAGGCGGAGGTGCTGTTCCTCCAGCTGATGATCCGCCACCACGAGGGCGGGGTGCAGATGGCGGAGGGCCTGCTCAAGCTGTCCGACCGGGCCGAGGTGACCGGCATGGCCCGCAAGATCGTCGAGGGGCAGTCGGGCGAGATCGACCTGATGACGAAGCTCCTCGCGCTCCGGGGCGCGCAGCCGTTCCCGACGATCCTGAAATGAGCTGATGGGCGCCGACGCGGTCGTGGTCGGATCGGGCCCCAACGGGCTCGTGGCGGCCGTGACGCTGGCCTCGGCCGGGCGGCGGGTGCTGCTGCTGGAGGCCGCCCGGGAGTTCGGGGGCGCGCTGCGGTCGGCGGAGCTGACGACGCCGGGCCGGGTGCACGACCTCGGCGCCACCGTGATGGCGATGGCGCTGGCCTCCCCCGCGATGCGCGGCCTCGCGCTGGACGGGGTGGAGTTCGCCCATCCGCCGGTGGTGGCGGCCCATCCGCTGGACGACGGCCCGGCGGTGCTCGTCCACCGTGACGTGGACCGCACCGCCGAGGGCCTGGGGCGTGACGCGGGCGTGTGGCGGGGGATCGTGGGGGCGGCGGTGCGGGCCGGGTTCCCGCTCACCGACCTGCTGCTGAAGCCGCTGGGCCCGTGGGAGCCGCGGCCCGCCGCGTTCGCGGCGGCGGCCCGGTTCGGGGTGGCGGCCGCGTTGCCGGCGACGACGCTGGCGCGGCGGGCGTTCCGCACGGCGCGCGGGCGGGCGCTGCTCGCGGGCATGGCGGCGCACTCGATGCTGGACCTGCGCGCGCCCCTCACCGCCGGCTACGGGCTGACGCTGGCCGTGCTCGCCCATCTGGTGGGCTGGCCGCTGGTGGCGGGCGGCTCGCAGCGGCTGGCCGACGCGCTGGTCGCCCGGCTGCGGGAGCTCGGCGGCGAGGCGGTGGCCGGCCACCGGGTGCGCTCGCTGCGCGAGCTCGACGCGCCGACGGTGGTGCTGGACGTGTCGCCGCGCGAGTTCGCGGCGCTGGCGGAGGAGCCGGGCCGCCACGGCCCGCTGCCCGCCCGCTACCGGGAGCGGCTGCTGCGCTTCCGCCACGGGCCCGGCGCGTTCAAGGTCGACTGGGCGCTCGACGGGCCGGTGCCGTGGCGCGACCCGGCGGTGGCGGGCGCGGGCACCGTCCACCTGGGCGGCACGCTGGAGGAGATCGCGCTCGGCGAGGCGGAGACGGCCGCCGGCCGCCACTCGCCGCGCCCGTACGTGCTGCTGGTGCAGCCCTACGCGGCCGACCCCGGCCGGGGCGGGCACACGCTGTGGGCCTACTGCCACGTCCCGAACGGCTCCCGCGCCGACCTGAGCCGGGCGATCGAGGCGCAGATCGAGCGGTACGCGCCCGGCTTCCGCGACCGGGTGCTGGCCCGCCACGTCATGGGGCCGGCCGCGCTGGAGGCGGCCGACCGCAACCTGGTCGGCGGCGACATCGGCGGCGGGCTGGCGAGCCTCGGCCAGTTCGTGCGGCGGCCTGTGTGGTCGCCGGCGCCGTGGCGCACCCCGCTGCCGGGCGTGTTCCTGTGCTCGGCCTCGACGCCGCCGGGGCCGGGCGTGCACGGCATGGGCGGCTGGCAGGCCGCCCGCCTGGCCCTCGGGCGCTAGCCGGCCGCCAGCTCCTCGGCGATCGCCGCGGCGAACGCGTCGACGTCCTCCTCGGTGGTGTCGAACGCGCACATCCAGCGCACCTCGCCGGTCGCCTCGTTCCAGGTGTAGAAGCGGAAGCGCTTCTGCAGCCGGGCCGTGACGTCCGCGGGCAGCACCGCGAAGACGGCGTTGGCCTCGACGGGCCGGGGCACCTCGACGCCGGGCAGCTCGCGCACGGCCTCGGCCAGCCGCCTGCCCATGGCGTTGGCCTGCCGGGCGTTGCGCAGCCACAGGTCGCCCGAGAGCAGCGCCTCGAACTGCGCCGACACGAACCGCATCTTCGACGACAGCTGCATGAACGTCTTGCGCAGGTAGTCGATGCCCGTGGCCGCCTCGGGATTGAGCACCACGACGGCCTCGCCGTACAGCAGCCCGATCTTCGTGCCTCCGAAGGAGAGCACGTCGACGCCCGCGTCGGTGGTGAGCGCCCGCAGGGGCACGTCGAGCGCGGCGGCGGCGTTGGTGAGGCGGGAGCCGTCGAGGTGGACGAGCATGCCGAGCTCGTGCGCGTGGTCGCAGATCGCGGCGATCTCGGCTGGCGTGTAGACGGTGCCCAGCTCGGTGGTGTTGGAGATGGAGACGACCTTCGGCTGGGCGCGGTGCACGTCGCCGAAGCCCCACGCCTGGCGGTCGATCAGCTCGGGGGTGAGCTTGCCGTCGGGCGTGGGCACGGTGAGCAGCTTGATGCCGCCGGTCACCTCGGGGGCGCCGCCCTCGTCGGTGTTGATGTGGGCGGTCTCGGCGCAGACGACCGCCTCCCAGTGCGCGGTCATCGCGCGCAGGGAGACGACGTTGGCGGCGGTGCCGTTGAACACCGGCCATGCCCGCGCCCCCTCGCCGAAGTGGCGGCGGAAGACGTCCTGGAGCGCCTCGGTGTAGACGTCCTCGCCGTAGGCGATCTGGTGGCCGCCGTTGGCCTCGGCGATGGCCTGGAGGATCTCGGGATGGACCCCGGCGTAGTTGTCGCTGGCGAACGCCTTGAGCCGGGGGTCGTGCCGGGGAGTCACGTAGTGAGGTCCAATCGGGTGGCGTTGATCTGGTCGGCCGGCTGGTCGTAGAGGCCGCCGATGGCTTCGGCCAGGTCGCGCACGTCGGTGAAGCCGGGGAACCTCGCCTCCGGCTTGGCGGCCCGCATGGCGTCGTTGACCAGGGCTTTCACGACCAGGATAGTGGCCGCGGAGCCGGTGCCCCGCAGCGCGTCGGCCAGGGAGAGCGTCCACGCCTCGGCGGCGGCCTTGGCGGCGGCGTAGGCGGCGCCGCCGGCCTCGGGCTTGCCGGCGGCCTTGGCCGAGACGATCACGAACCGGCCGTTGCCGCTCTTGCGCAGCAGCGGCTCGAAGGCCAGCGACACGTGCTGCAGGGTGCGGATGAGCAGGTCGTGCAGGGTGTCCCAGTCGGCGAGGTCGGTGCGGTCGAACGAGGGCGAGCCGCGCCAGCCGCCGACGAGGTGGACGACGCCGTCGACGCGGCCGTGCTCGGCGTCGATCCGCGCGGCCAGCTCCTCGACGGCGGCGCGGTCGAGGAGGTCGACGTCGTCCTTGTCCACGCCGATCACGGTGTGGCCGTGCTTGGTGAAGTGCTCGGTCACCGCGGCGCCGGTGGGACCGGCCGCGCCCGTCACAAGAATGATCATGCCCGGATCCCCTTCGTCGACTCGACCACGTCGGTCAGCTTACGGCGCAGCGCCTCGTAGAACATGCTGAGGGGGAACTCGTCCGGCAGCACCGCGTCCACCTTGGCCTTCTGCTCCTCGGGCAGCGCGGCGACGCCCTTGGCCCACACGGAGGCCGGGTCGGGGGCCACGTAGGCGCTGACCAGCTCGTGCGCGGCCAGCCAGTGGGCCAGCTTGGACCGGTCGATGCTGTCGCGGTAGAGCTTCTCCACCTCGCCACGCAGGTCGGCGACGCCGTCGGCGACGCGCTCCCAGTCGATGGACAGCCGGTTGTCGGTCCACCGCACGATGTCGTTGCGGTGCAGGTAGGCGAACAGGAGCTGGCCGCCGAGCCCGTCGTAGTTGCGCACCCGCGCCCCGGTGATCGGGAAGCGGAACAGCCGGTCGAACAGGATCGCGTGCTGGACGTACCGGGCGTGCGGCACCCCGCGCCGCTCCAGCTCCACGGCCTCGCCGAACGCGGTCAGGTCGCAGCGCAGCTCCTCCAGCGAGTACAGCCAGTACGGCATCCGCTGCTTGATCATGAACGGGTCGAACGGCAGGTCGCCGTGGCTGTGCGTGCGGTCGTGCACCAGGTCCCACAGCACGAACGTGTCCTGGGCGAGCTGCTGCGACTCCAGCAGGCGGGCGGCGTCCGGCGGCAGGTCGAGCTTGAGCGTCTCGGTCGCGGCCTTGGACACGCGGCGGAAGCGGGCGGCCTCGCGGTCGGCGAAGATGCCGCCCCAGGTGAAGCGGGCGGGCGCCTGCCGGACGGCGACGGTCTCGGGGAACAGCACGGCCGAGTGCGTGTCGTAGCCGGAGGTGAAGTCCTCGAACGCGATCGGCACGAACATCGGGTTGTCGTAGCCGCCCGCCTCCAGCTCGGCCAGCCAGTCCGGCCAGATGGTGTGGATCCAGACGGCTTCCAGGTTGCGGTCCGGGTTGCCGTTCTGCGTGTACATGGGGAAGACGACGAGGTGCTCCAGGCCGTCCACGCGCTGCGTGTCGGGGTGGAACAGCTCCAGCGAGCGCAGGAAGTCCGGGACGCCGAGGTCCTGCTCGGACCACTGGGCGAGGTCGTCGCGGACGGCCTGGAGGTAGGCGGCGTCATGCGGGAAGCTCGGAGCGATGTCGCCGATCGCGGCGGAGATCTCCGCGACCAGCTCCTTGGCCCGGCCCTTCTCCTCCGGCACCGAGCCGTCCTTGACCTGGAGCGGGCGCAGCTCCTCGACGGCGGCCTTGATCCGGGCGAACAGCGCCGCCTTGACCTCGTCGCGCTCCCCCGCCCCGGCCCCGGCGTCGGGCACCCGGGCGGCCCAGGTGACCACGTTCCCCCACAGCCTGCGGTGGTCGTAGTCGTCGATCGAGTCGTCGCCGAACAGGTCGGAGTCGGCGAACACCACGACCCGGCCGCGCCCGTACGTGAGCGCGACGGCGAGCGGCGCGCCCGCCGGGTCGGCGTCGGCCGAGGTGGCGAACAGGACGGTGGCCCCGTCCCCGGCCGCGAGCACGCCGGAGCGGTAGAAGCAGGCCCGCTTCACGCCGGCCAGCAGGCCGTCACCGGTGGCGCGCTCGCCGAGCACCCAGGTGGCCACCTCGCGGTGGGCGTTCCTGGGGTCGCGCACGGTGGTGTGGCCCACGCTCACGCCGAACCGGGCCAGCAGCTCTGCCAGGTTGTTGCCGTACTTGTCCTGTTCCTCCTCGGCCAGCACGACCAGGCCGCCGCCGCCGGAGACGAACGCCTCGACGGCGTCCAGCTCGTCCGCGGTGAACACCGGGCTGCCCTGGCCGGTGGTGCGCTCCCAGCGCTCGCCGGACGGGTGCGCGATGACCAGGACGTCCTGGTCCTGGAGCGTTCCCGCGTCGAGGGCGCCGGCGGTGTGGGCCGTCACCGTGTGGCCCAGGTGGCGCAGCAGCCCGGCGGCGCGCGCGTAACTGTTGTCGTCGGGGTGGGCGGGGTTGATGGCCTCGGCGACATCACGCCGGATGGTCCACGACTCGCTGTGGGCCTCGTCGAACAGCACTCGGGGGAACGCTCGCATGAAAATCTCCTGTTGCTACCGCCTTATGACGAAAAATATACACATACGTTCCCAGTGCCTCGCAAAAGCCTTCCGCATGTTGAGATCAGTTCGCGTCCCCCGGGCGCACCACGCCCGACTCGTAGGCGAACACCACCGCCTGCGCCCGGTCCCGCAGGCCCAGCTTCATCAGCACCCGCGCCACGTGCGTCTTCACCGTGGCCTCCCCCACGTACAGCTCCCGGGCGATCTCCGCGTTCGTCAGCCCGCGCGCCAGCAGCCGCAGCACCTCCAGCTCGCGCGGCGTCAGATCCGCCAGCCGCGGCGACGGCACCGGCTCGGCCCGGCCCGCGAACGAGGCGATCACCCGGCTCGTCACCGCCGGATCCAGCAGCGCGTCACCCGCGTGCACGATGCGGATCGCCTCGATGAGCTGCTCCGGCGGCGACACCTTCAGCAGGAACCCGCTCGTGCCCGCGCGCAGCGCCGCCCACAGGTTCTCGTCCGTGTCGAACGTCGTCAGCGTGATCACCTTCGGCGGCGACGGCGTGTCCAGCAGCTGCCGGGCGGCGCTCAGGCCGTCCAGGCGCGGCATCGAGATGTCCATCAGCACGATGTCCGGCCGCGTCCGCCTGGCAACGGCGATCGCGTCACGCCCGTCGGCGGCCTCCCCCACGACCTCCATGCCGGGATCGCTCTCCACGACCATGCGCAGCCCGGCCCTGACCATCGCCTGGTCGTCCACGATGACGATTCGAATGCCCACAGCTGTCGAAGGTAGACGCCGGAAGGGCCGTTGAACACCCAGGTCAAGCCGTACGCAAGTCAGTTCCAAGCCACTGGTCAGGAGACGACCACGCTCTGCCTCACCCGGACCTGCGTGGCGTCGTCACAGCTGTTGCGGGCGCAGAAGTACAGCATGAGGATCGGCTTGGGGCGGTGGTCGATGACGTAGCCGACGAAGCCCAGCGCGTTGCCGGTGTTGCGGTCGCGCAGCGAGCCGTCGTAGCGGGTGGCGTCGCGGTTGCCCGCCCGGTCCGGCACCGGGGCGCTCACCTCGATCTCGCCCGGCAGCAGGCCCTCCAGCATCGCCTTCATCTCGTCCCGGCCCGCCCCGGCCGCCAGCGTGTCCGACACCTGCACGTACACGCCCACGGCGTTCTCCGGGTCGCCCGTGATGACGCCGTTGACGGCCGCCCAGTCGGCGTTCGCGCCCGAGACGAACATCGCCTCGAACTCCGCCGCCCGCGGCGACGCCAGCGCGAACAGGTCGGCGTGCGTGCGCGCGGTCCACCCCTCCGGGTGCTCGAACGTCAGCGGCGCCGCGCGGGTGTCCTGGAACCGCACCCACGACTCGCCCCGCTGGCTCACCACCAGCATCACCACCAAGGCCAGCGCCGCCGCCACCGCCACCACCCCGGCCACCACGATCGGCAACCTCCCACCCCGCCCCCGGGACCCGCTCAGCCCGTCCCCGGCCCCTCCCTCGGCCCCGTCACGGTGAGACCCCCCGAGGGCCTGGCCCGGGAGCGACTCAGAGGAACGGGCCACGCCAGCGGCATACCCCGCCCCTCCCTCCGAGGTGTGGCCCGGGCGCGCCTCCGCACCGGACGGGCGGGACAGGCCGGAACCGTACCCCAACCCTCCCTCCGCCCCATCCGGGCCAAGCCCGCCCGGGACGTGGCCGGGGAGCGCGTCCGCACCGGAGGAGCGGGACGAGCGGGGACGGTACCCCGGCCTTCCCTCCAGACCGTCCGGGCCAGGCCCGCCTGGGACGTGGCCGGGGGGCGCGTCCCCGCCGTGGGCGCGTCCCGCATCGCGGGCTGCTCCCTCACCCCAGGGAGGCCCGCCGCCGGGCGCCCCGGCCTCCCTCCAGGGCGGGCCACCGCGGGCGGCACCGTCGCCCCAGGAGGGCCGGCCACGCTGCGCCGCACCTTCGCCCCAAGAGGGGCCACTGCCCGGGGCGGCGCCCGGAGTCCGGGGAGGGCCGCTGCCGGGGAGCGGGCGGCCTTCGGCGTCGGGGGCGGGGGTGTCGATGGCGGCGCGGAGGGCGTCGACGAAGGCGGTGCAGGACGGGTAGCGCTGCTCGGGCGACTTGGCCAGCGCCCGGCTCATCACCGCGTCCACGGCGGGCGGCAGGCCGGGCCGGAGCGTCGTCAGCGGGGCGGGCTGCTCGGCCAGGTGCGCCCACAGCAGCGCGATGTCGTTGTCCCGCTGGAACGGCAGCCGCCCCGACAGCCCCTCGTACACGACGCACGCCAGCGCGTACTGGTCGGCGCTGCCGTCGATGTGCTCCTTGTTGATCTGCTCCGGCGACATGTAGCGCGGCGTGCCGATGAACTGGTCGGTCTGCGTCAGCCCGGAGATGGACGTGCGGTGCTTGGTGATGCCGAAGTCGGTCAGGTAGACGTGCTCCCCCGCGAGGAGGATGTTGGCCGGTTTGACGTCGCGGTGGATGAGGTCGTGCGCGTGGGCGGCGTCGAGGGCGGCGGCCACCTGGGCGAAGATCCGGTTGGCCCGGCCGAGCGGCAGCGGCCCGCGGTCGTGGATGAGCCGCCGCAGGTCGAGCCCGTCGACGTAGCGCATGGCGATGTAGAGGACGCCGTCGGCGTCGGCGTTGGCCTCGTAGATGGGGATGATGTTGGGGTGTTCGATGCTGGCGACGGTCCTGGACTCCAGGATGAACCGCTGCCGGAACCGGTCGTCCACGCTCAGCACCGGGTTGAGGATCTTGAGCGCGACCCGGCGGCTGAGCCGGGGGTCCAGGGCCAGGTAGACGACGGCCATGCCGCCTTTGCCGACGATGTCCTCGATGTAGTAGCCGGCCACCTCCTGGCCGATGAGTGCTCTGTCGTTCACGGGCATCACGTCTCGGCGGGGTGGCCGCAGTAGCCGCAGAAGCGGTGGGCGGGGCCGAGCCGCATCCCGCAGGCGGTGCAGAACACGACCGGCGGCTCGCCCGCGGTGAGCACCGGCTGGTGCTGCGGGATCGCCTGCAACGGCGCCGACCGGCGCACCACGACGGTCTGGTCGGCGCCCTCGTCGAGCGGCTGCGGCACCGCGCCCGCCGGGGCCGGGGGCGGGGCCGGTGGCGACGGCGACGGCGACATGCCGGGTGTACGCCTGCGCCGCCACAGCAGGAACGCCCCGGTGCCCGCGGCGACGAACAGCACGGCCGCCGCCACGATGAACGGCCACAGCGGCGTGCCGCCGGAGGCGGGCGTGACGCCGGCCCGCCGGGTGCCCGCGTCCTCCGGGCCGCCCCGCTTGGCCAGGGAGATCTTCAGCAGCTCGGCGGCGACGACGTTGCCGGGGTACAGCTCCAGCACGCGCTGGAAGCCGGGGGCCGCCTCGGTGTAGTAAGCGGTGTGGTAGCGGGTCAGCGCGCCCTCGAACGCCGAGTCGATCGCCCCCCGGCGGGGCGCGATGCCGGCCTTGGTCAGCGCGGCGGTGATCTCGCGGACGCCGATCATCTTGGCTTCCTTGCCGCCGCCGATCAGCATGCCGATGACGTGGCCGTCCTTGTCGCCGATCACCGGCGCGCCGATCAGCCCGCGGTCGGCCAGGCCGCCCAGTTTGACGGGTTCGTCGGCCTTCTTCTCCGGGTCGGCGAACGGCCTGCCGGTGTCGCCCTTGCCGCCGCCCTTGCCCAGGTGGGCGATCTCGACGGTGTTCTGCACGTCGGGGCCGGGCCGGCCGAGGAAGCCCGCCACGCTGGTGGGCGAGCCGACCTGGTCGGGCACCTTGTCGGCGAGCGGGGCGGTGGGCATGCCGACGCTGCCGACGGCCCGGCCGATCGGCATGAGCACGGCGGGGCTGTCGGGCCCGGACCCGGCCTTGACCAGGTCGGCCTTGAACCCGTCGGTGTCGGCGGGCGCCACGTTCGGGAAGATCGTGATCTCGGTGGAGACGTCGATGATGCAGGTCGCGGTGGACTTCTTCGGCGGGTAGCACTGCTTGAGGTGGCGGTCGAGCAGCGGGTCGTCGAGCGAGTGGCGGTCGGCGTCCTGCGGGATCTTCACGTCGTGGTGCTCGGCGAAGATCTTGTTCGCGGCCCGTACGGCCACGTCCTCGCCCGTCTGCACGACGCGGGTCAGCGTGACGATCGCGCCCTCGGGGTTGACCACGGTGCCGGTGCCCTGGCCGAGCGGGAAGTCGTAGGAACGCTCCACGTGCCGTAATTCGCCGATGTGGTCGAGCAGGGTGATCTCCACGTGGGAGACGGCCTCGACCCGCACGACGGCGGGGGTGACGAGGTCGGTGATGCCGCTGGGGTGCTCGTGCGCCACCGCGGGCAGGGTGAGCAGCGCGATCGTCGCCGTGAGACCGCCGGCCAGAGCTGAGAGACGCGCCATCGCCGCCCCCGTACGAAGGGATATGACCAGGGTCCCAAGCGCCTGCCGTAAGTCAAGAGAACGGCGTGCGGGCATCGGCCGGACGCCGGGAATCCCACCACGACCCCATCGCGCCGACGCCCCCCTTCGTTACGGGCGCGCCCGCCGCCCGATGAGATCTCCCGGGTCGAAGGTGACGGGGAAGGGCGACGCGGGCGAGGCGGCGGCTCCGGCCTTGTAGGAGACCGGGGGGCCGTAGTCGTCGCCGTCGAGCTCGTACACGTAGAGGGAGGGCCCCTCGTCCAGCTCGATCCGCCAGTAGACGGGGATCTTCGCCGCGGCGTAGGCCTCGGCCTTGAACCCCCGGTCGCGGATCTTGGTGCTCGGGCTGACGATCTCCACGGCCAGGCGGATGTGCTCCGGCGCGAACATCAGCTCGACCGACTCGATCGCGTCGGCGGCCACGACCACCAGGTCGGGGATGTAGAAGCTGTCGGGGCTCACCCGGAGGTTCACGGTCGACAGCGGCTCCAGCTCCGGCGGCGCGGCAAGCTGGAGGAGGTGCAGAGCGCGCGTGATGGCGAGCTGGTGCAGTGGTGTGGGGGCAGGGCTCACCAGAAGGCTCCCGTTGAAGAGCTCGTAGCGATTCCCGTCGTCGGGGAACTTGAGCAGGTCGTCGACGCTGAACGGCGGCGCGCCCGGAAGAACCGTGCGCGCGGTCGTCGGTTCGGTCGCCATCGCGGTCACCCACTCAGTATCGCGGCTCTCCCCTTCACCGACATGGTACTTACCCGGATCCGGTCACTTTCCGTCCCAGGGCCGCCACGCTTCGGCGCCGTGGCGGACGGCGGCGTGGACGGCGCGGGCGAGGCGGGCGCCCCACTCGGAGCGGGGGCCGCCGAACAGCTCCTCGGGCCCGGTGGCCGGGACGGCGAGGCAGACGGCGTCGGAGGCGGTGCCGGTGCCCGCGTAGCCGGTCTCGGCGAGCGCCTGCGTCTTGGCCTCGGTGATCGTCATGACGGCGTTGACCAGGGCGGCGTCGGTCATCGCGACGGGCACGACGGCCAGGATGTTGATCGTGCCGACGCGCATGGGCGCGAGCTCGGGGTCGGCGGCGCCCTCGGGGGCGGCGGCCCAGGTGGGGACGCGCAGGCCCACGGTGGCCACGGCGTGGACGCCGCCGTCGCGGGCCTCGCTGTAGCGGTCGACGGAGGCGGCGGTCATCATGCCGACGCCGTCGCCGGTGGGGCCGAGCGAGGTCAGGTGCTCGACCGGGTCGGTGCGCGAGTAGCCGGCGACGACCTGGGCGTTGAGCACCCACGTGCGCGGCCCGATGCCGCCGCCGAGCATGGCCGAGGAGATCATCCGCCAGCCGGGCCCGAACTCCCAGAGCAGCGACCCGAGGCGGACGCCTTCCTCGACCCGGTAGCTGAGCTTCACGGTCCTCCCCTGACGAGGTGCACGACGGGCCGCCCGCCGGGGCCCGGCTCGATCATGACATGGGCGTCGAAGTGCTCGCCGACGAGCGGCTCGGTGAGCACCTTGTCCGGTTCGCCGCAGGCGACGGCGCGGCCCCGGGCGAGCAGCAGGAGGGTGTCGGCGTACTGGCCGGCGAGGGTCAGGTCGTGCAGCGTGGTGACGACGGTCAGCCCGTCGGCGCGCCTGAGCCGGTCGACGAGCTCCAGCACCTGCTGCTGGTGGCCGAGGTCGAGCGCGGTGGTGGGCTCGTCGAGCAGGAGCACGGGCGCCTGCTGGGCGAGGGCGCGGGCGAGCACGACGCGCTGGCGTTCGCCGCCGGACAGCTCGCCCGCCCTGCGGGTGGCGAACGCCGTCAGGTCGAGCCGGTCCAGGACGGACGCGGTGACCTCCCGGTCGTGGCGGCTCTCCCTGCCGAGATAGGGGATGTACGGGGTGCGCCCGAGCAGGGCGTAGTCGAAGACCGTCATGTCGGGCGGCACGGCCGGGGTCTGCGGCGCGTAGGCGATGAGCCGGGCGCGCTGGCGCGGTTTGAGCGTGGCGGCGGAGCGGCCGTCGAGGTCCACCTCCCCCCGGTGGGCCAGCACGCCCATGACGGCCTTGAGCAGCGTGGACTTGCCGGCGCCGTTGGGCCCGATGATCGCCAGCCATTCGCCGCGCCGTACGGTGGCGTCGACGCCGGTCAGCACCTCGCGGTCGCCGAGGCGTACGGAGAGGTCGCGGACGCCGATCATGGCCGGGGTGCCCGTCATGTCGCGGTCCTCCGCGTCATGCGCAGGACGGCCACGAAGAACGGCGCGCCGACGAACATGGTGACGACGCCGATCGGCAGCTCGGCGGGGGCGATGACGGTGCGCGCGGCGAGGTCGGCGAGCACCAGGAAGGCCGCGCCGACGATCAGCGACAGCGGCAGCACGCTGCGGTAGGAGCCGCCGGCCAGGCGGCGCACCAGGTGGGGGACGACGATGCCGACGAACCCGATGAGCCCGCTGACGGCGACGGCGGCGGCGGTGGCCAGCGAGGCGGCCAGCAGCACCGTGAACCGGACCCGGGCGGCCCGCACGCCGAGGCTCACGGCCTCCTCGTCGCCCACCGACAGCACGTCGAGCATGCGGCCGTGCAGGAGCAGCAGCACGGCGGAGACGGCGGCGTACGGCAGCACGAGCCAGAACTGCTCCCAGCCGCCGCCGACGTCGCCGAGGATCCAGGCGTAGATCCGCTGCAGCTCCTCGACCTTGAACTGCTGCACGAACGTCTGGATCGCGGTGAGGAACGAGGTCACGGCCACGCCGGCCAGCACCAGCGTGGACGTGCCGCCGGAGCGTCCGGCGGTGTTGCCGAGCGCGTAGGCGAGGAACACGCCGCCGACCGCGCCCGCGAACGCCGCCACCGGGATGCTCGCCGCGAGCTGCGGCAGCAGCACGATCGCCACGGTCGTCATGAGCCCGGCGCCCGCGGCGGCGCCGAGCAGGTACGGGTCGGCCAGCGGGTTCCTGAACACGCCCTGGTAGCCGGCCCCGGCGATGGCCAGCAGCCCGCCGACCACGGCCGCGACCAGCACCCGGGGCAGGCGCAGCTCGTACAGCAGGCCCTGCTCGACGGGCGACAGCCCCGAGTCGGCGGTCACGAACGGCAGCCAGTCGGCGGCCTGGACCACCACCTGCCAGGGCGAGATGTCGGCCGCGCCGCCGAGCAGGCCCGCGACCATGGACAGGGCCAGCGCGCCCAGCGCGCCGGTCACCCAGAGCGGCCGGGCACGGGACGGCCCGGCCGCCGTTTCGGCGGGCCGCACTAGCGGCCGGCCGCCTTGGTGACGGCGTCACCGATCGCCCGGGCCAGGTCGACGACGCGCGGGCCCCAGCGGGAGGCGACGTCGTCGTCCAGCTCGATCACCTGGTCGCCGGTGATGGCGGACAGGTTCTTCCAGCCGGGGCGCTTGGCCAGCGTCTCCTTGCTCTGCTGGCAGCACTTCACGTCGGCCAGGAAGATCAGGTCGGGGTCGGCCTGGGCGACGAACTCGGCCGACAGCTTCGGGTAGCCGCCTGCCGCGTCGGGCGCCTTGTCGGCAATGTTGGTGAGCCCGAACATGCCGTAGATCTGGCCGATGAACGTCGTGGACGTGACCGCGTACGGCGTCTGGTCGAGCTCGTGGTAGTAGGTGAGGTCGGCCTTGGGGGCCTTGGCGGCCAGCTCGGCCATCGCCGTCTTCATCCCGGCGACGACCTCGTCCGCCTTGGCCCGGTTGCCGGTGGCGGCGCCCAGGTCGGTGATCTCGTCGTACGCCTCGTCCAGGTTGGTGGCGGCGGGCTCCAGCAGGACGGGCACGTTCAGCTTGCCCAGCTCGGCGACGACGTGGTCGATGTCGTCGGAGACGACGACGAGGTCGGGTTTCTGGGCGACGATGGCCTCGACGTTCGGCTTGAAGCCGGACAGGTCCGTCTTCGGGGCCTCGGCCGGGTGGTTGGAGCGGTCGTCCACGGCGATCACCTGGGGGCCGGCGCCGATGGCGAACAGCGTCTCGGTGTGGGTGGCCGACAGCGAGATGATCCGCTGCGGCTTGGCGGCGATGGTGACGTCGCCGTTGCCCGCCTTGACCGTGACGGGGAAGGCGTCGCCGGAGGACGAGGAGGCGGAGGAGGAGGGGGCGGGGGTCGCGGGGGTGGCTGTCGTGCCGGTCTGGCCGCAGCCGGCCAGCAGCAGCGTTCCCAGCAGCGCGCCCGCGAAGGCCGTGCGTACGGGCCTCACGAGTAGTCCTTTCACACTGACGGAACCGAGAGACCCGCGAAGAGCGACGGATCACCCTTTTCCACGAGGGTTGATGACGTCACGCAGAGGCAGGCGACCTGGCTATGACAGTTGCGGGACAGCGCCGGATTCGCACCGGACTTCGCTGCAGCACTGCGCGTCGGACAAACGCTATCAACCCCCCAGAACGACAGCGACGTCAAGGGTGGGGCGTCACAGGGCGCGGACTTGGGACTCCGCCTCGGCGATGATCTCCTGGAGCCGCAGCCCGTGCGCGGCGTCGAGCGGGTGCCCGCCGCCCTGCCTGACCGTGCGGGCGAACTCCTCGGCGACCGCCGCCAGCGGGTCGCCGTCGCCGTGGGCGAGCACGGCGCTGCCCTTGCGGCCGTAGACGGCGAAGCTCGACGGGGGCAGCTCGCCCACGCCGGCCTGGCACAGCGACGCCTCGCTGACGGCGCCGCCCTCGTGCTCCAGCAGCAGCCCCACCCAGGTGAGCGGGTCGCCGTGCGCGCGCACGCCGGTGATCGGGCCGAGCGCGGCGTCGAGCAGGTCGATCACGTGCGGGCCGACGTCGAGCAGCGCGCCGCGCTCCAGCCGCCACGGGGTGGCGAACGGGTGGTCGCCCATGAGGGAGCCGGAGATGTTGGCCGCGTGCCCGCCGAACGGGTCGATCTCGGCGCACCGGGCCAGGAACGCGCGGGTCTCGGCGGCGTAGCGGAGGGTGAGCACCATCTGGCTGGGCACGCCCGCCTCGGCCACGGCGGCGGCCAGCCGCCTGGCGCCGTCCAGCGAGCCGGCGAGCGGCTTCTCCAGCAGCAGCGCCTTGCCCGCGCGGGCGGCGCGCACGCCCAGCTCGGCCTGCACGTCCGGCGGCACGCAGAACGCGACGGCCTCGCACGCGTCGAACAGCTCCTCGACCCGCTCGAACACCGGCGCGCCGAGCCGCGCGGCCGACTCCGGCCGCCGCGCCCACACCCCGGCGAGCCTGGTGTGCGGGCCCTCGGCCAGCATCGGCGCGTGCGCCATCTCGGCCCACGGCCCCGCCCCGATCAGCCCCACCGCCACTGGCTCCATGCCCCGATCTTACGGCGGCCCCGCGGGCGGGAACGGAGCCGGGGGCGCGCCCCGCGGCCCCGGGAGGTTCGCGGCCGCGGCGGGCCGGGATGATGGTGCCATGGACGAGATGGTGTTGCTCAGGCATGGTGAGACCGAGTGGAGCCGGACGGGCAGGCACACCGGCCGCACCGACGTGCCGCTGACCGCGCGCGGCGAGGAGCAGGCGAGGGCGCTCGGGCCGCTGGTCAAGGAGCGCCCGTTCGACCTGGTCATGGTCTCCCCCGCGCAGCGGGCGAGCCGTACGGCGGAGCTGGCGGGGCTGACGGGGTTCGAGGTCGAGCCGGATCTGTGGGAGTGGGACTACGGCGGCTACGAGGGCATCACCACGCCGGAGATCAGGAAGACGCGGCCCGGCTGGTACCTGTGGCGTGACGGCGTGATCCCGGGCGCCCCCGGGCATCCCGGGGAGAGCGCCGCCGAGGCGGGCGCGCGGGCCGACCGGGTGATCGCGCGGGCGAGGCAGGCGGGCGGCCGGGTGGCGGTGGTGGCGCACGGCCACATCCTGCGCGTGCTGACGGCCCGCTGGCTCGGTCTGGAGCCCGCCGACGGGCGGCTGTTCAAGCTCGACACCGGCACGTACTCGCGGCTGGGCCTCGAGCACGGCGAACCGGTCATCACGACCTGGAACGCGCCCGTCGGCTGACGCCGGCCAGGGCGGTCCCCGGCGCCGGACGGGCGGCTCCCCCGTCAGGCCGCCGGGGCGTCGGCGGGCTGCGGCCCCCGGCCGGTCAGCCATTCCAGGACGCGGCGGTGCCCGGAGGCGGCGTCCTCGAAGTGCCCCCAGCGCCAGTAGCGCGGCTGGTCGCGGACGCCCGTCACCCAGGTGCGGTAGGAGACGGTGCCGCCGGTGTCCGCCGGCGCGACGCCGTAGGTGCGGATCACGACCTGGCCACCAGGCGCGAACAGCACGTCGTCGGCGATCGGGTACAGGGTCATCTGCTGAAGCATGACCCGATCCTCCCGGTGCGGGCGGCACGGCCGGTTACGCCTCCGGCGCACCTCGGTTACGTGAACCCGCCGGAGGTGAACAGGCTGTTACACGAGCAGCCCGTCGAACTCCCCGTCCTTCACCCCGAGCACGAGGGCCCGGATCTCGTCGCGGGTGTAGATCAGCGCCGGGCCGTCGGGGAAGCGTGAGTTGCGCACCGCGATGCCCCCGTCGGGCAGTTCGGCGAGCTCGACGCAGTTGCCCTGCGAGTTGCTGTAGCGGCTCTTGCGCCAGGCGACCTGGGTGAGGTCGGTGGCGGGCATGCCGTTGTAGGTCTGGTTCATCTACATCTTTCTGAGAAGGCCGCCGATGAGCTCGACGGTGCCCCCTGGCGTGGTGCTCTCCACGCACAGTTGCTCCATGGCGGTGAGGTACGGGTCGATGTCCTCACGTTTGTCCAGGTAGAGGGCACCCCAGAGCTGTTCGACGTAGACGACGTCCGACAGGTCGGACTCGGGAAACCGCAAGATGCTGAACGCGCCCCCCTCGGCAGCGTGCATGCCGTATTTGAAGGGCATCACCTGAATGGTGATGTTGGGCAGGGCGGCGACTTCCAGCAGATGCCGGAGCTGCTCGGCCATGACCTCTCGGCCGCCGATGGTCCGCTTGAGCGTCGCCTCGTCGATGACGGCCCACAGGCGCGGCCCGTCCTTCTGGGTGAAGCGCTCCTGCCGTTGCATGCGCATATGCACGCGGCGTTCGATCTTGTCGGCGGACAGGTCGGGGTTGCCGAGCTGGAACACCGCCCGCGCGTAGGCGGAGGTCTGCAGCAGGCCGGGCACGAACTGCACCTCGTAGGTGCGGATCACGCTGGCCGCTTCCTCCAGGCCGACGTACGTGGTGAACCAGTGCGGAAGCTCGGCCGAGTATTTGTGCCACCATCCCGGGGTGTTGGCCTCGCGCACCATCTCCAGCAGAGCACGCCGTTCGGCGTTGTCGACGACGCCGTAGAGCGTGAGCAGGTCCTCGACGTCACGTGTCTTGAATCCGACGCGCCCGAGCTCCATCCGGCTGATCTTGGACTCGGAGGCCCGGATGTGGAATCCGGCCTGGTCGCGGGTCAGCCCGCTCTCCTCGCGCAGCCGCCGCAGGCTCGCACCGAGCATGATGCGCCGAACGGTCGAACCGGAACCGGGCGGATCGATGGACACGTGGTGCTCCTTGGTCGTTTCCTTGCCACACAGTCTGTCACTTCACAACCCATAGATCATGGGCTGCGGACAAGATCCCCTTTCCCACTGATTGACCTTTTGACGACCAACCGTAGCGGCTGCACGAGTTGTCTGCACGTGCATTCGCTCTTGCACCTGCACGAGAGTCTGTCGCAGAATGATCACGTGCATCCCACCCTGGCGCCGGGCCTGTGGACCACGTTCGACTGGTGGCCACCGGTCGGCTGGTGGCCCGAGGCCGCGCGCGATCTGCTGGTGCCCGGCCCTGTCTCGAGCGCCACGTTCGTGCTCCCCGCCACCGCCTCGTCCGTCCACGCCGCCCGCAGTTTCACCGCCGGGGTGCTGTCGGCCTGGGACCTTCCGGAAGTGGCCGACAACATGGAGCTGGTGGTCTCCGAGCTGGCCACCAACGCGCTGCGTCACGGCCTGCGCCTGGAGGAGCCCCGCTGCGAACGGCCCGTCCACATGTCGCTGGTGCGCCGCGGACCGCTCGTGACCAGCGCGTTCACCGATCCGGGCACCTCGGTGCCGGTGCTCCGCTATCCGGGCCCGCTCGACCCCGGCGGGCTCGGGCTCCACATCGTCGAGTCGCTCAGCCTCCGCTGGGGCTGGTCCGCCCTCGCCCCGCACGGGAAGATCGTCTGGGCAGTTCTCTCCTGACCGGGTGTGATCTGCATTACCGTGGATGGTCATGGCTCACGGTGAGTCCTACGCGCGACCCATGAGAGTGCTGACCGATGGACGATCACCTGCTCGGCTGGCTCCGGACCCTCGACGAGGACAGGCTCTGCCGCATCCTGTCCAACCGCCCTGACGCCATCGCCGCACCGTGGCCGCGCCGGCTCGACACGCTGGCCCAGCGCCTGAGCAACGGCTTCGCCGCCATGGAGGCGCTGCGCCGCCTGCCGCTGCCCTGCCTCCAGCTCGCCGAGGCCTGCCTGGTGCCGGCCAGGCCGACCGCCGAGCGGCTGGCCGGGCTGCTCGGCAGGCAGCCGGCGGAGCTGAGCCCGTGGCTCGACCGCCTCTACGACCACGCGCTGGCCTGGCCGGGCGACGACGGCGAGATCCACCTGTCGGAGGCCGTGGCGCGCTCGTGGAGCACGCCGCTCGGCCTGGGCGAGCCGCTCGACCACTACCTCAACTCCTGGACGATCAGCACCGACACGCTGCGCGCCCTGGCCCGCAACCTGGGCCTGCCGCCCCACTCCAACAAGCGCCGCACGATCACCCGGGTGAGCGAGGCGCTCGCCGACCCGGCCCGCGTGGAGGCACTGCTGCGTCACGCCCCGGGCGGCACCCGCGACCTGCTCGACGCCTTCGCCTGGGACGGCCCCGTACGCGACGTCGACGGCGGCAGGTTCGTCACGCCGGGCACGCCGGAGAAGTGGTCGGCCGACCACGGCCTGCTCTACCGGCCGAGCTGGCACGTCGCCGAGATGCCGCGCGAGGTGGCGCTGTGCCTGCGCGGGCCCGGCTACCGTCCGCCGTTCGCGGCGCGGGCGCCCGAGCTGCCCACGCTGCCGGTCGACCCGGAGGAGGTCGACCATCTGATGACGCTGGCCGCGCCGCACGTCGTCGAGCGGTGCGCGGCCCTGCTCGACAACACCGCCAAGACGCCGCTGCCGCTGCTCAAGACCGGCGGCGTCGGCGTGCGCGAGGTGCGCCGGGTGGCCAAGGAGACCGGCTGCGACGAGGACGAGACCCGGCTGCTGCTGGAGGTCTGCGCGGTGGCGCGGCTGCTGGCCTGGGACGAGCCGTCGGGCGGGCTGGTGCCGACCGAGCGGTTCGACCGGTGGCGGCTCGACGAGGGCGCGGCCCGGCTGCGGGTGCTGCTGTCGGCCTGGTGGCGGATGGAGCGTTCGTCGCTGCGCAAGGTCGACGGCCGCTACGGCACGCTGCTGGGCGACGACCAGTCGGGCCCGGCCGTGGCGCGGGTGCGCCGCGCCGTGCTGTCGGTGCTGGCGCACCTGCCGTCGGGCACGGCGTTCGCCGGCCGTGACGGCCTGGTGGCCAGCGTGCACTGGCACGCCCCGCTGCTCGACCGCGAGCTGCTGGGCGCGTGCGCGTCCGCGGTGATCGACGAGGCGCGGCTGCTCGGCCTGCTGGCCAACGACGCGCTCACCGACCTGGGGCGGGCGCTGGCCGGGCTGTCGGACCGGGCGGGCGAGGAGAGCGACGACTCGGTGCCGCTCGTCGAGCACGACCCGGCGCTGGTGGAGGCGTCCACCCGGGCGCTGGCGAGCGTGCGCAGGAGCGCCCTGTTCGGGCCCGACCTGACGGCGGTGGTGACCGGGCCGCCGTCGGCGGAGCTGGCCGCGCTGCTCGACCGGGTGGCCGAGCGCGAGTCGCGCGGCGCCGCCTCGGTCTGGCGTTTCACCACCGAGAGCGTACGGCGCGCGCTCGACCGCGGCTACGACGCCGACGAGCTGCTGGAGGAGCTGGCCGAGGTCGGCACGATCCCGCAGCCGCTCGACTACCTGGTGCGTGACGTGGCGCGGCGGCACGGCGAGGTGACGGTGACCACGGTCGGCTGCGTGGTGCAGGCGTCCGACCCGTCGCTGCTGGCGGAGATCGCCGCCCACCGCAGGCTGTCGCGGCTGGGGCTGCGGCTGCTCGCCCCGACGGTGCTGGTCGCCTCGGCCGACGCCGAGCGGACCCTGGCCGCGCTGCGCGAGCACGGCTACGCGCCGGTCCCGGTCGCCGACACCGGCGAGATCGCCATCCGCCGGACCCGTGCCGAGGAGCCGCACGGCGGCAAGCTCATCCTGCTGCCGGGCGGCCAGGTGGCCGAGCTGGACCGGGCGCCGCACGTGATCGCCGAGCCCTCCCCCGACCCGCAGGAGCACGCCCGCCGCCTGATCGCCGACAGCCGGTCGGCGGCCGAGCAGGGCGGGCGCACCTGGGCGGTGATCGGCAGGATGGCCACCCGGCTGCCGACGGCCCAGCAGTCGCTGCTGGGTTTCGTCGTCGACCGGGGCGTGCGGGCCGGCATCACGCTGACCGGCGGCCTGACCGCCACCGTGAGCCACGGCGAGCTGCGCGGCGGCGCGCTGGACGCGTGGTGCGAGGAGGCGGGCGACTACCTGGAGTTCCCGCTCGCCGAGATCGTCGAGGTCAGGGGAGCTTACTAGCCTTCGCCAGGTTGGCCACCATCTCCTCCAGGACCCCCGCGTACGACTGGTAGCTGAAGGGTGCTTCGGCGCGCCACGCGTAGAGCTGCCCGGCCTTGACCGCGGGGAGCCGGGCGAAGGCGGGCTTCTTGAGCATCTCCTCGGGCTTGAGGGCCTGGGTGCGGGTGTCGTGCAGGATCACGTCGGCCGCGTAGGCGTCGGCGTTCTCCCAGCTGAGGCTCTGGAAGAAGCCCGCCTCGTCCACCTTGTCGGGGGTGACGACGTTCAGGCCGAGCTCGGCGGCGTAGGTGAGGTCGGGGTGGTGGGGCGGGTTGGCGACCCACATGCCGTCGGGCCCGGCGGAGATCACCAGGACCTTGAGGTCCTTGAACCGGGCCAGTTCCTTGCCTGCGGCCGCCATCCTGGCCTTGGCCTCGGCGACGCCCGCCATCCCGGCCTTGAGCGAGGCGGCCAGCTCCTCGTAGCGGCCGATGATCGCGGTGGCGCCGCGGCCGGTGAGCATGATGCCGGCGGTGGGGGCGACCTGCTCGATCGCGTCCTTGGAGCGTTCGGGCACGTACCAGAGGGTGTCCTTGTCGTACATGCCGGTCACGAGCAGTTCGGGGCGCAGGCCGATGTACTGCTCGACGTTGAACTCGTCCCAGGCGTTGCCCAGGCCGGTGACCTGGCTGATGTCGACGCTGCCCGCCTGCGGGTCCTTGGCGCCGTCCTTGAGCTTGTGCGGGCCGAAGACGGCGACGGGGCGGACGCCGAAGTCCCACAGCGCGGCGGCGGCGCCGACCTGGGCGACGACCCGCGTGGGCGTGGCGGCCAGCTCGATCTTCTTGCCGCGGTCGTCGGTGAACGTCCACGCTCCCCCGGCGGTGGCCGGGGCCGAGGAGCCCGCCGTGGCCTGCCCGCCGCCACCGCTGCCACCGCCGCCCGTGCCGCAGGCCGACAGCAACAGCGCGCCCGTGGCGGCGAGGAAGCCCCTGCGGGCCAGGACCGGTCCCGGCATGTGCAACTCCTTAGGTTAGGCTTGCCTTTCCAGCAAGGCTTTAGATTAGCCTTACCTAAGCTTGCCGTTGACGAAAGGGGGGCGGGTGCGGCCCGCTGAGCAGACCTCGCCGCCCGGCGCCGCCGCAGCGCCCGCCCCGCCGCGCCCGGGAGGCCGCCGGGCCGCGCTCGCCACCGGGCTCCTCGTCGCGGCCGGCGCCCTCGTGCTGGTGGCGCTGGCCGGCGTCGCGCTCGGCGCCCGGTCCATGCCGTGGACGGCCGTGTTCGACGCGTTCCTGGCCTTCGACGGCTCCGCCGACCACACCGTCATCCGCGACGTACGGGTGCCGCGCACGCTGCTCGGGATCGGCGTCGGCGCCGCGCTGGGGCTGGCCGGGGCGCTCATGCAGAGCCTGACGCGCACCCCGCTGGCCGACCCCGGGCTGCTCGGCGTCAACCAGGGCGCGGCGCTCGGCGTCACGCTCGCGCTCGGCGTGCTCGGGCTCTCCGACCCCGCCGTGTACGTGTGGTTCGCGTTCGCGGGCGCGGCGGCGGCCTCCGTCGTGGTGTACGCGCTCGGCTCGGCCGGCCGCTCCGGAGGCGGCCCGGTCCGGCTGGCGCTGGCCGGGATCGCCGCCGGCATGGTGTTCACGGCCGCGTGCTCGGCCATCCTGCGCCTGGACACGCAGACGTTCGACCGGATGCGCTTCTGGCTGACCGGATCGCTGGCCGGGCAGGGCGCCGAGACCGCGGCGCGGCTCGCCCCGTTCCTGGTGGCCGGGCTGGTGCTCGGGCTGCTGCTGGGCCGCCCGCTCAACATGCTGTCGTTGGGCGACGACGCCGGCAGGTCGCTGGGCGTGGCCGTCACCCGGACCCGCGCGCTCACGGCGGTCGCCGTGACGCTCCTGTGCGGCTCGGCCACCGCCGCCGCCGGGCCGCTGTGGTTCGTCGGCCTGGCCGTGCCCCACGCCGTGCGCGCCGTGGTCGGCCCCGACCAGCGCTGGGTGCTGCCCTACTCCGCGCTCGTCGCGCCCGTGCTGCTGGTCGGCGCCGACGTGGCCGGACGGCTGATCGCCAGGCCCGGCGAGGTGCAGGTCGGCATCATGTGCGCGGTCATCGGGGCGCCGGTCTTCATCCTGCTGGCCCGGCGCAGGAGGCTGGCCGCGCTATGACCGTACGTGTCGGCCCCTGGTCCGTCCGGCTCGCGCCGAGGGCGCTGCTCACCGGCGCGCTGCTGCTCCTGGCCGCGGTCGCGGTGAGCGTGGTGGCGATCTCGACCGGCGAGTTCACCGTGCCCGTGCCGGACGTGCTCGCCGCCCTGGTCGGCGAGGGCACTCCCGTCGCCGAGCTGATCGTCGCCGAGCTGCGCGCCCCGCGCGTCGTCACCGGGCTGCTGGTCGGGGCCGCGTTCGGGGTGTGCGGCGCGATCTTCCAGAGCCTCACCAGGAACCCTCTCGGCAGCCCCGACTTCATCGGCTTCACCGCCGGCGCCTCGACCGGCGGCATCCTGGCCGTCGTCGCCGGCGGCTCCGCCCTCGCCGTCTCCGGCGGCGCGCTGGCCGGCTGCGTGATCACCGCGCTGCTCGTGTACGGGATGGCGTTCCGGCGCGGCGTCCAGGGCTACCGGCTCGTCCTCGTCGGCATCGGCGCCAACGCCCTCCTCCTGGCCGTGAACTCGTACCTGCTGACCAGGGCGAACATCAACGACGCCGCCACCGCCGGAGCCTGGCTCACCGGCAGCCTGGGCGGGCGCGGCTGGGAGCACGCCGTCCCCGTGGCGCTCGCGCTCGCCGTGCTGCTGCCCGTCGGGGCGGCGCTCGCCAGGCCGCTGCGCATGATCGAGATGGGCGACGACGCCGCCCGCGCCGTGGGCATCGGCGTCGAGCGCGTCCGCGCCGCCGCCGTCGTCACCGGCGTGCTGCTGTGCGGCGTCGCCGTCGCCGCCGCCGGGCCCGTCGTCTTCGTCGCGCTCGCCGCGCCGCAGCTCGCCCGCCGGCTCACCCGCTCCGCCGGCGTCACCCTGGCCTCCTCCGCGCTCCTGGGGGCCGTCCTGCTGACCGTCTCCGACCTGGCCGCCCAGCGCCTGCTCGCCCCCACCCAGCTGCCCGTCGGCGTGGTGACCGCCGCCATCGGCGGCACGTACCTCGCCTTCCTGCTGCGAAAGGACCGTTACTGATGGCCGACGCCCGCCTGTACGGCAGCGACCTCACCCTCGCCTACGACCAGCGGGTGGTCGCCACCGAGCTGAACGTGGCGATCCCGGACCGGTCCTTCACCGTGATCATCGGCCCGAACGCGTGCGGCAAGTCCACCCTGCTGCGCGCCCTGGCCAGGATGCTCAGGCCGAGGACCGGGGCGGTGCACCTCGACGGCAGCGTGATCACCGCGCTGCCGTCCAAGGAGGTCGCCCGGCGGCTCGGCCTGCTGCCGCAGAGCTCGATCGTGCCCGACGGGATCACCGTCGCCGACCTGGTCTCCCGGGGGCGCTACCCGCACCAGCGGCTCATGCGGCAGTGGTCCAGGGCCGACGAGGCGGCGGTGACCGAGGCGATGCGCGCCACCGACGTGACGGAGCTGTCGGACCGCATCGTCGACGAGCTGTCCGGCGGGCAGCGGCAGCGCGTCTGGCTCGCCATGGCGCTGGCCCAGGAGACGCCGATCCTGCTGCTGGACGAGCCGACGACGTTCCTCGACATCGCCCACCAGATCGAGGTGCTCGACCTGTGCGCCGACCTGCACGAGGCCGGGCGCACCCTGGTCGCCGTGCTGCACGACCTCAACCAGGCGTGCCGCTACGCGACGCACCTGATCGTCATGCGGGACGGCCAGGTCGTCGCGGAGGGCGACCCCCGGGAGGTGGTCACGCCGGCGCTGGTGGAGAGGGTGTTCGACCTGCGCTGCGAGATCATCACCGACCCGCAGTCGGGCACCCCGCTCATCGTCCCGGAGCACCGCCGCCGCGTCTCCTCCCCCGCCTGACCGCTGGAGGTTCAGCCGGGCAGGCAGCGGCGTACCGCGAGGAGGGCGACGGCGCGGGTGACGGCGAGCAGTTCGGAGAGGGGGACCTGCTCGCGCGGCGCGTGCGCGTAGCGGGCGTCGCCGGGCCCGTAGTGGAGCGTGGGGATGCCCGCCGCCGCGTACAGCCGCAGGTCGCTGCCGTAGGGGGCGGCGGATTCCGGCAGCGTGACCCCGCTGACGTCGGCCGCCGCCTGCCGGACCTCGGCGAGCAGCGGGTGGCCGGCCGGCAGCCGGCCGCTGGCGAACTGGCCGCCGGGCCAGGTGACGGCGGGCGGGTGGGCGCGCAGGAACGGGTGGGCCGCCGACAGCACCGCCTCCTCGAACGCGGCCCGCGCCTCGGCCGGGTCCTCGTCCAGCCGCACCCCGAGCCGCCCTTCGGCGACGAGCAGGTCGGGGACGCTGCTCGCCCAGTCGCCGGCGCGGACGGTGCCGACCTCGATCGGGTACGGCAGCGCGTTCCCGGCGAACTGGGCCGGGATGTCGCGGTTGCGGTCGGCCTCCAGCCGCCGGATCGCCTGGAACACCGGCCAGAACACCTCGACGGCGTTGACCCCTTCGAGGCGGGTGGCGCCGTGGGCGGCCCGCCCGGCGACCTCGATCCGGAACGTCAGCGCCCCGGCGCAGGCGCTGATGACGGCGGCGCTGGTGGGCTCGGTGATGAGGGCCGCCTCGGCGGTGTGCCCCCGGGCCAGGGTGCCGAACGCGCCGAGCCCGCCGTCCTCCTCGCTGACCACGCAGTGCACGGCGAGGGGCCGTTCCAGGGCGATCCCGGCCCGGTGAATGGCCCGGACGGCGGCCAGGTTGGCGGCCAGCCCGGCCTTCATGTCGCACGCGCCGCGCCCGTGCAGGACGTCGCCGGAGATGCGGGCGGCGAACGGGTCGCTGCCCTCCCACTTGGCCAGGTCGCCGGTCGGCACCACGTCCACGTGTCCCTGCAGCGCGAGCGCGGGCACGCCGTCGCCCGCACCGTCGCCACCGGTGACGCCGACCACGCCGTACGCCTCCACGCGGGGCGCCTCGGTGCCGGGGAAGCCGTCGCGGGCGCGCAGGTCGTCGAGGTCGAGCTTCCAGACGTCGACGTCCATGCCCGCCTCGGTGAGCAGCCCCGCGACGTGATGTTGCAGCTCGGACTCGGCGTCGGTGCCGGTCACGCTGGGCACCCGGACGAGGTCGGCCAGCAGGTTGACGGTCTCCGCCTCGTCGATGGCGTTGAGGACTCGGGTCTCGGCGTCGCGCATGGTGCACACCATCTCATGTCAGGACGTGAACCCCCAGGGGCCCGGGTGGCGATACAGGGCGTGCGCATTCTGGTGTGGGTGATGGTGGCGCCGTTCGCGGTGTGGGCGGCGGTGCGGGTGTCGGGGTTCGAGCCGGACTGGCCGTGGGTGCCGCTGGTGGCGTTCACCCCGTACGCGGCGGTGGTGGCGGCGGCGGGGCTGGTGCTGGCGGCGCTGGCGAGGCGGCGGGCCGCCGCGGTGGTGGCGCTGGCGGCCACGGTGGCGCTGGGCGGCGCGGTGGTGCCGCGCGCGTTCGCCGACAGCCAGGCGGCCTCGGGCGGGCCGGCGCTGCGGGTGCTGGCCGCCAACCTGATGTTCGGCCTGGCGGACGCGGCGGACCTGGAGGCGCTGGTGACGCGGCTGCGCCCGGACGTGCTGACGTTGCAGGAGCTGACGCCGGACGCGCTGGAGCGCGTCGATCCGCGCCTGCGGCGGGCGCTGCCGTACGCGGTGACGAGCCCCAAGCGTGGGGCTGGCGGTTCGGCCGTGTACGCGCGGCATCCGCTGACGGCGGGGCCGCTGCTGGAGTTCGGCGGGTTCCGGCAGGCGGGCGCGGTGCTGACGGCGCCGGGCGGGACGCGGGTGGAGATCGTGTCGGTGCACCCGTGCGCGCCGCGCCGCTACGGGCGGCAGCCGTGCTGGCGGGCGGGGCTGGAGGCGCTGCCCCGCGCGGGCGGGCCGCTGCGGGTGCTGGCGGGCGACTTCAACGCCACGCTCGACCATCTGCCGATGCGTGACCTGCTCGCCTCCGGCTACCGGGACGCGGCGGACGTGACGGGGCACGGGCTGGCGGCCACCTGGCCGCAGAGCCGGCTGCCCGGCGTGGCCATCGACCACGTGCTGGCCGACGCCCGCATGGGGGTGCGCGAGTTCGGCGTGCACGGGCTGAAGGGCACCGACCACCGGCCGGTGTTCGCGGTGGTCACGCTGCCGTGAGGGTCAGCAGCCGGCCAGGCGGACGTCGCTGAAGCGGACGGCGAAGCCCTGGCCCGCGGGCGCGGCGGCCATGGCCCCCGCGAGCGCGGGGGCGTCGGGCGGGAAGTAGGCCAGGCGGAGCAGGTGCTGCGGCGCCTCGTCGCCGAGCCCGTAGCGGACGGTCACGGCGTCGCCCTGGCGCTCCAGGTCGATCGTGACCTGGTCCGCCGGGGCGTCCAGCGGCAGCACGGACCAGTCGGAGCGCTCACGGGTGACCACGGTGCTCAGGTGGTGGTGGCCGTCGACGTACTCGACGCCGGCCTTGATCCAGGTGCTCTCGTCGATGCGGAGCAGCGCGCCCGCCTGGTCGTACTGGTCGGCGTAGTCGCCGCTGAAGGTCACCGTGAGCCGCAGGTCCCCCCGGACCTGGCGGCCGAACTGGTGCGCGGTGTCGAAGGTGTAGCCGTAGTGGGTGCGCCGCCACAGGTCGGTGCCCGCATCGCAGAACAGGCTGAGGCCGTCGTCCGCCGTCCACTGGCGGGGCGGGTTCGTCCATTGCCAGCCGGTCGCGCCGAAGGCCATGATCATGGCTTTCATCCTGCCATGATCGGTCATGCCGTGTAAGGAGCGTTCCTCAGGATGAGATGCCGCGTGAGTCCCCGGCCCGGCGCGGAACGTAAACTTGGCCACGTGGTAGAGCCCAAGTTCGAGATTCAGATGCTGCACGACCGGGTCATGGTCCGGCTGGAGCAGGAGTCCCAGGAGCGCCGCAGCGGCTCCGGCATCGTCATCCCCGCGACGGTCAAGCTGGCCAACCGGCTGGCGTGGGGCGAGGTCTGCGGCGTCGGCTCGAACGTGCGCTCGGTCAAGGTCGGCGACAAGGTGCTGCTCAACCCGGAGGACCAGTTCGAGGTGGAGCTGCACGCCCAGGTCTACCTGGTGATGCGCGAGCGCGACCTGCACGCGGTGGCCACCCAGGAGACCGACCACGGCACCGGCCTCTATCTCTGAGGCGCGGGCGCCGTCCGGGTGAAGGACAGCCACAGGTCGGCGGCCCACGTCCTGGTGGGGACGGCGGCGAGCACCCGGCTCACCCTCCCGTCGAGCCCGACCACGGCCAGCCTGTAGGCGCCGCGGTGCGCCATGACGGCGATCAGGTGGCTCTCGTCCCACCAGCCGAACACCGCCTCCGGCTCGACGGGCACGCGGCGGGCGATCCGCCCGGTCGCGGTGTCGGCCAGGCACACCTGCCCGGCGAACCGCGACGGGCACCACAGCGCCATCCGGTCGCCCGACGGCGAGAACGAGTCCTCCGGCCCCGTGGGCAGCCCGGCGCCGGGCAGGGTCCGCACCACCTTCCCGTCGGACGCGCGGTGCACGCGCAGGCCCGTGCCGTGCCGGGTGACCAGGTTGCCGCCGGGCGTCCACCAGAACCCGGCCTCTGCGCCCAGCCCGGCGACCGTGACGGTGCGGGCGCTGCCCGCCGCCACGTCCACGACGGTGAACCCGGCCGGGCGCCACCGCCCGCCGCTCTTCTTCTCGACGGTGAGCGCCACGCGCCGGCTGTCACGGCTCCAGGAGACGTACGACGCGGTGAGGGGCTTCTTGACGGTGCGGATTCGTCTGGTCTTGCCCGTGGCCCGGTCGGTGAGGAGCAGGCTGTCGTGCCCGGCCCGGTAGGCGCGCGGCACGCCGGCGACGGTGCGGCCGTCGGGCGAGAACGCCGCCTCCGACAGGGCCCGCTGCCGGGCGAACCGGTCGCCGGTGCGCAGGTAGGCGCCCTTGGTGCCGAGCCCGTAGGCGGTCAGGCGCACCGGATCGCCGGAGCGCTCCTGATAGGTCATGCCCGTGCCCGGCAGGGAGAGGTCCGCCTGGACGGCCGGGGCGGTCACGACCAGCGACAGCGCGAGTGCGATGTGGGCGATCACGCCCGAAGAATAGACACCGGGCGGCGCGATCCGGCGGACCGATAGCGAAGCGGTCTAGCGCAGGACGTATTGCCGGGCGAGCTGGACGACGTCGACGCCGATGGTGCGCAGGCCCAGATAGACGATCGCGGTGGCGGCGATCACGGTGACGAGCGCGACGAGGATCTTGACGGTCCAGCCCTGCCGCTTGTACCACTCGGTCCAGGCGTGCAGCGTGCGCTTGCCGAACTCCAGCACCTTGTGCGCCCAGTGGAACTCGGTGGCCAGCACGGCGAGCCCGGCGAACACCACGAGCCAGCCCGGCCCGGGGAAGGGCACCATGACCAGGCCCCCGCCGACCATGAGCACGCCGATGACGCCGACCACGATCTTGAGGGTGAGCGCTCCGGCGGGGGTCGAGCGGACCCGGTCACGCCAGCCCCGGATGCCGGACCGGTGCGCGGGCATGCTCGACCGGCGCGCCGCCTCGCCCTTGACGATGTCGGCGTCACCCGTTTCGGAATTCTGCGTCGGCACGGTCCCCCCGGACTGGTCGGTGTCGTTCCCAGGATAGGGCCCGGCGTCCGGCCGGGTGTGCCCGAACCCGGAGAACGCAGCAGACGCCACCTAAACGCGCTATACAGTAAAATTTCCCGCTTGATCAGGCAACTCCCGACAATCGTCGGATATCGTCTGGTATGCCCGAGGTCATGCTACGCACCGTCACCGGCCCCATCCGCGCGGCCGCCGTCACGGGTGCCATTCTCCCCCACGAGCACCTGCGCACCGACATGCGCTGGGCGGTGGGCATCGACTCCGACCCGCAGCGCTGGCTCGACGAGGAGCAGTCCGTCACCGCCGAGCTCCGCGAGCTGCGCCAGTCCGACGACCTCGGCCTGGTCGTGGACCTGACCTGCCTGGGCATGGGCCGCGACGCCGCCGGGCTCGCCCGCGTCGCGGCGGGCAGCCGGGTGCCCGTGATCGCCGCCACCGGCCTGTTCGCCGAGCCGTTCGCGCAGCCGGGCGAGCGGGACGTGGACGAGCTCACCGCCCTGCTCATGACCGACATCTCCGACGGCCTCGACGGCACCGGCGTCTTCCCCGGCGTGATCGGCGAGGTCGGCTGCTGGGGCGCCCGCCCGACGGCCGCCGAGGAGCGCTGCCTGGCCGCCGCCGCCCGCGCGTCGCTGGCCTCCCGCCTGTCGGTGGCCACCTACGGCCAGGACGGCCTGGGCATGCTGGAGATCCTGCTCACCCGCGGCCTGCCGGGCTCGCGCGTGGCCGTCGGCTACGCGGGCGCCGACCCGGCCGTGGCCCGCAAGATCGCCGAGACCGGCGCGTACGTGAGCCTCGGCGCGCTCGGACTGGGCGCCGAGCAGGCGGCCAGGATCGCGCTCGGCCTCATCGAGGAGGGCCACGCCGGCCGCCTGCTGCTGAGCACCGGCGTGAACCGGGTGGCGCAGCTGCGCCGCTACGACGGCCCCGGCTACCGCACGCTGTTCGGCACGCTGCTGCCCGCGCTGCGTGAGGCCGGGGTGGACGACGGCACGCTGCGCGGCATCACGCACGACAACCCGCTGCGCTGGCTGACCGACGGCCTGAGCTGACCGGCCGCGGGCCGGCGCGGCTCATCCCCGTGCAGGCCGCCTCCCGGCGCCGGACGCGCCGCGCCCGGGCCGCCGCGACTGGCTAGGATCGTGGCGACACGAGCCTGGCCGGGTGGGGGATGGTGACGCGGAGACACGAGCACGGCCGTGCGCGCCGGGCGCGCGCGGCGCTGTCCCGGCTGGCGCGGCTGGGCCGGCTCGGCGACGTCCCGGTCGTCGTCATGCTGGCGTGGGCCGGCTGGCTGGCGGTCCCGTGGTCGTTCACCGGCCTCGCCCAGGCGCGTGCCGCCGCCGCTGCCGCCGCCACCCCTCCCCCGCCGCCCGCCTTCCATGACGTGCGGCACGCGGCCTCCCCGCCGCCCGCCGATCAGCGCGTACGCGACGCCGCGCCCCCGCTGGAGGTCGCGCCGGCGGCACGGCTGCGCGCGGAGCTGGCCGGGGAGGTGCACGACGCGGCCGGCCACGGGCTGGCGGCGATCGCCATGCAGGCCGGGGTCGCGCTGGTGTCGCTCGACGACGACCCCGAGCAGGCCCGCCGGTCGCTGGAGGCGATCCGCGAGACCAGCACGCGCACGCTCGCCCGGCTCAGGGCCGCCCTCGACCGCATCGACGGCGGCCCGGCTCCCGGCGCGCGGGCCGACGACCTGACGGGGCTGATCGCCGGGGTGCGCGCCGCCGGGCTGCCGGTCGACGTGGAGCTCGCCGATCCCGGCGTCCCGGCCCATCTGCGGGGCGCCGTCTACGGGGTGGTGCGCGAGTCGCTGACCAACGTGCTGCGGCACGCGGGCCCGACCAGGGCGCTGGTGCGGGTGGCCGCCGACCCGTGCGCGTACGTGCTGGAGGTGGCCGACCGGGGCGTGGGCTGGACGGGCGCGGCCGAGGGCCGGGGGCTCGCCGGGATGCGCGCCCGGGTGGCCGACGCGGGCGGCCGGTTAACCGCGGGCCCGCGCGAGGGCGGCGGCTTCCGCGTCGTGGCCCGCTTCCCCCGCGAACAGGCGCCGACGGCGTGATCCGGGTCGCGGTGGCCGACGACCAGGCCGTGGTGCGGATGGGGCTGCGCGCGCTGGTGCAGCGCGAGCCCGACCTGGAGTTCGCCGGCGAGGCGCCCGACGGCGCGGCGGCGCTGGCGCTGCTGCGGCGCGAGCGCCCCGACGTGCTGCTGCTCGACATCCGGATGCCCGGCATGGACGGCCTCGACACGCTGCGCGCGATCGCCGCCGACGCCGACCTGTCCGCGACCAGGGTCGTGGTGGTGACGACGTTCGCCGAGGACGCGTACGTGTTCCAGGCGCTCCAGGCGGGCGCGAGCGGGTTCGTGCTGAAGGACGGCGCGCCGGAGGAGCTGGTCAACGCGGTGCGCGTGGTGGCGGCGGGCGAGGCGCTGCTGTCCCCGGCGATCACCAGGAAGGTCATCGGCCTGTTCGGCCGGCCCGGTGCGGCCCCGGTGGAGGGCCTGGCGACGCTGACGCCGAGGGAGCGGGAGCTGGTGGCCTGGGTGGCGACCGGCATGTCCAACGAGGAGATCGCCGGCGAGCTGGTGATCAGCCCCGACACGGTCCGTACGCACGTCAGCCGGGCCATGGTCAAGCTGCGCGCCCGCGACCGGGCGCAGCTCGTGGTGTTCGCGATGCGGGCCGGGCTGACGCCGCCTACCTGAGGAACCCCTCGTAGGCGCGCTGCTGCACCTGGGCCTCGACCTGTTTGACGGTTTCGAGGCCGACGCTGACCATGATGAGCACGCTGGTGCCGCCGAACGGGAAGTTCTGCTGGGTGGAGGGGTCGCGCAGGATCGCGAACGCCACCAGCGGCACCAGGGCCAGCACCGCCAGGTAGGCGGCCCCGGGCGCGGTCAGCCGGGTCAGCACGTGGGCCAGGTACTCGGCGGTGGCCCGGCCCGGCCGCACCCCCGGGACGAATCCCCCGTACTTCCTGATGTTGTCGGCCACCTCGACGGGATTGAACGTGATGGACACGTAGAAGTAGGCGAATACCACGACGAGCAGCACGTACACGCTCATGTAGAGCGGGCTGTCGCCCGCGGCGAGGTGGCGTGAGACCCACGCGCCGGCCTCCGGGCCGAGCATCGGCGCGGCGAGGGCGGGCAGGTAGAGCAGCGCCGAGGCGAAGATCACCGGCACGATCCCGGCCTGGTTGACCTTGAGCGGGATGTAGGTGCTGGTCCCCCCGTACAGGCGCCGGCCCACCAGCCGCCTGGCGTACTGCACCGGCACCCGCCGCTGCGCCTGCTCGACGAACACCACGGCCGCCACCACGAACGCCCCCGACACCAGGATCACGGTGAACGCGACGGGGCTCACCAGGAGCATCGTGGACATGTAGCCGGGGAACACGGCCACGACCTGCGTGAACATCAGCAGCGACATGCCGTTGCCGATCCCCCGGGCGGTGATCAGCTCGCCGATCCACATGACCACGCACGTCCCGGCGACCATCGTGACGACGAGCACGGCCACGGCGAGCAGCCCGTCGTCACGCAGCAGCGGCCTGGCGCAGCCCGGCAGGAGCTGGCCGGAGCGCGCGAGGGCGACGACGGTGGTGGCGTTGAGCACGGCCAGCGCGACGGTCAGGTAGCGGGTGTACTGGGTGATCCGCGCCTGCCCGGACTGTCCCTCCTTGCGCAGCGCCTCCAGCCGGGGCACCACGACGGTGAGCAGTTGCATGACGATGCTCGCGGTGATGTACGGCATCACGCCGAGCGCGAACACCGACAGCCGCAGCATCGCGCCCCCGCTGAGGAGCTGCACCATGTCGAACAGCCCGCCGCGCGCCGCGCCCGCGCACTCCCGCACCGCCAGCACGTCCACGCCCGGCGTCGGCAGCACCTGCCCCAGCCTGAACAGGGCCAGCAGCCCCAGTGTGAACAGCAGCTTCCCGCGCAGTTCCGGCATCCGGAACGCCCTGGTCAAGACCGTCAGCATGGCTCCGAAGTCTGGCCGCGCGCCCCCGTCCCGGTCGTCCGCCCAGCCGCGGCTCCGGCGTACGCGGATCCGCGTACGCTGATCGCGTGCGGGCGACGGTGTGGGTGGTCAGCGGGCCGCCGGGGGCGGGCAAGTCCACGGTGGCGGCGGCGCTGCTCGCGCGCCTGTCCCCCGTCCCGGCCGTCCTGGACAAGGACACGGTGTACGGCGGGATCGTCGCGGAGCTCCTGCGCGCCCACGGCAGGCCGCATGGCGAGCGCGAGGGCCCGTGGTACGACGAGCACGTCAAGCACCACGAGTACGACGGCCTGACCAGGACTGCCGCGCACATCCGGGCGCATGGCTGCCCGGTGCTGCTCGACGGGCCGTTCACCGGGCAGGTGCACGACGCCGGGCGGTGGGCGCGCTGGGTGGCCGAGCTGGGTGGCGAGCCGGTGCGGCTGCTGTGGGTGCGCTCCGACGGCCCGACGCTGCGCGCCCGGCTGGCGGCGCGCGGGCTGGCGCGCGACGCGGGCAAGCTCGCCGCGTTCGACGCCTACCTGGCGCGCGTCAGGGCCGGCGAGCCGCCGGTCGTGCCGCACGTCGAGATCGACAACCGGCCGGGCGCGCCCGCGCTGGACGCCCAGCTCACGGCGGCGCTCCTGGACCCTTACGGGCCCACCCGGTAGTCGTCGTCACGCACGTCCATGATCGCCATGTGGCCGGGCAGGTGGCCGATGGCGAACTCGACGCCGCTCGCCATGATCGCCGCCTGCGGCGTCACCCCGCACGCCCAGAACAGCGGCACCTCGCCCGGCCGCACCTCGGCCGGGTCGCCGAAGTCGGGCCAGCCCAGGTCGGCGATGCCGAGCTCGGCCGGGTCGCCCACGTGCACGGGCGCCCCGTGCACCATCGGGTAGCGCCCGCTCACCTCCACGGCCGTCGCCACCAGCGCCTCCGGCACCGGCCGCATCGACACCACCAGCGGCCCCGACAGCGACCCCGACGGCTCGCACGGCCGGTTCGTGCGGTACATCGGCACGTTCGTCCCCTGCTCCAGGTGCCGCACCGGGACGCCCTCTGCCAGCAGGGCGCGCTCGAAGGTGAAGCTGCAGCCGATGAGGAACGGCACCAGGTCCGGCCGCCAGTCCTCGACCACCTGGTCCACGTCCGCGACCGGCCGCCCGTCGCGGTAGACCCGGTAGGCGGGCAGGTCGGTGCGCAGGTCGCCGCCGAACAGCCGGGTCCGCACCGAGCCCGGCTCGCCCACGTCCAGCACCGGGCACGCCCGCGCGTTGCGGTGCGCGAACAGCAGCAGCTCGTAGGCCAGCTCCTTCGGCACCGCGATCAGGTTCGCCTGCGTCCAGCCCCGGCACCAGCCCGCCGTCGGGGCCCGCTCGCCCGCGCGGAACCGCTCGCGTGCCCGCCCGGGAGTCAGGTCTGCGACATCCACCCTTCGACAGTACGCGTGAAGTCATGATTTTTCGGGGTAGCGGGCCGGTCGTGCGTCTCGACGTGAACCTCCTCGACTACGTCCTCATCGCCCTGTACTTCGCCACCGTGCTCGGGATCGGCTTCGCGGCCCGCCGCCGGATCAGCTCCAGCCTGGACTTCTTCCTGGCCGGACGCGGGCTGCCCGCGTGGATCACCGGGCTGGCGTTCGTCTCGGCCAACCTCGGCGCGATCGAGATCCTCGGCATGGCCGCCAACGGCGCCCAGTACGGCGCGATGACCGTGCACTACTACTGGATCGGCGCGGTGCCGGCGATGGTGTTCCTCGGCATCGTCATGATGCCGTTCTACTACCGCTCCAAGGTGCGCAGCGTGCCGGAGTTCCTGCGCAGGCGGTTCAACGGCGCCACCCAGCTGCTGAACGCCATCACGTTCGCGGTGGCGCAGATCCTCATCGCCGGGGTCAACCTGTACGCGCTCGCCCTGGTCATGGAGGCGCTGCTGGGCTGGCCGCTGCCGGTGTCGGTGGTCGTGTCGGCGCTCATCGTGCTCGCCTACATCACGCTCGGCGGCCTGTCCTCGGCCATCTACAACGAGGTGCTGCAGTTCTTCGTCATCCTGGCCGGGCTGATCCCGCTGACCGTGCTCGGGCTGATGAAGGTGGGCGGCGTCTCCGGCCTGTTCGACAAGGTGCGCCAGAGCGCGCTCGGCGAGGGCGGCCTGCACACCTGGGCCGGCACGGCCGGGGACAACCCCATGAACGCGCACTGGATCGGCATCGTGTTCGGCCTGGGGTTCGTGCTGTCGTTCGGCTACTGGACGACGAACTTCGCCGAGGTGCAGCGCGCGCTGTCGGCCCGCAACACGAACGCGGCCAGGCTCACGCCGATCGTGGCCGCGTACCCGAAGATCTTCATCCCGCTCGTGACGGTGCTGCCCGGCATGATCGCGCTGGTGCTGTTCTCGGACCTGGGCGCCGGGCAGCCCTACAACAACGCGATCCCGCTGCTCATGCGCGACCTGCTGCCCAACGGGGTGCTCGGCGTGGCGGTGACCGGGCTGCTGGCCTCGTTCATGGCGGGCATGGCCGCCAACATCAGCGGGTTCAACACGGTCTTCACCAACGACATCTGGCAGGCGCACGTCAAACGGGACCGCGACGACGGCTACTACCTGCGGGTGGGCCGGATCGCCACCGTCGCCGGCGTCGCCCTCGGGGTGGGGACGGCGTTCATCGCCGCCGGCTACTCCAACATCATGAACTACCTGCAGGCGCTGTTCTCCTTCTTCAACGCGCCGCTGTTCGCCACGTTCGTCGTCGGCCTGTTCTGGAGACGGATGACGCCGTGGGCCGGGTTCTGGGGGCTGCTCGCGGGCACCCTGGCGGCCTTCGTGTCGTACCTGTCCTACAAGGCCGGGCTCGTCGACTTCGGCACCGAGCTGAACGCCAGCTTCTGGGGCGCGGGCATCGCCTTCGCCGTGGACGTGGTCGTGTCGGTCGTGGTCACGCTGGTCACCACGCCCAAGCCGGAGGCGGAGCTGCGCGGGCTGGTGTACGGGCTGAGCGCGGTGGACCTGGAGGACGACGCGCTCGCCGGTGACACCAAGTGGTACCGCTCGCCCGTGCTGCTCGGCACGGGCGCGCTGATCCTGGCCGCCGCCATGTACGGGGTGATCCTGTGAGCGACATCCGACTCGTCATCGGCGGGCTGTTCCTCGTGTACGGCGTGATCCTCGTCGTCGCGGGCCTGTTCGGCAGCCCGATCAACCTGTGGACCGGCCTCGCCCTGGCCGCCTTCGGCGCCGCGTTCGTCATCTGGTCCCGCCTCAACCGCATCGAACGCGACTGACCCACCCGGCCGCAGCCCTCGACGGCACACCCGCAGCCTCGGGTGGCACGCCCGCCACCCGGGCACCCCCGCCCCGCCGCAGCCCCAGGTGCCACACTCGGCGGTACGCGCGCCTGTGCTCTGAGCCCGGCCCGGCGCACCCAGCGGAGACGCTCCCGGTGGCACCCGGCTGCCTCCCCGACGCCACCACGGGCGCCACCCCAGGGGGTGCGCCCGACCGCCCCCAGGTCCTCCCCGACGCCACCCTGGGGGCCGCGGTCCGCTCGGAGGGCTTGGGTAGGGGATGACGCCCGCCTGCTGAAGGAGGTGGGGCCCCGGTGCGCCCGCCCGGTGGATGGGGCCCCGGGGCGCGGCCGGGCTCGCGCCGGAGGAGGGCGCGGCTCTGGGCACGGGTCAGCGCCCCGCCCGCCGCCGGACGACCCGAGGCGGCGGCCCTGCGCGCCCCCGCCGCGTCGCAGGCGAACGGGGGGCGCCCTAGGCCGTGTCCGGTAGATCAGCGTTGATCCATAACAGCGTGCTGACCAAGGTGATGGCAGCTCGGTAGTTGCGGGCGAGTTTGTCGTAGCGGGTGGCGATGGCGCGCCATTGCTTGAGCTTGTTGAAGCAGCGTTCGACGACGTTGCGGCGGCG
>NZ_JBSFSX010000021.1:0-89322 GCF_053590035.1 Nonomuraea sp. NPDC003214 | reverse complement strand
GGTGTTCAGTTCTGTCGTCACAAACGGATCTTGAACGCCCTCGCTTCATGTCCGCAGCCGAACAGCTGATCTCCCCCTTGGAATCAATCATCTAGCCAGCCGTCAGTCGAACAGGTCGGGCTGCTCGCGGACGATCTGGTCGTGCAGCGGCTGGAAGCTCACCCAGCCGGCCAGCTCGGTGCCGACCTGCGAATGGGTGAGCGCGGCGTTGGCCGGCTCGATGGGCACGACCTGCCCGGCGGCCTTGGCGACGAGCTGCACCTGGGCCGAGCGTTCCATCGTGACGAACCACCAGACGGCCGAGTCGACCGTCTCCCCGACCGTGAGCAGGCCGTGGTTGCGCAGCACGACGGCCTTGTTGCCGCCCAGCGCGGCGGCGATGCGCTTGCCCTCCTCCACCTCGGTCACCACGCCCGTGTAGTCGTCGAACAGCGCGTTGTCCCGGTAGAAGGCGCAGGCGTCCTGGGTGATCGGCTCGATGGTCTGGCCGAGCGCCGACAGGGCCCGCCCGTAGACCGAGTGGCTGTGCGCCGCCGCGACCACGTCGGGCCTGGCCTGGTGCACCTGGGAGTGGATGGCGAACGCCGCCCGGTTGACCGGTCTGTCACCCTCGACCACGTTGCCGTCGTGGTCGACGAGCAGCAGGTCGCTGACCGTGATGTGCTTGAACGACATGCCGAACGGGTTGACCCAGAAGTGGTCGGTCAGCTCCGGGTCGCGGGCGGTGATGTGCCCGGCGATCCCCTCCTCGAAGCCGAACTTGCCGAAGATGCGCAGCGCCGCCGCGAGCCGCTGCTTGCGATGCAGTCGCTCCTCCTCCAGGCTGTCGAAGGTCGGGGGCTGGCGGAAGACGAGGTTGTCCGGCATGGCTCTCCCTATGGCTCAGAACCCGATTCTGAGCGCAGGGTAACGCGGCTCCACCCTCCCACCCCATACCAAAAGGGTCTTGTACGTCATGTCCTGACGCGTCTCGACACGCACCCTCAAGATCCCTAGGCTGACGCGAATGCGGAGATTATCCATATTCGTCCTGGCTGCGGCGCTGACCGCCACCAGCGGCGGCACCGCCTCGGCGGTCACCGCCTCCCCACCGGTGGACCTGGCCCCATACGCCAAGGGACGCTCGCAGCCGGTCGAGGATCCCGTCTACCCGGCCTACGGCAACCCGTCGATCGACGTGCTCCACTACGACCTCAAGCTGGGCTGGAAGCCGTCCGCCTACACCCTGACGGGCACCGCCACGCTCACCCTGCGGGCGGTGGAGCCGATCAGCGAGGTCGGGCTCGACTTCGGCCGCGCCCTCAAGATCGACAAGGTGACCGTGGACGGCAAGGCCGTCAAGCCGCAGCGGCGCAAGGACGACCTGACGATCCCGCTGCCCGCCCAGCTCGCCGCCGACCAGGGCGCCCGGGTCGTCGTCCGCTATCACGGCATGCCCGAGCCGCACGCCTCCGGGCAGCGGCGCTACGACCTCCGGCACCTCGGCGCCCAGCCGCAGTTCGACGGGTCCGTCTGGGCGCTGCAGGAGCCCTACGGCGCCTTCACCTGGTTCCCGGTGAACGACCACCCGTCGGACGAGGCGCTCTACGACGTCGCCATCACCGTGCCCAAGGGCTGGGCGGGCGTCGCGCACGGCACGTACCGGGGCAGGAGCGAGAAGGGCGGCAAGGCCACCTACCTGTGGAGGTCGACCGACCCGGTCGCCAGCTACCTGACGCTGTTCACCGCCGACCGGTACCGGCTGCACCGGGACAAGGGACCGCGCGGCCTCCCGATCACCTACTGGATCCGCCCCGGCGACGCCAGGACCGCCCTGCCGGTGGCCCGCCGGACGCCGGAGCTGATCCGCTGGATGGAGAAAAGGGTAGGCCCGTACCCCTTCCCCAGCGCCGGTCTGGTCTCCACCAGCGAGACCGGCATGGAGACCCAGCAGATGATCACCCTCGGCGGCGAGTACCTGAAGCCCTCCGTGGTGCTGCACGAGCTCGCCCACCAGTGGTTCGGCGACAGCGTCGGCCCGCGCACCTGGAAGGACGTGTGGCTGAACGAGGGCTTCGCCATGTACTTCGAGCTCCAGTGGCACGCCGACCACGAGCCGGGCACGATGGACGAGCTCATGGCCGACGTGCGCGTGCACGAGAGGGACCTGCGCAAGAAGCAGGGCCCGCCCGGCGACTACCGGCGCGACTGGTTCGCGGGGAGCAACATCTACTACGGCCCCGCGCTGATGCTGCACGAGATCCGCGAGCGGATCGGCGACGAGCGGTTCTTCGCCATGACCCGCGCCTGGGCCCAGGAGCACCGCAACACCGGCCAGGACCGGGCGTCGTTCACCGCCTGGGTCAACCACCACACGGGCGAGGACTTCACCGCGCTGATCGACGCCTGGCTCGACTCGATGACCAGCCCCAAGGACTAGCCCGGCTCCCCCGCGAGCGCCGCCCGGCGACGCCGGGCCACCAGCGCCAGCAGCAACAGGCCGATCAGCAGCACGAAGGTCAAGGTCTCCAGCAAGACGCCCCTTTTCTCCCGGCCTGCCTTCATAGCAGTCCTCGCGCCGACCGGGCGAGCCGGGCTCCGGGGTTCACGGCGTGGAGAAGCGCTCCTCGGCGACGATCCGCCCGTCGCGCACGGTGTAGAGGCCGACGGCGGACTCGGCGGTGAACCGCACGGCGAACCGGTCGTCGCCCGCCCGCAGGTAGGGCCCCTCGACGGGCCCGCTGACCTGACCGGACGCCATCAGGTGGCGGGTCACGGCGGCGCTCTCGCCCCGGTTGACCAGGCTGACGAAGGCCAGGCCGACGCCCTCGGCCGTCGGCTCCACGAACGCCGGCAGGTGGTCGAGCACCCACTCCCGGTAGGACGTGGCGGGCCGGCCGAGGATCTCCCGGACAGCCAGGACGACCGGCTCGGGCCGCGAGGCGACCTCCTTCATGGTCGCCATGACCGCGTCCACGTCCTCCGGCGGCACCCACGCCAGGAACCACTCCCTGGCCTCCTCGGGCGCGAGCTCCTCCACGCTCTTCACCGGCCTGCCGACCAGCTCGGCCACGACCTGGATCCGCTCGGCGCCGGTCATCAGCTCCTCGCCGGTCAGCATCGGCGTCGCCGTGTTGAGCAGGTCGTCGGTGAGCAGCGCCCGCACGCCCACCGCGGCGAGGTCACGGGGGTGGATCTGCGAGCGCGCCCAGCTCAGGAACGGCCCGCGCACCACGCCGTTGGCGGGCACCGGGGTGCCGAGGTCGTTGCTCATGTGGCCGCCGGACCTCAGGAACGTCCACTCCTGGGCGTGCTGCCTGATCAGTTGCTCGATCCGGCCGTGCGAGACGTTGTCCGGGTCGTCGTTGGTCTCGGCGCCGCCCGCCGACAGGTAGACGATCCGGCGTGCCCGGGCCGCCAGCTTCGGGATCACCACACCGGGCGACCGCTCGGCGAACATCGTCGGCCACACCAGGAATATCTTGCTCACGCCCTCCAGCGCCTCGTCGAGGGAGGCGGGATCGCTCAGGTCGCCCTTGACCGCCAGCACCCCTTCGGGGAACTCCGCCTTGGCGGGGTCCCTGGTCAACGCCTTGATCGTCACGCCGCCGCGCTCGTGCAACTGCCGCACCACGTGCCCGCCGGTGTGGCCGGTGGCGCCTGTCACCAGAATCGTCTCGTTCATGACGCCGACGCTACGGTCGCGCCGTGACCGTAAGCATCAGTCGATCGACTGATGCTGACCGGGCAGGGCCGCTCCTACCGTCGAGGCATGATTCTGGTGACAGGGGCGACAGGCCGCGTGGGCGGCGAGGTCGTCAGGCAGCTGACGGCGGCCGGGGTGCCGGGGGTGCGGGCGCTGGCCCGTGACGGGGGCCGGGCGCGGCTGCCCGTGCCGGTGGCCGAGGGCGATCTGGCCGTGCCGGGCTCGCTCGACGCGGCGCTGGAGGGCGTGAGCAAGGTCTTCCTCGTCTGGCCGACGCTCCGGGCCGACCACGCCGCGCCCGAGACGATCAAGAGGCTGGCGGGCAGGCACGTCGTCTACTTCTCCTCCGCGGCGGCGGGCGCGGCCGACCCGATCAACGCCTCGCACGCCGAGATCGAGCGGCTGATCAAGGAGCACGCCTCGGCGTGGACGTTCCTGCGCATCACCGGGCTGGCGGCCAACGACCTCAAGTGGGCCGACGGCATCCGGCGCGACGGCGTGGTCCGCGAGCCGTCCGGCGGGTGGGCGCGGTCCCACATCCACGAGGCCGACGTGGCGGCCGCGGCCGTGCGCGTCCTCACGGGCGAGGGGCACGACGGGGCGGCCCACGTGCTGACCGGGCCGCAGGCGCTGACCGCGCCCGAGCGGGTGGCCGTGCTGTCGGAGGTGCTGGGGCGCGAGCTGCGCTTCGAGCAGCCGTCCCCGGAGGAGGTCAGGGAGCAGTACGCGGCCGTCTTCGGAGCCGAGGTGGCCGAGGGCCTGGTCGCCAGGATGACAGGCCCGGCCCCCGAGCCCGAGCCGGTCACCGCGACCGTCGAGGAGCTCACCGGCCGCCCGGCCCGGACCTACCGCGCCTGGGCGGCCGATCACTGGCGGTAGCCTCTGAGGCATGCTGCGGGGGCGGACGGAGGAGAAGGCGGCGGTCGGCGCCCTGCTCGCCGCCGCCCGCGAGGGCACGAGCGGGGCGCTGGTCGTCCGCGGCGAGGCGGGCATCGGCAAGACCGCGCTGCTCGACCACACCGCCGGCCTGGCCAGAGCCCACGGCATGCACGTGCTGCGCGCGACCGGGATCGAGGCGGAGAGCGAGCTGCCGTACGCCGGGCTCAGCCTGCTCACCGGCGGCCTCCTCGACCGCCTCGACGCCCTCCCGCCCCGCCAGGCCGCCGCGCTCGCGGGCGCGCTCGGGCTGGCCGGGAGTGACGGTGACGGCGACACGTTCATGATCGGGCTGGCGGTGCTCGGCCTGCTGGCCGAGCGGGCGCCGCTGCTGTGCCTGGTCGACGACGCCCAGTGGCTCGACAGCGCCTCCGCCGCCGCCCTGCTGTTCGCCGCGCGCCGGCTGCGGGCCGAGGGCGTGGTGATGATGTTCGCCGTACGCGAGCCGCACGCTCCCGGCTTCCCCACGACGGGGCTGCCGGAGCTGCGCCTGGGCGGCCTGACGGGTGAGGCGGCGCGTGCCCTGGTCGGCGACCTGCCGCCGCACGCGCGCGAGGAGGTGCTGGCCGAGGCGGACGGCAACCCGCTGGCGCTGCGCGTGCTGGCCCGGGCCCGCCGGGGTCGTGACGCCGGCGGCCTCACGCCGGGTCCCGGGCCCGTCCCCGTACAGGACAGGATCGTGCGGACGTTCGGCGACCGGATCGGCGCGCTGCCCGCGGCGACGCGGACGGTGCTGCTGGTGGCGGCGGCCGACGACACCGGCGAGCCGGCCGCCGTCCTGCGCGCCGCCGGGCGGCTGGGCGCGGGCCTGTCCGACCTCGACCCGGCGGAGGCGGCCGGGCTGCTGCGGATCGACGGCGACCGGCTCGTCTTCGGCCACCCGCTGATGAGGAGCGCCGCCTACCAGGGGGCGACGGCCAGCCGGCGGGCCGAGGCGCACCGCGCGCTGGCGGAGGTCCTGGACGGCGACCGGCGGGCCTGGCATCTCGCGGCGGCGGCGACGGGCCCCGACGAGCGGGTGGCCGCCGCCCTGGAGAGCACGGCGCTGCGGGCCGGGGAGCGGCGCGGCCACGCGGCCGTCGCCGCCGCCTACGAACGCGCCGCCGCCCTCACCCCCGACCCGGTCACGCGCGAGCGCAGGCTGCTGGCCGCGGCCCGCGCCGCCGCCGACGCGGGCCAGTTCGAGCGGGCCGACCGCCTGACCGGCCAGGTCGGCGCCTCGGCGGAGGCCGCCGCGCTCAAGGCGGTGATCGCCGACGGGCTGGGCCGGACGGAGGAGGCGCACGCCCTGCTGTTCGAGTCGGCCGGGCAGGTCACGCCTGCGGAGCTGCCCGCCCTGCTGCGCGGCGCCGCGCGGGCGGCCTGGCGGGCCAACGACTTCGCGGCGCTCGACCGGATCGCCGCCTGCGTGCCGCCTGACTCCGACGTGCACCGGCTGGCCACGGCGGCGCTGGCCACCAACCGGCTCGACGACGGCGGCATCGAGACGCTGAGGGAGCTGCTGGCCGGGCCGCCGCACGACGACCTCCAGGACCGGCTGCTGTTCGCCCGGCTGCACCTGGTCATCGGCGACATGGAGGGCGCGATGCGCCTGGCTTCCGCGCTGGAGCGGGAGTGCCGGGCGCGGGGGGCGCTCGGCGTGCTGCCCGCCGTGCAGGCCGTGCTGGCGCGGACCCTGCTGTTCACCGGCCGCCACGCCGACGCGCGCGCCACGCTGGCCGACGGGCTGCAGATCGCCGCCGACACCTGCCAGCGCATGCCGCGCATCGAGCTGTCGGTGACCCTGGCGGAGCTGGCCGCCGTCGAGGGCGACGAGGAGCGCTGCCGGGAGCTGGCGGCCGAGGCCATCGAGCGTGACCTCGCGCCGAGCGCGGTGCACGCGGTGGTCGCGCTGAGCCTGCTCGACCTGGGCCTGGGGCGGCACGAGGCGGCGCTGGACCGGATGGAGTCGGTGGTGTCCGGTTCGCGGCCGATGGGGGTGATGGGGCACCTGCCGATCCTGGTCGAGGCGGCGGTGCGGCTCGGGCGCAGGGGGCCCGCCGAGGCCGCGACCCGGCTGTTCGCGTCCTGGGCCGGCCGGGTCGCGCAGCCGTGGGCCGAGGCCGTGGCGCTGCGCTGCCGGGCGCTGATCGCCGACGACGCCGGCCTGTTCGAGCAGTCCGTACGGATGCGGACCTACCCGTTCGAGCAGGCACGGACCGCCCTGCTCTACGGCGAGCGGCTGCGGCGCGACCGGCGCACCGCCGACGCCCGCGCACACCTGCGCGGCGCGGCCGAGACGTTCGAGCGGCTGGGCGCGCGTCCCTGGGCGGAGCGGGCGCGGGCCGAGCTGCGCGCCACCGGGGAGACCCGTGCGGCACGCGACCACGCGGCGGGGCTGGCCGACCGGCTCACCCCGCAGGAGCTGCAGAGCGTGCGGCTGGCGGCGACCGGGCTGAGCAACAGGGAGATCGCCGAGCGGCTGTTCGTGAGCCCGCGCACCGTCGGGCACCATCTCTACAAGGCGTATCCCAAGCTGGGCGTCACGACCAGGGCGGAACTCGCCTCTCTAGGCCTGTGACGGACGGCGGCCCCGAGAGGGCCGCGACGAGGGGTGGAGCTATGGGGATTCGAACCCCAGACCTCCTCCATGCCATGGAGGCGCGCTACCAACTGCGCCATAGCCCCTTGCGATGCGTGCATCAGTCTAACGGACTCCAGCCACCCCTCTGTACGCCTTTATCCGGCGGCGCGCCCCGCTCGCGCGCCGCCGGACGGCGTTTCAGGAGGTCACGGCGCCCGCCTTGGCGATGAGATCGGCCAGCTCGCCCACCATCGGGTCCTCGGCCGCGCCCGCCAGCCTCCTGGCGTGCTCGCCGAGCGCGGGCAGGCCGAGCCCGAACGCCTCCCCGTCGCGCATGTGGAGGGCGAACGCGGCGGCCAGCACGTCGACCTGCAGCCGCAGCGGCGCGCCCTGCCACAGGGTCTCCGCCAGGTCGGCGACGGTCACCGCCCCGGTGGCCTCGCTGGGGGCGCGGGTGTCGGGATCCTGCCAGCGCACGGTGGCGGTGGCGAGCTGGCCTTCGGCTCCGGCCTTGAGGCGTACGGAGTACAGCGCGGTGACCGCGTGGCCGGGGCCGATCTCGCCGCCGTCACGCGAGTCGTCACGGAACTCCTCGGTGGCCAGGGCGCGGTTCTCGTAGCCGAGCAGCCGGTAGCTCTCCACCACCGACGGGTTGAAGACGACCTGCGCCTTGGCGTCGCGGGCGCGCAGCTCGATGCTGGCGGGCAGCTGGGCGGCGAAGATCTTGTCGGCCTCCTCCTGGGTGGAGACGTAGACGGCCGCGCCGTCGCCGTTGTCGGCGAGCTGCTCCATCAGCTCGTCGCCGTACTCGCGGCCGACGCCGACGGTCAGGAGCGTGATCTGCCGCCCGGCGTGCTCCTTGACCCGGTCGAGGATGGCCTGCCAGGCGGTGCTGCCCTGGTTGGCCAGGCCGTCGGAGAGCAGGATGACGCGGTTCGTGGCGGCGGGGCGGTGCGCGGCGGCGGCCTCCCGGTAGCCGAGGACGAGGCCGGCCTCCAGGTTGGTGCCGCCTTCGGTGGTGAGCTGGTCGACGGCCCGGTGCAGGTCGTCCCTGGCGGTGAGCGGGGTCATCGTGGCCAGCACCCTGGCCTGGTCGCTGAAGGCCACGACGGAGACCTGGTCGCCGGGGGCGAGCTGGTCGAGCAGCGTGTGCAGGGCCTGCTTGACCAGGTCGAGGCGGCCGGTCTCGGCCATGGAGCCGGAGACGTCGATGACGAAGGTGAGGTTGGCGGGGCGCCGGGCCTCGGCGGAGGAGCGGCGGGTCTGCAGGCCGACGCGCAGGACGGCCTGGCCCGGCGTGTCGAGGCGGGCGCCGTCGGTGTGGACGGTGAAGCCGTCGTCCGGGGGTTCGGCGTAGTCCTGCTTGAAGGAGTTGACGAACTCCTCGGGACGGATCCGGGCGGGCTCGGGCCAGCGGCCCTCCTGGAGGACGCGGCGCGTGTAGGCGTACGAGGCGGTGTCCACGTCCAGGGCGAACGTGGAGATCTGCGCCTGGGTCGTGTCCTGTTCCTCGTTCTTCCGGTCTTCCTGGTCCTGCTGGGTCTGGTCCTGCCCTGTCTGGTCCTCTGCCTGGGCCGTGGCCCGGGGGGCTTCGTGGGGGGCCGCTCGCTCGCCGGCGCTGGGCTGACCTCCGGGGCCGCCGCATGCGGCGAGCGCGAGCAGCCCGGCGATTCCGACAGTTGCCACTAACGGACGAAATTTCATCGCTTTTGCCACCTCCAGGCCGTATGACGGCTCCGATCCCCGGTGTGGCCGGGCCGGTGACGCAAGCGACGGCAAACCGCGATCCACGCGTGATCGATTGTGGTGAACCGGTGATATCCGGTAGGCATGGTCGTCGTGCGCGTCTATTTGGGGCTGGCCGCGAAGGGCCACGAGATCCCCGCCCGTGTCCTGGACAAGGTCCGATCCGTTATCGAGACCGCCTTCCCGGTGCCTCCCGAGGTGATCCGGGGCGGCGAGTGGCACGGCCGGGGGGTGTCGCTGTTCGGCTGGTCGAACGAGCCCGACGACTCCCGGCAGCCGCCGCTGCTCACCGAGAGCGGCGGGCGGGTGCTCGGGCTGAACGGCCACCTGGCCGACCCGGCCGACGCCGCCCGGCTGCTCGGCGACCCGTCGGCCGGCGACGTGGGCGGCTGCTTCTCCGCCTGGGTGGCGCGCGACGGCGAGCTGTCGGCCGCGACCGCGATCAACCGCGTCTGCCCCGTCTTCTACGCCGAGACGCCCGAGCTGCACGTGGTGGGCAGCCGGGCGCTGCTCGTGCACCTGGCGGCGCAGCAGGCCGACCGGATCGACCATGACGTGCTCGCCCTCCAGACGATGATCCGCCAGGGCTTCTTCCTGTCGGACGAGACGCCGTACCGGGGAGTGACGGCGTTGCGCCCGAGCTCGCGGATCGACGTGCGCGACGGGAAGCGGACGATCACCGAGACGCCGCTGCCGGAGGCGGCGGGCGCGCCGGACACGGCGCGGCGCAAGCGGGCGGCGATCGGCGAGCTGGCCGACGCGCTGCTGGCGACCGTCGCGCCGCTGCGCGACCTGGGCGAGCCGGTCAACCTGGCGCTGACCGGCGGGCGCGACACCCGCATCCTGGCTGCGCTGCTGCACGCCGCGCGAGTGCCGTTCCGGGTGACCACGAACGGGCTCGACACGCACCCGGACGTGATCCTGGCCCGGCAGATCGCCACCCAGCTCAAGGTCGAGCACACGGTGATCGCCCCGCAGCAGACCGCCGAGCGGGACGCCGTGCTGGTGGAGCACCCGCTGAGCCGGGCGTGGGAGACGCTGCGCACCTGCGAGGGCATGACGTCGGCGTACGAGACGATCGTGAGCTACCTCCCCTACTCCGGCAAGCCCACCATGTCCGGGCAGAGCGGTGAGACCCTGCGCGCGGGCAGCCTGAACCTCCTCCAGACCGACCTGAGCGACAAGGCCCTGCTGCGCCGGATCAACAACACGTTCTACAAGGACGAGAAGCTGTTCACCGCCGAGGCGAACGAGCACGCCCGCGCCCTCGCCAAGCCCTGGCAGGCGCGCAAGAACCGGCTGGAGGCGCTGGACCACATCTACATCTGGTACAAGGTCGGCCGCTGGCAGGCCAGCGCCCGCGCGGGGTCGCTGCGGCGGGGCGACCCGGTCCGGCCGTTCCTGGACAACCGGGTGGTACGGGCCGCGCTGGCGCTGGACCAGGGCTGGCGACTCTCGGAAGAGGTGATTTATTCGCTTATTTTGAGATTCGCCCCCGAGCTGCGGGATGTCCCCATCGAAGGGAAGCCGTGGCGGTTCGTCGAAGGGATGAAGCCGCCCCGCTGGTGGGAACGGACCCACGTGCCGCCGCCCCACATGCCGACGACCAAGACCGGCGGCGGCTGGAGCTGGCGCACCACCCCCGGCCCCGACCTCACCGACGTGCTGCGGCAGCAGGTGCTCGGCCACCTCGACGCGCTCACCACCATCGTGAACCCGGACGAGGTGCGCGCCCTGTTCGCCGACCCGGTGGTCAAGAAGCCCGCCACCGCCTGGCACCTCTACACGGTCAGCACCCTCCTGACCGGCACGTACCCCGGCAAGGAGCCCGAGGGCCTGGAACGGATCCCCGTCTCCAAGCCCTGATCAGGCCAGCGCCCGCTCCTCCACCCTGATCCGCACCGTGAGCAGGGCCGCGTTCGCCACGGTGAAGGCGAGCGCGGTCAGCCACGCGGTGTGCACCAGCGGCAGTGCGATCCCCTCCACGACCACCGCGACGTAGTTGGGATGGCGCAGCCACCGGTACGGCCCCGACGTGACGAGCGGCACGCCCGGCAGCACGACCACGCGCGTGTTCCAGCGCCTGCCCAGGCTGGCGATGCACCACCAGCGCAACGCCTGGGCGAGCAGCACGAGCGCGAGCATCGGCCAGCCCAGCGCCGGCAGGAACGGCCGCCCCAGCAGCCACACCTCCGCCGGCGCCGCCACCAGCAGGCCCACGTGCGCCGCGACGATCCACGGATAGTGCCGCCCGCCGTGCTCGACCCCGCCCCGCGAGCGCGCCCACGCCAGGTTGCGGCGGGCCACCACCAGCTCGGCCAGCCGTTCCACGACGACCAGCCCGATCAGGACCAGGTACGCGCTCACCAGTGCAGCAGGAGCAGCTCGGCGGAGAACCCCGGACCCAGGGCGAGCAGCACGGCCGGCTCCCCCGTACGGCCGCGCGTCTCCTGCAGCACGTGCAGCACCGACACCGACGACAGGTTGCCGTGCTCGCGCAGCGACCGCCAGGTCACCTCCAGCGCCTCCGGCGGCAGCGCCAGGTTCGCCACGATCTTGTCGATCACCTTGGGGCCGCCCGGATGGCAGATCCAGGTCCCCACCTGGTCGGGCGTCAGCCCGTGATCCGCGAGGAACGCCCTGATGTCCCCGGCCAGCACCGACTCCACGAACGCGGGCAGCCCGGCGTCCAGCACGATGCGGAAGCCGTGACCGCCCACCTCCCAGCCCATCAGGTGCTCGGTGTCCGGATAGAGCTTGCTGCGCGTGGCCACGACCTCCCGGCCCTCGCCGTGCCCCGTCGCGACCACCGCCCCCGCCCCGTCGCCGAACAGCCCGCTCGCGACCAGGTTCGCGATCGAGGTGTCGTCCCGCTGGATCGTCAGCGAGCACAGCTCCACGCACACCAGCAACGCCGTCTGCTCCGGCCAGCCACGCAGATAGTCGTGCAACCGCGACAGCCCGGACGCCCCCGCCGCGCAGCCCAGCCCGAACACCGGCACCCGCTTCACATCCGCGCGCAACCCCGCCCGCTTGGCCAGCCGCGCGTCCAGCGACGGCGTCGCCAGCCCCGTCGTGGAGCAGAACACCAGATGGTCGACCTTCTCCGGCGGCAGCCCCGCCCTCTCCAGCGCGCCCGCGATCGCCCGCTCCCCCAGGTCCAGGGCGATCTCGACGTACATCTCGTTGGCCCGCTCGAACGAGTCGAGTTTCGGATAGTCCTCGAGCGGCAGCGCCAGGTTCCTCCCGGTGACGCCGGTGGCGCTGTGGAAGCGCTTGAGCAGCTCCCCGTCCGCCGCCGTGAGCTCGGAGAACGCCTCGGTGATCTCCTCCTGCTCGTAGCGGTGGTCCGGCAGAACGGTCTGCACGCCCTGTATGTACATGACCAGTTCTCTGCCGCTGAGAGGCGCGGGCTAACATCCGGACATGCCCCCGCCCGCTCCGCCTCCCACGGTCGCCGTCCTCGCCTTCGACAGGATGTCGCCGTTCGAGCTCGGCTGCGTGGTGGAGATCTTCGGCCTGCCCCGGCCCGAGCTCGGCGTCCCCTGGTACGACCTCAAGGTCTGCGCCGAGACCGCCGGGCCGCTGCGCGCCGTCGGCGGCTTCACCCTCCACGCCGAACACGGCCTCGACACGCTCGCCTCGGCCGGCACCGTCATCGTGCCCGGCGTCGCCGACGTCCGCGGCCCCGTCTCCGCGCCCCTCGTCGCCGCCCTGCGCCAGGCCCACGAGCGCGGCGCGCGCATGGTGTCGATCTGCTCCGGCGCCTTCGCCCTCGCCGCCGCCGGCCTCCTCGACGGACGCGAGGCCACCACCCACTGGAAGTACGCGCCCCTCCTCCGCGAACGCTTCCCCACCGTCCAGGTCAACCCCTCGGTCCTGTACGTGGACGGCGGCGACGTGCTGACCAGCGCCGGCAGCGCCGCCGGCCTCGACCTGCTCCTCCACCTCATCCGCGCCGACCACGGCCCCCGCGTCGCCAACGCCGTCGCCCGCCGCCTCGTCATCCCCCCGCACCGGGAAGGCGGCCAGGCCCAGTACGTGGAGGCGGCGGTGACACCGGTCGGCGGCGACGACGCCGTGTCCCGCGCCATGACCTGGGCCCTGGCCCACCTGGCCCACCCCATCACCGTCGCCGACCTGGCCAGAGCGGCAAGCCTCTCGGAACGCTCCTTCATCCGGCACTTCAAGCGTCAGACCGGCACCAGCCCCCTCCGCTGGGTCATCGCCCAGCGCATCGCCGCCAGCCTCCCCCTCCTGGAGTCCACGGCCGCCCCGGTCGAGGAGGTCGGCGCCGCCGTAGGCTTCGAAAGCCCGGTCACCTTCCGCCACCACTTCACCCGGGCCATGCACACCACCCCCTCCGCCTACCGCCGCACCTTCACCACCCCCCGCACTCCGCCTTCTTGACACGGGTATCAGAGTTGCTTGCAACTTGATGACGATCGCCAGACGGAACCACTCCTCGCCCTTGACGGGGGTATCGACGCCATTGCCTGCTCCGCCTCGATCGGGGCCAGGCTTCGGTCCAGGGCGTTGGAGGTGCGTGCCGTGCCGTTGGAGATCGGGCTGTGGCGGGTCGATGGCAAGCCGGTCAAGGTGGGGACGTCGAAGATGCCCCGGGAATCACGGCTGGAAGAGCTGCTGGAGACCGACCCGAGCATCCTGGGGCTGCCCGTGCTCCTCATCGGCAGGCAGGTCCCGACGGCACACGGCAAGTTCATCGACCTCCTCGGCATCGACGCCGAGGGGGTGCTGCACGTCCTGGAACTGAAGCGCGACCGGACTCCGCGGGATGTCGTGGCGCAGGTTCTGGATTACGGCTCATGGGTGCGGAACCTCACCAATGAGGAGATCCGCGCCATCTACGACGACTACGCGAGACGACGAGGACACAGCGGCGAGTTCGATCAGGCTTTTGCGGAATGGTTCGGCACAAACCCTCCCGAATCACTTAACACCGGTCATACGCTGACGGTCGTCGCCAGTGAGATTGACGCAGCTACCGAGCGCATCGTCACCTATCTGGCCACGGAGCACCAGGTTCCGGTCAACGTGCTGTTCTTCCGCTACTTCGAGGACGATGGGCGGTCCTACCTGGCGCGCACCTGGCTGATGGACGACGTCAAAGCCGCCAGCCCGGCCGCCAACTCCACGAGCCGCGGCAAGAAGGAGCCCTGGAACGGACAGGACTGGTACGTCGCCTTCGGTGACGAGCCCGGGGGACGCAACTGGGAAGACGCACGCCGTTACGGCTTCGTCTCCGCCGGCGGCGGAGACTTCTACTCGAGAACCCTGCGGGCGCTGCCCGTCGGCGCCCGGGTGTTCGTCCACATACCGCAGTCAGGGTACGTCGGCGTCGGAACCGTCACAGCTGAGGCACGTCCCTACCCGGAGGCCCTTCTCAGCACGGGCGGAGTCACCCGGAGGATGGAGGAACTCGACCTGGCGGGCAGCTACGTCCACACCGAGGCTCCCCAGGACGAGCAAGATCGTCGTGAGTGGGTCGTGCCAGTGGACTGGCAGGCGACGGTTCCACGCGGCCAGGCATTGTGGAAGCCCGGCATGTTCGCCAACCAGAATTCAGCCTGCAGGCTCCGGTCGAAGTTCAGCATCGAGCAGGCCACCCAGTACTTCAAGATCGACGCGTAGATGGCCCCGGTGCATGAGAGCATCGCGCGCCCGGTTTGGGAGGCGGTCGCTGCCGAGCTTCGTGCTCATCGGCACAATGGTCTGGGCCCGCTGCTGACGGAGGACACCGTGCGGTTCGCCTCGGCACGGGCTCTGGTCGACGCGGGCGTCGCCCCTGCCGCTCTTCGCGCGGAATGGCCCCATCCGGCGCTCAGGGGCTCGCGGATCGATCTGGTGGTCGACGACCATCCGCCCGTCGTGATCGAGTTCAAGTTCCCACGGGAACCGAACGAGAAGAACGCGGCGTGGACCATGGCGCTGGGCGAGGTGCTCAAGGACTTCTATCGGCTCGCCGCGTTCCCAGGGGTTGCGAAGCGCCTCTTCGTCTATGTGGAGACGGCACGGTTGCGCCGGTACATGACCGGCGCCGCCCGGCGGTACGGCATGACCATCGAAGGCGAGCGGATCAGCCTGCGCCCGGCCGACACGGCGAAGCTGCCGACGACCGCTGCCCAGATCATCGGCGCCGAGTTGGCCGCCCACCACGTCCAGGCGTGGCGCGACGTGCTGATCGAGGTGGACGGCGAGCTACGGATGGCCGTGTACGAGGTGGATCCGCTGGGGGCGCCTCCCGGTCCGGCCTCCGCGAGCCTTGCCGCCGACGATGCTTCCGGCGACCCGATGCCTGGGCTCGTACAACCTCACGCGATGTCAGCCGGGAGCCGGGAGGGTGTGCGGCAGGAGATTCTCATGGCGATCCACGCCTTGCTCACCCGAAGCGGAGGTGCCACCTTCACTCCGGCCCAGGTCCTCAGTGAGATGAAAGACCGCGGCACTCGATACGCGGATACGACGATCCGGACCATGGTCACCGGACACATGTGCCGAAACGCGCCGGACAACGCGGCGAGGACTTACGACGACCTGGAACGGGTCGACCGTGGCCTGTATCGGCTCATCCCGTGACGGCTGCGCACATGGTGTCAGCCGTGGGTGAGGCGCCAGAGGGTGGTGCTCTCTTGTGAGCGGGCGGTCCTGAGGGGTCCCTGGGGTCCGAGGCGGTCGCCGTTCTCGCCGGCGCAGGCGACGGCGCGGGAGCCGAGGCCGGTGGCCGCGACGTGCCGGACGCCGCCCCCTTTCACGGATGGAGGGGCTTGGCGAACGATTTTTCCGGGTGCTATTTTTTGTACGCGTATAAAAAAATAAGGAAGGGGCAGCATGACGGAGCGGATGGTCGCGCTGGGTGACGAGCTGGTGAAGCTGCACGACGGGTTCCGGCGGCAGCTCGCCGCCCTGCGCCAAGGGACTCAGGGGGCGCCGGAGCTGCGGGAGCACTGCCTGGCGTTCTGCGACGCGCTGCACGCGCACCACGAGGGCGAGGACTCGGTGCTGTTCCCGCACCTGGACGGCGAGCGCCCCGAGCTGGCGAAGGTGCTGGCGCGGCTGCGGGCGGAGCATCACGTGGTGGCCGGGCTGCTCGCCCGCGTCCGCGCCCTCAGCGGCGCGGGCGACGACGTCCGGGAGGAGCTGGACCGGCTGGCCACCGAGCTGGAGGCGCACCTCGACTACGAGGAGGAGCAGCTCGTCCCCCTGCTCAACCGCATGACCACGGTCCCCGAAGGGCTCTGACGGCGGCTCAGTCCGCCAGCGTGTAGTCGAAGGTGTAAAAGTGGGCGCCGTCGGGCGCGATGCCGATCGTCATCTCGCCGCGCAGCCCGGCCAGCTCGCCGGTGCCGGAGTCGGGGACGACGCTGACCCGCAGCGACTGGGCGCCCTGGTCGTCGGCGGCGCTGTGCTGGACGACGAAGGAGCCCTTGCGGCCGTGCAGGACTCCGTCGACGCGTTCGACGGCCACGTACGCCTTCGACTCCGCCACCGGCGTGGACACCACCGTGAGGTGGACGACACTGGTGGCGGTCAGGTCGCCGTGGAAGGTCTTGCTCATCGAGACGCGCCCGAGCGAGACGCCGTCGCGGTCGTCGAAGGGCGGCTCGGCGTTCCAGCCGGCGGTGTCGAAGGGTCCTTGTGCGATCATGGGCCCAGCATGCCGGTCATACCTGTCAGGTCCGGTCAGGTACCGGCGAGGCGTTCCACGACGGGCGCGAAGGCGTCGATGCGGTCGGCCGGGACGGTCACGTACGACACGCCGAGCTTGTCCCTGCGCCTGTTCAGCGTCTCGACGATCTGGCCGGGGCCGCCGGGCAGCACGCCGACGGCGTCGTCGCCGGGCGGGCCGAACCGGGCGGTCAGCCAGGCGGGCAGCTCCTCGCCGACGGCGGCGACGTTGACGTTCAGCTCCAGGTCGTCGAAGCGGTCGCCGGCCAGCTCGTACAGCTCGTCGAGGCGGGCGGCGAGCTGCGCCTCGGTGCCGTTGGGCGGCAGCGCGACCGCGACCGTGGCCGCCCGCGCCGCGGCGACGCGCAGCAGCCGGGAGCCGGCGGCGGCGATGAGGATCGGCACGTCCTCGACGGCGTCGGCGGTGGCGGCGACCTGTTCGATCCGCTGCCCGGGGGTGCCGAAGGAGAGGCCGAGCCGGGCGGCGTCGGCCTCGGCGTGCGCCCGGCCGGCGCCCAGGCCGAGCTCGAAGCGGCCGCCGCTGAGCTCGCGCAGCGTGGCCGCCTCCCAGGCGACGGCCTGCGGGTGGCGCAGCGGGGCGCACAGCACGTACGTGCCGACGCGCAGCGTGGTGGTGGCGGTCGCCGCGGCGGCGCAGGCGGCGAACGGCGCCAGCGTGCCGAGCGTGTCGGGGACCAGCAGCGTCGAGTAGCCGAGGCTTTCGGCGCGCCGGGCGAGGCCGGCCCAGTCGGGCGAGCGGCCGGCGACGACGCCGAACCGGAATGCATGGGGGATCATGCCCTATACGATCGTCCGCCGGCCGCCCCGGCGCATCGTCCGCCGGACCGGTCCCACCGTACGCCGCCGGACGCAAGCCCGGCCACGCACGCTACTCCCCCGGCAGTAGCCGGGGCGCTACTCCCCCAGCAGCCGGCGGGTGAAGTCGTTGGCGAAGCGCCCGTGCGGGTCGTAGCGGCGCACCAGCTCGCCGAACCGCTCGGGACACGCCGGCAGGCGGGTGAACAGCTTGCCCCAGTGGGGCCGCGGGTCGAACGGCGCCAGCACGTCCTCCACCAGCTCGATCACGGGCAGCACGGCGGCGGGGTCCTTGACCCAGGTGAAGTGCACGGCGACGCTGTCGCGCCCGCAGGAGGGGCTGAGCCAGAGGTCGTCGGCGGCGACCGTGCGCACCTCGGCGATCTGGAGCACCGGCCGGATCCGCCCGCCCACGGCGCGCAGCTCGCGCAGCGCGTCGGCGGCGTGCTCGCGCGGCATCAGCCACTCCGACTGCAGCTCGTCGCCCGCGCTGCTGGGCGGCGCGTCGGCCCGGAAGTGCGGCAGCCGCTCGTGCCACGGCCCCGGGACGCCGAGCTGCCCGGTGCAGCTCCCGGGCGGCATGCCGGGCACCGGGTGGCGGGGCCCGCCGGCGGCGGTGGTGCCGAACCAGTCGCCGCCGAGCTCGGCGTCGCGCTTGACCCACGCGCGGGTGTCGCGCCAGTCGGTGAACAGGCTGACGCTGTAGCCGTCGGCCATGAGCTCGCCGAACGGCGCGTCGGCGGGCACGCCTTCGCGTACGTACTGCCGCAGCTCGAAGGCGGGCACCAGGTCGAGGGTGAGCGCGGTGACGACGCCGAGCGCGCCGAGGGCCACGACCGCGCCGGCGAAGCCGTCGTCGCCGCGCCGCAGCGTGACGAGCGATCCGTCGGCCGTGACCAGCTCCAGCTCCGACACGGCCGCCGACAGGCTCGCGTTGGCGACGCCGGAGCCGTGGGTGCCGGTGGCGACCGAGCCGGCGACGGAGATGTGCGGCAGCGAGGCCAGGTTGGCCAGCGCCAGCCCGCGCGCGTGCAGCTCGGACGCGAGCGCGGCGTAGGTGGTGCTCGCCCCGGCCCGCACCCGGCGCGCGGCCTCGTCGATCTCCACCAGGTACGGCATCCGGTCGAGGGACACCAGTTCGCCGGGGGTGTCGGCGACGTCGTTGAACGAGTGGCCGCTGCCCAGCGCCCGCACCCGGGGCGCGCCGGTGACGGCACGCCGGAGCTCGTCGAGGGAGGTGGGACGGTGCAGATGGCTTGCCCGGAACGTGGTGTTTCCAGCCCAGTTCGTCAGCGTCACGGCCCCACCTTCCCACACGGTCAGAACCCCTGGGCCAGGCGGTAGTAGGCCTGGTTCCAGCGCAGTTCCTTGGTGAACCGCTCGGTCGTGGTCTCCGCGTCGATGATCACCAGTTCGACGCCCAGCATCTCGGCCAGGTCGGTCAGCTCCTCGCGGCCGACGGCCGTGGACAGCACGGTGTGGTGCGGCGCCCCGGCGGTGAGCCACGACTCGGTGGAGGTGCGCAGGTTGGGGCGCGGGCGCCACACGGCGCGGGCCACCGGCAGCTTGGGCAGCGGCTGGGGCGGCGTCACCACGTCGATCTCGTTGGCGACCAGGCGGAACCGGTCGCCCATGTCGGCCAGGCCGACGACGATGCCGGGGCCGGGCTCGGCGTCGAACACGAGCCTGACCGGGTCCTCCCGGCCGCCGATGCCGAGCGGGTGGATCTCGCACGACGGGGTGCCGGCCGCGATCGACGGGCACACCTCCAGCATGTGCGCGCCCAGGATGAGCTCGCCGCCGGGCGTCAGGTCGTAGGTGTAGTCCTCCATGAAGGACGTGCCGCCGGGCCGCTCCTTGTCAGACATCTCCTTGTCAGACATCGCCTTGTCAGACATCGCCTTGTCAGACATCGCCTTGAGCGTGCGCAGCAGCACCGAGGTCTTCCAGTCGCCCTCGCCGCCGAAGCCGTAGCCGTCGGCCATGAGCCGCTGCACGGCCAGGCCGGGGAGCTGGCGCAGGCCGCCGAGGTCCTCGAAGTTCGTGGTGAACGCGCGGAACCCGCCGTCCTCCAGGAAGCGGCGCAGGCCCAGCTCGATCCTGGCCGCGTAGCGCAGCGACTCGTTGCGCTCGCCGAGCAGCTCGGGCGCCACGGTGTACAGCTCGGCGTACTCCTTGACCAGCGCCGACACGTCCGCGTCGGAGGCGGAGTCCACGGCCTCGACCAGGTCGTTGACGCCGTAGGTGTTGACGGAGACGCCGAAGCGGAGCTGCGCCTCGACCTTGTCCCCCTCGGTGACGGCCACGTCGCGCATGTTGTCGCCGAACCGGGCCAGCCGCAGCGTGCGCACCTCGGCCACGCCCTTGGCGGCACGCTCCCAGGCCAGGATGCGCTCGCCCACGGCCGGGTCGCTGACGTGCCCGGCGACGGTCTTGCGGGGCACGCCGAGCCGCGTCTGGATGTGGCCGAACTCGCGGTCGCCGTGCGCGGCCTGGTTGAGGTTCATGAAGTCCATGTCGATGGAGCTCCACGGCAGCTCCACGTTGGCCTGCGTGTGCAGGTGGAGCAGCGGCTTGCGCAGCGCGTCGAGCCCGGCGATCCACATCTTGGCCGGGGAGAAGGTGTGCATCCAGGCGATGACGCCGGCGCAGGAGTCGTCGGCGTTGGCCTCCAGCATGACGCGCCGGATGGCGGCCGCGTCGGTCAGCACGGGCTTCCACTCGACGGCCACCGGCAGGGCCTCGGCGATGCGCCGCGACTGCTCGGCGACCTGCCGCAGCGTGTCCTCGCCGTACAGCCCCTGGCTGCCGGTCAGAAACCAGATGTTCAACGCGGGCTCCTCTGTCCGTAGACGTTCTGATAGCGGTCGTACAGGCGGTCGACGTCGTCGCGGGCGATCGGCAGCGGCTCGCCGAGCTGGCGGGCGACGTGCACGGTACGGGCCACGTCCTCGCACATCACGGCGGCCTTGACGGCGGCCTCGGGCGTCTTGCCGATGGTGAAAACGCCGTGGTTGCGCATGAGCACGGCGGGCGAGCGGTGGCCCTTGAGCGTCTCGACGATGCCCTGGCCGATGGAGTCGTCGCCGATCAGCGCGAACGGCCCGACGGGGATCTCGCCGCCGAACTCGTCGGCCATCGCGGTCAGCACGCACGGGATGGCCTCGCCGCGCGCCGCCCACGCCGAGGCGTAGGTGGAGTGGGTGTGCACCACGCCGCCGACCTCGGGCAGGTTGCGGTAGACGTAGGCGTGCGCGGCCGTGTCGCTGGACGGCGCGTGGGCGCCCTCGACGAGGTTGCCGTCGAGGTCGCAGACCACCATGTTCTCCGGCGACAGCTCGTCGTAGGAGACGCCGGAGGGCTTGATGACGAACAGGTCCTCGCCGGGGACGCGGCCGGAGACGTTGCCCGCCGTCCAGGCCACCAGGTTGTAGCGGACCAGCTCGGCGTGCAGGTCGCTGACGGTCTTCCTCATGCTCTGGCCTCGTTCCTGATCGCGCGCAGCCGGTGCAGCGCCTTTCCGTCGCCGAAGTGCTCGTGCAGGTCCCGGTACTCGGCGTAGAGCCGGTCGTAGGCGTCGGCCCTGGCCTCGTCCGGCACGTACGCGGCCTCGGTGCGCTTGCCCATGGCCGCGGCGGCGGCCTGGATGTCGTCGTAGGCGCCCGCCGCGACGGCGGCGTGGATGGCCGAGCCGAGGGCGGGGCCCTGGTCGGAGCCGATCACCGACAGCGGGCGGCGCAGCACGTCGGCGTAGACCTGCATGAGGAAGGGGTTCTTCAGCAGGCCGCCGGCGACGACGAACTCCTCGACGGGGACGCCGGACTTCTCGAACGTCTCCACGATGGTCCGCGCGCCGTAGGCGGTGGCCTCGATGAGGGCCCGGTAGACGTCCTCGGGCCTGGTGGCGAGGGTCTGGCCGAGGACGACGCCGGACAGGTTGTGGTCCACCAGGACGGACCGGTTGCCGCCGAACCAGTCGAGGGCGACCAGGCCGTGCTGGCCGACGGCCTGCTCGGCGGCCAGCGCGGTCAGATGGGCGTGCACGCTGACGCCCTGCTCGGCGGCCCGCCGGGTGTAGGCGGCGGGCACGAACGCGTCGACGAACCAGGCGAAGATGTCGCCCACGGCCGACTGCCCGGCCTCGTAGCCCCACAGGCCGGGCACGATGCCGTCGCGGACGACGCCGCACATGCCGGGCACCTCGGCGAGCCGGTCGCTGGGCATGATGTGGCAGGTGGAGGTGCCCATGATGGCGACCATCCGGCCGGGGGCGACGGCGTCCGCGGCGGCGGCGGTGACGTGCGCGTCCACGTTGCCGACGGCGACGGCGACGCCTTCGGGCAGCCCGGTCCAGGCGGCGGCGCGCGCGGACAGGGGGCCGGCGGGCGCGCCGAGCGCGGCCAGCCGGACGCCCTTGCCGGCGTCCTCGCCGACCTGGCCGGTGGCGAGCTTGCCGGTGAAGCCGGCGAACGCGGGGTTCAGCTCGGCGAGGAAGTCCTCGGACGGGTAGCCGCCGTCCTGGAAGATCCCCTTGTAGCCGGCGGTGCAGATGTTGCGGCTCTCGACGCCGGTGAGCTGCCAGACGATCCAGTCGGCGGCCTCGATCCACCGCTCGGCGCGCTCGTAGGTGCCGGGGTCCTCCTCCAGGACCTGGAGGGCCTTGGCGAACTCCCACTCGGAGGAGATCTTGCCGCCGTAGCGGGGCAGCCAGCTCTCGCCGCGCCGGGCGGCCAGCGCGTTGATGCGGTCGGCGTGCGGCTGGGCGGCGTGGTGCTTCCACAGCTTGGGCCAGGCGTGCGGCAGCTCGGGGGTCTCGAAGCAGAGCGGCGTGCCGTCGGCGGTGGCGGGCAGCACGGTGCAGGCGGTGAAGTCGATGCCGATGCCGATCACGTCGGCGGGTGACACCCCGGCCGCCGCGACGGCCGAGGGGACGGCGACGCGCAGCACGTCGATCCAGTCCTGCGGCGACTGCAGCGCCCAGTCGGGCCCGAGCCGGACGTCCGAGCCGGGCAGCTCGCGCTCGATGACGCCGTGGGCGTACTCGTGGACGGCGCTGCCCAGCTCGGCGCCGTCGGACACGCGGACCACCACGGCGCGTCCGGAGAGCGTGCCGAAGTCCACGCCGACCACGAACTTGTTAGCGTTCACATGTGACTCCATGGGGGTTCGATGGGGACGGCTGCCACGTGGTTCCTACCCTGCGGCGGCGGCCGGCGGTGCGGTGCTGGACCTGACGACGAAGCCGGGCGGCACGACCAGCCTCTCGTACGGGCCGGGCCCGGCGTCGAGCTGCCGCAGCAGCATCTCGATGCAGTGGCGGCCCACGACGTCGAAGTCCTGCCTGACGGTGGTGAGCGGCGGCGAGAAGAACGCCGACTCGGGGATGTCGTCGAAGCCCACGACGCTGATCCGGCCGGGCACCTTCACTCCTTCCTCGGAGAGCGCGCGCAGCACGCCGAGCGCCATCTGGTCGTTGGCGGCGAAGACGGCCGTGACCCCGGCCGTCGCGGCCAGCCGCCGGCCCGCCTCGTAGCCGGCGCGCGGGCTCCAGTCGCCGGTCAGCGGCTCCGGCACCGGCCGCCCCGCCTCCTCCAGCGCCTCGCGCCAGCCCCGCAGCCGCCCCTCGGTCTCCAGCCAGCCGGCCGGGCCGCTGACGTGCCAGACCGTCTCGTGGCCCAGGTCGAGCAGGTGGCGGGTGGCCATCCGGGCGCCCTCCGCCTGGTCGATGCGGACCACCGGGATGTCGGCCCGGTGGGTGGCCTCGACCGCGACGGCCGGCGTGCCGATCGGCAGGCTCTCCAGCGCCTGGCTGGCCGAGTGCTGCGGCGCGACGACCACGATCCCGTCGACGCCCTGGTCGGTCAGGTAGGCGATGGCGTCGCGCACGCTGTCGGCGTCGATCGACTTCAGGCTGACGATGCTGACGAAGTAGCCCGCCGTCCTGGCCGCCTGCTCGATGCCGTAGATCGTGCTGGCCGGCCCGTACAGGGTGGTGTCGAAGCTGATCACGCCGAGCGTGCGCGAGCGCCGGGTGACCAGCGCGCGGGCGGTCAGGTTGCGCCGGTAGCCGAGCCGGGTGATGGCCGCCTCGACGCGGGCGCGGGTGTCGGCCCTGACGTTCGGATGGCCGTTGAGCACGCGGGAGACCGTCTGGTGCGACACGCCCGCCTCCCTGGCCACGTCGGCCATGACAGGCAGGCGTCGCCTGGGGATCGCTCCCACGCTCTCTCCTTCCGTCGGCTAGCAGATCGTAGTGCGCGGCCGTCAGCCCGCGGCGCCGGCCCTGCGCTTGGTCCACACGTCGAAGGCGACGGCGGCCAGCAGGACGGCGCCCTTGACGAGCATGACCCGCTCGCTCGGGGAGCCGATCAGGGACATGCCGTTGTTGATCACGGCCATGATGAGGCCGCCGGTGATCGCGCCGACGACCTTGCCCACGCCGCCCTGCACGGCCGCGCCGCCGATGAAGGCCGCCGCGATCGCGTCGAGCTCGAAGCTGTTGCCCGCCGTCGGGCCCGCCTGGTTGAGGCGCCCGGCGAAGATGATGCCGGCGATCGCCGAGAGCACGCCCATGTTGACGAAGATCCAGAAGACGACCTTCTTGACCTTGACGCCGGACATGACCGCCGCCTGGAGGTTGCCGCCGATCGCGTAGATCTGCCGGCCGAAGACCGTGCGGTTGGCCATCAGCGAGTACGCCAGCACCAGGATCGCCAGCAGCACCAGCACCCAGGGCAGGTTGTGGAAGCGGGCGAGCTGCACGACCAGGAAGAGGATGACGGCGGCGCCCGCGGCCATCTTGAGCGCGAACAGCGCCATCGGCTCGACGCTCTGGCCGTAGCCGGCCCGGGCGGCCCGCGAGCGCCACTGGGCGGTGACCATGCCGGCGATGGCGACGACGCCGATGAGCAGGCTGAACAGGTCGGCGCCGCCGAGCGCGCCGAGGCCGACGTTGCCCAGGTAGCCGCTGGTGAAGCCGTTGGCCAGGGTGCGGACCTGGTCGGGGAACGGGCCGATGCCGCGGTTGCCGAGCACGGTCAGCGTCAGCGCCCTGAACAGCAGCATGCCCGCCAGCGTCACGATGAACGCCGGGATGCCGAAGTAGGCGATCCAGTAGCCCTGCCAGGCGCCGATGAGCCCGCCGGCCAGCACGGTGAGCGCCAGCGCGAGCGGCCACGGCAGGCCCATGTTGACCATGAGCACCGCGGCCAGCGCCCCGGTCACCGCGACCACCGAGCCCACCGACAGGTCGATGTGCCCGGCGATGATGACCAGGATCATGCCGATCGCCAGGATCAGCACGTAGGAGTTCTGGACGATGATGTTGGAGATGTTCTGCGGCGTGAGCAGGGCCCCGTCGGTGAGCACCGAGAACAACACGACGATGAGCGCGAAGGCGATGTAGATGCCGCTGGCCCGCAGGTTGAGCGACAGGCCGCCGAGTGACACCCGGCCGGGCCGCCGCGGCTCCCCTCCCCCGCCGCCCTGAGTGCCGGCCTGGACGCCGGCGGGCGTGATGCTGCTCATTGGAGCTACTCCTGTCCCTTGGTCATGAGATGCATGAGGCGTTCCTGCGTCGCTTCCCGGCGCGGCACCTCACCGGTGATGCGGCCCTCGGAGAGGGTGTAGATGCGGTCGCACAGCCCGAGCAGCTCGGGCAGTTCCGACGAGATCACCAGCACGGCCCGGCCCTCGTCGGCGAGCCTGTTGATGATCGTGTAGATCTCGTACTTGGCGCCGACGTCGATGCCCCGGGTGGGCTCGTCGAGGATGAGCACGTCGGGCTCGGTCAGGATCCACTTGGACAGCACGACCTTCTGCTGGTTGCCGCCGCTCAGCTTGCCGACGACGCTGGACACGCTCGGCGCCTTGATGTTCATGCTCTTGTGGAAGCGCTGGGCGACCGCGTACTCCTCGTGCTCGTCGACCCAGCCCCGGCGCGACAGCCCGGACAGCGCGGCGGCCGAGACGTTGCGCTTGATGTCCTCGATGAGGTTGAGGCCGTAGCGCTTGCGGTCCTCGGTGGCGTACGCGATGCCGTGCCGGATGGCGTCCTGCACGGTGCGGATCTCGATCGGCTTCCCGTCCTTGAAGACCCTGCCGGAGATGTTCACCCCGTACGTCCTGCCGAACAGGCTCATCGCCAGCTCGGTGCGGCCCGCGCCCATGAGCCCGGCCAGGCCGACGATCTCGCCGCGGCGCAGCGTGAGCGCCGCCCCGTCGACGACCTTGCGGCCCGGCTGGCTGGGGCTGTGCACGGTCCAGTCCTCGATGCGCAGCACCTCCGCGCCGATGGTCGGCTCGTGCGGCGGGTAGCGGTTGTCGAGGGCGCGGCCGACCATGCCGGAGATGATCCGGTCCTCGGTCACCGCGTCGGTGGCCATGTCGAGGGTCTCGATCGTGCGGCCGTCGCGGATGATCGTGACGGAGTCGGCGATCGCGGTGACCTCGTTGAGCTTGTGCGAGATGATCACGCAGGTGATGCCCTCGTCGCGCAGGCCGCGCAGCAGGTCGAGCAGGTGGGCCGAGTCGTCGTCGTTGAGCGCGGCGGTCGGCTCGTCGAGGATGAGCAGCTTCACCTCCTTCGACAGCGCCTTGGCGATCTCGACGAGCTGCTGCTTGCCGACGCCGATGTCGGAGACGACGGTCGTCGGGTTCTCGCGCAGGCCGACGCGCGCCATGAGCTGGGCGGCCTCGTAATTGGTGCGGTTCCAGTCGATGAAGCCGCGCCTGGCCCGCTCGTTGCCGAGGAAGATGTTCTCGGCGATCGAGAGCTGCGGGCTGAGCGCGAGCTCCTGGTGGATGATGACGATGCCGGCGCGCTCGCTGTCGCGGATGCCGCCGAACTCCCCCCGCTCGCCGTCGAAGTGGATCTCGCCGTCGTACGTGCCGTGCGGATAGACGCCGGACAGCACCTTCATCAGCGTCGACTTGCCGGCGCCGTTCTCGCCGCAGATGGCGTGGATCTCGCCCCGTCGCACGGACAGGGTGACGTCCTGCAGCGCCTTCACGCCGGGGAACGTCTTGGTGATCCCGCTCATCCGCAAGATGTGGTCGGTCATGTCTCAAGCCCCTCGCCCGGGAGGGCCCCGGGGGCGTGCCGCCCCCGGAGCGCGCTCCTACTTGAGCTGGTCCTCGGTGTAGTAGTCGCCGCCGATGATGACGTCCTTGTAGTTGCTCTCGTCCACGATCACCGGGTCGAGCAGGTACGAGGGGACGACCTTGGTGCCGTTGTCGTAGTCCTTGGTGTTGTTCACCTCGGGCTTGCCGCCCTTGAGCACGGCGTCGGCCATCTTGACGGTGACCTCGGCGAGCTTGCGGGTGTCCTTGAAGATGGTGGAGTACTGCTCACCGGCGACGATCGACTTGACCGAGGCGAGCTCGGCGTCCTGGCCGGTCACGACCGGGTAGGGCTGGCCGCTGGTGCCGTAGCCGCTGCTCTTGAGCGCCGACAGGATGCCGATGGACAGGCCGTCGTAGGGCGACAGGACGCCGTCGACCTCGGCGCCGCCGGTGTAGGTCTTGGTGAGGATGTCCTCCATGCGCTTCTGCGCGGTGGCCGGGTCCCAGCGGAGGATGGCGGCGGTCTTGAAGTCGGTCTGGCCGCTCTTGACCTTCAGCGTGCCGTCGTCGATCTTCGGCTGGAGCACCGACATGGCGCCGTTCCAGAAGAACGTGGCGTTGTTGTCGTCGGGCGAGCCGCCGAACAGCTCGACGTTGAACGGGCCCTTCTCGCCCTTGTCGACGCCGAGGCCCTGCAGCAGCGAGGTCGCCTGCTGGACGCCGACCTTGAAGTTGTCGAAGGTGGCGTAGTAGTCGACGTTGGGGCTGTTGCGGATGAGCCGGTCGTAGGCGATGACCGGGATCTTGTTGTCGGCCGCCTGCTGGAGCTGGGAGGTCAGCGCGGTGCCGTCGATCGAGGCGACGATCAGGAGCTTGGCGCCCTTGGTGATCTGGTTCTCGATCTGGTTGGCCTGGGTGGGGATGTCGTTCTCGGCGTACTGCAGGTCGACCTTGTAGCCGAGGGCTTCGAGCTGCTTCTTGACGTTGTCGCCGTCGTGGATCCACCGCTCGGACGACTTGGTCGGCATCGTGACGCCGACGAGGGCGCCGGCGTTGCCGCCCGCGGCGGCCTCGGACGCCTCGGCGTCGATGGTCTTCTGGGCGGAGCCGCAGGCCGTCATGGTCGCGGCGAGCGCGATGGCGGACACCACGCCCCCGATTCGTCCCAACCTCATCCTTGACTCTCCTCGTATGGGGGTTGCGGTGCTAAACCGTGATAAACCGGAACAAAGTTCGCATTACGTCTGGGCTGATTGTTATCGCTAACAACGCTGGTGTCAATGGACGACGGTAACCTCCCGGAAACGGTCCGGTAACCACAGGTGGCCAGGTCAGGGGCGTCTCCGGGCCGAGAACAGCCGCTGCAGCAGGATGAAGGCGAACAGCAGGAGGCCGATGAAGATCTTCGTCCACCACGAGCTGAGCGTCCCCTCGAAGCTGAGGATCGTCTGGATCAGCCCCAGCACGAGCACGCCCAGCACGGTGCCGAACAGGAACCCGGTGCCCCCGGTCAGCAGCGTGCCGCCGATGACGACCGCCGCGATGGCGTCCAGCTCCATGCCCACCGCGTGCAGGCCGTACCCGGAGAGCATGTAGAACGACAGCAGCACCCCGCCGAGCGCCGAGCAGAAGCCGGAGATCGTGTACACGGCGACCTTCGTCCGGCCCACCGGCAGCCCCATGAGCAGCGCCGACTGCTCGCTGCCCCCGGTGGCGTAGACGGCCCGGCCCAGCCGCGTGTAGTGCAGCACGTACGCCGCCGCCAGCACCACCACGGCCGCGATCACCACGCTCGGCGAGATCCACAGATCGGCGAACAGGTCGATCCTGGTCTGCGCGAACGCCGTGAACGTGGCGTCCTCGATCGGGATCGACTCCGTGCCGATCGTGTAGCACAGCCCCCTGGCCAGGAACATCCCGGCCAGCGTGACGATGAACGGCTGGATGTCGAAGGCGTGCACCAGCCAGCCCATGAGCAGGCCCAGGCCCGACCCCACGAGCAGCACCAGCGGCACCACCACGTACGGCGGCCAGCCCGGCCCGGCCATCAGGCTCGCCGAGATCATCGTCGACAGCGCCACCACCGAGCCCACCGACAGGTCGATGCCGCCCGTCAGGATCACGAACGTCATCCCGACGGCCACGACCAGCAGGAACGCGTTGTCGATGAAGACGTTGAGCACCACCTGCCCGCTGGCGAACCCCTCGTAGCGGATCCCGCCCACCACGAACATGGCCACGAACAGGCACCCCGTCACCAGGACCGGGACGTACCTGGCGGGGACGGCCCGCCCGCCGCCCAGGGAGAGCGTCGTCATGCCGTCACCCGCACCTTCTCCTCGGCCGGACGGGCGGAGGACGGCCGCCGCCGGCGGTGGAACACCTTCTCGCGGAACGCCGGCGACTGCACGAGGCAGACCGCCGCCACCACGAGGGCCTTGAACAGCAGCGTGGTCTCGGGCGGCACGCCGACGGAGTAAATCGTCGTGGTCAGCGTCTGGATGATGAGCGCGCCGAGCACGGTCCCGCCGAGCGAGAACCGGCCGCCGGCCAGCGACGTGCCGCCGATGACCACGGCCAGGATGGCGTCCAGCTCGATCCAGAGCCCGGCGTTGTTGCCGTCGGCGCTCGACACGTTCGAGCTGATCATGAGCCCGGCGACGCCCGCGCACAGGGCCGCGAACGCGTACACCATGACGATGATCCCGCGCGCGCGGATGCCGGCCAGGCGGCTGGCCTCGGCGTTGCCGCCGACCGACTCGATGAGCAGGCCCAGCGCCAGCCGCCGCGTCAGGAACGCGGTGATCGCCAGCACCGCCAGCACGACGAGGACGCCGAACGGCACGGTCAGCCAGTAGCCGCCGCCGATCAGCTTGTAGGCCGGGTCGTTGACGGTGATGATCTGCCCGTCGGTGATGAGCTGGGCCAGGCCGCGCCCGGCGACCATGAGGATCAGCGTCGCGATGATCGGCTGGATGCCGATCCCGGCCACCAGGAACCCGTTCCAGGCGCCCAGCAGCGTGCTCAGCCCGAGCGCCAGCACGATCGCGGTGAACACGCCCTGGTCCTGGCTGAGCTGCAGGCACGCCAGCGCGCCGGAGATCGCCACCACCGAGCCCACCGACAGGTCGATGCCGCCGGTCGCGATGACGAGCGTCATGCCGAGCGAGACCAGGATGAGCGGCGCGCCGAAGCGCAGGATGTCGATCAGGCTCCCGTACAGGTGCCCCTCACGCACCTCCACCGACAGGAAGCCGGGGATGAAGGCCACGTTGACCAGCAACAGCGCGGCCAGGATCAGGAGCGGCCAGATCAGCCGCCGCATCGCCGCCATCACGTACGGCCTCCGCTCGCGATCGTCTCCATCAGCACGTCCGTGGTGAGCTCGGGCCCGTTGGGCAGCTCGGCGACCAGCCGCCGGTCGCGCAGCACGGCGACCTTGTGGCTGAGCCGCAGCACCTCCTCCAGCTCGGCGGAGATGAACAGCACCGCCATGCCGCCGCCGGACAGCTCGGCGACCAGGCGCTGGATCTCGGTCTTGGCGCCCACGTCGATGCCGCGGGTGGGCTCGTCGAGGATGAGCAGCCGCGGCTCCAGGATCAGCCAGCGGGCCAGCAGCACCTTCTGCTGGTTGCCGCCGCTCAGGTCGCGCACCAGGTGCTCGGGGTTGGGCGGGCTGATGCGCAGCGCCTTGACGTAGCGCTCGACCAGCTCGTCCTGCTGCTCGCGCGGCACGGGCCTGGTCCAGCCCCGGGTCGCCTGGAGCGCGAGGATGATGTTCTCGCGGACGGTCAGGTCCGGGATGAGGCCGTCGGCCTTGCGGTTCTCCGAGCAGAACGCGATCCCGTGGCCCATCGCGGCACGCGGGGTGCGCAGCGACGCGGGCGCGCCGCCGACCGCCACCCGGCCGCCGCCCGCGTGGTCGGCGCCGAACAGCAGCCGGGCCACCTCCGTGCGGCCCGAGCCGAGCAGCCCGGCGAGCCCGACGACCTCGCCCTCGTGGATCGTGAGCGTGAACGGCTCGATCGCCCCGGCGCGGCCCAGCTCGCGGGCCTCCACCAGGGGACGGTCGAAGGCCGCGGCCTCGCCGTGCAGCCGGTCGAGCGCGGCCAGCTCCTGGCCGATCATCTTGGCGACGAGGTCGACCTGGCTGAGCTCGCGCGTCGGGTACTCGCCGACGAGCCGGCCGTTGCGCAGGATCGTCATCCGGTCGGAGATCTCGTACACCTGGTCCAGGAAGTGCGACACGAACAGGATCGCGATGCCGTCGTCCTTGAGCCTGCGCATCACCCGGAAGAGCTGGCCCACCTCGTCGGCGTCCAGGCTGGAGGTGGGCTCGTCCAGGATGAGCACCCGGGCCTCGACGTCGAGGGCGCGGGCGATCGCCACCATCTGCTGGATCGCCAGCGAGTAGGCCGACAGCGGCGCCGACACGTCCAGGTCCAGCTCCAGCCGGGCGAGCAGCTCGCGGGCGCGGGCCCGCATCCGCTTCCAGTCGATGCGGCCCCACCTGCGGGGCTCGCGGCCGATGAGGATGTTCTCCGCGACCGACAGGTTGGTGCAGAGGTTGACCTCCTGGTAGACGGTGCTGATGCCGGCCTGGCGGGCCTCCAGCGGGCTGCCGAACGCGACGGGCCGGCCGGCCAGCTCGATCGTGCCCTCGTCGGCCTGGTGGACGCCGGTCAGCACCTTGATCAGGGTGGACTTCCCGGCGCCGTTCTCGCCCATGAGCGCGTGCACCTCGCCGGGCAGCAGCCTCAGGTCCACGCCGTCCAGCGCGCGCACGCCAGGAAACTGTTTGCCGATCCCGCTCATCCGCAGGACCGGCGCGGGTGTGGCCATCGCCATCCCCTTCCGGTGGCGGGGCCGGGCCGCGGCCCGGCCCCTTGGGATCAGTACTGGCGGCTGGGCAGGGCCTGCTTGGCCTGCTCCTGGGTGAACGTGGTCTCCTCGGTCACCACGCGGGGCGGCACCTGCTCGCCCGCGACGACCTTCTTGGCCAGGTCCATGAGCTGCGGGCCGAGCAGCGGGGAGCACTCGACGATGTAGTTGATCTTCCCGTCGGCCAGGGCCTGCATGCCGTCCTTGACGGCGTCCACCGTGATGATCTTGATGTCGGTGCCGGGCGTCTTGCCCGCGCCCTCGATGGCCTCGATCGCGCCCAGGCCCATGTCGTCGTTGTGCGCGTACAGCACGTCGATGTCCGGGTTGGACTTCAGGAACGCCTCCATGACCTCCTTGCCCTTGGCCCGGGTGAAGTCGCCGGTCTGCGAGGCGATGATCTTGAACTTGGGGTCGGCCCCGATGACCTCGGCGAAACCGGCCTTGCGGTCGTTGGCCGGGGCCGAGCCGGTGGTGCCCTGCAGCTCGACGATGTTGACCGGGCCGGACTCGTCCTTGTACTCCTCCACCAGCCACTGGCCGGCCTTCTTGCCCTCCTCGACGAAGTCGGAGCCGAGGAAGGTCTTGTAGAGCGAGGTGTCCTTGGAGTCGACGGCGCGGTCGGTCAGGATGACCGGGATCTTGGCGTTCTGCGCCTCCTTGAGCACGGTGTCCCAGCCCGACTCCACCACCGGCGAGAACGCGATCACGTCCACCTTCTGCTGGATGAACGAGCGGAGCGCCTTGATCTGGTTCTCCTGCTTCTGCTGGGCGTCGGAGAACTTCAGCTCGATGCCGGCGCTCTTGGCCGACTCCTGCACGGACTTGGTGTTCGCGGTGCGCCAGCCGCTCTCGGCGCCGACCTGGGAGAAGCCCATGGTGATCGAGTCGCCCGCGCCGCCCGCCGGGTCACTGCCGGTCGAGCCGCTGTTCGAACCGCATCCGGCCAGGGCGACGACGGCCGCCACCAGCACAGAGATCTTCTTCAACACGTGGGGGGTGTCCTTTCTGAAATTTGTGAGCGTTAACATTTTGTGGACGGCGTTCGCCGTCCGGCTGCTCCGCCCGTCAGCGCGGAGCGGTGCTCGCGCGCCGGACGAAGGCCGGGGGCACGACGAGCCGCTCATGCTCGCCGCCGCCCTCGATCTGGCGCAGCAGCATGCCGATGCTGTGCCTGCCGACCGCGCCGAAGTCCTGCCTGACAGTGGTGAGCGGCGGCGAGAAGAACTCCGACTCGGGGATGTCGTCGAAGCCGACGACGCTCACCTGACCGGGCACTCTCACCCCCTGCTCGGTGAAGGCGCGCAGCACGCCGAGCGCCATCTGGTCGTTGGCGACGAAGACCGCGCTCACGTCGCGCATGGCCGCCAGGCGGCGACCGGCCTCGTAACCGGAACGCGGGCTCCAGTCACCGGCCAGCGGCTCCGGCGTCTCCCGGCCGGCCGCCTCCAGCGCGGCCCGCCACCCGGCGACCCGGCCCTCGGCCTCCAGCCAGTCGGACGGCCCGCTGACGTGCCAGACCGTCTCGTGCCCCAGCGAGAGCAGGTGCTCGGTGGCGAGCCTGCCCCCTTCGACCTGGTCCACGCAGACCACCGGCACGTCGCCGGCCTCGCCGCCCTCGACCGCGACGGCCGGGATGTCGAGCGGCAGGTCGGCCAGCGCCTGGGCGGCCGACCGCTGCGGGGCGACCACCACGATCCCGTCGACGCCCTGGTCCGCCAGGTAGTCGAGGGCGTCGCGGACGCCGCTCCTGTCGATGGACTTGAGGCTGACGATGCTGACGAAGTAACCGGCCGCCCGGGCCGCCTGCTCGATGCCGTAGACCGTGCTGGCGGGGCCGTACAGGGTGGTGTCGAAGCTGACCACGCCGAGCGTGCGCGAGTGCCTGGTGACCAGCGCGCGGGCGACGAGGTTGCGGCGGTAGCCCAGCTTGTCGATCGCCTCCAGAACCCTGGTGCGGGTCTCGCCGCGCACGTTGGGATGCTCGTTCAGCACGCGGGAGACCGTCTGGTGGGACACTCCCGCCTCCCTGGCCACGTCGGCCATGACAGGCGGGCGGCGCCCCTGGATGGATGCCACAGCCGTGCTCCTTTCCGGGCTTGGGAAGACTGTGAACGTTAACAACCAGTCTCGTCAAGCGTCGGTTCGATTACGGCCGCGTCACCGGCGGCGCGGTCAGGGTTTGCGGGCCACGCCGCCCGCGATGCAGACGCCGCCCAGCGTGAGGGGAAGCTCGACCGGCTGCTCCGGCCGCCACAGCGGCACGTGCACCACGCCGGGCTCGACCGGCTCCAGCCCGTCGAAGAAGCGCACGATCTCCTTCAGGTCGCGGGCCCGCCCGGTGCCCAGCATCGCCAGCAGGACGCCCTCCAGCGCCCGCACCTCCGGCGCGCACGAGCAGAAGTGCGTGAGCTGCATGAAGCTGCCCGGCGCCAGTTTCGCCTTGTACGTGCCGACCAGCTCCTCCGGGCCCTCCTCGTCGCCCAGATGGTGCACGACGGCCACCAGCAGCAGGCCGATCGGCCGGGAGAAGTCCAGGAAGCCGGCCACCTTCGGATGCTCGAAGATCGCCTCCGGCTCGCGCAGGTCGGCGGTGATGACCCGGGTGTTGTCGTTGGTCTGCAGGATCGCGCGGGCATGGGCGAGCACGATCGGGTCGTTGTCGACGTAGACGACCTTGGCGCGCGGGTTGATCCGCTGGGCGACCGAGTGGGTGTTGTCCATCGTCGGCAGCCCGGAGCCGAGGTCGAGGAACTGGTCGATGCCCTGCTCGGTCATGTAGCGCACGCCCCGGAAAAGCATCGCGCGATTCTGCCGGGCGCCTTCGCCGCCGTCGGGGAAATGCTTCATGCCTTCCAGCGCTATCGCGCGGTCGACCGCGAAATTGTCCTTGCCGCCCAGGAAAGCGTCATAGACGCGGGCGATGCTGGGTTTGCTCGCGTCGATCTCCGGCGGCAGGTAATCCGGGTCCTGATGCGTCCAGCTGGGGGTTCCCTCGCCCATGAGCCACCTCGTCGATCGGCGTCGAATGCGTTCGGAGCATAGCGAGCGCGACATTCTTCCGCAGATCAGAATGAAACTTTCATTGGGCAATCAGCCCATTCGATGACATTCGTGCAATGGGGCAGGGAACCTCGCGCGGACGCCGATCGTTTCACCAGGAGAACGACGCGTACTCCGGAGGAGGGGCAGTGGGCTGGCACTACAGAAAGTCGATCAAGGTGGGCCCGTTCCGGGTCAACCTCTCACGGCACGGCGTCGGCCACAGCTTCGGCAACCGCCGCTTCCACGTGTCGACGACGCCCGACGGCCGCCGTCACGTCACCGTGCGCCTGCCCGGCGGCTTCCACGTGAGCAAGTCCTTCGGCAAGCGGCGCCACTACCGGCACTACCGCTACTGACGGGCAGCACGGCGAAGGCCCCGGGGACGTCCCCGGGGCCTTCGCCGATTGTGGGTGGAGCTATGGGGATTCGAACCCCAGACCTCCTCCATGCCATGGAGGCGCGCTACCAACTGCGCCATAGCCCCTTGCGATGCGACGCCAGTGTATCGGAATCTCGGCACCCCCGTGTCACGCCCGGGTGGCCGTGATACGTCTATGGGTTCATGTCTACCTTCGAAGAACATCGCCGCCTGCTGATCGGGGTGGCCTACCGGATCGTGGGCAGCATGGCCGACGCCGAGGACGTCGTGCAGGAGGCGTGGCTGCGCTGGTCCGGGGTGGACGAGAACGAGATCGCCGACCCGAAGGCGTTCCTGGTGCGGGTGACGTCGAGGCTGGCGCTGGACCGGCTGCGGTGGGCGCGCTCACGGCGGGAGGCGTACGTGGGTCCGTGGCTGCCGGAGCCGGTGGGCACGACGCCGGACGTGGCCGAGCACGCCGAGCTGGCCGACAGCGTGGAGCTGGCGCTGCTGGTGGTGCTGGAGACGCTCTCGCCGCTGGAGCGGGCCGTGTTCGTGCTGAGGGAGGCGTTCGACCTGCCGTTCGGGGAGATCGCGGAGGTGATCGGGCGGGGCGAGGCGGCCACCCGGCAGCTCGCCAGGCGGGCGCGCGAGCACGTGCGGGAGAAGCGGCCGCGCTACGAGGCGGACCGGGCGGCCCGGCGGCGCATCACCGAGCGCTTCATCGGCGCCTCGGCGAACGGCGACCTCGGCGGCCTGATCGAGCTGCTGGCCGACGAGGTCACGCTGATCAGCGACAGCGGCGGCAAGGCCAGGGCGCCGCTGCGGGTGATGACGGGCGCGGCCCCGATCTCCCGCTGGCTGGTGTCGATCAGCTCGGAGGAGGGGATCGCCCGGTTCCTGGCGTCGGTGGGGACCCCGCCGGACGCGGAGCTGTCGTTCGAGGTCGCGGAGGTGAACGGCGGCCCGGCGGCGGTGATCCGGGCGGCGGGACGCGTGGTGACCGTGGCGTCCCTCGTCGTCGTGGACGGGCGGATCGCGACGATCTACCTGATCGCCAACCCGGACAAGCTGACCCGCCTGGCCGCCGATCAGGCGTGAACGGCCCGCGGGATGCCGGCCTCGTCGACGAGCCGGGGCAGGTCGACGCCGGTCGCGTGGAGGATGCGGCCGGCCCCGTTGGCGCCGTCGGCGAGCAGGCCCCACAGCAGGCGCTCGCCGGTGACGGGGCCGGGCTTCCACTGGGCCACCTCGACGGCCTTGCGGGCGTGCATGGCCAGCGGGATCGCGCCGAGCGGCCCGTACAGCACGACGCGCAGCGGGCGCAGCGGCGTGCGGCGCAGCCGCCACAGGTCGGGCCGGTCGGCCCCGGCACGGGTGCGGCGGTGCACCTCGGCGAGGTCGATGCCGAGCGTGGCCAGCAGCGCGCGGGCGTCGCCGGTGTCGACGTGCTCGCGCACGGCCTCGGGGGTGGCGGTGAAGGCGTCGAGCGTGAAGGGCCGGATCTCGGCCAGCGCGAGCAGGAGCAGGTCGGTGTCGAGGACTGGCCGGCCGGCGTCGAGGGCGAGCGTGCCGGCCCTGATCATCGTGCGGCGGGCGCCGTCGGTGAATCTCGTCAGCATCGTGTTACCTCCCGATCCGGCGGGCGTGCTTGCGGTGGGCGGACTGCCGTTTGACGCCGAGCGCGTCGGCCACCTGCTCCCATGACCAGCCCTGGGCGCGGGCGTTGGAGACGTGCATGGCCTCCAGCTCCTCCAGCAGGACCCGGAGCGCGGCGACGGCGGCCAGGCCGGTGCCCGGGTCGCGATCGGCCGCCGCTTCGGCGAGTTCTGTGACGCTCATGCTGTCAGCATGCGCTGACAAGCACCCGCTTGTCAACACGTGCTGACACGCTTACGGCTGTCAGCGCGTGCTGACGGTTCACGGCGTCACGGTCGTGCGCATGGTGAGCGCCTGTTCCTCCAGGGCCAGCTCCACCGTGACCCCGCCCAGCTCGGCGGCCGAGCCGACGTGCGTGCCGCCGCACGGGATCGACGCCTCGCCCTCGGGCAGCGCGCACGACCAGGTGCGGCGGGCGGTGAGCTCCGGCCCCGGCACGTCCAGCCGCACCGGCGCGCCGGACGCCACCCAGCCCTTGAGCCGCTCGTTCACCTCGGCCGCGACCTGGGCCGGGTCCAGCCCCTCGGCGGTGAACCCCTTCTTGCGCAGCGACTTGCCCAGCCGGTAGACGTCCACGCTCCCGTACGGGACGATCCGCGAGGAGGTGATCGCGCTCTGGTCGAAGTCGGGGTGGCCGAGCCCGTCGGCGGCGGTCTCCTTGCGCCAGCGCCCGGCCAGCGCGGCGTTGAGCGCGAGCGCGGCCAGGTGGCAGGCGGTGTGCCCGGCCGAGAGCGCGGCCCGGTGACCGGCGTCGACCACCAGGTCGACCTCGGCGCCGACCGACAGCGGCTCCTCGGTCACGTGCACGACCAGCCACCGCCAGCCGTCGGAGCCGCGCCGCACCGGGATGCCGGAGCCGAGCGCGACCTCGCCGCCGGAGCCGGGCAGCGCGCCGGTCACGCAGTCCACGACGGTCAGCCCGCCGATGGTCCCCCGGTCGGCGGGCTGGTCGGGCCAGGTGTGGTCGAGCGGGTGGAAGGGCGTCTCGGCGGTAACGAGGCCGTGCCGCTCCCCCACCGGCACGGCCCCGACGATCGTGGAACGGCCGTTGACATGACCGTGCGGGAAGGTGACGACTGTCGAGTTCACCCCGTCATCCTGGCAGACCGCTCGTCCTCCAGGTATCGGTTGCGCCCCGCGTACAGGCCGCTCACGAGCTGGACGACGATCACGGCCAGCATCATCGTGTACGGCAGCGCCCAGCCGCCGCCGGCCTCGCGCAGCACCCCGACGAGAAGCGGACCGGCGCCGGAGATGAGATAGCCGACGCTCTGCCCGAACGCCGACAGCGCGCCGGTGGCCTCGGGCGTGCGGGTGCGCAGTGCCAGCATGGTCAGCGCGAGCGGGAACGAGCCCATGCCGATCGCCACGAACACCACCCAGACCGGCGCGGTCGAGGCGGGCGCGAACCACAGCCCGAAGAAGCCGATGACGTAGGCGACGACCAGGCCGACCACGATGGGCCGCTGGTCGCGGAAGCGCGAGGCGACGACCGGGATCAGGATGGAGACGGGGATGTTCAGCGCGGTGAACACGCCGAGGACCATCCCGGCCTGCGCGGTGGTGTAGCCGGAGTCGGTGAGGATCGTGGCCAGCCAGCCGAACATGATGTAGGCGATCATCGACTGGGTGCCGAAGTAGACGGCGACCGTCCAGGCCAGCTTGCTCCTGGCCAGGCTGCGCATGCCGGCGCCGGCGCGGGCCTTGGCGCGCTCCGGCTCGCTGCGCAGCAGCGCCAGCCACGGCACGGCGGCGATCGCGGCGAACGCGGCCCACACGCCGAGCGCGACGTGCCAGTCGCCGGAGGCGCGCTCGATCGGCACGGTGGCCGCGGCGGCGAGCATGGTGCCGGTGGCCAGGGCGGTGGTGTAGACGGTCGTCATGACCCCGGTGCGGGCCGGGAAGTGGCGCTTGATCAGCGACGGGATGAGCACGTTGCCGACCGCGCCGCCCGAGAGCGCGACCGCGCTGCTGAGCAGGAAGACCGGCGCGGAGTCGACGAGCGCCCGGACGAGCATGCCGGCGCCGAGCGTGACGAGCGCGAGCAGCAGCAGGCGGTGCTGCCCGACGCGGTGGGCCAGCGTGGGCGTGATCGCGCCGACGGTGGCGAAGGCCAGCACGGGCAGCGTGGTGAGCAGGCCGGTCCCGACGCTGGTCATGCCGAGGCCGGCGGCGAGCTGGTCGAGCAGGGGGCCGACGCTGGTCACGGCGGTGCGCAGGTTGAGGGCCGCGAGGACGATTCCCAGCACGAGGAGCCAGGCGAGGGAGTTGGTTCTTCCTCGGGACTCGGGGGCGGCGAGCACAGTCATGCCGGGTCTGGTCCTCCACTCATCTAATCATGGGATGAATCACCATCTTAACAGGAGCAAAACGCGCATCTATTCCGCAACCTGACAAACTCCCCGCTCAACCGGGGCGCGGACATGGCAAAGCCCCCGGCTGAGCCGGGGGCCTTCGGTTGCCTGCGGGACCGTTCCTGAGCGCCTACAGGACCGGGCGCGGTCCCTGCGGGGGGTCGTCGTGGGTGCCGCCCAGCGGGCCGGGCGGGGGCAGCGGAGGACCGTCGGAGTACGGGTCGCCGCCGCCTACGGTGCCGGGCGGCATCGGCCGGTCGCTCCCGCCGAGGCTGGAGCCGTGCTGGTGCGGGCCGGGCACGTCGCCGCGCCAGGCGCCGGTCTCGCCGCCGCGCGACTCGATGAACGTCTTGAACCGCTCCATGTCGCCGCGGACGCGGAGCTTGACGATCTGCAGCCAGTCACCGGCGGTCTCCACGAACCCCTGCGGGTCGTACTCCATCTGGAGCTTGACCCGGGTCGTGTCGGCGTCGAGCCGGTGGAAGGTGACCACGCCGGACTGGCTCGGCTTGTCGATCGACCGCCAGGCGATGCGCTCGTCCGGGTGCTGCTCCGTGATCTCGGCCTCGAACTCGCGCTTGACGCCCGCGATCTCGGTGATCCAGTGCGTGCGCGTGTCGGTGAGCTGTTTGATGGACTCGACGCCCTCCATGAACTCGGGGAAGCTCTCGAACTGGGTCCACTGGTCGTACGCGACCCTGACGGGAACATTGACGTCTACGGAGTGTTCGATCGTACTCATGGGTGACGTTGCTGCCCGCCCAGACGGCTCGCTAACGCCTGCGCAGCAGCCAATAGAGGCCCACCAGCGGCAACACCAGCGGAATGTACAGATAGCCGCGGCCGTAACCGGACCACACGGTGGCGTCGGGGAAGGCGGCCGGGTCGAGCAGGCTCGCGGTGCCGATGACGAGGACCCCGGCCAGCTCGATGCCGAGCGCGGCCAGCGCGAGCCGCCGGGCGCCGCGCACGAGGGCGACGGTGAGCAGCACGTAGACGAGCGCGGCGAACGCCGACAGCGAGTAGGCCAGCGGCGCCTCGCCGAACCGGGTGGCGATCTGCACGCCGGCCCGCGCGCCGGCGGCCAGCGCGAACAGCCCGTACAGGGCGATCAGCGCGCGGCCGGGACCGGCGCCGATGGGGGCGTGGCTCATGCGACGCCCTGCCAGATCTGCAGCACCCGCCCGGTCATCACCGCGATCGCGAACCCGGCCACCACCAGGATCGCCGGGCCCCACCGGCTGCGCTCGGCCAGGGCGAGGAACACCCCGGCGGGCGGGATGAGCACCATGCCGCCGAGGTAGCCGAAGAGCGTGACGGTGTCGTCCGGCCCGGCGCCGCCGGCCACCGCCGCGATCACGATGCCGAGCTGCACGAGCACGGCCACTTCGAGGACGGCGAAGCCGCCCAGCAGGACCATGCCCATGGGCCGGTCGCGGATGGCGGTGATCAGGCTCGCCAGCGCGAGCAGCAGCGAGCCGGCGATGACGATCGTGGCGACGGTGGTGTTCATCGGGGGCAAGGCTATCGCCCGGGCAGGTCGCCCTCGATTCCGTCCAGGACCCAGCGCAGGCCGCGCTCGAAGGTGTCGTCGGCGCCCCGCACACCCTGCTCGATCATGGGGGCGAGCCGGGGGAACTCGCCCGTGGCGACGAGGTCGCGGATGTAGGGCTCGGCGAGCGCGGCGCGCTCGGCGTCGTTGACGCCGTCGGCGCGGGGCCGGGCGCGCTCGGCGGCCTCGCGGACGACGAAGCCGGTCACGTAGTCGACGACCGCCGCCATCGCGCGCCAGGTCTGCAGCCGGTCCAGGCCGAGCCCGTCGAACGCGGACAGCCTGCGCTCGACGTGGCGCAGCCCGTTGGGGCCGACGGCGACGGGCTGGGAGATCAGCTCGACCCGCCAGGGGTGGCGGCGCACCAGGTCGCGCTCGGCCCTGGCGAGCTGGACCAGCGCCTCGCGCCAGTCGGCGGGCAGCGGCTCGCCGGTGTCGAGCTCGGCGCTGATCTCGTCGAGCATGAGCGCGAGCAGGTCCTCCTTGCGCTCGATGTAAGTGTAGAGGCTCATCGCGCGGGCGCCGAGCTCGGCGGCGACGCGGCGGATGGAGACCGCGGCCAGCCCTTCGGCGTCGGCGACGGCCACGGCTGCGGCGACGATCGCCTCCCGGGTCAGCGCGGGGCGCCGCTGCGGCGCGGGGCGTGACCAGACGGAACTCACACCGCCATCCTAAGCCAGCCGCTACAGTGTACGGAAGTAATACGCTGTACGGCATGCGAGACAACGTACGAACCACCGGGCCGGTCGTGCTGCTCGGCGTGGTCATGACGATGCTCGACACGACGATCGTCAACGTGGCGCTCGGCCCCCTGGCGGGCGGGTTCGGCGCGAGCCTGGCCGACACGCAGTGGGTGGCGACCGGCTACCTGCTCGCCCTGGTGATGACCGTGCCCCTCTCGGGCTGGGCGGTCGGCCGGTTCGGCGCCCGGAAGGTGTGGCTGGTCTCCCTGCTGCTGTTCGGCGCCGGGTCGGCTCTGTGCGCCGCCGCCTGGTCGGTGGGCTCGCTGGTGGCCTTCCGCGCGGTCCAGGGGCTCGGCGGCGGGCTGCTGCTCCCCGTCGGGCAGGCGATGCTCGCGGGGGCGGCGGGCCCCGAGCGGATGGGCCGGGCGATGGCGCTGATCTCCGTCCCGGCGATGCTGGCGCCCGTGGCGGGGCCGGTGCTCGGCGGCGTGCTCCTCGACGGGCCGGGCTGGCGCTGGCTGTTCCTGGTCAACCTGCCCGTCTGCGCCGCCGCGCTGGTCGCGGCGGCGCTGCTGCTGCCGCGCGACGAGCCCGCCGGGGCGGCCGGGCTGGACGTCGCCGGGCTGGCCCTGCTGTCCCCCGGGCTGGCCGCGCTGGTGTTCGGCCTGTCGGAGGTCGGCGACGGGGCCTCGCCCGCGCATCCGGCGCCGTGGATCGGCGCGGCCCTGCTGACGGCCTTCGTCGCCCGCGGCCTGCGGACCCCGGCGGCGTCCGTGGCACGGCGCCCGCGGACGCCGCCGGCGCTCGTGGACCTGCGGCTGTTCGGCGACCGTGCGTTCGCGGCGGCGGTGGCGGCGCTGGCCTGCTACTCGGCGGCGGCGTTCGGCGTGACCGTGCTCATCCCGCTGCACAGCCAGCTCGCCCAGGGCGGCAGCGCGCTGGAGGCCGGACTGCTGCTGGCCCCCCTGGGCGTCGGCGCGGCGCTCACCATGCCCCTCGCGGGCAGGCTCACCGACAGCCGGGGCCCGCGCGGCGTCGCGACCGCCGGGGTGGCGCTGGTGGTGGCGGGCATCGCCGGCTACGCGGCGTGGGGCGGGGTGCTGCCGGTGCTCGTGCTGGGGCTCGGGCACGGGCTGGTGTCGCCGTCGCTGATGGCCGCCGCGTTCCGCACCCTGGACCGGGCCGCGCTCCCGGCCGCGACCACGCTCAGCACCATCGCCGTACGGGTCGCGTCCCCGGTGGGCGTCGCGCTGGCGGCCGTGCTGCTCCAGGTGTTCACCCGGGCGGGCGCGGACCGGCCGTACGCGTGGGTCTTCGGGTGCGTGCTGGCGCTGGCCGCCGTCCCGCTCGCCCCGATCGCGCTCATAGGATCGAAGGCGTGGAAAGCATCCTGGTCAGCGCGTGCCTGATGGGCCGTCGGGTGCGCTACGACGGCGGCGCCAAGACCAGCTCCGACGAGCGGCTGGCCGCCTGGTGGCGGGAGGGCCGGCTGGTGCCGTTCTGCCCGGAGGTCGAGGGCGGGCTGGCGATCCCGCGCCCGGCCGCCGAGATCGAGGGCGGCGCGGGCGGCGCGGCGGTGCTGGCCGGGACGGCCCGGGTGCTGGCGGCCGACGGCTCCGACGTCACCGCCGAGTTCGTGGCCGGCGCGCGGGCCGCGCTGGCCGCCGCCCGTGACGCCGGGGCGCGGCTGGCCGTGCTCAAGGAGGGCAGCCCGTCGTGCGGCGCGCTGGCGATCTACGACGGCACGTTCGCCGGCCGCCGGGTCGCCGGTCAGGGCGTGACGACGGCGCTGCTGGAGGAGCACGGCATCCGGGTCTTCACCGAGGAGCAGGTCGCCGAGGCCGCCGCCTACCTGCGCACTCTGGAGACGTAGAAGGCGCCGCCCAGCCCGATCCCGAGCAGCACGGCGACCGAGCGGTGATACCAGTCGAGCAGCGGGTCGGGATCGGTCGCGCCGAACGCGACGGCCAGGATGCCCAGCAGCACCCCCGACAGCGCGGCGGCGTGCGCGTAGACGATCCCGTCCCACGCCCACGGCCGCCGGGCCAGCGCGCCGTAGCCTGCCACGGCGAGCGCGCACGCGCAGGCCGTCTCCACGATCGCGGCCGGGACGATCACCGGCTGGCTCAGCGGCACCACCGCGATCCCGGCGTGCAGCAGCGCCGCCACGGCGAAGACCACCCCGTACACCAGGCATGCGGCGCCCAGCGCCGTCCGCAACACGTCCATGCCCCCACGCTGCCATCCGCGCGCGGGCGGCGAATCCTCCCTGAGGGTGGCCGCCGGATACGACCGCCGGGGTAGCCCGGGGATCGGGAAATCAGAAAGTCCCCTTCGCGGAAACCTTCTGCCTCTCCCGGGAGTCCTTAGAGGCAGGGGCCCGGGCACGAACACGATTCGCCAACGGGGAGAGGACTCGGCCATGCCAGTCGACCTGACCAACGAACAGCCCTTGGCCTGGGATTCGGCCACGCTCGACGCCGACACCAGGGCGATGCTGGACAACCTCCAGCCGAACATCCTGCGCGCGCACGTCCGCGAGCACCTGACGGTGCTGTTCGTCCGCTTCAACGACGTCGCGGAGGGCAGGCGTTACCTGAGGAAGATCGCGGTGACCAGCATGAAGTCGGCCCGCGAGCACCTGAAGGAGGTGCGCGACCACGCCCGCGACGGGCGGCGCGGCACCCCGTACGTGGGCGTCGGCCTGAGCAAGGCCGGCTACCGCGACCTCGGCCACTCGGTCGAGGACATGCGCAGGTTCGGCGACGTGGTGTTCCGCGACGGGATGAAGCGGCGCGTCGCCGAGGTGAACGACCCGCCGGTGGAGGAGTGGGAGAACTGCTACCAGCGGGAGATCCACGCCGTCATCCTCATCGGCGACGCCGAGCCGGAGCCGGTGGCGGCGCTGCGCGAGCGGTTCCTGCGCGACCTGCCCGAGAGCGCCCGGCTGCTGGGCGAGGAGAGCGGCCGGGGCATGCGCAACCCGGCGGGCGACGGCATCGAACACTTCGGCTACGTCGACGGCCGCAGCCAGCCGCTGTTCCTCAAAGACGAGGTGGACAAGGAGCCCGGGAAGCACTGGAACCCGGCGTTCCCGCTGAGCGGCGTCCTGGTGCCGGACCCGCTGGCGCCGGACCCGGAGCGTCACTTCGGCAGCTACTTCGTCTTCCGCAAGCTGGAGCAGAACGTCCGCGCGTTCAAGGAGATCGAGCAGGAGCTGGCCGACAGCCTGGGCCTGACGGGCGCCGACCGCGACCGGGCGGGCGCGATGCTCGTCGGCCGGTTCAAGGACGGCACCCCGCTCACGCTCAAGCCGAAGGCGGGCGGCGGCCCGGTGGTCAACGACTTCACCTTCGACGCCGACCCGGACGGCACCAAGTGCCCGTTCAGCGGGCACATCAGGAAGACGAACCCGCGCTCGTTCGGCCGTGAGGTGCTCATGGCCAGGCGGGGCCAGACCTACGGGGAGCGCGCCGACGACCCGTGGGACGACGCGCCCCCGCACACGCGCCCGAGCGGCGAGGTGGGCCTGCTGTTCATGGCCTTCAACAGCAGCCTGCTCGACCAGTTCGAGTTCACCCAGCAGAGCTGGGCCGACAACCCGGACTTCGAGCGCCCGGCCACCGGCCACGACCCGGTGATCGGCCAGGGGGCGCGTGACGTCAAGGTCACCTTCCCGAAGGTGTGGGGCGAGCCGGAGCAGTCGCCGCCGCACCGGCAGGTGCCCCAGACGGTCACGATGAAGGGCGGCGAGTACTTCTTCATGCCGTCGCTGGCCTACCTGCGCGGGCTGTGACCTGGAGGGGAGCGGCCCGCGCCGCTCCCCTCACCCGGTCAGCGGGTGGCCTGCACCTGCGCGGTCACGGCGGCGGCACTCGCCTTGGCCGCGGTCGTGCGCGCGCCGCCCGCTCCCGGCAGGCTCCGGTCGTAGGCGTAGGTGACGGCCGAGTGCACGATCGCGCCGGTGTTCACCAGCAGCGCCTTGGTGCTGACGTTGGCGATCGTGTCGCACGCCTTGTGGTAGCACGGGTCGTACGGCTCGCCGGCGGTGCCGCCGAACAGCGCCTGCTCCTCCGGCGTCTTGACGCCCTCGGCGCCGGTGAACAGGCCGCCCGCCGGGATGCCCGCCGCGATGAACGGCCCGTAGTCGGAGCGGCCGTCGAAGTCGGTGCCGACGTGGCCCAGGCGCAGCGTGTCGAAGTAGCGCGCGAACGTCTGCTCGATCTCGGCGGATCCGGGCGGCCCGGCCGGCGCGCCCGTCGCGTCGGAGTCGTCACCGTCGTAGATCTTGTACGCGAAGTTCGGCGAGCCGATCATGTCGAAGTTCAGGTACAGCTTGATCCTGGCCAGCTCGTCGGGCGTCAGGTTCGCCACGTAGTGCTCCGAGCCGAGCAGGTTCAGCTCCTCGGCGCCCCACCAGGCGAAGCGCATCTTGTTGACCGTCGGCAGCCGCGACATGAGCAGGGCGGTCTCCAGGATGCCCGCGCTGCCGGTGCCGTTGTCGTTGATGCCGGGACCGGGCACCACGCTGTCGAGGTGGGCGCCGAGCATGACGACGTTGTCCGGGTTGCCGCCGCGCGACTCGGCGATCACGTTGTGGGTGACGCGGATCTCGCTCTCGGTGTCGGTCGCCACGCGCATCACGGTGCCCGCGGTGGCGGCCAGCTCCTGGCCCACGGCGAAGCTCGTGCCGACGACCGGGATCGTCACGGGCACGCCCAGCGTGCCCTGGAGGGTGTCGGTGCGGCCGGGCTGGCCCTCGTTGAAGATGATCACGGCGACGGCGCCTGCCGCCTGGGCGTTCTCCGCCTTGACCCGGAAGTCGCAGGAGCCGCGCTGGACGAGCGCGATGTTGCCCGGCGTGAACCCGGCGAAGTCGGCGGCCTCGCAGCCGGAGGTGGAGCCGGGGGTGGGCGGCGGCGGGAGCTGCAGGTCGACGTTCTGGAGGGTGGCGGTGACGTCGCCGGAGCCCGAGTAGGTCATGGTCGCGAACTCGCCGACCGAGCTGCCGTCCGGCGGCGTCGGGGTGAACGTGCGCGGGTTCGGCGAGACGCGCTGCATGGCCGCCGTGGCGTTCTCCTGGAAGAACGGGAACTCGAACGGCTGCAGCGTCACCCGGTAACCGGCGCGGCGCAGCTGCCCGGCCACGTAGTCGCGGGAGGCGTCGTAGCCGGGGGTGCCGGAGGCCCGGGTGCCGCCGTTGGCGTCGGCGATCCGCTGGAACGCCTCCAGGTGCCGGGTGACGAGTTGCGCCTTGACGGACCTGGCGAGCGACGAGGGGCTCGGGTCCGCCTGGGCCGGGGTGACCAGCGCGAGCGGAAGGGTGAGGGCCACGGCCAGGGTTCCGGCTCGGGCCACTCCCTTGGGGAGGTGGAAGCGCATATGGCTCCTCCGCGAAGAGGGTGAGTGTTTCGGTGTCCCCCGATTTCTTGCACGCTGTTGGAACGTAACGAGCCCGCCGCCTCCTGAAAAGACCCATAAATGGGGGTCATTTCACTGGTTTGCTGCTCTCGCCTCACCCAACCCGGAAGAGCCGCCGGGGATCATGGCCTCAGGGGGTCGGGGCATGCTGCGGGCGTTTCTGAAGACCGAGGCGGGCAGCACCAGCGTGCTGCTCGCGGCCACGGTGCTGGCCCTGCTGTGGGCGAACTCGCCCTGGGGCGACACCTACGAGGCGTTCTGGCACACCCCGATGGGCCTGTCCTTCGGCGACGCCACGTTCTCCCTCGACCTGCGCCACTGGGTGAACGACGGGCTCATGACGATCTTCTTCTTCGTCATCGGCCTGGAGATCTCGTACGAGGCGCGGCTGGGCCAGCTCGCCGACCGGCGGCTGATCGCCGTGCCCGCGATCGCCGCGTTCGGCGGCATGCTCGTGCCCGCGGCCGTCTACCTCGTCTTCAACGCGGGCGGGCCCGGCGCCGCCGGGTGGGGCGTGCCGATCGCCACCGACACCGCGTTCGTGCTCGGGCTGCTCGCCGTCGTGGGGGCCCGGTGCCCGTACCCGCTGCGGGCCTTCCTGCTCACGCTGGCCATCGTGGACGACATCCTGGCCATCATGATCATCGCGATCTTCTACACCGCGACGCTGGTGGTCCCCGCGCTGGTCACCGCGATCCTGCTGCTGGCCGCGATCGTGACCCTGCGCTGGCTGCGCATCTGGCGGGCGCCCGCCTACATCGTGCTCGGCTTCGCGCTGTGGGTGGCCACGCTGGAGAGCGGCGTCCACCCCACCCTGGTCGGCATCGCGCTCGGCGTCCTCGTGTTCGTGTACGCGCCCAGCGACCACAAGCTGCTGCGCGCCGGGGAGGCCGTGCAGGAGTTCACCTCCTCCCCCAGCCCGCGCGCGGCCGAGCGCGCCACCCGGCTGGTGCGCCGGGCGGTCTCGGTCAACGAACGGCTCCAGCTCCGCCTGCACCCGTGGAGCAGCTACGTCATCGTGCCGGTCTTCGCCCTGGCCAACGCCGGGGTCCGGCTCGACGGCGACACGCTGCGGGCCGCCGCGACCTCGCCCATCGCGCTCGGCGTCGCGCTCGGCCTGCTCCTCGGCAAGATCACCGGCATCACGCTCGGCACCTGGCTGCCGCTGCGGCTCAACTGGGGCGTGCTGCCGGGCAACCTGGTGTGGGGCCAGATCCTCGGCGGCGCGGCCGTGTCGGGCATCGGGTTCACCGTCGCCCTGTTCATCGTCGACCTGGCCTTCGAGGACCCGCTCGTGCACAGCGAGGCGAAGATCGGCATCCTGGCCGGGTCGCTGATGTCGGCGCTGCTCGGCTGGGTGATCTTCAAGCTGGCCTGGGACCGGGGCGGCGTGTGCGCCCCGCCGGGCACGGAGCCGGAGGAGGAGCTGCCGGTGCTGCTCAGCGAGCCCGTCGGGCCGGACGACCACGTGCTCGGCCCGCCGGACGCGCCGGTGACGATCGTCGAGTACGGCGACTTCGAATGCCCCTACTGCGGCCGCCTCCACCCGGTGCTCCCGGAACTGCGCCGCCGCCACCCCGACCTGCGGATCGTCTTCCGCCACTACCCGCTGCGCACCGTGCACCCGCGCGCCGTCGCCGCCGCGCTGGCCTCGGAGGGCGCGGCCCGGGGCGGCCGGTTCTGGGAGATGCACGACCTGCTGTTCCGCAACCAGCGCCACCTCACCGACGAGGACCTCGCCCGCTACGCCGCCGGGCTCGGCGTCGAACCGTGGCCGGACGTGCCCGCCCAGAGCGCCCGCGTCGCCCGCGACGAGGCGTCCGGCCACGCCAGCGGCGTTCGCGGCACGCCCACCCTGTTCGTCAACGGCCTGCGCCATCAGGGTGACTTCGACCTGGAGTCCCTGAGTGAGGCGGTGGATCTCGCGCGTCCCACCCCGTAACGTCTCTACGCGGACATCCCCTCAACGGGCTGGAGACCTGAACCGCATGTTCAACATCGGAAACTACGTCGGGATCGGCACCACCGCCCTGATCAGCGTGCTGCTGCTGGCGGGCACCGTGCTGCTGGGCATGAACCGGCGCAACCACGGCCGCGGGGCGACCCTCGGCATGTTCGGCTGCCTCGCGCTGTTCCTCGACTCGCTGGTGCGGCTCGCGCAGTTGCTGATGATCGGCGTCCTGTTGGAGTCGTTCGGCCCGGGCGGCATCGACGTCGTCTTCCTGCTGGTGAACCTGGTCTCCTTCGTGCTCATGGTGACCGGCGTCTCGTTGCTGATCGCCGGCGTGATCGCCCGCCGGACCCCGCCCCAGCAGGCCGGCCCCCAGGCCCCGCAGCAGCCCCAGCACTGGCAGCAGGGTCCGCAGCAGGGTCCGCAGCAGGGCTGGCAGCAGCAAGGACCGCAGGGTCCGTACGGCCAGCCGCAGGGGCCGCAGCCCGGTTGGCAGCAGCAGCCGCCGAGCGGGCCGCAGGGGCCGCAGCCGGGGTGGCAGCCGCCCGCCGACGGGCCCGCCTGAGCCGTCCTCGGGCAGCCACAGGAGATGTGACAATGGTGGGAAAATCCGGCTCCGCGCGCGCGTCGAGGGAACCATGAATCCAGAGCAGCCCGGCCAGCCCGACCCCGACGTGACGATCCGGCGCCGCTGGCCCCAGCAGCCGACCGGGCCGCACCCCGCGCCCCCGTCCGGCCCGTACCCCGCGCCCCCGGTCGGCCCGTACCCCGGACCCCGGCCGAGGCCGCACCCCGGTCCGTACCCCGGTCCGCAGCCGTACGGGGGCGGGCCCGTGCCTCCGCACCGGCAGGACGACCCGCCGGGCTCGTTCACCCGCCGCCTGCCCTACACCCCGGACATGCTCCCCGACGTGCCCGTGTACGAGGCCAAGGCGGCCAGGTCCGGGTGGTGGTGGATGATCCTGGTGTGCGGGGTCGCCCTGCTGGCGGCGGCGCTCACCGCCGGCTTCCTGCTCTGGGTGAACGGCGGCGCGTAGCCCCAGGTCACGCCCGGACGCTGTCCATCGTCCAGTTCGTCTCCCAGGTCCGCTCCCCGTCGACGGAGAACGCCTGCTCCCACCGGCAGGCGTCCGGCCCCTGGAGCGTCCAGAGGAACCGGCACCGCACCGGCGTCCCCTCGTGCTGGTCGTCGGCGTAGAACAGGCCCTGGTCGCCGTCGAAGCCGCCGACCATGGGCGGCAGGTCGAGCACGCCCCGGGAGCTGTTGGCCCAGTAGATCGACCACTGCCGCGTCTCGGGGTTGTACAGCCGCAGGGTCAGCCCGTTGAAGCCCTTGGTGGGGAAGGTGATCTCGTCGAAGCTGGCGGCGCCGCCGAAGTGCCGGGTGGCGGTGATCCGGCCGGGGAACTCGTCCCAGGTGTCGCTGCCGGTGAGCGGCTTGACCAGGCGCCTGTTGTGGACGTTCCAGGTGCCTTCGAGGAAGTCGAAATCGTTCATGCCGGGCACCGTACGGCCGGGTCACTGACAGGTAGTGTCAGCGATGTGCGCGCTTCCCGCCTGATGTCGATCCTCCTGCTCCTGCAGACGCGCGGCCGGATGACCGCCGGGGAGTTGGCCGACCGGCTGGAGGTGTCGGTGCGCACGATCTACCGCGACGTGGAGTCGCTGCACGCGGCCGGCATCCCGCTCTACGGCGACGCCGGGCCGAGGGGCGGCTACCGGCTGCTCGACGGCTACCGGACCAAGCTGACCGGGCTGACGACCGAGGAGGCCGAGTCGCTGCCGCTGGCCGGGCTGCCCGGTCCGGCCGCCGAGCTGGGGCTGGGCGCGGTGGTGACGGCGGCGCAGCTCAAGCTGATGGCGGCGCTGCCCGTGGAGCTGCGTGACCGGGCCGGGCGCATCAGGGAGCGCTTCCACCTCGACGCCCCGGGCTGGTACCGCGACCGGGAGCCGGTGGCCCACCTGCCCGCCGTGGCGGAGGCGGTGTGGAACGAGCGCCCGGTCCGGGTCCGCTACCGCCGCTGGCGCGCCCCGCAGGAGGTCGAGCGGCGGCTGGAGCCGTACGGCCTGGTCGTCAAGGCCGGGAGCTGGTATCTGGTGGCCCGCTGCGACGAGCAGGTGCGCACCTACCGCGTGTCGCAGATCCTCGACCTGCACCCGCTGCCGGGCCGGTTCGCCAGGCCGGCGGGGTTCGACCTGGCGGCGCACTGGCAGGCGTACCTGGTGGAGTTCGAGGCGCGGCTGCGGCGCGGCGAGGCGGTGCTGCGGCTGTCGCCGGGCGGGCTCGAACGGCTGCCGGGCCTGATGACGCCCGGCATGGCGGCGGCGGCGCGGGAGAGCGCCGAGCCGGAGGCGGACGGCTGGACCCGGGTGAGGGTGCCGATCGAGTCGGTGGAGCACGCGACGGGCGAGTTCCTCAGGCTGGGCGCGGACGCCGAGGTGATCAGCCCGCCCGAGCTGCGCGAACGGCTGCTCGCCGTCGCCGAGCGGATGGTCGGCCTCTACCGCGCCGGTTAAGCGAGCTGCAAGCGCCTCCGGACAGAATGCCGCAAAAGGATCAACCAGCGCTTCGGGGGCGACATTGCGCATGCTGCTGATGGTGCTGGCCGCCGGGCTGCTGCCGCAGCCGGTCGCCGGGCCGCACGTCACGCAGCCCAGAGCGGAGATCACGGCCACCGTCCGCGCCGACGGCACGGTGGCCGTGGTCGAGGAGCACACGCTGACGTACCGGAGCCCGGGCAAGGGCGCGTACGTGGACATCCCACGCGCGCCCGGCGTCGTGGTGGAGGACGTGTCGGTACGCGAGTCCGCGGCCTACGAGCAGGTGGCCCCGGCGGAGCCGGACTCCTCGGGACGCGCCGGAACCTACAGCGAGCGGGCGTGCGGCACCGACGGGCCGCACCGCGTGGTGTGGCACCTGGCCGCCACGCCCGGCAGCACCCGGACGTTCCGGCTCGGCTACACGCTGAAGAACGCGGTCACCGTGTTCGGCGGGCACGCCTTCCTGCACCTGCCGGTGCGCGGCGCCCACTGGCGGAGCGGCGTGGACCTGCTGGAGGTCACGGTCCGCCTGCCCGGACCACCCGGGAGCGGCGGGCACCAGGCGTTCGGGCAGCCCGCGAGCAGGCTGGCCGCCGGGCCCGCCGGGCAGGTGACCAGGGCGAGCGCGCGGGCCGTGCCCGGCGCCCAGGCGCTCGCGCTCGACCTGGCCTTCCCGCCCGCCCGGCTCGACCTGCCGAGCACCGGCGGCAAGGTGCTGCGCGGCGAGGGCGACGGCTCGGCCACGCTGGCGGAGCTGCGCGCCGGGCGGCAGCCGGTGACCTCGGCGGGCGGCGCCGCCTGCGGCCCGGTCGGCACGGAGACCTACGACGGCACCTGGTGGGTGTTCGCCGGGATGGCGGTGCTGGTGACCGGCGTCCTGGTGATCGTCGAACGCCGCGCCCGCCGCCCGCTCAGCCGCCGGTCCGGTGCCGCGCGCGGCCGTGCCGGCCGCTCCTACAGCGACCACGGCTATCACGCGAGCCAGCCCGGCGGGACGCCGAGCCACAGCCCCGGCGAGGGCGGCGGCGGGGGCGGCGGCTCATTCTGATCAGTCCCCGGCGGCCTCCCAGCAGTGCGTCCAGCGGCCCTCGCCCAGCTCGGTGCGCCCCGGCACCGTGGTCGAGCAGACCGGCAGCGCCACCGGGCAGCGAGGGTGGAAGCGGCACCCGCCGGGCGGGTCGGCGAGGCTGGGCGGCTCGCCGTGCCGCTGCCGCTCGCGCGGCGTCACCCGGTCCGGGTCCGGCGCCGACTCCAGCAGCAGCCGCGTGTACGGGTGCCGCGCCGCCTGCGTGAGCGCCTCGGCGGGCCCGCTCTCCACCAGCCTGCCCGCGTACATGACCGTGATGTCCTCGGCGAAGTAACGCGCGCTGGCGATGTCGTGCGTGATGTAGAGCAGCGCCAGCCCGCTCTCGTCGGCCAGCTTCTCCAGCAGGCGCAGCACGCCGAGCCGGATCGACACGTCGAGCATGGACACGGGCTCGTCCGCGATCAGCGCCACGGGCCGCACCGCCAGCGCGCGGGCGATCGCGACGCGCTGCCGCTGCCCGCCGGACAGCTCGTGCGGCAGCTTGTCCATGAACTGGTCGACGGGCGTCAGGCTGACGCGTTCGAGCAGCTCGGCGACCAGTTCCCGCTCGTGCGCGTCGGACTTGGCGTGGCCGTGCACGCGCAGCGGCCTGGCCAGGTGGTAGCGGACCCGGTGGAAGGGGTTCAGCGAGGCGAACGGGTCCTGGAAGATGAGCTGCACCTGCCGCCGGTAGGAGCGGAACGCCGCTCCCCGGTGCGCCCGCACGACCTCGCCGCGCAGCAGCACGTCGCCGGAGGTGGCCGGGTAGACCTGAGCGAGCAGCCGGGCGACCGTGCTCTTGCCGCAGCCGCTCTCGCCGACCAGCGCGCTCACCCGCCCGGCCCGCAGCGCCAGTGACACGTCCTCCACGGCCCGCACCGGCGGCCGCCGCCCCCACCGGCCGCGCGCGGCGGTGAAGTGCTTGGTGAGGTTGCGCCCTTCCAGGACGATCACGACGCCTCCCGTGCGGCAGTGTCAGCTCCGGCGCCCTCGTCGTCTGCCCCGGCGCCCTTGTCGTCGAGCCCGGCGCCCTCGTCCCCGAGCCCGGCGCCCTCGTTGAGGCGGCAGGCCACCTCGCCGCCCGGCACCGGCAGCAGCGCCGGGCGCTCGCCGGCGCAGCCGTCGAAGGCGTGGCGGCAGCGCGGGTGGAAGGCGCACCCGGGCGGCGGCGAGCGCAGGTCGGGCGGGGTGCCGGGGATGCCGAGCAGTTCCTCTCGCGGCCCGCGCAGCCGGGGGAAGGACCGCAGCAGCCCCTCGGTGTACGGATGGCGGGGCGCGGTGCGCAGCGCCCTGGCGGTGCCGACCTCGACGACGCGGCCGGCGTACATGACGGCGATGCGGTCGGAGATCTCCATCAGCAGCGACAGGTCGTGGGTGATGAACACCACGGCGAACCCGTACTCCTCGCGCAGCGCGCCGATCTCGTGCAGGATGTCGCGCTGGACGACCACGTCGAGCGCGGTCGTCGGCTCGTCCATGATGATGATCTCGGGGTTGAGCGCGAGCGCGATGGCGATCGCGGCGCGCTGGCGCATGCCGCCCGACAGCTCGTGCGGGTAGCCCCGCAGCCGGTCGGCGTTGATGCCGACGCGCTGGAGCAGCTCGGCGGCCCGGGCGGCGCGGGCCTTGCGCGACAGGTCCGGCGCGTGGATGCGCAGCACGTCGTCGATCTGGGCGCCGATCGTGGCGACCGGATTGAGGGAGTTCATGGCGCTCTGGAAGACGACGGCGAGCTCCTTCCAGCGGAAGGCGCGCAGCTGTTTCGGCCCGAGCGCGAGCACGTCGGCCTCGGTGCCGTCGCGCCGCCGGTAGAGCACCGAGCCGGAGGTGATCGCGGCGGGCGGGCGCAGCAGCCGGGCGACGGCGTTGGCCAGCGTGGACTTGCCACTGCCGCTCTCCCCCGCGAGCCCGAGGATCTCGCCGCGCCGCAGGTCGAGCGTCACGTCGGCGACCGCGTGCACGGCGCCCGTGGCCGACTGGTAGTCGACGCCGAGACCGCGTACTTCCAGGACGTTCACGCCTTCACCTTCCCTTCACGCGCGGGCCTGCGGCGCGCGGGCTTGACGGTGCGCAGGCGCGGGTTGGCGATCTCGTCGATGCCGAAGTTGACCAGCGCCAGCCCGGTGCCGATGAGCGCGATGCACAGCCCCGGCGGGATGAACCACCACCACGCGCCGATGAGCAGCGCCTGGCCGTTCTGCGCGAAGTAGAGCATGCTGCCCCAGCTCACCGTGGACAGGTCGGCCAGGCCGAGGAACGACAGCCCGGCCTCGGCCAGGATCGCCGCGACGACCGTGGCCAGGAAGCTGGTGGCGATCACCGGAAGCAGCACGGGCAGGATCTCGAAGAACACCACCCGGAACGCCCCCTCGCCGCCGGCCCTGGCCGCCTCCACGAAGTCGCGGCGGCGTACCGACAGGGTCTGGGCGCGCAGCACGCGCGCCCCCCACGCCCAGCCGGTGACGGCGATCACCACGGCGACGGAGGCGACGCCGCGCTGCGGCAGGTAGCCGGCCAGCACGATGATCAGCGGCAGCGCGGGCAGCACCAGGAAGATGTTGGTGAGCACGGACAGCACCTCGTCGACCGCGCCGCCGAAGTAGCCGCCGACGAGCCCGACGGCGACGGCGAGCACGGTGGCGATCACCGCCGAGAGCACGCCGACGCCGAGCGACACGCGGGCCCCGTAGACGAGCTGGACGAGCACGTCCTGCCCGGTCTGGGTGGTGCCGAGCCAGTGCGCCGCCGACGGTCCCTGGAGGCCGGCGTCGCTGGTGGCGGCCGGGTCGGCGTCGATGAGCAGCGGCCCGAGGATCGCTGCCAGCGCGAAGAAGGCGAGGATGCCCGCCCCGATCTTGATCTTCATTGCCTGGTCCTGGGGTCGAGGATCACGTACGCCAGATCGGCCAGGAAGTTGGCGACCAGCACGGCCAGCGAGATCACCAGGAAGATGCCCTGCATGAGCGGGAAGTCCTCGTTCTCCACGCCCTTGAGCAGCATCGACCCGATGCCCGGATAGGAGAAGACGATCTCGGTCAGCACCGAGCCGCCCACCACGAAGCCGAGCGACAGCGCGAAGCTGGTGATGTTGGGCAGGATCGCGTTGCGGGCCGCGTACGCCCACATGACCCGGCGCGACGTCAGCCCCTTGGCCTCGGCCATCACCACGTAGTCCTCTCCCAGCGTGGTCACCATGACGTTGCGCATGCCGAGGATGCGGTCGGCCATCGAGGCGAGCACGATCGTGATCGCGGGCAGCGCCGCGTGGTAGACGACGCTGCCGGCGAACTCCCCGGTCAGCCCCGGCACCACGTCCAGCGCGTACGCCCGGCTGACGGGGAACCACTCCAGCGTCACCCCGAAGACGAACACCAGCGCCAGCGCGACCCAGAAGTACGGCACCGCGTGCATGAACGTGGCCGCGGGCAGCACCCCGTCGAGCCAGGTGCCGCGCCTCCACGCCATGAGCACGCCGAGCGCGGTGCCGGCCACGTAGCTGATCAGCGTGGCGACGCCGACCACGCCGATCGTCCACGGCAGGCTGTCGGCGATCACCGTGGACACCTCGGTGGGGAAGAACGTGATCGACCGGCCGAGCTCGCCCCGCGACAGGTTGCCCAGGTAGTCCACGTACTGCTGCCACAGGCTGGCGTCGCTGATGCCGAACGCGCGCTTCATCGCGTCGATCGCGGCCGGGTCCACGTTCCCCTTCAGCCGCGCCACGAGCAGGTCGACCGGGTCGCCCGGCATGAGGCGCGGGATGAGGAAGTTGAGCGTGACGGCGGCCCAGGCCGTGAGCAGGTAGAACCCGAGCCGCCTGGCGAGAAACCTCACGTGCCCGCCGGCTTCAGCCGCAGCAGCACCACGGCCGCGTCGGGTGAGGTGTAGGGCGACGGCATCGCGTACGGGTCCTGCTCGCTCGGCCAGCCGACGTACTTGTCGGTGCGGTACTGCGCCCAGCTCGGGCTGTAGAACAGCGGCAGCGTCGGCAGCTTCTCCACCATGATCCGGCCGAGCGCCTGGGTGGCCTTGTGGTGCTCGGCCTCGTCCTCGGTGGCGGCGTAGGCGTCGATCAGCCGGTCGGTCTCGGCGTCCTTCCACCGCTGGTAGTTGCCGGTGGCCGACTTGCCGACGGGCGTGGCCAGCTTGCCGTAGAGCATCGAGCGCATCTGGAAGTACGGCTCGGCCCCGGCCGGGGTGGCACGGATCGACAGGTCGAAGGTGCCCTTGCCGACCTTCGACACCCAGTCCTGGAAGGCCACGCCCCGGGTCTCGACGGTGATGCCGACCTTGGCCAGGTCCTCGCGGATGAGCTGGGCGGCGTTGACCCAGTCGGTGAACGGCGACGGCACCAGCAGCTCGAACTTCAGCTCGCCCGGGTCGAAGCCCTTCAGCAGCTCCTTGGCCTCGGCCAGGTCGACGGTGAACGCGGCGTCCTTGTGCTCGGGCGGCAGGTACGCCTCGCCGCCGGGCATCGGGATGCCGGTCGGGTGCGCGACCTTGGTGTAGCCGCGCTCGGCCACCCGGACGATCTTCTCCCGGTCGATGGCCAGGCTGATGGCCTTGCGCACCTCGGGCTTGGACAGCACCGGGTGGGTCAGGTTGGGCAGCAGCGCGACGACGCCCTCGGCGGGGAAGAAGTACTTGTTCGTCTCCGGCTTGCCCTGCACGTAGATCTTCTCGATGTCGGGCACGAACGCGCCCGCCCAGTCGACCTCGCCCTGCCGCAGCGCCGTCTGCACCCCGTTGGCCGTGTAGGCGGGGAACTTCAGCACCGGCACCTCGGGCTTGCCCGGCTGCCAGTAGCCCGGGTTATTCGCCATCTCGTACAGCTGGGCGTTGAACGACGACAGCGTGAACGGACCGGTCCCGACAGGCTTGGGGTTGGTGAACGTGACCGGGTTCTGCTTCTCGAACACGTGCTTGGGCACGATGGGCGTGTTCCCGGCGATGTTGAACAGCTTGGCGTAGGAGGTGCCGGCGAAGTCGACGCGGACCTTGTCCGGCGCCAGCACCTCGGTGCCCTCCAGCTCCAGCGCGCTCTTGTTCAGCTCGGGGTGCTTCCTGATGATCTCGAACGTGTAGGCGACGTCCTCGGCGGTGAACGGCTTGCCGTCGCTCCACTTGACGCCCTGCCGCAGGGTGAACGTGAGCGACTTGCCGTCCTCGGACCACTCGTGCTTGAGCGCCAGCCAGGGGGTGACCTCGCCGGGTTTGAGCCGGTTGAAGAACTCCAGCGTCTCGTAGATCATCCCGCTGGTGCCGAAGTTCACGCCTTCGAGGTGGAACGGGTTGAAGTTCTCCTGGAACGTCCCCGAGTCGATGGCGTGGATGATCAGCGGGGGCGCGCTCGCCGTCCGCCCGGCCCCGGCGCCACCGCCGCCGGAGCATCCCGCCACCGCCAGGACCAGGGCCGCCACGGCCGCCAGGCTGCGTTTCATTGCGACGCCTTTCCGAAGTAGCTCGTCCGCAGGTTCCGCGACCCCTTCGGCGCGGCGAACGCCTGCGCCCGCCGGAACCCCGCCGGGGCGCCCCGCACGACCGTCAGCGCCCGGTAGTAGTCCACGTACGGGAATCCGTACGTCTCGCCCCTGGCATAGGCGTAGCCGGTGATGGCCTGCGACCAGATCTCGTACGCCTCGTCGCTCAGCTCGACGAACACGTCCGGGGTGAAGCCGTCGGCGTCCTCCCAGTTGTCGGCGTAGTAGAGCTCGCCGGCCCAGTAGGCGGTCAGGTCGCGCGCCAGGGTCTTCAGGCCGCCGTAGAAGCGGGCGTCCTGGACGATGCGGTGGGTGCGGGCGTGGTCCTTGTGGATGGACTCGCCCCAGTGGGTGAGGATCACGTCCGGGCGCAGCTCCCTGATCAGGTCGCCGACCCGCATCTTGACGTCGTCGTCCTCGGGCAGCAGGCCGTCCTCGTAGTCGAGGAAGCGCACGCCCGCGCCGATCCGCCCGGCGAACGTCTCGGCCTCCTCGCGCTTCTGCTCGGCGTAGTCGGCGACGCTCATGCGCGGGTGGCCGCGCTCGCCGAGCGTCAGGTGCAGCAGCGTGGCGCGGTCGCCGCGCAGGACGTGCTGGGCGAGCACCGCGCCCGCCGTCAGGTCGAGGTCGCCCGCGTGGGCGCCGATGGCCAGGACGTGGGTCATGCCGGCCGCCTCATCACGTGGAACCGCCTGGTGATCTCGTAGCCCGCCTTGGTGTAGAGGTGACCGGCCGGGCTGGTCTCGCCGGTCCACAGGAACCACGACGAGTGCAGCCCTTCGGCGCGCATCCTGGTCATGGTGAGATGCAGGAGGATCTTGCCGAGGCCGGTGCCGCGTTGCGCCGGGTCGACCCCGAACGGGCCGAACCTCTCGGGGATGCCCCGGTAGGCCCCGTACAGCGCGAACCCGACGATGCCGCCCTTTCTCGCGATGACCATGCGGTCGGGGTTCGCGTGGCGCCTGATCGCCTCGCCCCAGTCCGGGTTGAACTCCTCGGCCGCGAACCTGATCAGCTCCGGCAGCTCCCCGTCGCCCGGGGACCGGAACGCGTACCCCTCGGCCTCACGGGCGGCCCGTAACGCGCCCGCCTCGTCCGGCGCCACGTAGCCGACGAGCGTCCGGTCCATCGCGACCGGCGAGTACAGCGTCTCGAACCCCAGCGCGCCCAGCAGCCGGAACCCGTCCGGGTAGAGCTCCGGGTCGGCGCCCGGCAGCACGTAGCCGGGCGTGTAGGAGGCGAAGTCCACCGTCCTGCCGTCGAGGAAGCTCAGCGCCTCCTCCATCAGCCTCCGGCCCAGCCCCCGGCCCCGGTGCTCCGGTGCGACGAAGAAGAACGGGATCCATCCCATGCCGGGCTCCAGGTCCGTGCCCGGCGCGAGCGGCGTCCGCCTGCGCACCCCGTACGCGCAGCCGACGACGCGGCCGTCCGCCACGGCCACCCGCAGGCCGCCGGGGTCGAAGTTCGGGTCGAGCAGCACGCAGTCGCGCAGCCACCCGGCGGTCGTGGGGTCGCCTGGCATGCTCCGGTTCCAGGCGTCGACGAGGGAGCCCTCGTCCCCCGCGGCGAACGCTCGGACAGTGACCATCGGCCGGTCCTTTCACCTGGGCTTCGCGGCCAGCTTTCCGAGTGTTAACCCCCGTGGTCAATGATTTTCGGGCAGAAATTTTCCTGCTTTATGACCCTATTGAAACTTTCCTTCGTGTCCGGTAAGTATGGAATGTTGGGCATTCCGGCCCCCGCCGAATCCTCCCGCGCACGGGGTCCGGACCGGCGCGTACGAGCTCCGCGGCCATGATCCCGGGTCAGACCGACGTCGGCAGCGGTCCCCCGTGGTAGGCCACGGCGTCGCCGAGGGCGGCGAGCAGGTCCATCTCCGCACCCTCGGCGTCCGCGTACGCCCGGTGCAGGTTGAGCACCAGCCGCTCCGCGTCCGCCCACCCCGCGAACTCGCCCAGGTCGGCCTCCCGGGCGGCGGCCAGCGGCGTGAGCCCCCGGGCCCGCCCCGCCCGCGCGACGTCCAGCACGAACCGGTAGTAGCGCTCGTGCGCCGCCAGCACCCCGGGCAGCCCGGCCGCGTCGGTCAGCGGCCCGTGCCCCGGCACCACCCGCTCGGCGCCGAACGCCGCCAGCCAGTCGAGCGACCGGAGCGCCCCCTCCAGCGACCCCATGAACACCAGCGGCGTCAGCCCGTGGAAGAGCAGGTCCCCGCTGAACAGCACCCGCTCCTCCGGCAGCCACGCCACCACGTCCCCGGGCGTGTGCGCGGCGTGACCGGGATGCCGGAACTCCACCCGCCGCGCGCCCGTGTAGACGGCCACCTCGTCGCGGAACACCACGGAGGGCGGCCGGCGCGTCACGTTCCCCCAGTCGGGCACCGGCTCCCACACGGGCGGGCACCCGTCGATGATCGGATCGACGAGCAGCGCCGCCCGCATCGCCTCGTGCCCGAAGATCACGGTCTCGGCGGGCAGCACGCTGTTGCCGTACGCGTGGTCGCCGTGCTGGTGGGTGTTGACCGCGACCCGCACCGGCGCGCCACCGGTCGCCTCGGCCAGCGCGCCGAGGAAGCGCCGGGTGCGCCGCTCGGTCGCGCAGGTGTCGACGACCACGAGGCCGTCGTCGCCGGCCACGGCCCCGGCGTTGTTGAGCCACCAGGTGCCGTCCGGCTGCACCCACGCGTAGACGCCGGGCCCGATCTCGTGCAGCGCCCCCATGTCCGCCTCTCCCTCCGTCAGCCTCCGGCTCGGGTCATCCGGGATACGGAAAAGCCCGCCACCGTGATGACCACGATGACGGGCTGGGAAACGTGCTGAGGGGTGGAGCTATGGGGATTCGAACCCCAGACCTCCTCCATGCCATGGAGGCGCGCTACCAACTGCGCCATAGCCCCTGGTCACCGCGCGGAGTGTGCTCTTTGCGGCGCTCGGAGAGCATATAGCCATCCGCGGGATTCGCATAATCGCGGCTGCCCACGCTGCCCGGGGGCACGCGCTGCTGGGGGCACGCGCTGCCCGACGCGCTGTCCGGGGTACGCGCCGCCCGGGGGCGCGCCGAAGACGGCCGGCGCCGTCCCGCCGGCGCCGTCACGCCGGCGGACCGCGTCAGCGCCGGCCCTCCGCGTCGGGACTGTCGTCGCTGCTGATCGGCTCGGGCAGCGTGCCCGCGTTGTGCTCGAGCAGCCGCCAGCCCCGGCGGCCCTCCTCCAGCACCGACCACGAGCAGTTGCCGAGCCCGCCGATGGCCGACCACAGCTCCTGCGGCAGCCCCAGCAGCTCGCAGATGCCCAGCCGCAGCGCCGCGCCGTGCGAGGCGACGACGAGCAGGCCGTCGTCGTCGAGCTTGGCGGCCCAGCGGCGCATCGCGGCGCCCACCCGGGCGGCGACGTCCGGCACGGCCTCGCCGTCGGGCGCCTCCCAGTTGACGTACTCCTGGGGCCAGCGGGCGGCGATCTCCTCGCGGGTCAGGCCCTCCCACTGACCGCCGCCGCGCTCGCGGAAGTCCTTGTCGACGCCGACCTCCAGGCCGACGATCCGGCCCAGGGCGAGGGCCGTCTCGTTGGCCCGCTGAAGGTCGGAGGAGACGATGAGGGTGGGCCGGAGCGAGGCGAGCAGCGAGGCCGCCCGGGCCGCCTGCGCGATCCCCGTCTCGTCGAGCGGGATGTCGGAATGGCCCTGGAAGCGGTGCTCGACGTTCCACAGGGTCTGCCCATGCCTGAGGCAGACGATGCGCTTGCTCAAGTGCGGGCCCTCTGGATGTTGGCCTGCATCACGCTCTCCGGCAGGCCGATGGCCGGGCAGTCCTTCCACAGCCGCTCCAGGGCGTAGAAGGTGCGGTCCTCCTCGTGCTGGACGTGCACGACGATGTCGATGTAGTCGAGGAGCACCCAGCGGCCTTCGCGCTCGCCCTCACGGCGGACGGGCTTGGCGTCGGCCTCGGTGCGCAGCTTGTCTTCGATCTCGTCGACGATGGCGCGGACCTGGCGATCGTTCGTGGCGGAGCAGAGCAGGAAGGCGTCGGTGATGACGAGCTGCTCGCTGACGTCGTAGGCGAGGATGTCGTCGGCCAGCTTGTCGGCGGCCGCCTCGGCGGCGATCTGCACGAGCTGGACGGCTCTGTCGGATGCTGTCACGATGCGGGTCGGTCCTCCTGTGTCGGCAACATGCCCTCATGTTGAGGGTACCCTTTTCGGCCGCCCCGCCTCACGCGCGTCAGCCGTGGGCGTGATAGAGCCCGCGTTTGTTGATGTACTGCACGATGCCGTCCGGCACGAGATACCAGATGGGCTCGCCCTTCTCGACCCGCTGCCGGCACTCCGACGACGAGATCGCCAGGGCCGGGATCTCCAGCAGCGTCACGCGCCCCTCGGGCAGCCCTGGGTCGTGCAGCGTGTGCCCGGGCCGGGTGCAGCCGACGAAATGCGCCAGGTCGAACAGCTCCTCGGCGTCCTGCCAGCCGAGGATGGCGCCGAGGGCGTCGGCCCCGGTGATGAAGTACAGCTCCACCCCGGACCCGTAGACCCGGGAGATGTCCCGCAAGGTGTCGATGGTGAACGTCGGTCCCGGCCGGTCCACGTCCACCCGGCTGACGGAGAAGCGCGGGTTCGACGCCGTCGCGATGACCGTCATCAGATAGCGGTCCTCGGGCGCGGACACCTCCCGCTCCGACTTCTGGTACGGCCTGCCCGTGGGCACGAACACGACCTCGTCGAGATTGAAATGGTGAGCGACCTCGCTGGCCGCGACCAGGTGACCGTGGTGAATGGGATCGAACGTACCGCCCATAACACCCACGCGTCGCTTCCCCTGGACACCAGGCGCGTTCATCATGAAACGGACCTTACGCGGACTCTCTCCCCAACATGCGGGCACCCCCCTCGATGATGACCGCGCACCACACCGGTTGCGGACGTAGCATGCCGGGCATGACGACCACCCCGGACCGCAGCCGCGTCCAACTGCCCGGCATCTCTTCCCGTGCCTACGAACACCCCGCAGACCGGTCGGCTCTGGTCGCTCTGCGCAAGTTGAGCGGGTTCGACACGGTGCTCAAGCAGATGTCCGGCCTCGTAAGCGAGCGGCGTCTCCGCCTGATGTATCTCGCCTCCGCCGTGCGCGTGAGCGAGACCCAGTTCCGCTCCCTCTACGACATGGGCCGCGACGCCGCCTACACGCTCGACCTGCACCGCATCCCGGAGATCTACGTCCAGCAGGATCCGCAGGTCCAGGCCAAGGCCATCGGCTTCGACGACCCGTTCATCGTCGTGACCACCGGCCTGCTCAACCTCATGAACGAGGAGGAGCAGCGCTTCGTCATCGGCCACGAGACCTCCCACATCCTGTCGGGCCACGCGGTCTACCGCACCATGCTCGACATCCTCACCCGCCTCGCCGCCCGCGTCGCCTGGATCCCGCTCGGCTACATCGGCCTGCGCGCGATCGTGGCCGGCCTGGAGGAGTGGTACCGCAAGTCCGAGCTCTCCTCCGACCGCGGCGGCCTGCTCACCAGCCAGAACCCCGAGGCCGCCAAGCGCGCGCTGATGAAGCTCGCCGGCGGCGACTACACGCACGAGATGAACATCGAGGCGTTCCTGGAGCAGTACGCCGAGTACGACACCGCCGGCGACCTGCGCGACGGCTTCCTCAAGGTGCTCAACCTGCTTGGCACCACCCACCCGTTCGCCGTGGTGCGCGTGGCCGAGCTCGACAAGTGGCAGCGCAGCGGCGAGTACGACCGCATCATCGGCGGCGACTACCCGCGCCGCGAGGACGACCCCAACGCGCGCGTCACCGAGGAGATGAAGGCCGCCGCCGAGTCCTACCGCCGCTCCTGGTCGGAGTCCCAGGACCCGTTCATCGGCGTGCTGCGCGACGTGGCCGAGGGCGCCGTCAACGCCGGCGAGCGCATCTTCAACCGCTTCGCGCGCCGCGACGGCGGCCAGGGCTGACCCGCCGCCCGGCTCACCGTCCGTCACGCACGAACACCTGCGTTCTCACCGCGCGGTCTTTCAGCGGCGGTCTCACAGCAGCAGGGCGATCGCGCGCACGGCAGCCGCGCACAGGGCGACGAAACCGCCCAGCACGGCCAGTGCGCGCAGCCCTTCCCTGCGCAGCTCAGGCAGCCGGGCGCCGATCCGCTCGATCTCCCGCCCGGTGATGCCACCGCACAACATCCCGAACACCACGCCCGCCGCGGTCACCGGCGCGGGCTGCTGCCACCAGGTGGAGTCGATCTCGCCGCCCCCGGTGATCCACAGCGCACCGCCCGCCGCCACGGCCGCGGGCACCCCGGGCCAGACCGCCGCCGTCGTCGCCGCCCCCGTCAGCGCGAACGGGAACAACAGCACCCGCAGCGTCACCCGCACCTGCCGTGAGGCGCGTTTCCTGACCATCCAGTGGCTCATCCAGCACGTCCTGATCAGCACCACGAACACGGCGGTGATGCCGACGCAGGCGATCGGCCACATCACCGACGCCACCACGCACGGCACGGCCAGCACCGCGAGCAGCAACAGCGCGGTGTTGCCCGCCGGCAGCGTGGTGGCCGCCGTCTCGGACCTGAGCCGTCCGCCGCCCGCCTGCGCCCTTCCGCGCGAGCGGGCCGCCTTCACGCCGTCGCCGGCCCGGCTCCGGACCGGCGCCGCCTTCCCGTCGTCGGCCCGGCTCCGCACCACGGCGCTCTTCCCGTCGCCGCCCCGGCTCCGCACCGCCGCCGCCGGCCCCTCCGCACCCCGACCACGAGGAACGGCCGCCTCCCCGGCCCGCCCCCGGGGAACCGCCGCGTCACCCGCCCTGTTGCGAGGAACGGGCGTGTCACCCGCCCTGTTGCGGGGAACGGGCGTGTCCCCGGCCCGGCCGCGCGGCGCGGGCACCTCCCCGCCTCTGCGCGGCCCCGTGCCCTCCTGGGCCCGGCTCCGCGGCACCGGCGTGTCACCGGTCCCGCCGCGGGGCGCGGCGCCGTCTCCCGACCGGCCACGGGGGCCGTCGCCGGAGGCGCTGCGGGGGACGGGGGTGTCGCCCGCGCGGTTGCGGGGCGCGGGCGTCTTGCCCTCCAGCCCCGGACGGCCGCGCCCGCCCTTCCCGTCCACACCCGTGCGCCGGGGCGCGGGCACCTTGCCCTCCGCCCGGGACGCGGCGGCCTCGTCGTTCGTCCGCCCCCGCGACGACCCGTCCTCACCCGTACGGGCGCGGGCGGCTGCCCCCTTGGCCTCGTCCCCGGCGGCCCGGACGTCAGGATCGGCCCCGGTGGCCTTGGCCAGCCGCGCCAGCCGGTCGGCCAGCAGCGCCGCCGTGGGCCGCTTGCCGGGCTCCCGGTTGAGCGCGGCCCGCACCAGCGGCAGCAGCGCCACGGGCACGCCCTTGAGGTCGGCCTGCCCGTTGAGGACCGCGTACATCTGCGCCTCGGCCGTCCCCCGCCCGAACGTCGGCCGCCCGGTCGCCGCGAACGCCACCGTCGCCGCCCAGGCGTGCACGTCGGCGGGCGAGTCGACCTGCTCGTCGGCGAAGATCTCCGGCGCGGTGTAGCCGGGCGTGCCGAGGAACGTGCCGGTCATCGTGAGCCGGGTCGCGTCGAGCACCTGCGCGATGCCGAAGTCGATGAGCACCGGCCCGTCGGCGCCCATGATGATGTTGCCGGGCTTGAGGTCGCGGTGGACCACCCCGGCCGCGTGGATGATGGCCAGCGCCGCCGCGATGCCCTGCGCGAGCTGCATGAGCCGGGGCAGGTCCAGCGGCCCTTCCTGGCGCACCAGGTCGAGCAGCGTCGAGCCGTCGATGTGCTCCATGACCAGGTAGGGCCTGGCACACGCGAGATCGGCGTCGAGGACGGTGGCCACGTACGGGCTCTCGACGCGGCGCAGTGCGCGCACCTCGCGTTCGAGCCTGACGCGGGAGGAGTCGTCCTGGTTGAGGTCGTGCAGCACCTTCAGCGCGACGCGCTCGCCGCGGCGTGCGCTGGCGAGGTAGACCTCGCCCATGCCGCCCCGGCCAAGCCGCTCGAGGAGGGTGTATGGCCCGACCTTGCCGAGCTTGCTCACCGTCCCTCCCCGCTCGGCGCGCCCATAAGGGATACAACCCTAGCGCCGAGGCCAGGAGGAAGGGCCGCGGCGCGCCGGAGCACGCGCAGGTTTATCGCGACGATTGCTCGGACAGCAGGCTGTCGAGGCCGGCCGTGGGCTGCTGCGCGGGCGGGACGCGGCGCGTGCGCCGCCAGCGGACGTGCCCGTGCCTCTCCAGCCAGAGCATCAGCCGGTCGGCGCCGAACAGCACGGCCGCCGCGGAGCCCAGGGCGATGACGATCTCCATGGGTCCCAGTCAACGCGGCGCGCGCGGGGCGTCAGCGGCCGACACACCGCCCGCTACCGGATCCGGTCAGCATCCTGGCCCGGGGATTACCGTGCCCTCGGCGGTGCGCAGGTGGCCCTCGCCGGTGTAGACCCACTTGGTGGAGGTGAGCTCGGGCAGCCCCATCGGGCCGCGCGCGTGCAGCTTCTGGGTGGAGATGCCGATCTCCGCGCCGAACCCGAACTCGCCGCCGTCGGTGAACCGGGTGGAGGCGTTGACGGCGACGGCGGCCGAGTCGACCAGCGACACGAACCGGCGGGCGGCGCCCTGCGAGCGGGTCACGATGGCGTCGGTGTGGCCGGAGCCGTAGCGCCTGATGTGGGCCACGGCCTCCTCCAGCGAGCCGACGACGGCGGCGGCGATGTCGAGCGAGAGGTATTCGGCGCGGTAGTCGTCCTCGGTCGCGGGCGCCACCTCGCCGTAGCCGGCGATCCGCTCGTCGCCGTGCACGGTCACGCCGGCGTCCGCGAGCGCGGCCAGCGCCTTGGGCACGAACGCGTCGGCCACGTCGGCGTGCACCAGGAACGTCTCGGCGGCGTTGCACACCGAGGGCCGCTGCGCCTTGGCGTTGACCAGGATCTGCACGGCCAGGTCGACGTCGGCCTCGGCGTCGACGTACACATGGCAGTTGCCGACGCCGGTCTCGATCACCGGCACCGTCGACTCCTCGACCACCGAGTTGATCAGCGACGCGCCGCCGCGCGGGATGAGCACGTCGACCAGCCCGCGGGCGCGCATCAGCTCCTTGACCGAGTCGCGCGTCTGCCCCGGCACGAGCTGGACCGCGCCCGCCGGGACGTCGGTGCCGGCCAGCGCCTCCTGCATGACCCCGACCAGCGCCGTGTTGGAGGAGTAGGCGCTGGAGGACCCGCGCAGCAGCACCGCGTTGCCGCTCTTGAGGCAGAGCGCGGCGGCGTCGACGGTGACGTTGGGGCGGCCCTCGTAGATGATGCCGATGACGCCGAGCGGCACGCGGAGCTGGCGCAGCTCCAGCCCGTTGGGCAGGGTCGAGCCGCGGACGACCTCGCCCACCGGGTCGGGCAGGTCGGCCACCTGGCGCACCGCCTCGGCGATCGCGCCGATGCGGGCCTCGTCGAGCCGCAGCCGGTCGATCATGGCCTCGGAGATGCCCTGCTCCCTGGCCCGCTCGACGTCGGCGGCGTTGGCCTCGACGAGCTCGGCGGCGTGCGCGACCAGGGCGTCGGCGACGGCACGCAGCGCCCGGTCCTTCGGCGCCCGCGGCAGCGGGGCCAGCTCGGCGGCGGCCTCACGTGCCGCGCGGGCGACCTTCAGGAACTCTTCGGACATCGCGTGCTCCTCATCAGGGCGTCAGCTGTGGGTCTCCAGTATGACGATGTCGTCGCGGTGGATCAGCTCGCGTTCATATTCCGGACCGAGCTCGCTGGCCAGGTCACGGGTGGAGCGGCCGAGCAGCCCGGGGATCTCCCCGGCGTCGAAGTTGACCAGCCCGCGCGCCACCACCCGGCCGCGCGGCGCGCACAGGTCGACGGGGTCGCCGGCGGCGAACTCGCCCTCGACCGAGGTGACCCCGGCCGGCAGCAGCGACTTGCGCCGCGACACGACCGCCTCGACGGCGCCGTCGTCGAGGTGCAGCCGCCCGCGCCCGGTGGTGGCGTGCGCCAGCCACAGCAGCCGGGTGCCGGGGTGGCGGCCGCCGGGGTGGAAGTAGGTGCCGACGTCGGCCCCGGCCAGCGCGTGGGCGGCGTGGGCGGCGGCGGTGAGCACGACGGGCACGCCCGCGCCGGTGGCGATCCTGGCCGCCTGCACCTTGGTGACCATGCCGCCGGTGCCGACCGAGCCGCCCTTGCCCAGCTCGACGCCCGCCAGGTCCTCGGGGCCGTGGATCTCCGCCAGCCTCCGTGACCCGCTGCGGCTGGGCGGCCCGTCGTACAGCGCGTCGACGTCGGAGAGCAGGACGAGCGCGTCGGCGCGCGTGAGATGGGTGACGAGCGCGGCCAGCCGGTCGTTGTCGCCGAACCGGATCTCGTCGGTGGCGACGGTGTCGTTCTCGTTGACGATCGGCACGATGCCGAGCTCCAGCAGCCGGTCGAGCGTGCGCCGGGCGTTGGCGTGGTGGGCGCGGCGCATCATGTCGTCGGCGGTCAGCAGCACCTGGCCGACGCGCAGGCCGTAGCGGGCGAAGGAGGAGGTGTAGCGGGCGACCAGCACGCCCTGGCCGACGGAGGCGGCGGCCTGCTGGGTGGCGAGGTCACGCGGTCGCGCGGCCAGCCCGAGCGGGCCGAGCCCGGCGGCGATGGCGCCGGAGGAGACGAGCACGATCTGCGTCCCGGTGCCGCGCCTGGCGGCCAGCACGTCGACGAGCGCGTCGACCCGGTCCACGTCGATCATGCCCTGGGAGGTGGTGAGCGACGACGAGCCGACCTTGACGACGACCCGCGACGCGGAGCTGATCCGTTCCCGCACGCTCAAACCCTATCCGAGCCCGCCCCTCCCCCATCCCGGGCACTGGGCGGGCACTGGGGCGGGCACTGGGCGGGGACGGGCGTGCGGGGGCGGGCGCGCGGCCCGTACGGAGACGCCCCCTCGGAAGGGACAGCACCTCTCCCGAAGGGACCATGCTCCTCACGAGGGGGCGTCCTCTCAGAGGGTAGCGGCTCGCCCCCGGAAGATCCTCACCCCAGCCGGCTGTCGGTGCCGCGCGGCCCCTGCCGGACGGCCTCGGCGTTGAGCGTCGGCTGCCAGTCGAAGACGTAGCCGTTCTCCATCGACCCGATGACGACCTCGGCCCCGGCGGTGGCGCCGGCCTTGACCAGCTCCTCCTCCACCCCGAGCCGCTCCAGCCGGTCGGCGAGGTAGCCGACGGCCTCGTCGTTGGTGAAGTCGGTCTGCCGGATCCACCGCTCGGGCTTCTCGCCGGTGACCTGGAACATGTTCTCGTTGACCCGGCGCACCTTGAACCCGGTGTCGCCGAGCTGCTTGGGCCTGATGACCAGCCGCGTCGGCTCCTCGACCGGCTTGTTCGCCCGGGCGGCGGCCACCCACTCGCCCATCGCGAACGTGAGCTCGCGCAGCCCGTCGTGCGTGGCGGCGGACACGGTGAACACGCGCAGCCCCCGCTCCTCGAAGTCGGGGCGCACCAGCTCGGCCAGCTCGCGAGCGTCGGGCACGTCGGCCTTGTTGAGCACGACCATGCGCGGCCGGCCCTCCAGCTTCCCGTACGCGTGCAGCTCGGCCTCGATGACCTCGTAGTCGGTGACCGGGTCGCGGCCGGGCTCCATCGTGGCGCAGTCGATGACGTGCACGAGCATGTCGCAGCGCTCGACGTGGCGCAGGAACTCGTGGCCGAGGCCCTTGCCCTCGGAGGCGCCGGGGATCAGCCCGGGCACGTCCGCGACGGTGAACACGGTCTCCCCCGCGGTCACCACGCCCAGGTTGGGGATCAGCGTGGTGAACGGGTAGTCGGCGATCTTCGGCTTGGCCGCGCTGAGCGCCGCGATCAGCGACGACTTGCCGGCGCTGGGGAAGCCGACGAGCGCCACGTCGGCGACGCTCTTCAGCTCCAGCATCACGTCGAGCGCGTCGCCCGGCTCGCCGAGCAGCGCGAACCCGGGCGCCTTGCGCTTGGTGCTGGCCAGCGCCGCGTTGCCGAGGCCGCCGTGGCCGCCCTGCGCGATCACGTAGCGGGTGCCGGTGCCGACGAGGTCGATGAGCACCTCGCCGGTCGAGGCGTCCTTGACCACGGTGCCGTTGGGCACGGGCAGGATCACGTCGGCGCCGTTGGCCCCGTCGCGGTTGGAGCCCTGCCCCTGCTTGCCGCTGTCGGCCTTGCGGTGCGGGCGGCGGTGGTAGTCGAGCAGCGTGGCGGTGTTGGGATCCACTTCCAGGATCACGTCGCCGCCGCGCCCGCCGTTGCCCCCGTCGGGGCCGCCCAGCGGCTTGAACTTCTCCCGGTGGATGGAGGCGCAGCCGTTTCCTCCGTCACCGGCCCTGACGTGCAGAACCACCTGGTCCACGAAGTCCGGCATTGAGCTTCTCCTCCATCAGCCCTCACGGGCGTCTCACAACAGCAAGAAGGGGCGGACCGGAAGACGATCCACCCCTTCGTACAACCCGTGGCGCTGGAGATTTACTCCGCGACCGGGACGATGCTCACCGCGCGGCGACCGCGCTTGGTGCCGAACTGCACGTGGCCCGCGGCCAGCGCGAACAGCGTGTCATCGCCACCGCGGCCGACGTTGTCGCCGGGGTGGAAGTGGGTGCCACGCTGACGGACGATGATCTCGCCCGCGTTGACCAGCTGGCCGCCGAAGCGCTTGACGCCCAGGCGCTGAGCGTTGGAGTCGCGGCCGTTCCGGGTGGACGACGCGCCCTTCTTGTGTGCCATCTCTCAAACTCCCGATCAGGCCTGGTCGATACCGGTGATCTTCACCTGGGTGTACCGCTGACGGTGACCCTGGCGCTTCTTGTAACCGGTCTTGTTCTTGTACTTGAGGATGCGGATCTTGGGGCCCTTGGTCTCACCGAGAATCTCGGCGCTGACCGTGAACTTGCCCGCCTCCGTGGTCACATCGCCGTCGTTGACGACGAGCACCGTCGGCAGCGAAACCGAAGAGCCGACCTCGCCGGCGACCTTGTCCACCTCGAGGACGTCACCGACGGAGACCTTCTGCTGCCTGCCGCCGCAACGAACGATCGCGTACACCGCGGAACCCTTCTACTGACTCACTGTTGCGATCCCTCGGCCATCCCGTGCGGGATGGCCGCTGACTCCGAATGCTGCGCCCGTCATTCGGCTCATCCGGAACCGACGAACCGGGGGGCGCGCCAACAGGGCACGTCACCTGACGCACCGGTTGACTAGGGTACCGGATGACCGGGGCCCTAGGCGAACCGGACGATTCATCGGAAGCCCACCGAACTAGTCGGCGGACTTGGCTCGGCGAGAGCGTCGCCGCCCCCTGCCGGAAGTCTGTCCTGCCTGGTCGTCCTCGGACGGGACGTCTTCAAGCGCACCGGTCACGGTATCACGACCGGAGGAGTCCTTGGCCGCGGACACCTTGTCCGAGACCGCCTTCTCCACCGCCATCTTGCCCTGGGTGCCCCGCGGCTCGGACCTGCTCTCCACCGGCTCCGTGGAGACGATGAGGCCACGCCCGTTGCAGCAGTCGCACGGGGTCGAGAACGCCTCCAGGAGGCCCTGACCGACCCGCTTGCGCGTCATCTGGACCAGGCCCAGCGACGTCACCTCGGCCACCTGGTGCTTGGTCCTGTCGCGCGCCAGGCACTCCAGCATCCGCCGCAGCACCAGGTCGCGGTTGGACTCCAGCACCATGTCGATGAAGTCGATGACGATGATGCCGCCGATGTCGCGCAGCCTGAGCTGGCGGACGATCTCCTCGGCCGCCTCCAGGTTGTTGCGCGTGACCGTCTCCTCCAGGTTGCCGCCCTGGCCGGTGAACTTGCCGGTGTTGACGTCGACGACGGTCATCGCCTCGGTCCGGTCGATCACCAGGGAGCCGCCGCTGGGCAGCCACACCTTGCGCTCCATCGCCTTGCCGAGCTGCTCGTCGATCCGGTACGACTCGAACACGTCGCCCTGGCCCGGGTCCCACTTCGACAGCCGCTCGCCCAGGTGCGGCGCCACGTACTTGACGTACTCGTCGACCGTCTCCCACGCCTCGTCGCCCTGGACGACCAGCGAGGTGAAGTCCTCGTTGAAGACGTCACGCACCACCCGGATGGTCAGGTCGGGCTCGGCCGAGAGCAGCTCGGGCGGGCTGGCCGACTTGGCCTTCTTGCGGATGTTCTCCCACTGGGCCGACAGGCGGGCCACGTCGCGGGCGAGCTCCTCCTCCGAGGCGCCCTCCGCGGCGGTGCGCACGATCACGCCGGCGTTCTCCGGCATGACCTTCTTCAGGATGCTCTTGAGGCGGGTGCGCTCCTTGTCGGGCAGCTTGCGGCTGATGCCGGTCATCGACCCGTCCGGCACGTACACCAGGTAGCGGCCGGGAAGGCTGATCTGCGACGTCAGGCGGGCGCCCTTGTGGCCGATCGGGTCCTTGGTGACCTGCACCAGCACCGACTGGCCGGACTTCAGCGCCGACTCGATCCGCTTCGGCTGGCCCTCCAGCCCGGCGGTGTCGAAGTTGACCTCGCCCGCGTACAGCACGGCGTTGCGGCCCTTGCCGATGTCGACGAACGCGGCCTCCATCGACGGCAGCACGTTCTGCACCTTGCCGAGGTAGACGTTGCCGACGTAGGACTGGCTGGCCTCGCGGTTGACGTAGTGCTCGACGAGGACGCCGTCCTCCAGCACCGCGATCTGCGTGCGGTCGCCCTGGCGGCGCACCACCATCATCCGGTCGACGGACTCGCGGCGGGCCAGGAACTCCGACTCGGTGATGATCGGCGGGCGCCTGCGGCCCAGCTCGCGGCCCTCGCGGCGGCGCTGCTTCTTGGCCTCCAGCCGGGTGGAGCCGCGGACGCTCTGCACGCCGTCGGCGGAGGTGTCGTGCGCGGCCGAGCGGCCCGAGCGGGGCGCGCGGATGCGCACCACCGTGTTGGGCGGGTCGTCGGGCGTGGTCTCGCCGCCCTCGTCGTCGGTGCCCCTGCGGCGGCGGCGACGGCGGCGGCGCGAGCTGGAGGCCTCCTCCTGGGGCTCCTCGCCCTGCTCCTCGTCGCCTTCGTCCTCGCCCTCGTCACCCTCGTCGGACTCGTCGCGCTCGCGGGACTTGCCGCGCCCGCGGCCGCCCCTGCGGCGGCGGCGACGGCGACCGGCGCCCTCTTCCTCCTCCTGCTCGTCGGAGGTGTCCTCGCCCTCGTCCTCGGCGGTGATCTCGTCCTCGGCCTCGTCCTCGCTCACCTCGACGGCGGGCTGGGGCTGGGGCTCCGGCCGCACCGGCTTGGCCTGCGACGGGTCGGGCGCCTGGAACAGCGGCGCGAAGATCGCGGCGGGCCGCTGGAACGCGGTGCCGGGCTGGTCCTCGCGGCGCACCGTCAGCCCGAACGGGTCGGCCAGCAGGCTCGGCCGGTCCTCCTCGTCCAGGTCCTCGCCGGCGGGCTCGTCGTCGAGGGGCTCGTCCTCGGGCAGAATCTCCAGAATGTCGTCATCCGCGCGCTCGACCGGCGCCCCGGCCGACTCGACCGGCTCCGCGACGGCCTCGACGGGCTCCGCGGCGGTCTCGGCGGGCGCGGTCGCGACGGTCTCCTCGGGCTCGGCCTTCTTGCGGGTGCGGCGGCGCTTGACGGGCGCCTCCGCGGCCTCGGGGGCCGCCTCCGGCGTCACGGCGGCAGCGGCGGTCTCGGGGACCGCCACGGCACTCTCCGCGCCCGCCACGGCACCCTCAGGAGCCGTCACGGCACCCTCTGCGGCGCCCTCGGCACCGTCCGCAGCCGCCTCGGCGGCCTTCTTGGTCGTACGGCGGCGCGTCGTGGTGGCGGTCGACCGGGTCCGCGTCGCCCTCTTGGGCTTGACCGCCTCCTCGGCGGCCTGCCCGTCCTGCCCGGCCGGCTCCTCGACGGCCTGGGCCACGGCGGCCTCGACCGGGCTCGTCACCTCGGCCGTGGCCGGCCGCGCGGCGATGAGGTCTTCCGGCCGTCCGGCGGCGCGCTGCGCGGCGGTGCTCGGAAGGGGACGCCCTTCCGCCACCGACGGGGCCGCCTGGGCGGCGACCACGGTGATGGGTCCGGTGGCCGGCGCGGCGGCCGGCGTCTCGGGAAGCTCGGGCGGCGGCCCGGCCGGGCGGCTGGCCGCGCGGCGCTTGGTCACCTTGGTCTGTTCTGTTGTCTCCCCGTCGGGGCCCTGGGCCCCGGCGTTGGGCTCGTTCTCGTCGAGCATGCGGGCGCTCTCCCGTCAGCTCCCGGGCGCGTCGCCGCGCCGCGCAGGAGCTCTCGTGTCTCGTTGTCCGCCACGCCCCCTCGCGGGGGCATGGCGCCAAGTCCTGTCAGCGGCAGCGCCCGGCAGGGCGCTTCCTTAACCGGCGACGTGCTCACCCGCCGGTCCCGCCTCGCCGCCGCGCGTAGTCTCGCGGTCCAGGTCGAGCGGGTCGGCAAGCGCACCGGTGCGTGCGTCGAGCGGCCCCTGCGCCAGCCTGGTCACCTCGGGGGGAACCGGCGGCGCGAAGTCGGCCACAAGGCGCAGCCCTGTGAGCACATCGTCGGGTCGAACGGCAGGAGTCATGTGCCGAACAACCATGCGCAGTATGACACACGACTGTCCGCCCACCTGAGCTGCAGTTCTGTCTGTTCTCTCTGATCCCTGCGAGTCCGGGGCGCTCAGCGCCGTGAGCCTCAGCACGGCCTCCCGCGCGTCGAAGCGGCGCGGGCCCTTCTTGGTGAGGCGCTCGACCTCCACGGTGCCCGCCGCGAGGAACTTCTCCACCGCGACTTCGGCGAGCTCGCGGTCGGCACCGGGCAGCCGCACCTCCCACTCGGAGACCTCCAGGCGGTCGGCCAGCGCTCCGGGGGCCGCCTCGACGACGTCGAGCACGTCGAGACCAGGCGGCAGCGACTCGTCGAGGTCACGTTTGACCTGCTGCGGATCGCACGGCGTCGTGACGCCGATCTCGAGGTATTCGGCCTCGCTGGCGACGCCGGTCGGCGCCGCTCCCGCGTAGGAGATCTTCGGATGAGGCGAGAAACCCGCGCTGTAGGCCACCGGAATGCCGGCACGGCGGACCGCTCGTTCGACGGCCCGCGAGATGTCGCGGTGACTGGTGAAGCGCAGGCGTCCGCGCTTGGCGTAGCGCACGCGAAGGCGCTGCGCCGTCGGCGCGGGCGGGGGCCCATCGGGAACAGGTTTCAGAGCCTTGTCGTCCTTCCCGTGTCAGAGTTCCTTCATCTCAGGATAAGCCGCCCGGACGCCTGCACGTCTCAGGATCATGTACGGCGTGACACCGGGCGGCCACCGAGCGCGGCTAGATCACCGTGAGCGGAAGGAGTTTCTTACCCGTCGGTCCGATTTGAATCTCGGTGCCCATCGTCGGGCAGACGCCGCAGTCGTAGCAGGGGGTCCAGCGGCAGTCCTCGACCTCGCCGCCGGAGACGGCCTCCTGCCAGTCCTGCCAGAGCCATTCGCGGTCGAGCCCCGCGTCGAGGTGGTCCCACGGCAGGACCTCGTTCTCCTCGCGCTCGCGCACGGTGTACCAGTCGACGTCGACGCCGGCCTTGGCGGCGGCGGCCATCCAGCGCTCGTAGGAGAAGTGCTCGCTCCAGCCGTCGAAGCGCCCGCCGTCCTCCCACACGGCGCGGATGACGGCGCCGACCCGCCGGTCGCCGCGCGACAGCAGCCCCTCCACGATGGACGGCTTGCCGTCGTGGTAGCGGTAGCCGATGGCCCGGCCGTACTGCTTGTCGCCGCGCAGCGCCTCGCGCAGCGCCTTGAGCCGCCGGTCGACGGTCTCGTGGTCGGCCTGCCCCGCCCACTGGAACGGGGTGTGCGGCTTGGGCACGAAGCCGCCGATGGACACGGTGCAGCGGATGTCGCGCGAGCCGGTGGCCTCACGACCGGCCTGGATGACCTTCTTGGCCAGGTCGGCGATGCCGAGCACGTCCTCGTCGGTCTCGGTGGGCAGCCCGCACATGAAGTAGAGCTTGACCTGCCGCCAGCCCTGGGAGTAGGCGGCGGTGACGGTGCGGATGAGGTCTTCCTCGGTGACCATCTTGTTGATCACCTTGCGCATGCGCTCGGAGCCGCCCTCAGGCGCGAAGGTGAGCCCGGAGCGCCGCCCGTTGCGGGAGAACTCGTTGGCCAGGTCGATGTTGAAGGCGTCGACCCGGGTCGAGGGCAGCGACAGCGAGGTGTTGGTGCCCTCGTAGCGGTCGGCCAGGCCCTTGGCCACCTCGCCGATCTCGCTGTGGTCGGCGGACGACAGCGACAGCAGGCCGACCTCGTTGAAGCCGGACTCCTTGATCCCGTTCTCGACCATCGCGCCGATCGTGGTGATCGACCGCTCGCGCACCGGGCGGGTGATCATGCCCGCCTGGCAGAAGCGGCAGCCCCGGGTGCAGCCGCGGAAGATCTCCACGCTGAACCGCTCGTGCACGGTCTCGGCCAGCGGGACCAGCGGCTTCTTCGGGTAGGGCCACTCGTCGAGGTCCATGACCGTGTGCTTGTGCACCCGCCACGGCACGTCGGGACGGTTGGGCGCGACCCGCTTGATGCGGCCGTCGGGGTGGTAGTCGACGTCGTAGAACTTGGGCACGTAGACGCCGCCGGACTCGGCCAGCCGCATCAGCAGCTCGTCGCGCCCGCCGGGCCTGCCCTCGGCCTTCCACTCCCGGATGACCTCCGAGATGGCGATGGCGATCTGCTCGCCGTCGCCGAGCACGGCCGCGTCGAGGAAGTCGGCGATCGGCTCGGGGTTGAACGCCGCGTGGCCGCCCGCCAGCACGATCGGGTCGTCGTCACCACGGTCGGCGGCGACCAGCGGGATCCCGGCCAGGTCGAGCGCGGTCAGCATGTTGGTGTAGCCGAGCTCGGTGGAGAACGACAGGCCGAGCACGTCGAAGGCGCGCACCGGCCGGTGGGCGTCGACGGTGAACTGGGGCACGCCCTCGGCGCGCATGAGCGCCTCCAGGTCGGGCCAGACCGCGTAGGTGCGCTCGGCCAGGGTGCCGGGCAGCTCGTTGAGGATCTCGTAGAGGATCGCGACGCCCTGGTTGGGCAGCCCGACCTCGTACGCGTCGGGATACATGAGCGCCCAGCGCACGTCGGCGGAGTCCCAGTCCTTCACCGTCGAGTTGAGCTCACCCCCGACATACTGGATCGGCTTCTGCACCTTGGGCAGCAGCGCTTCCAGGCGGGGAAAAATCGACTCGACAGGCATGAGACCCAGGGTAGCGAAACCCGTACCGTGGCCGGGACGCCCTAGGCGTAGGGGCGCTGCCGGGAGCGGATCGACAGCAGCATGCCCACGGCGATCAGGTTGGCGAAGGTCGCGGTGCCGCCGTAGGAGACGAACGGCAGCGGCAGGCCGGTGATCGGCATGATGCCGATGGTCATGCCCACGTTCACGAACGTCTGGAACGCGAACCAGCACACGATCGTGCCCGCGACCAGCGTGCCGAACCGGTCCTCGCACTGCCGGGCGATCTTCAGGCCGCGCAGCAGCACGACGCCGAGCAGCAGCACGACCGTGACCGAGCCGAGGAAGCCGAACTCCTCGCCCGCCACGGTGAAGATGAAGTCGGTGTGCTGCTCCGGCACGAACCTGCCGGTGGTCTGCCCGCCCCCGAGCAGCCCCTTGCCGAACAGCTGCCCGGAGCCGATCGCGATGAGCGACTGGGTGCTGTTGTAGCCGACGCCGCGCGGGTCGACGTTCGGGTCGACGAACGCGGTGAACCGGGCGACCTGGTAGTCCTCCAGCATCTGGAAGTAGAACACGCTGAACACCCCAGCCGCCCCGACCAGGGCCAGCAGCGCGATCAGCCGCTTGCGCACCCCGGAGATCACCAGCGCGGAGGCGGTGATGGCGGCGAGCACGAGCGCGGTGCCGAGGTCGGGCTGGAGCATGACGAGCACGAGCGTCACCGCGGCGGCGAGCAGGGCGAGCGCGATGTCGAGCGGCCTCGGCCGGTCGCGTCCCTCGGCGGGCTGCGCGAGCAGCATCGCGGTGATGAGCAGCAGCCCGACCTTGGCGAACTCCGACGGCTGCACGGCGAACCCGCCGCCCAGCAGGATCCACGAGTGCGAGCCGTTGATCGTGGCGCCGAGCGGCGAGAGCACCAGCCCGAGCCCGATCAGCGAGAGCAGGAACAGCACGGGCGCGTAGGCGCGCACGGCCCGGTGGTCCACGGAGGCGACCACGCCGCACAGCGCCAGCCCGATCGTCTCGTTGAGCAGGTGCTTCTTGAGCAGGCCGGTGGAGCCGGGCGCCCAGGTGCGGGTGGACGACCAGACGAGCAGCGTGCCGATCACCGACAGGGCGAGGACGGCCACGAGCAGGACCCCGTCGAGCCGCCACACCGGCGACTCGGCGCCGAAGGCCCGCCTGGCGAACGAGCGCCGACCGGGCGCCAGCGCGCTCATTGCCAGATCACCGTCCCGTCGGGGGCGAACCTGGGCAGCCGCGACACGGGCTTGCCGCCGGGCAGCGCGGCGGGCCGCTTGATGCCGAAGATGCCCTCGTAGATCTGCCGCACGGCGGGCGCGGCGGTCTGGGAGCCCATGCCGCCCTGCGACACCATGGCCACGACGACGAAGCGCGGGTTCTGCGTGGGGGCGAACGAGGCGAACCAGGAGGTGTCCTTCTTGCCCCACACCTCCGCCGTACCGGTCTTGCCGCCGATGCGCACCTTGTCCATCGGGAAGCCGGCGAACGCCCCGGCCGCGGTGCCGTCGGAGGCGACCTGGCTGAGCGCGTTCTTGATGTAGAGCCGCTCCTTCTCGGTGACGGGGAGCTTGCCCACGACCGGCACCGGGATCGTCTTGACCACCTTGCCGTCGGGCCGCACCAGCGCCCAGCCGATGCGCGGGCTGCGCACCTTGCCGTCGGAGACCAGCGCCGCGTACGCCCGCGCGAGCTGGAGCGGCGTCACCAGCACGTCGCCCTGCCCGATGGAGAAGTTGGCCGAGTCACCGGGCCGCAGCACGAACCCCTCGGTGCAGTTCTCGTGCGCCAGCCGCTTGAGGAACGCCGCGCGCGCCCCGTCCTTGACCTCGGGGTAGCCGGTCTGGGCGCGCTTGCAGTTGGTGGCGCTGGTCAGCGCCCACATCTCCTTCTTCCACTTGCGGTCGGGGATGCGCCCGGCCGACTCGCCCGGCAGGTCGATCCCCGTCGGCGCGCCGAACCCGAACCCGCGGGCGGTGTTGGCGAACACCTCCCTGGCCGTCTTCTTCGGCGTGCGGCCGCCGTCGCGCAGATACTGCTCGTACGCCGCCTGGTAGAAGATCGTGTCGCACGACTTGACCAGCGCCAGGTGCAGGCTGAGCGTGCCCAGCGGGATGCCGCGGAAGTTGTTGAAGGCCCGGCCGCCCACCGTGACCGACCCCGGGCAGTTGTACTTGCCGTTCAGCGGGTAGCCGGCGCGCAGCATCGAGGCCACCGACGACACCTTGAACGTCGAGCCGGGCGCGAACTGGCCGTTGATCGCCCGCGACACCAGCGGCTTGCCGGACTTCTCCGACAGCAGATGCTTGTACATGTTCGCGGAGATGCCGCCCGCCCACACCGCCGGGTCGTAGCCGGGCGCGCTGGACAGCGCCAGCACCCGTCCGGTCTTCGCGTCGAGCACCACCGCCGCGCCCCCGTCGGCGCCGGGCGCGGACTTCATCGCGTCCTGCAGCGCCTTCTCCGTCACCGCCTGGATCCGCGAGTCGATGCTGGTCACCAGGTGGTGCCCGCTGACGGGCTCGACCTGCTTCTCCACGCCGAGCGCCTTGCCCATCCGGTCGACCTGCACCCGCCGCAGCCCGGCCTTGCCGCGCAGCTCCTCGTCGTAGACGTACTCCAGCCCGTCACGTCCGGCCAGGTCCACGCCGGAGAAGGCGGCCTTCAGCCCGACCCGCTTCTCCAGCTCCGCCTCCGTCACCGGCGACAGGTAGCCGAGCATCTGCGCCCCGGCCCGGCCGCCGGGGTATTCGCGGACCGCGTGGATCTCCGCCGTGACCCCCGGGAACTCCTCCTGGCGCTCCAGGATCTGCAGCGCCTCACGCGTGTCGACCTTCTCGTCCAGCGGGACGGGCTGGTACGGCGATCCCGTCCAGCACGGCTTGGGCACCCCGGGACCGCAGGGCGTGATGCGTTTGCGCAGCTCGGCGACGGGCCGGCTGAGCACTTCCGACAGCTTGCCCAGCACCTTCATCCCGCCGTCGCGCATCCCGGCCAGCCCGGTGCGGTCGACGGAGACGACCAGCGAGGTCTTGTTGCGCACCAGCGGACGCCCGGAGGAGTCGAGGATCTGCCCCCGCACCGCGGGCACGATCACCGTGCGGGTCCGCGTCTCGGTCGCCCGGTGCACGAGCTCGGGACCTCGTACGACCTGGACCTGCCACAGGCGGACGGCCAGCGCGGCCAGCAGCACCAGCACGAGCGCCTGGATCACGACCAGCCGGGTGCGCATCCGGGTCATATCTCGTACCTCTGCCGTCGGCCGCGGGTCGCCAGCCAGATCACCACGGGCGCGGCGATCATCGTGTAGGCGACGGTCACGGGAACCTGCTCGGTCAGCGTGGAGATCGTCACCCTCGGGTCGGACATCAGCCCGCCCACCGCCGCCGCCATCAGCGGCGCGAGCACCACGCACAGCGCCACGGTGGTGACCCGCCCGCCGGCCCCGCGCCCGGCCAGGTAGCCGACCAGCGCGAACACGAACGCGTACAGCCCCGCGACGTGCGCCGTCGGCGGCACCACGTCCACCACCAGCCCGGTGAAGAACCCGATCACCGCCCCGGCCGCCGGCCCGCGTATCAGCGCCACCGCCACCACCGCCAGCAGCACCAGGTCGGGCACGCCCCCGGCGGGCAGCGGCAGCCGGTTCACCAGCATGACCTGCAGCAGCAGCGCCACCGGCACCGCCAGGACCGCCGTCATCGGGCCCCCTCCCTGCGCGGCAGCACCGCGTCTCTCGGATCACGGGCGGGCCCCTGCACCACCACCCCCACCACGTCCAGCGCGGTCAGATCCGCGTACGGCCTGGCGTAGGCGATCCGGACGAGCTGCCCGGGAGTCGACTCCACCTGTTCGATCACCCCGATCGGCACCCCCGGCACGTACGGCGCGCCGCGATGGGAGCCGAAGCTGACCAGCCGCGCCCCCCGCTCGATCGGCGCGGTGGAGTCGAGCAGCTTGAACTGCAGGAGCCGCCCGTTCTCCGCCACCCCGTGCACCACGCCGATCTCCTGGCCGCCCTCCAGCCGCGCGCCCGCCGCCGAGGCCAGGTCGCTCAGCAGGACCACGGTGGAGGTGCGGGCCGAGGCGTGCACCACGCGGCCCACCAGCCCGTCGCCGTTGAGCACGGTCATGTCGGTGCGGACGCCGTCGTCGGTGCCGGCGTCGATCTGGACGGCGTCCTCGAAGCCCGGCTGGCCGCGCCGGGCGATCACGTTGGCGGACACCACCTTGTAGCCGCCCAGCCCGGCCAGGCCGAGCATCCGCTTGAGCTCGGCGGCGCGGGCCGCGTCGAGGCGGTCGGCGGACAGGCTGGAGCGCAGCCGGGCGTTCTCCGCCTTGAGCCGCTCGATGTCGGCCTGGGCGCTCGGCGCCGCGGCGATCGCGTGCAGGAACCCGCCGACGGGCCGGGCCACGGCGCCGCCGGCCTCCTCGGCCGCCCCGAACAGCCACGCGCCGGCCGACCGCAGCGGGGTGAGCGGCGAGCTCTCGCCGGCGCGGTGGTCGACGGTCAGGATGACCAGCGCCGCCGCGAGCAGCGTGCCGAGGATCAGCCTGGCCTGGCGCGAGTCTCTCATCAGCGTCGCGACTCCGGCACCAGCACCTGCTGCAGCGCCTCGAAGTCCTCCACGCATCTGCCGGAGCCGAGCGCGACCGAGTCGAGCGCGTTCTCCACCAGGTGCACCGGCATGCCCGTCTCGGCCTTGACCCGCTCGTCCAGGCCCTTGAGCAGCGCGCCGCCGCCGGTGAGCGCGATGCCCCGGTCCATCAGGTCGCCGGACAGCTCCGGCGGGCAGCGGTCGAGGGTGGTCTTGACCGCGTCGACGATCGCGTTGACCGGCTCCTCGGTGGCCTTGCGGATCTCCTCGGCCGACACGATGATCGTCTTCGGCAGGCCGCTGACCAGGTCGCGCCCGCGGATCTCGGCGTGCGCCTCCTCCCCGGTGGGGCAGGCCGAGCCGATCGCCATCTTGATCTCCTCGGCGGTGCGCTCGCCGAGCATCAGCGAGAACTCCTTCTTCACGAAGGTGATCACCGCCTGGTCCAGCTCGTCGCCGCCGACCCGGATGGACTGGCTGGTCACCACGCCGCCCATCGAGATGATCGCCACCTCGGTGGTGCCGCCGCCGATGTCGACCACCATGTTGCCGGTCGGCTCGTGCACCGGCAGCCCGGCCCCGATCGCCGCCGCCATGGGCTCCTCGACGATGTAGACCTTGCGCGCCCCCGCCTGGTAGCCGGCCTCCTTGACGGCCCGCTGCTCCACTCCGGTGATCCCGCTCGGCACGGCGATGATGATGCGCGGCTTGGCGAAGTGCCGCCGTTTGTGCACCCGTTGGATGAAATAGCGCAACATCCGCTCGGTGACGTCGAAGTCCGCGATCACACCGTCCTTCAACGGCCGGACCGCCACGATGTTGCCGGGCGTGCGCCCGATCATGCGCTTGGCTTCGATGCCGACCGCGACGATCTTCCCACTCGAGGTGTTGATCGCCACGACGGACGGTTCGTTGAGGACGATGCCGCGGCCACGGACGTACACCAACGTGTTGGCGGTGCCCAGGTCGACCGCCATGTCACGGCCTAGAAAGGCGAGCTTGCTGCCCATGGGGAACGGAGCCTTCCGTAACGTCGTTCGCGAATGACTACGGATCGAATTCGAATCGTAACGTGACGTACCCACCACGCCCCGCAACGAGCCCACGCGCCCCACAAAATTCTCCCGCCCCACCCCCAACCCCGATTTTGCCCGTATTGCGCGATACCACCCGACCGCGCCGGGTACGTTGTCCGCAAACGCGAAAGTGCCCGCCAGGCGGCCTGCCTGACGAGCACTTCTGAGCGTGCCCCCGTGATCAGGGGCAGACGATCAGAACCGGTCCGGGAAGAAGAGTTTGATCTCCCGCGCGGCCGACTCCGGCGAGTCGGAGCCGTGGACGACGTTCTCGCCGATCTCCAGCGCGTGGTCGCCGCGGATCGTGCCGGGAGCCGACTTCACCGGGTCGGTGAGCCCGGCCAGCGCGCGGAACGCCTCGACGGCACGCGGGCCCTCCAGCACCATCGCGACCAGCGGCCCCGAGGTGATGAACTCGACGAGCTCGCCGAAGAACGGCCGCTCGGAGTGCTCGGCGTAGTGCGCCTTGGCGGTGTCGGCGTCGAGGGTGCGCAGGTCCATCGCCACGACCTTGAGGCCCTTGCGCTCCACGCGGGCGATCACGTCACCGATGAGGCCGCGCTTCACCCCGTCGGGCTTGATCAGGACAAGAGTGCGCTCGGACACTTGAGGTTCTCCTTTGAACAGGTCGCGGAAACTGCGGCACAGCTTACCGTCCCGTCACGCCCGCTCGCCGTCCTCCGGGGACGCCGCGGGCGGCGGCACGGGCGCCGTGTCCTCCTCGCCGTCACGCGCCTGCGGCAACGGCTGCACGCCGATCCGGGGGATCACCCCGGTCGGCCGGTCCTCGTCGTCCTCCTCGCCGTCCCGCTGAACCGCCGCGCCCACCACCGCGGGCTCCGGCCTCCCGCCGTCACCCGACTCCTCCTGCACGTCCTGAGCGTCCTGCACATCCAGTACGTCCTCCGAGGCGGGAGCGCGCCTGGCCACGACCGCGGCCAGCACGATGACCGCCACCACGAAGAACCCGCCCGCCAGCGCCCACAGGTGCAGCGCGGTGACGAAGCTGTCGACCAGCTCCTGCCTGGTCCGGTCACCCTCCAGGGCCACCATCTGCACGCCGGTGCCCAGCAGGTAGCCGGCCAGCACCCCGGGCAGGCACAGCGCCAGCCCGAACATGCCCGCCCCGGCCCCCACCTGGCCGAGCGCCGCCGTGATCGCCACCGCCGCGCCCACCGCCAGCAGCGTGAACGGCACGACGAGCACCAGCCCGTCGGGCGACGGCGCCACGACGCGCACCGAGCAGAGCCCGACGACCATCGACAGCAGCCCCAGCGGCGTCACCCACGCGCTCGTCACCGACGACAGCCGCACCACGACCGCCGCCGCCACGGCCAGCGCCCCCGCCACGCAGAACGGCAGCCACAGCCCGCGCAGCCCCGGCCCGCCGAGCCCGCCCATCTCCACGTACGTCACCTGCGCGACGGTCGGCAGCAGCACGACGCCGACGGCCACCATCGTGCAGGCGAGCGTGCGGCTCTCCCTGGTGCCGACCGTGGCCAGCGCGAGCAGCCCGGCGATGGCGAGCAGCGCCAGCAGGACCACCAGCCCGGCCCGCCAGTCCTGGCTCGCGGTGCTGATGGCGACGACGGCGATGCCGGCGGCGGGCACGGTCGCCAGCAGCAGACGGCTGCGCTCCTTGGCCCGCAGACGCGGGGCGGCGGGCCGCCCGCCGACCAGCCACAGCACGAAGTAGGCGGCGGCGAGCACGAGCGCGATGCCGGTCACCAGCGGATAGGGCTGAAGGGTGACCTGCCAGCGCGTCACGCCGTCGAGCGGCCACAGCGCCAGCGCCTGCGCGCCGAGCAGGCTGAGCGCCAGCATGCCGGTCCACAGCGCGCGCAGCACGGGCGGCCGGTCCCAGGCGGCGGCGAGCGTGGCGGGCACGAGCAGCCCGGCGCCCACGCCGTGGGCCACCCGCAGCACGCCCACGAGGAACGCCGACCCGGCATAGCCGCCGGCGGCGTCGGCGGCGGCGAGCAGCAGCAGCCCGCCGAGCAGCAGGTGGGCGACCTTCACCCGGCGCAGCGCCACGGCGGCCAGCGGCACGGTCAGCATCATCGCCGGCAGGGCGAGCCCGTGGGCGCGCATCAGCCCGAGCCGGTCGATCTCGGCGGGCAGCAGGTCGGCGACCACGGACACGGTGTTGGGGATCGCCACGATCGCCAGCGGCAGCGTGACCACGATGAGCAGCCCGAGCACGGCGTCGGACAGCCACCCGGACCTCGCGCCTTGAGTCGCGGTGCCGGAGGACCGCTGAAATGGGGGGACGGCCATGAAGCCCGACTTTAGCGGGAAGTCACGCCCTCGACACGCCGAGCGACGAGAATCGCGGTGATCCACAGCGCCGCGAAGATCGCCCCGAGGACGAACATGGCCGGCACCACGAACCCTGCGGCGATCGCCAGCACCTGCGCGACACTGCCCACGACGTAGCCGGCCGGGCGCTTGAGCAGGCCCGCGCCGACCACGCAGAGCAGCGCCAGCCCGATCCCGACCGTCACCGCGAGCGCGGGCGCCACCCCGCCGACGCTGATGGCCACCGGCGTGGTGAGCCCGGCGACGACGGCCTCCATGCCGAGCACGCTCGCGCCCAGCCTGCGCATGCCGGGCGTGACCTGGAAGTCCATCAGGCGCCCTCCGCCTTCAGCAGGTGGCGGGCGTCTCCCGCCGTGATCACGGACCCGGTGATGAGCACACCGGTGCCGCTGAACTCGCCCTCGGCGTCGGCGATCCCGATGCCGAGGTCGATGGCGTCGTCGAGGCGCTCGACGACGTGCACCCGGTCCTCGCCGAACAGCGGCTCGGCCAGCTCGCCCAGCTCCTGCGCCGACAGCGACCTGGGCGAGGAGTTGCGGGTGACGACGATCTGGTCGAGCACCGGCTCCAGCAGCTCCAGCAGCCCGGTCACGTCCTTGTCGGCCATGACCGCGACCACGCCGACGACCTTGGCGAAGTCGAACGCCTCGTGGATGCCGTCGAGCGTCGCCTGCATCCCGCCCGGATTGTGCGCGGCGTCGACGACCACCGTGGGGTTGCGCCGGACGACCTCCATGCGGCCCGGCGACGACGCCTGCGCGAACGCGTGCCGTACGAGATCGAGGTCGAGCGGGTCGTCGCCGCCGGTGAGCGCCTCGACGGCGGCCAGCGCGCAGGCGGCGTTGCTCGCCTGGTGGGCGCCGTAGAGCGGCAGGTAGACCTCGTCGTAGACGCCCTTGAGGCCGCGCAGCGTCAGCAGCTGGCCGCCGACGGCCACCTCGCGGCTGAGCACGCCGAACTCCAGGCCCTCGCGGGCCACGACCGCGCCCACCTCGGCCGCGCGGCGCATCAGCACCTCGGCGGCGGCCAGCTCCTGCTGGGCGAGCACGGTGGTGGCGCCGGGCTTGATGATGCCGGCCTTCTCCTTCGCGATGCTCTCGACGTCGGGGCCGAGCCGGTCGGTGTGGTCGAGCGAGATCGGGGTGATCACGGACACGGTGCCGTCGGCGACGTTGGTGGCGTCCCAGGAGCCGCCCATGCCGGTCTCGATCACGGCCACGTCGACCGGCGTGTCGGCGAACGCGGCGTAGGCCATCGCGGTCAGCATCTCGAAGAACTGGATCCGCCGTCCCTGCGTGTCGGCCAGCTCGACGTAAGGCGCGATCTCCTCGTAGACCTCGGTGAAGCGCTCCTCGCTCAGCGGCTCGCCGTCGACGGTGATCCGCTCGCGCATCGTGACCAGATGGGGGCTGGTGAACCGGCCCACCCGCAGGTTGCGCTCCCTGAGCAGGACCTCGGTCAGCCGCGCCGTGCTCGTCTTGCCGTTGGTGCCGGCGATGTGCACGACGGGATAGGCCCGCTGAGGCGAGCCGAGCAGGTCAAGAAGAGCCGCGATCCGGTCGAGCGTCGGCTCGAAGTCCCATTCGACGCCCCGCTCCATGATGGCGCGTTCAACCCCACGAAAATCCACCCCCTCAGCCTACTGACCTCGGGAAGCGGGTCACCACGCGGGGAATCATATCGTGGACTGTATAGAACGTTGGAGGGTACTCACCCCGTCCACCAGGTGTCACCTTGGGAAACAGCCTGCCTCACCCCCCGGCAGGCTCCTACGAGGAGGCCATCGTGGAAGGCGAGAACACTCGCGACCCGGACAAGGGCATCACCCGGAAGACGCTACTGAGAGCGGCATTCATAGCTGCGCCGGCCCCCCTGCTCATCGGTCAGGTGCCGGCTCTCGCACGCGACATGAGCGGGCCGCTGGAGCCCACCCCGTTCTGTGACGACGGCGACGACCCCACGCCGCCCCAGACCGAGGGCCCGTACTTCAAGCCCAACTCACCCCGCCGCTCGACCCTGCCGGGCAGCGGCACCCTGCTCACCGTCAGCGGGTACGTCTTCGGGCTGGCGTGCCAGCCGCTGGCCAACGTGCTGCTGGACTTCTGGCAGGCCGACCGGAACGGCGCCTACGACAACGTGGGCTTCAACTTCCGCGGCCACCAGTTCACCGACGCCAACGGCGCCTACAAGCTCACCACGATCGTGCCGGGCCTGTACCCGGGCCGCACGCGGCACATCCACATGAAGGTCCAGGCGCCCAACCGGCCGGTCCTCACCACGCAGACGTACTTCCCGGGCGAGCCGCGCAACAACACCGACTCGATCTTCGACCCGAGACTGCTGATGAACGTCCGCACGGTCGGCTCGGGCAGGGAGGCGACGTTCGACTTCGTGCTGAACGTCCCCGGCGGCCCGCGGCCGACCGATCCCCCCACGACTCCGCCTCCGGGCGGGGGTACCTGGCAGGCAGGGGTGACCTACCAGGCGGGTGCCCAGGTCACCTATGGTGGCGCGACGTATCGCTGCCTTCAGGGGCACACAGCCGCTCCCGGCTGGGAACCTCCCAACGTGCCCGCTTTGTGGCAGCGCGTCTGATCGGGCATCCGAATGCAAGAAAGGGCCACCCCGGCTGCTGGGGGTGGCCCTCCTTGCGTCACCTCTAAACCAGTCCGCCGTCGGCGCGCAGGTTCTGGCCGGTGAGCCAGCCCGCGTCGGGGCTGAGCAGCAGCGCGACGACGGCGGCGATGTCGGCGGGCGTGCCCACCCGGCCGAGCGCGGTCATGTGCGCGACCGCCTGGTACGCCTCCCGCGGCACGCCCGCCCGCAGCAGGTCGGTGTCGGTCGCGCCGGGCGACACGCAGTTGACGGTGATCCCCCGCGGCCCGAGCTCCCGTGACGCGACCCGCGTGAGTTGTTCGATCGCCGCCTTGCCGGCGACGTAGACGGACTCGCCGGGGCTCGGCCAGGCCGTCCCGGTGGTGGAGACGTTCACGATCCGGCCGCCGTCCGCCATCCGCCGCGCGGCCTCACGCAGCGTGAAGTACGCGCCGCGCGCGTTCACCGCCATCACCTCGTCGTACGCCTCCGGCGTCACCTCGGCTATGGGCGCGTGCCGCAGGACGCCCGCGTTGTTCACCAGCGCCGTCAGCGGCCCGGCGCCGGCCGCCGCGAACACCTCGTCCGCCCGCTCGAACAACCCCTCGATCTGGGCCACATCGGCGGCGTCCGCCCGCACCGGCGTCGCCCGCCCGCCGAGCCCGTCCGCGACCTCCCGCGCCGCCCGCTCGTCGGCGACGTAGCTGAAGACCACCGTGGCGCCGTCGGCGACGAGCCGCTCGACCACCGCCCGGCCGATCCCGCGCGACCCGCCCGTCACCACTGCGGCTGCGTTCATTGCCTGCTCCTTCAGTCGTCCGTCCCTCTCGCGCTTCACCCTGCCGGTGCTCGCGGAAGGAAGACTTCCGCGACGCGCGCGACAATCGTCCGGGTGAGCGCGAAACGGGACACCGCTGGACGGCTGCTGCGCCTGCTGTCGCTGCTGCAGTCACGCGCCGACTGGCCGGGACCGGAGCTGGCGGCGCGGCTGGGCGTCAGCACCAGGACCATCCGCTCCGACGTCGAACGCCTGCGCGGCCTCGGCTACCCGGTGTCGGCCACCTCCGGCACCGCCGGCGGCTACCGCCTCGGTCCCGGGGCCCGGCTGCCGCCGCTGCTGCTCGACGACGAGGAGGCCATCGCCGTCGCCGTCGGCCTGCGCACGGCCGCCTCCGGCACCGTGGGCGGCATCGAGGAGACGTCGCTGCGCGCCCTGGCCAAGCTGGAACAGGTCCTGCCCGCCCGCCTACGCCCCCGCCTGGGCGCCGTGGCCGCCTACACGGTCCCGGTGCCAGGCAGCGGCCCAGCGGTCGGCTCAGGGCTGCTGGCGACGCTCGCCGCCGCCTGCCGCGACCGGCGGCGGCTGCGCTTCGACTACCGCGACCACGACGGCAACGCCACCGTGCGCGACACCGAGCCGCACCGCCTCGTCGCCACGGGCCGCCGCTGGTACCTGGTCGCCTGGGACGTCGGCCGCGACGCCTGGCGCACCTTCCGTGTCGACCGCCTCACCCCGCGCACCCCGCCCGGCCCCGCCTTCCCGGCCCGCCCGCTGCCGGACGGCGACGTCATCGCGTACGTGACCAAGGGCGTCGCCTCCGTCCTCGGCCCCTGCCGCACGATCGCCACCGTGTACGCGCCGGCCGAGGTCGTCGCCGAGCGCATCCCCCCGGTGGCCAGGGTCGAGCATCTCGACGCCGGCCGATGCCGTCTGCACATCGGCGCGGCGACCCCGCTGGCGCTGGCGGTCTACCTGGCGGCCCTGGGCCTGGACTTCACCGTGGACGGACCGGCGGACCTCCTCGACCAGCTCGCCGCCATCAGCGACCGCTGCTCCTCGGCCCGCGCGACATAACGAAATAAGGCCCCCCGGGGATACCCAAGGGGCAGGGTCGGTTCGTCTCCAGAACGCGAAAAGGCCCCCGGGATCACCCCCGAGGGCCCTACTTCGTCACACAACGCAGAGAAGGCCCCGACACTGAATGTCGAGGCCCTCTCTAGAAAGATTGTCCGGCGGTGACCTACTCTCCCACACCCTCCCGAGTGCAGTACCATCGGCGCAGGGAAGCTTAACTTCCGGGTTCGGAATGTAACC
>NZ_JBSFSX010000020.1:0-93309 GCF_053590035.1 Nonomuraea sp. NPDC003214 | reverse complement strand
GAAACGGACGCTTGCTCCCCAGTCCTGCGAGAGGCGCTCATTTCGTTGTGTCTTAATTCTTTCAGCCGTTCAAGTCTCTGTCAAATTGACCGGACCTGCTCGACCTGCTGGAATTTCGACGCCCCGCTAACTTACCAGCTTGCGAGGAGTGCCTTCGCCAGCCGCACAGCCCATACCGAAATCACCTGAGTGAGGAGGTTGGGTTGCGCCGCACCGCGTCGGCTTCTAAAGATTAGCAGCGCCCAAGACCGTTCGTGCCGTGTTGCCTGCGCCGCCAGGCCACAAATCGATCACGGCCGACCATAGACTCCCCCACGTGAGCAGAGGCAACACGCCCCCTGTGGCGAAGAAGGTTCCGGCTGAGCGCACCCATCACGGCGACACCGTGATCGACGAGTACGCCTGGCTTACCGACAAAGACGATCCGGAGACGATCGCCTACCTGGAGGCGGAGAACGCCTTTCTCAAGGAGGAGACCGCCCATCTGACCGAGCTCCAGGAGCAGGTCTTCCAGGAGATCAAGGGCCGCACGCAGGAGACCGACCTGTCGGTGCCGAGCCGCAAGGGCGGCTGGTGGTACTTCTCCCGCACCGAGGAGGGCAAGCAGTACGCCACCTCCTGCCGCGTCCCCGCCGACGGCGACACGCCGCCGGAGATCACGCCGGGCGAGCGCCTCGACCGCGAGCAGGTCATCCTCGACGGCAACGAGCTGGCCGGCGACAGCCCGTTCTTCTCCGTCGGCACCAGCTCCGTCTCGCCCGACGGCACGATGCTGGCCTACTCCACCGACTTCAAGGGCGACGAGCGTTTCACGCTGCGGTTCAAGAACCTGGCGACGGGCGAGCTGCTCGAGGACGAGATCACCGACATCTTCTACGGCGGCGCCTGGTCGGCCGACGGGTCGGCGTTCTTCTACACGCGGGTCGACGACGCCTGGCGGCCCTACCAGGTCTACCGGCACACGCTCGGCACCAGCGAGGACGTGCTCGTCTACGAGGAGACCGACGAGCGGTTCTGGGTCGGCATCGGGCTGACCCGCAGCGAGCGCTACCTGGTGCTCGGCGCGGGCAGCAAGATCACGAGCGAGGTGCGCATCCTCGACGCCGCCGACCCGGCAGGCGAGTTCAGGCTGGTGCGGCCCCGCAAGACCGGCGTCGAGTACGGCATCGAGCACGCGGGCGACTTCTTCTACGTGCTCCACAACGAGAACGCGCGCAACTTCGAGCTGGCCACCGCGCCGCTCGACGACCCCGGCGTCTGGACGCCGGTGATCGAGCACCGGGAGGACACCCGGCTGCTGGAGATCGACGCGTTCGCGGGCCACGCCGTCGTGCACTTCCGCCGTGACGGCCTGACCGGGCTGCGGGTGCTGCCCGAGGGCGAAGCCCCGTACGAGATCGACTTTCCGGAGCCGCTCTACGACGTCGGGCCGGCCGGGAACCCGGAGTTCGTGACGAACCGGCTGCGCCTGGCCTACACCAGCATGGTGACGCCGGCCAGCGTCTACGACTACGACCTGGCCACGCGGGAGCTGATCCTGCTGAAGCGGCGGCCGGTGCTCGGCGGTTACGACCCCGAGGACTACGAGCAGTTCCGCGAGTGGGCCACGGCCGAGGACGGCACCGAGGTCCCGATCTCCGTCGTCAAGCGCAAGGACACGACGCTGCCGGCTCCGACGCTGCTGTACGGGTACGGCAGCTACGAGACGTCGATCGACCCGGGCTTCTCGGTGCCACGGCTGTCGCTGCTGGACCGGGGGTTCGTGTTCGCGATCGCGCACGTGCGCGGCGGCGGCGAGATGGGCCGGCGCTGGTACGAGGAGGGCAAGCTCACCAGCAAGAAGAACACGTTCACCGACTTCGTGGCCGCGGCCCGGCATCTCAAGCAGGCCGGGTGGAGCGGCCGGGTGATCGCCAGGGGCGGTTCGGCGGGCGGGCTGCTCATGGGCGCGGCGGTCAACCTGGCTCCGGAGGAGTTCGCGGGCGTGGTGGCCGAGGTGCCGTTCGTGGACGCGCTGAACACGATCCTCGACCCGTCGCTCCCGCTGACGGTGATCGAATGGGACGAGTGGGGCGACCCGCTGCACAACGCGGACGTGTACGCGTACATGAAGGGGTACACGCCGTACGAGAACGTGGACGACAGGACGTATCCGCCGATTCTCGCGATCACCAGCCTGAACGACACGCGGGTGCTCTACCACGAGCCGGCCAAGTGGGTCGCGCGGCTGCGCGCCACGGCCAAGGGCGGGCCGTTCCTGCTGAAGACGGAGATGGGCGCGGGACACGGCGGGCGCAGCGGACGGTACGACGCCTGGCGCGAGGAGGCGTTCGCGCTGTCGTGGATCATCGAAAGAGGGACAGCATGACGTACGAGGCCGACGCCGCCCGCTACGAGCGGCAGCCGTACAACCGGAGCGGGCGCAGCGGGCTGAAGCTGCCGGCGGTGTCGCTGGGGCTGTGGCACAACTTCGGTGACGACCGGCCGCTGGAGAACTCGCGGGCGATCCTGCGCCGGGCCTTCGACCTGGGCGTGACGCACTTCGACCTGGCCAACAACTACGGCGTGCCGTACGGGTCGGCGGAGCGGACGTTCGGGCGGATCTTCCGGCAGGACTTCTCCGCGTACCGGGACGAGCTGGTCATCTCCACCAAGGCCGGCTACGACATGTGGCCCGGCCCGTACGGCGAATGGGGGTCGCGCAAGTATCTGCTGGCCAGCCTGGACCAGTCGCTGGGCCGGATGGGCCTGGAGTACGTGGACGTGTTCTACAGCCACCGGCCCGATCCCGACACGCCGCTGGAGGAGACCATGGGCGCGCTGGACCGGGCGGTGCGCTCGGGCAAGGCGCTGTACGCGGGCATCTCCAACTACTCGGCGGAGCAGACCGCCCAGGCGGCCAGGATCATGCGGGAGCTGGGCACGCCGCTGCTCATCCACCAGCCGTCCTACTCGATGATCAACAGGTGGATCGAGGGCGGGCTGCTCGACACGCTGGAGGAGGCGGGCATGGGTTGCATCGTCTACTCGCCGCTGGCGCAGGGGCTGCTGACCGACCGCTACCTGAAGGGCGTGCCGGCGGACTCGCGGGCGGCGACCAGCCGGTTCCTCAGCGAGAAGCAGATCGACGTGGAGCTGGCGCGCTCGCTGGACGAGCTGGCCAGGGGGCGCGGGCAGAGCCTGGCCCAGATGGCGCTGTCGTGGACGCTGCGCGACCCGCGCGTCACGAGCGTGCTGGTCGGCGCGAGCAGCGTGCGTCAGCTGGAGGACAACGTGGCGTGCGTGGACGGCCCGGCCTTCACCGAGGACGAGCTCAAGGCGATCGACGAGATCACAGGGCCTCGTGCCGCTGCAGGTAGGTGAACGACGCCCAGCCCGGCAGCACCGGCAGCCAGAACGTGAGCAGCCGGTAGAGCAGCACGGCCGAGGTGGCCAGGGTCGGCGGCACTCCCGCGACGCTCAGCCCGGCGGTGAGTGAGATCTCGACCGCGCCCAGGCCACCCGGCGTGGGCGCGGCCGAGCCGATGGCGTTGGCGGTGAGGTAGACGACCGCGACCGTGGTGAAGTCGATCTCGCCGCGGAACGCGTGGACGCACGCGTAGAGGCAGGCCACGAAGGCGATGGTGATCATGAGGGTGCCGACGGCGCCCTCGATCATCTTGCGTGGCGTCTGCAGCACGTCGAGCAGCCGGGGCAGCACGTTGGCGAACAGCCGCTGCATCCGCCGGGTGATGAACCGGCGCACCGGCGGGATGCCGAACAGCACCACGACCAGCAGCGCCACCGACAGCAGCACCACGACCAGGCCGCGCGACGGCGTGAACGTGGTGGCGGTGTTGGAGCCGGTGATGTAGGCGAACAGCAGCAGCAGGCCGATGTGGAAGACCATCATGACGAGCTGCGATGCGCCCACGCTGGCCACGGCCAGCGCCGGGACGATGCCGCGCTTCTGCAGGTAGCGGGTGTTGATCGCGACGCCGCCGACGGCCGCGGGCGCGACGAGCTTGACGAACGAGGCGGCGAACTGCACCAGCACCGTGCGCCACAGCGGCAGGTGCTCGGGCACGAAGCCGCGCAGCATCAGCGCGGCGGCCACGAAGCTGACGAACGAGGCGAGCAGCGCCAGGCCGGTCCAGGCCCAGTTGGCGGTGGTGACGACCTGCACCACGTCGACCCGGCTGAGCTGGGACAGCACGATGTAGGCGGCGAACGTGCTGGCGATGATCGTGACGAGCGTGCGCGGCCGGAAGCGCTCCAGCCGGATCTCCTCCGGCTTGCTCTGCGGCTTGAGCGCGACGATCTGCTCGCGGATCGCGGTGAGCAGGTGCTTGTCCTTCTTCAGCGCGGCGCGGGTCTCGCGGGTGAGCGCGATGCGCTGGAGCAGCGGCATGGCGGTGGCCAGCGCGTCGGAGCCCATGACGGCGCTGGCGGCCCTGACGGACCGCTCGGCGCCGACGCGCAGCGCCAGATAGGTGAGGAGCTGGGCGATGTCGAGGCGCAGCAGCAGGTCGCCGGCGGCGATCTCGCCGCTGCGGGCGTCGGTGAGCACGACGCGGCCGGCCCGGTCGAGGTGGATGCCGTCGCCGGTCAGCCTGCGGTGGGCGAGGCGCTGGATCTGCAGCAGCGAGACCTGCTCCCAGATCTGGGCGAGGACGTCGTCGCTGATCTCCTCGTCGGGCACCTCGTCGAGCGGCCGGGTGTCGAGGTGCTCGTAGACGAGCAGCGCGGCCTCGGTGCCGATCTCGCTGGTGCCGAGCAGGCGGGGCGTGCTGGCCCCGGCGGCCTGGGCGGCGTAGGCCATGAGCGCCTCGCGCTCCAGCTCGGCGCGCAGCGACCTGATGGCCTTGCGCCGGGTCTCGGAGTTGAGGCGGATGCGCCGCCACAGCCGGTACGGCAGGCCGGCCACCTGGCGGTCGCGGTCGAGCACGGTGACGTCGAGGCTCGCGCCGTCGGCCAGCCCGACGGCGTAGCGGCGGCTGCCCTGGTGGTCGTCCTCGATGCGGCGGGCCGACACCGGGGAGAACGAGAGCCTGCGCAGCGTGGCCACGACGGCGTTGCCGGGCGGCCTGGTGTTGGGGCTGCCGATCCCGTACAGGGTGGCGTAGCCCATCGCCATGCCGACCAGGACGGTGACGATGGCGCCGGGCAGGGTGATCTGGCCGCCGGAGTAGAGCGCCAGGATGTCGAGGCCGATCACGGTCCACACGAGCGCCCGCCAGGTGGGGCGGCGGGAGATGCGGACGGCGGTGGCGTAGGCGGTGACGGAGGTGAGCAGCGTGTTGAGCGGCTCGATGGGCCGGCCGCCGGTGAGCAGCCTGCCGAGGTCGTCGACGTTGCCGCCGACCAGCCACTGGCCGAGCAGGAACGAGCCGACCATGCCGACGATGGCGGCGATGAGCCCTTCGGCGACGCGCAGGCCGTCGCGGTGGAAGACGCGTTCGACGGCGAAGGCGACGGGCACGATGAGGACGGCCGCGCCGCCGACGAAGGTCGCGACGCGGCTGAGCAGCGGCACCAGGGCGGTGCCCTCGCTGACGTCGCGTTCGAGGCCGCTGAGCGTCTGCTTGGCCACCAGCGCGAGCAGGATCACCGCGCCGAGCGTGAGCAGCGTGGCGAACAGCCGCAGCAGGTCGGAGGGCCTGCGCAGGCGCTGGGGCAGGAGCGGCTCGACGACGTAGACGTCCGCGTCAGCGCGCGCTTCGCCCACGGCTGGATCCCCTTCCGAGAGGTCCTCCGCGTCTTCGCTTTCTCTGATTTCGGCCACCGACAGTGATTCTGCACCTTTCCGGGCGCATCGTACGATCTGTGAGCCCCGTGTCGGTGGAGCTCCAACCCTTCACCTTGATTTCTACCGTGAACTCCCCCTGACCGCGCCGCAGGGGCTCCACATAAGCTGTGACGCATGTCGGGCGAACTGAAGGTGCTGGGAGCGTGTCCGCTTGACTGCCCGGACACCTGCTCCTGGGTGGTCACCGTGCGGGACGGCGAAGCGGTCAAGATGCGCGGCAACCCCGACCATCCCTATACGCGCGGCGCGCTGTGCGTGAAGGTCAACCGCTACCTGGAGCAGACGCGGGCGCCCGACCGCATCCTCCACCCGCTGCGCCGCACCGGCCCCAAGGGGTCCGGGCAGTTCGAGCGCATCTCCTGGGAGGAGGCGCTGGAGGAGATCTCCGTACGGCTGCGCGGCATCGTCGAGGAGCACGGCGGCGAGGCGATCTGGCCCTACCAGGGCACGGGCACGCTGGGCTACCTCCAGGGCTGCGAGGGCGTGGCCGGCCGCCGGTTCTGGAACATGCTGGGCGCCTCGCGGCACTGGCTCAACATCTGCTCGGCGGCGGGCACCTCCGGTCTCCGGCTGACCAACGGCACGGCCGGCGGCATGGACCCGGAGAACTTCGCGCAGTCCCGGCTGATCCTGCTGTGGGGCACGAACACGCTCACCAGCGGTCACCACCTGTGGAAGTTCGTGCAGGACGCGCGGGCCGAGGGCGCGCACGTGGTGGCGATCGACCCGATCCGCACCAGGACCGCCGACCAGGCCGACCAGCATCTGGCGATCCGGCCGGGCACCGACGCGGCGCTCGCGCTGGGCCTGCTGAACGTGGTGCTGGCCGAGGGCGCGCAGGACGAGGACTTCCTGGCCCGGCACACCGACGGCTGGGAGAGCTTCCGCGCCGAGATCCTGAAATATCCGGTCGAGACGGCGGCGGAGATCACCGGCATCCCGGCCGCCGACATCCACAGCCTGGGGGTGAGGCTCGCCCACACCCGGCCCACCGCGATCCGCGCCACCATGGGCATCCAGCGCCACGAGGGCGGCGGCACCGCGATGCGCACGATCGCCGCGATCCCCGCCGTGACCGGCGACTGGCGGCATCCGGGCGGCGGCGTCGCCTACTCGACCAGCGACCACGTGCACGTCAACATCGACACGCGCGACGACCTGCTGGCCAAGCCGGTGCGCACGCTCACCATGACCCGGCTGGCCTCCGAGCTGGCCGACCCCGACTCGGTCAAGTGCCTGTGGGTCTACGGCGCGAACCCGGTCGGCTCGACCTCCGACAGCAACCGGATCAGGCGGGGGCTGATGCGCGACGACCTGTTCACGGTCGTCATGGAGCAGTTCCCGACCGACACGGTCGACTACGCCGACATCGTGCTCCCCGCGACGATGCAGACCGAGCACATGGACCTGCACGCCGGCTACGGCCACCTCTACCTCCTGTGGAACGAGCCCGCGACCCCGCCGCCGGGCGAGTGCCTGTCGACGACCGAGACCTTCCGCCGGCTGGCGGCGCACATGGGGATGACCGAGCCGTCCCTGTTCGACACGGATCTGGAGCTGGCCGAGAACCTGCTGTCCAGCGGGCACTCCTCGCTTGAGGGCATCACCGTCGACAGGCTGCGCAAGGAGGGCTGGGTGCGGATGAACTACCCCGATCCCTTCACGCCGCACGCCGACGGCTTCCCGACCCGGTCCGGCCGGCTGCGGTTCCCGCCGCCGGGCAAGGCGTACGTGCCGTCGCTGTCGGCGCGCACGGCGGGGCGCGGCCCGTACCCGCTGACGCTGATCACGCCGGCCCCGCACACGTTCCTCAACACCACCTTCGGCAACAACCCGGAGCTGCGGCGGCGGGCCAAGGAGCCGGTCGTGCTGGTCAACCCGGCCGACGCGCGGGCGCGCAGGCTGAGCGACGGGCAGCGGGTGCGGGTGCACAACGCCGGCGGCGGCTTCCTGGCCGACGTCGAGATCAGCGACCGGGTGGCGCCCGGCGTGGTGGCCTCGCCCAAGGGCCGCTGGCCCAAGCTCAGCCCGGGCGGCGCCAACCCCAACACGGTCGTCGCCGAGCGTGACGCCGACCTGGGCAGGGGTGCGGTCTACCACGACAACCTGGTGGAGCTCAGCCCTTGTGCCGGTCCATGAACGCCACGACCCGGTCGATGACCTCGGTGGCGTAGGGGCCGCGGAACAGATCGGAGGCGTGCGCGCTCTCGCCCTTGATGACGTGGATCTGCCGGTCGGGGGCGCGGGTGGCGGCGTCGTGCGCGGTCTGCAGGTCGTCGGCGCCGCCGTAGCTGTCGTGCTCGGTGCCGATCTGGAGCAGCGGAACCTTCAGCTTCGCGGCCTCGGCGGCGTCGATCGCGCCTGACAGGGCGATCACCCCGGCGGCCTTGTCCCCCAGCTCCAGCGCGGCGGTCGCCGAGACGGTGGCGCCGATCGAGCCGCCCGCCAGGAAGACCCGCTCGACGCCCTTCTCCTTGGCCAGCCGCCTGGCCATCGCCAGCGCGGTGTCCTCGGGCAGGTCGACGGACTTGCGCGCGTACAGCAGGACGCGGTAGCCGTCGGCGACGAGCCGGTCGGACAGCGGGCGCCAGGAGCACACGTTGCCGCGCCGCTCGTAGGTGATGACGACGCCGACCTCGCCCTTGCCGGTGATGACGCCGGGCATGTCGTCGCCGTAGGTGAAGATCTTGCCGTCGTCGCGGGTGTAGCAGCCGCTCACGTTGGGGCCCTTCGCCTTGGCCTTCGTCGGCGTGGGCGTCGGCGTGGGCGTGGGGGTCGGGGTGGCGCTGGGGGGTGGTGACGGGCTGGGGGCGGCCGAGGTGCTGACCGCGCCTCCGCAAGCGGTCAGCACCAGTACGAGTCCCAACGAGCCGACTATCGCGCGCATGGCCGCCCCTTTCTCTGAGACTATGTCAGAAGTGACATAGTTGCCAGGAACAATACTCTGGACGCACCATGACCTCAACGCTGGGATTCGCGATCCTCGCCGTGCTGGCCCGCGGCGAGCGCACCGGGTACGACATCGCCCAGGCGATGCGCCGGCCGGTGGCCTACTTCTGGACGGCCAGGCACAGCCAGATCCATACCGAGCTGCAGAAACTGCTGGCCGAAGGGCTGGTCGCGTACGAGACGCAGGCGGGGCCCGGGCCGCAGGACAAGAAGATCTACCGGCTGACCGGCGCGGGCACGGCGGCGCTGCGCGAGTGGGTGACCGAGCCGCCGCGCGAGCGGCCGGAGCGCGACGAGCTGGTGCTCAAGACCTACACGGCCTGGCTCGCCGAGCCGGAGGCGCTGCGGCGGCTCTTCGCCGACCAGCTCGCCCGCCACGAGGCCAGACTGGCCGACTACGAGCGCGAGGAGGAGCTGTTCGGCGGGCCGCCGCCGGTCGGCGACCCGCGCTTCGGCAACTACGCGACGCTGCGGTGCGGGCTCGGCTACGAGCGGCACCGGGCCGACTGGTGCAGGTGGATGCTGGCTCAGCTCAGCGCGAGCTTGTAGCCCTCGTGCGAGGCGGTGAAGCCGAGCGAGTCGTAGAAGCGGTGCGCGTCGGCGCGGGACTTGTCGGAGGTGAGCTGCACCATGGCGCAGCCCCGGGCGCGGGCCCGGTCGATGCCCCACTGGATCATCCTGCGGCCCAGCCCCTCGCCCCGGCTGGAGGCGGCGACCCGGACGGCCTCGATCTGGCACCGCTCGGCGCCCAGCCGCGACAGCCCGGCCAGGTAGGTGAGCTGCATGGTGCCGATCACCTTGCCGTCGCGCTCGGCGACGATCAGCTCGTCGTACGGGTCGGCGTCGATGCGGTCGAAGGCGGCCAGGTAGCGCTCGTCGGACGGGTCGCCCTCGCGGGCGGCTCCGAGCGGGTCGTCGGCCAGCATCGCCACGATCGCGGGCACGTCGTCCCGGCGGGCCCGGCGGAAGAGCAGGGACAGGACATAGTGGGACTCGGGGATGTCGGGGTTGGACGGCAGGCCCATCTTCTTGCCGCTGGGGGTGAACCCCTTGCTCGCGTACAGCGCCCTGGCCGCCGTGTTGTGGTCGACGCACCACAGCTCGACCTCGTCCACGCCGGCCTCCCTGGCGTGCGCGACGGCCGCGTCGACCAGCCGTGAGGCGACCCCGCGGCCCCTGGCCTCCGGCGCGACCCACATCGACAGCAGGTGCGCCCGGCCCTCCTCGACCCGCACGCACACCAGCCCGGCGTCGCCGCCGTCGATGACGGCCACCCGCCACCACGACCCTGACAGCCGCTCAGCCCACGTCTCGGCGGTGAACGCGCTCTCCCGCTCGTAGGAGGACCCGAACGCGTCAGGCGCCTCCTGGAGCGCGCGCAGGCGGATCGCCTTCAGCCGCTCCCACTCCTCGGCGCCGAACTGCTCAATCGTGACATCTCGCATGAACTGCATCATGTCAGGGACTGGTCAGGGTCCATCCCCGATGTGGGCAGGGGGCGGCCGGAGGCACGCTGAGGACATGAACGAAATCACCCGACGTGATGAAGTCTCGCTGTCCGCCGCCGCCCTGCGCGGCGCTCCGTGGAAGGCCGCCGCCATCGGCGGTGGCGCCGTCGCCGCGACCAGTTTCGGGGTCGGGCTGCTCGGCGGCGGCGGCGACATGGTGTGGGCGCTGGGGCTGGGCATCAGCCTGTTCGCGCTGATCGCGGCCGTGGGCGCGGTGTCCAAGCCCGAGGAGGGCGACCGGGTGACCCGGCAGGCGCGCGTGTGGGGCCTGCGCCACCCGTGGAAGTTCGCGCTGCTGCCGGCCGGCATCACCGCGGTGCTCGACTACCCGGTGCAGCTCGTGCTCGACGGGGAGGGAGTGTTCGGCTCGGCGGTGCACGCCGGCTGGCACGGACTGCTCGTCTACGTGATCGCCGCCGTGCTCACGCTCACCATGCAGGGCCGGGCGCGCTCAGCTCGCTGAGGCGGCCCGCTCGGCCTCGCTCCGGCAGACGCAGAACTCGTTGCCCTCGGGATCGCGCATGGTGACCCAGCCGGTGCCGTTCTCGTCGCGCCGGTCGTCGTAGATGGTGGCGCCGAGGCCGAGCAGGCGCTCGACCTCCTGGTCGCGGGTGCGGCCCTCGGTGCCGTTGACGTCCAGGTGCAGCCGGTTCTTCACGGACTTGCCCTCCGGCACCCGGATGAACAGCAGGAACGGGTCGTGCTTGGTGCGCAGCATCACCTCATCGTCGCCCGGCATGTCGCCGTCGCCGAGCGGGAGGCCCGTGGCCTTGCTCCACCAGGTGGCGAGCTCGTACGGGTCGGCGCAGTCAATGGTCACAGCGTGAATCTCGATCATCCGGCCACTCAATCGCGACACCGGCAATCGAGTCAAGCCGGTTAGTGCGCGCCGGCCAGGTTGAGCCCGACGACCCCGGCCAGGATGAGCCCGATGGAGATCAGGCGGATCGCCGAGACGTCGTCGCCCATGGCCAGCATGCCGAGCACCGCCGTGCCGACCGCGCCGATGCCGGTCCACACGGCGTACGCGGTGCCGACCTCGAGGGACTTGAGGGCGTACGCGAGCATGCCGAAGCTCAGGAGCGCGGTGAGCAGGAAGGAGACGGACCACCACACGTGGGTGAAACCGTTGCTGAGCTTGAGCGACAGGGCCATCGCGACTTCGGCGACGCCGGCGAGAACGAGGATGATCCAGGCCATCGTGGCATGACTCCTTCAGCGGGACTGCAGTGTCATGCGTCGTCTTTACCTACCGGGTACGGCGCGTCTCGTCCGGGAGCTGTGCTCACAACACGGAACGCCCCCCGGGCCGCGATCATTCCCACCAGATCGTGACCCAGCGGTCGCGGGGCATCGGCCACATCCCCATCTCCTGCGCCGTGCGCGCCACCTCGTCGGCACGCGCCGGGTCGAGGCAGATGCGGTGGCAGGCGCTGGCGGCCAGCTCCTCCAGGGAGCTGAATCGTTCCAGCGGGGCCTCGCGCTCCTCCACGCGCACCGCGAAGCCCAGCGCGGCGGCCAGCGCCACGCAGTCCTCGGCGACGGGCCGCACGGGACGGTCGACGCCGTGGAAGTGCTGCCAGAGCGGCGCCAGCCAGCTCATGGGATGGCGGTGCGGCAGCTCCAGCACCACGCGGCGGCGGGTGCGCGAGTCCAGCGCGAACAGGAACGGCGCCAGGTCGGGAACGTTGTAGACCACGTGCGCGGCCACCGACACGTCGACCTCGGGCACCTCGTCCGCCACGTCCGGCCAGCGGCCCGCGATCGCGGTGGTGCGCACGCCCAGCTTGTCGGCGCGGGCCGAGAGCTCGTCGAGCATCTCGGGCGAGCTGTCGACGGCGTAGAGGTGGCCGATGCGCTCGCGCAGCGGCAGCGACGAGGCGCCCGGTCCCGAGCCGACGTCCAGCAGCGTGCCGCCCTCGGGCAGCGCCTGCCGCACGCGCGTCATGGTGGGCCCGTCGTCGGACTCGGCGAGCGCTCTGTCGGTGCGGCTGGTGAACCGGCCCACCGGATAGCCCCACGGATCGACCGGGGCCGCGGCCAGGATCTCCGGCGGAATGGCCCAGGATTCCAGGCGCTCTCGCCATCTCGCGGCGAGTTCTTCGGCATCCACGGAGATGAGCATGCCACGCATATCCGTGGTTACCGGCGGGTAGCATTGCTAGTAAGGTTACTCACCGGTAGATGAAGGACTCGGTTCAAGGAGAGCTGCACCCATGGGCCACTACAAGAGCAACGTGCGTGACCTGGAGTTCAACCTTTTCGAGGTGTTCGGGCGACGCGAGATCCTCGGCAGGGGCCCGTACGCGGACGTGGACGAGGACACGGCCCGCAGCATCCTGGATGAGGCCGAGCGGCTGGCGACGGGCGTCCTGGCCGACTCGTTCGAGGAGGGCGACCGCAACCCGCCCGTCTTCGACGCCGCCACCGGGTCCGTCACCATCCCCGACGGCTTCAAGAAGTCGTTCAAGACGCTGGTCGACGGCGGCTGGGCGCACCTCGACCTGCCCACCGACCTGGGCGGCCCCGGCATCCCGCGGAGCCTGGCATGGGCCACCGCCGAGATGGTCCTGGGCGCCAACCCGGCGCTGTACATGTACGCGGCGGGCCCCAACTTCGCCTACACGCTGTGGAAGGTCGGCACCCCGGAGCAGAAGCGCTTCGCCGAGCTGGCCATCGAGCGCAACTGGGGCGCCACCATGGTGCTGACCGAGCCCGACGCCGGCTCCGACGTGGGCGCCGGCCGCGCCAAGGCGATCAAGCAGGACGACGGCACCTGGCACATCGAGGGCGTCAAGCGCTTCATCACCAGCGCCGAGCACGACATGGCCGAGAACATCTTCCACCTGGTCCTGGCCCGCCCCGAGGGCCACGGTCCCGGCACCAAGGGCCTGTCGATGTTCCTGGTGCCCAAGTTCCACGTGAACCTGGAGACCGGCGAGCTCGGCGAGCGCAACGGCGCGTACGTGACCAACGTCGAGAAGAAGATGGGCCTGAAGGTCTCCACGACCTGCGAGCTCACCTTCGGCGACAAGCACCCGGCGGTCGGCTGGCTGGTCGGCGACGTGCACGAGGGCATCAAGCAGATGTTCATGGTCATCGAGCACGCCCGCATGATGGTCGGCACCAAGGCCATCGCCACCCTGTCCACCGGCTACCTGAACGCGCTGGAGTACGCCAAGCAGCGCTTCCAGGGCGCCGATCTGACCAAGATGGCCGACAAGACCGCCCCGCGCGTGACCGTGGTCAACCACCCGGACGTGCGGCGCGAGCTGATGCTGCAGAAGGCGTACGCCGAGGGCATGCGGGCGCTGGTGCTCTACACGGCGACCTTCCAGGACGCCATCCAGATCGACCCCGACGACCGGCACGCGCACGCGATGAACGACCTGCTGCTGCCGCTGGTCAAGGGCGTCGGCTCGGAGCGCTCGTACGAACTGCTGGCGCGCTCGCTGCAGACGCTGGGCGGCTCCGGCTACCTCCAGGACTACCCGATCGAGCAGTACATCCGGGACGCGAAGATCGACTCCCTGTACGAGGGCACGACCGCGATCCAGGGCCTGGACCTGTTCTTCCGCAAGATCCTGCGCAACCAGGGCGCGGCCGTGGGCGCGCTGCTGACCGAGATCAACGAGTTCGCCGCCTCCGAGGCGGGCAACGGCCGGCTGAAGGAGGAGCGCAAGCTGCTCGCCGAGGCCGCCGCCGAGGTCAAGGCCATGGGCGACACGATGGCCGGCTGGGCGCTCGGGTCGCTGGAGAAGCCGGAGGAGGTCTACCGCGTCGGGCTCAACACCACCCGGTTCCTGCTCTCGCTGGGCGACCTGGTGATCGGCTGGCTGCTGCTGCGCCAGGCCGAGGTGGCGCTGGCCCGCCTGGCGGACGGCGACGACCCCTTCTACCAGGGCAAGGTCGCGGCGGCGTCGTTCTTCGCCACGACCGTGCTGCCCCGCCTGGCCGCCGAGCGCCGCACGCTCGACGCCACTGGTCAGGAGCTCATGGAGCTGCCCGAAGAGGCCTTCTGACGAACGCGCCGGCCCGATGGCCGGCGCGTTCTTCGCACCATTTCCCTATTAAACCTGTAGGAAATGTTGACTTAGTGGCGGCGGACGCCTAGGTTCGGCGGCATGAGAGTGGGCCGTTTCAGACATGCCGTTGCCGCAACCACGCTGCTGCTGGCCACCGCAGCCTGTGGGACGAGCCAGGCCGGATCCGTCCAGAAGGAGCTGCGCTACCAGGGCAGCGTCGGCGCGGTCACCTTCCCCGAACTGGCCGAGGAGCTGGGCTACCTCGGCGACATCAAGCTGAAGTGGGTCGGCAACACCACCTCCGGGCCGCAGGACATCCAGTCCGCCGCCACCGGCCAGACCGACTTCGGCGGCGCCTTCAACGGCGCCATCGTCAAGCTCCGGGCCGCCCGGGCCCCCATCAAGGCCGTGATCGGTTACTACGGCGCGGACGAGAAGTCGTTCAGCGGCTACTACGTGCCCGAGGACAGCCCGATCAGGACCGCGCGCGACCTCATCGGCAAGAAGATCGGCGTCAACACGCTCGGCGCGCACCACGAGGCCGTGATCAAGGAGTATCTGACCCGGGCCGGGCTCACCCCCGCCGAGATCGAGCGCGTCCAGCTCGTCGTCGTCCCGCCGGTCAACACCGAGCAGGCGCTGCGCCAGGGACAGCTCGACGTCGGCACCCTCGGCGGCATCCTCAAGGACAAGGCGCTGGAGCGCGGCGGGCTGCGGCCGCTGTTCACCGACACCGGGCTGTTCGGGCCGTTCACCGCCGGCTCGGTCGTCTTCCGCGAGGCGTTCATCGCCGACAACCCCGAGGTCGTCCGCACGTTCGTGACCGGCTTCGCCAAGGCCGTGCACTGGGCCCAGACCCGCCCCCGCGAGGAGGTGGTCGCCACGTTCGAGCAGATCATCAACCGCCGCGGCCGCAACGAGGACCCGAGCACCGTGCGCTACTGGAAGAGCTCGGGCATCGCCGGCCCCGGCGGGGTGATCGCCGCCAAGGAGTTCCAGACCTGGATCGACTGGCTGGAGCGCTCCGGCGACATCAGGCCCGGCCAGGTCGAGGCCGGCGACGTCTTCACCAACGCGTTCAACCCCTACGCCGGCCGGAGCGCCTCATGACGACACTGAGCGAGACCGCCGTCCGCACCAAGATCGGCATCCGGGGCGTGGGCCGGACGTTCACGGTCCGGGGCGAGCCGTTCACCGCGCTGGCGGACATCGACCTGGACGTGCGCGAAGGAGAGTTCCTGACACTGGTCGGGCCGAGCGGCTGCGGCAAGTCCACACTCCTCGACCTGATCGCCGGGCTGGCCACGCCGAGCAGCGGCGAGATCCTCATCGACGGCGCCCCCGTCACCGGCCCCGGCCTCGACCGGGGCGTGGTCTTCCAGCAGTACGCGCTGTTCCCGTGGCGGTCGGCCCGGGCCAACGTCGAGTTCGGGCTGGAGGCCAAGGGCGTGCCCCGCCGCGAGCGCGCCGGGCGGGCCAGGCACTACCTGGACCTGGTCGGCCTGGCCGGGTTCGAGGACCGCTACCCGCACGAGCTGTCGGGCGGCATGCGCCAGCGGGTCGCCATCGCGCGCAGCCTCGCCTTCGACCCCGACGTGCTGCTCATGGACGAGCCGTTCGCCGCCCTGGACGCCCAGACGCGCGAGTCGCTGCAGGGCGAGCTGCTGGACGTGTGGCGCAAGACCGGCAAGACGATCGTGTTCATCACCCACGGCATCGACGAGGCCGTCTACCTGGGCCAGCGGGTCGCCGTCATGACCTCCAGGCCCGGGCGGATCAAGGAGGTCGTCGAGGTGTCGTTCGACTCGCGCGAGGGCGACCTGCGGGCGGACCCGGAGTTCGGCGCGTACCGGCACCACGTCTGGAGCCTGCTGCGCGCCGAGGTGGCGGCGGCCCAGGAGCAGGAGCGGGCCTCGTGAGCGCCGTCCGGCGGGCCGCCGCCCGGTCGGCGGCCGTCCTGCTGCTCCTGGCGGCCTGGGAGGGGCTGCCCCGGCTGGGCGTTGTCGACCCGGTCTTCGTGCCGCCGCTCTCGGTCAACCTCCAGGCCGGATACGACCTGCTGCTCGGCGGTCAACTGCCCGAGCACGTACGGGCGTCGCTGGTGCGCTCGCTGTCGGGGTTCGGCCTGGCCATCCTGCTGGCCATCCCGCTCGGGCTGCTGATCGGCTGGTACCGGCCGGTGGCCGACACGCTGGTGCCGCTGCTGGAGGTGTTCCGCAACACCTCTGCGGTCGCGCTGCTGCCCGTCTTCACGCTGATCCTCGGCATCGGCGAGACCACGAAGATCACCTTCGTGCTGTACGCCTGCTCCTGGCCGATCCTGCTCAACACCATCAGCGGGGTGCGGGCGGTCGAGCCGTTGCTGGTCAAGTCGGCCAGGTCGATGGGCGTCGGCCCGGTCCGGCTGTTCCAGAAGGTGATCCTGCCCGCCGCCGTGCCCGCCGTCTTCACCGGCATCCGGCTGGCCGGGGCGTACGCGATCCTCGTCCTGCTCTTCGCCGAGATGGTCGGCGCCAAGGCGGGGCTCGGCTACCTGATCCAGGACGCCCAGTTCAGCTTCCGCATCCCCGACATGTACGCCGGAATCATCACGATCTCCCTGCTCGGCCTGCTGTTCAACCTGCTGCTGGTCAGCGTCGAGCGCCGCTTCAGCACCTGGAGGACCACATGAGCAGACAGCTACGCCTCAACGCCTTCCTCATGGGCGTCGGCCACCACGAGGCCGCCTGGCGGCACCCGCTGACCGAGCCCGCCCGCCTGGCCGACGTCCGCCACTACCAGGAGCTGGCCAGGATCGCCGAGGCGGGCAAGCTGGACTCCGTCTTCCTGGCCGACGGGGTGGCGCTGCAGGCCGACGTCCGGCACAACGCGCTCGGCGGGCTCGAACCGCTGACCCTGCTGTCCGCGCTCGCCGCCGTGACCGACCACGTCGGGCTGATCGCGACCGTCTCGACGACCTACAACGAGCCGTTCCACGTCGCCCGCAAGTTCGCCTCGCTCGACCACATCAGCGGCGGCCGGGCCGGCTGGAACATCGTCACCTCCGCCGGCGAGGCCGAGGCGCGCAACTTCGGCATCGAGCGGCCCGCGCACGCCGACCGCTACGCCCGCGCCACCGAGTTCCTGGACGTGGTCACCAAGCTCTGGGACAGCTGGGAGGACGACGCCGTCGTGGCCGACCGGGCGGGCGGCGTCTACGCCGACACCGGCAAGATCCACGCGATCGAGCACGCCGGCGAGCGGTTCTCCGTACGCGGCCCGCTGAACACCCAGCGGCCGCCGCAGGGGCATCCGCTGCTCGTCCAGGCGGGCTCGTCGGAGGACGGCAAGGAGTTCGCCGCCCGCTACGCCGAGGCCGTGTTCACCGCCCAGCAGACGCTGGAGGAGGGCCGGGCGTTCTACCGCGACCTCAAGAGCCGCCTGACCCGCCACGGCCGGCAGCCCGGCGACCTGCTCGTCCTGCCCGGGATCTCGCCCGTCATCGGCTCCACCGAGAGCGAGGCCCGCCACCTGGAACGCGAGCTGGACGAGCTCATCATCCCCGCCTACGGGCTGGCCCAGCTCTCCACGCTCGTCGGCATCGAGCTGGACCACGACGCGCTCGACCGGCCGCTGCCCGACGTGGGCGTCGACACCGAGGGCGCGCAGAGCCGCCGCAAGCTCGTCGTGGACCTGGCCAGGCGCGACAACCTCACCGTGCGGCAGCTCATCGCCCGGCTGGCCGGCGGCCGGGGGCACCGGGTGGTGGCCGGGGCGCCCGAGCAGATCGCCGACCAGATCCAGGAGTGGTTCGAGGGCGGCGCGGCCGACGGGTTCAACATCATGCCGCCGCTCCTGCCCAGCGGGCTGCACGACTTCGTCGACCACGTCGTGCCGGAGCTGCGCGTCAGGGGGCTGTTCCGGCACGAGTACGAGGGCCGTACGCTGCGCGAGAACTACGGCCTGAGCAGGCCGGGCTCCCGCTACGCCGCTGATCGGGCCGCTGACCTGGTGGTGGCCGGATGAGCCTCGTCACGCTGGTCGGCAACCCGCGCGAGGGCTCCAGGACGCTCGCGGCGGCCGTCGAGGCCGCCGAAGCCGTCGGGCGGCGGATCGGGCACGACGGGCCGCCCGAGGTCGTGGACCTGTCGGCGCTCGGGCCGCACCTGCTCGCCGCCACCCCGTCGGCCGCCGTGGAGGTGGCCGTGGAGCTGGTCACCGGGGCGCGCGTGCTGGTGGTGGCCAGCCCCACCTACAAGGGCACCTACACCGGGCTGCTCAAGTCCTTCCTGGACCGGCTGCCTCCCGCCGCGCTGCGCGGGACCGCGGCGCTGCCCCTGCTGGTCATGGGCGACGCGGCGCACTCCCTGGCCGTCGAGGTGCACCTGCGGCCGCTGCTGGTGGAGCTCGGCGCCGTCGTGCCCACGCCCGGCCTGGCGCTGCTGGAGTCGCGGCTGCCGCAGCTCGGCGAGGTGCTCGCCGATTGGGCCGACCGGGTCGCGCCCCAGGTCGCGGCGGTGCTCAGGCAGGAGGTGGCGTCCTGAGGGTGTGATCCGCGTTACCCGGGTATGACCGAGGACGTACTAGCTCTTTGCCTGTCGCTGGAGGCCGTCATGGGTGTCGGGGTCAGCATCTTCTTCCTCACGCTCGGCGCCATCCTGAGATTCGCCATCGAGCCCGACGTGTTCGGCCAGAGCGTCCACATGGACGTGATCGGCCTCATCTTCATGATCGTCGGAGGCGCCGGGATCGTGCTGAGCGTCGTGCTCGCGCCCCGGCGCGGCCGCACCTCCGACGACCGGCTGATGCACCGCGAGAACAACCCGCCCGAACTCTAGAGCTCCAGCTGCACCGCGGCGCGTGAGGCCAGGATCGGCTTGACGTGATGGGCGATCACCTTCTGGTGCTCCGGGTGGTCGCGGTAGGTCACGTAGTCGTCCTCGGAGTCGAAGTCGGCGACGACGGCGAACTCGTGGTTGCCCTGGTTGATGCCCGCGTCCATGCCGACCGTGTAGGAGCGGATCTGCGGGATGACGCCCGGCAGCCCGCGCAGCGCGGTCAGCACCCCCGCCTTCTGAGCGAGCGTGGCGTCTTCGGTCCAGGTGAACAGCACGATGTGGCGGATCATGGCGCCACCCTACAGAGGCCGGGAGGGGTCGCCCCCTCCCGGCCCGCGATCAGCTCCAGGCCAGCATCCGCAGCGGGTCCTCCAGCATCGCGCCCACGTCGCGCAGGAACAGCGAGCCCAGCTCGCCGTCGACCACCCGGTGGTCGAACGACAGGGCCAGGGTCGTCACCTTCCGTACGGCGAGCGCGCCGTCGACCACCCAGGGCATGTCCCGTACCTGGCCGAAGGCGAGGATGGCGGACTCGCCCGGGTTCAGGATCGGGGTGCCGGCGTCGACGCCGAAGACGCCGACGTTGGTGATCGTGATGGTGCCGCCCGCCATCTCCGCCGGCTGGGTGCGGCCCGCCCTGGCGGTCTCGGTGAGCTTGCCCAGCTCGGCGGCCAGGCCGGGCAGGGTCAGCTCGTGGGCGTTCTTCACGTTGGGCACCACCAGGCCCCTCGGGGTGGCGGCGGCGATGCCCAGGTTGACGTAGTGCTTGACGACGATCTCCTGGGCGGCCTCGTCCCAGGACGAGTTGATCATCGGGTGGCGGCGGGCCGCCGTGAGCACGGCCTTGGCCACCAGCAACAGCGGCGACACCTTGACCTCGGCGAAGTCGGGCAGCGCGCGCAGCCGCTTGACCGCGTCCATCGTCTCGGTGACGTCCACCTGCAGGAACTCGGTGACGTGCGGGGCGGTGAACGCGCTGGCGACCATCGCCTGGGCGGTCATCTTGCGCACGCCCTTGACGGGGATGCGCTCCTCGCCCGCCTGTGGCCGGGCCGTCGCAGCCTGCTGCTGCGGCTGCGGCGGCCGGGCGGTCGCCGCGTGGACGTCCTCGCGGGTGATCGAGCCGTGGGGGCCCGTGCCCGTGAGGGTGGTCAGGTCCACGCCCAGGTCCTTGGCCAGCTTCCGGACGGGCGGCTTGGCCAGCGCCGCCACCCTGCCCGGGTCCGTAGACGCCGGGGGCTGCACGGACGGGGGCTGGGGGGCGGTGGAGGGCGGGCCCTCCAGCTCCACGCGGGACGGGTTGGCGACCGGGTCGGCGGGGATCGTCGACGGCGCTCTGCGGGTGCGGCGGCGGGCCGCGCCGGTCTTGACGCCGTAGCCGACCAGGACGGCCTGGCGCTCCTCCTTGGGCGCGGGGCTGCCGTGGGCGCCCGGCTCGACGGCGCCCTCCGCCGGCGGGGTGGGCACCAGGTCCTCGGCCAGGGCGGCCGCCTGCCGGCCGGCGGCGCCCGCGGAGCCGCCGGGACCGCCCGGTTCACCCGGTTCGCTCGGTTCGCCGGTCTCGACGGCGATGATCGGCCCGCCGACGTCCACCGTCTGGCCCTCGTCCGCGAGCAGGTCCGCCACCTGGCCGTTCCACGGGATGGGCAGCTCGACGATGGACTTGGCGGTCTCGATCTCGACGATGATCTGGTTGACCTTGACCTCGTCACCCGGCCTGACGTGCCAGCGGACGATCTCGGCCTCCGTCAGCCCCTCGCCGACGTCCGGGAGCTTGAATTCGCGTCGCATCAGTGCGGGATCCCCCTCAGTAGCCGAAGGCGCGGTCGACGGCGTCGAGCACCCGGTCCAGGTCGGGGAGGTAGTGCTCCTCCAGCTTGGACGGCGGGTAGGGGGTGGAGAAGCCGCCGACGCGCAGCACCGGCGACTCCAGGTGGTAGAAGCACTGCTCGGTGATGCGAGCCGCCAGCTCCGCGCCGAACCCGTTGTTGACCGGGGCCTCGTGGACGACGACGACGCGGCCGGTGCGGCGCGCGGAGTCGAGGACCACCGGCGTGTCGAGCGGGTTGAGCGAGCGCAGGTCCACGACCTCCAGGTCGCGCCCGTCCTCCTCGGCGGCCTTGGCGGCCTCCAGGCAGGTCTTGACCATGGGCCCGTAGCAGAGCAGCGTCGCGTCGGTGCCGGGGCGCACCACGCGGGCCCGGTCCAGCGGCGTCCACCAGTCGGTGCTGGTGGTGTCGACCTCGCCCCTCTCCCAGTAGCGGCGCTTGGGCTCGAAGAAGATGACCGGGTCGTCGCTCTGGATCGCCTGCTGGATCATCGAGTAGGCGTCGGCCGGGTTGGCGCACGCCACGACGCGCAGCCCGGCGGTGTGGGTGAAGTACGCCTCGGGCGACTCGCTGTGGTGCTCGACCGCGCCGATGCCGCCGCCGCACGGGATGCGTACGACGACAGGGAGCTTGATCGCGCCGAGCGAGCGCATGGGCATCTTGGCGAGCTGGGTGATGATCTGATCGGCGGCCGGGAAGACGAAGCCGTCGAACTGGATCTCGCACACCGGCCTGTAGCCGCGCAGCGCCAGGCCGATCGCGGTGCCGATGATGCCCGACTCGGCCAGCGGCGTGTCGATGACCCGGTCCTCGCCGAAGTCCTTCTGCAGCCCGTCGGTGACGCGGAACACGCCGCCGAGCTTGCCCACGTCCTCGCCCATGATGAGGACCTTGGGGTCGTCCTCCATGGCCTTGCGCATGCCCTCGTTGAGCGCCTTGGAAAGGCTCAGCACGGTCATCTCTCGAACCCCTCCAGGTAGGCGGCGTACTGGGCTCGTTCCTCGTCGATCAGCGCGTGCGGCTCGGAGTAGACGTGCTCGAACATGGCGAGCGGCTCCGGGTCGGGCATCGCCAGGCAGCGGGCCCTCAGGTCGGCGCCGAGCTGCTCGGCCTCGGCCTCGATCTCGTCGATGAACGCCTGGTCGGCCAGCTCGTTCTTGAACATGTACGACTTGACCCGCTCGATCGGGTCCTTCAGCTTCCACGCCTCCAGCTCGCTGGCCACGCGGTAGCGGGTCGGGTCGTCGGCGCTGGTGTGGGCGCCCATCCGGTACGTGAACGCCTCGATCATGGTCGGGCCCTGGCCCTCGCGGGCGTTCTTGAGCGCGGCCCGGGTGACGGCGAGGCAGGCGAACACGTCGTTGCCGTCGACGCGCACGCCGGGGAAGCCGAACCCGGACGCCCTGCGGTAGAGCGGGATGCGGGTCTGCTTCTCCAGCGGCTCGGAGATGGCCCACTGGTTGTTCTGGCAGAAGAACACGATCGGCGCGTTGAACACGCTGGCCCAGATGAACGACTCGTTGACGTCGCCCTGGGAGGTGGCGCCGTCGCCGAAGTAGGCGATGGTGGCGGCGGTGGCGTCGTCGCGCTGGATGCCCATGGCGTAGCCGACGGCGTGCAGCGTCTGGCTGCCGATGACGATCGTGTAGAGGTGGAAGTTGTGCTCCTTGGGGTCCCACCCGCCGTGGTTGACGCCGCGGAACAGGCCGAGCAGCTTGAGCGGGTCGACGTCGCGGCACCAGGCCACGCCGTGCTCGCGGTAGGTGGGGAAGGCCATGTCGGCGTCGGTGAGCGCGCGGCCGGAGCCGATCTGCGCGGCCTCCTGGCCGAGGAGCGAGGCCCAGATGCCGAGCTCGCCCTGCCGTTGCAGGGCGACGGCCTCCAGGTCGACGCGCCGGACGAGCACCAGGTCGCGGTAGAGGGACCTGACCTCTTCTGGGGTCAGGTCGATGTCGTAGTCGGGATGCTGGACCCGCTCTCCTTCCGGCGTGAGGAGTTGGACGAGCTCCGGGGGTGCTTCGGCACCACGAGAGGCGTCGACGGTCACGTGCCACTCCTGTGCGGTCGGGGCCGGTCCGGACGGGGTTGCCACCGGTGGCCGGCCTTCTGAGCGTCCGGACCATTTGGTGGTGGTTCGTACGCGCTTGGGGCCATCGTGGCAGACGTCACAGCCCTCCGCGCAAGCCCCATGATGTCCCCGTTCCCGTTGTGCCGCACGCAAACACGCGCCGGTAGGCTGTCCTTTGCCAACCCCGCCGTACCCAGGAGGAACGCAGTGGCGCGCGTCATCGTAGACGTCATGCTGAAGCCCGAGATTCTCGACCCGCAGGGCCAGGCCATCGCCCGCGCGCTGCCCCGGCTGGGTTTCTCGGGTGTGTCCGCCGTGCGGCAGGGCAAGCGCTTCGAGATCGAGCTGGAGGGTCCCGCCGACGACGCCGCTATTGCGGACGTCCGAAAGATGGCGGAGACTCTGCTGGCGAACACCGTGATCGAGGACTACACGGTCCGCGTCGAGGCGTAGAACGGCATATTTCACACCTCAAATGGCCTTGTACGGCTAAAGCCGCATTCCGGCGTGCCACAATGCCACGGGTTCGCCAAGCCCAAATAACAACAGCGTGATTTTGCGGTTAGCCCCGATTTCACGGGGAAACCTACTCCAGGTGACATTCCGGAGCCCGGAGGAGTCCGGTGGACATTGAGTTCTCGTTGGCACTGCCCCGGGATGCGATCGGCATCCCGATGGTCAGGCGGGTGCTTGGCGATGCCATGCGATCCTTGCATGTGAGCGAGCCCTGCATTGCCGACATGCTGCTCGCGGTCTCCGAGGCCTGCTCCAACGCCGTGCGTCACGGCGGCCCCGCCAACCGCTACGAGGTCACGGCCGCCATCGGCTACGGCCGCTGCGACGTGCGCGTCGCCGACAGCGGCGGCGGCCTGCCCTCCGTGCCGCTCCACTTCCCGCCCGCCGACACCGAGAACGGCCGCGGCCTGCTGATCATGCGCTCGGTCGTCGACGAGATCTCCTTCGGCATCACGCCCGGCCGTGGCACCACGGTCCATCTGCGCAAGCTGCTCGCCTGGGACGACGCGGCCGAGGCCCGCTCCCGCCAGCTCGCCGCCGTCTGACGTCTCCGCTGGTGCGGGGCGTGACGAGGAACACACGAAAGCACCGGCTACCCTAGGGAGCGCCGCCCGCCGTCCGCCCCGAAGAGACGGTGGCGTGTGCTCATTTCCTCGGAGGGGACGACAGTCATGAGCGCTGCCCGTGTGGGCGTAGTCACGTTTCCCGGCACACTCGACGACCAGGACGCCGCCAGGGCCGTGCGCCTCGTGGGCGCCGAGGCGGTGCCGCTGTGGCACGCCGACCACGACCTGAAGGGGGTCGACGCGGTCTTCCTGCCCGGCGGCTTCTCCTACGGCGACTACCTGCGGTGCGGAGCCATCTCCCGGTTCGCGCCGCTGATGGAGGAGCTCATCCCGGCCGCCCGCGCGGGCCTTCCCGTGCTGGGCACCTGCAACGGCTTCCAGATCCTGTGCGAGGCGCACCTGCTGCCCGGCGCGCTGACCCGCAACGCCTCCCTGCACTACGTCTGCCGCGACCAGCGCGTGCGCGTCGAGTCGACCGACACGGCCTGGACCAACGCCTTCGAGCAGGGCCAGGAGATCACGCTGCCGGTCAAGCACGGCGAGGGCCGCTACGTGGCCTCCGCCGAGACGCTGGCCGAGATCGAGGCCAACGGCCAGGTCGTGTTCCGCTACGTCGGCGGCAACCCCAACGGCGCCATGAACGACATCGCGGGCATCCGCAACGAGGCGGGCAACATCGTCGGCCTCATGCCGCACCCCGAGCACGCGGTCGAGGAGCTGGTCGGCGCCCCGAGCACCGACGGCCTCGGCTTCTTCACCTCCATCCTCAAGAAGCTGGTGAACGCATGACCACAGACTCCGTCAAGCGAGCGGAGAGCACGCCCGACGAGCCGATGCCCTTCGCCGAGCTCGGGATGAAGCAGGACGAGTACGACCGGGTCAAGGAGATCCTGGGCCGCCGGCCCACGGGCTCCGAGCTGGCCATCTACAGCGTCATGTGGTCCGAGCACTGCTCCTACAAGTCGTCCAAGGTGCATCTCAAGCAGTTCGCCACCAAGGCCCCCAAGTCTGACGCGCTGCTCGTCGGCATGGGCGAGAACGCCGGCGTGGTCGACATCGGCGACGGCTGGGCCGCCACCTTCAAGATCGAGTCGCACAACCACCCGTCCTACGTCGAGCCGCACCAGGGCGCCGCCACCGGCGTCGGCGGCATCGTGCGCGACATCATGTCGATGGGCGCCCGCCCGATCGCGGTCATGGACGCCCTCCGGTTCGGCGGCGCCCACCAGGACGACACCCGCCGCGTGCTGCCCGGCGTGGTCGAGGGCATCAGCCACTACGGCAACTGCCTCGGCCTGCCCAACATCGGCGGCGAGGTCGCCTTCGACCCCTGCTACATCGGCAACCCGCTGGTCAACGCCCTCTGCGTGGGCCTGCTGCGCAAGGACCAGATCAAGCTCGCCACCGCCCCCGGGCCCGGCAACAAGGTCGTCCTGTTCGGCGCCTCGACCGGCCCCGACGGCATCGGCGGCGCCTCCGTGCTGGCCTCGGCCACGTTCGAGGACGAGTCGCAGGCCAAGCGCCCCGCGGTGCAGGTCGGCGACCCGTTCATGGAGAAGCTGCTCATCGAGTGCTGCCTGGAGCTCTACGCGGCCGACGTCGTCGTCGGCATCCAGGACCTCGGCGCGGCCGGCGTCTCCTGCGCCACCACCGAGCTGGCCGCCAAGGGCACCGGCGGCATGCACGTCGACCTCAACCAGGTCCCGCTCCGCGATCCCTCGCTGCGCCCCGAGGAGATCCTGATGAGCGAGTCGCAGGAGCGGATGATGGCCGTCGTCCGGCCCTCCGACATCCCGGCGTTCATGGCGATCTGCGCCAAGTGGGACGTTCCTGCCACCGTCATCGGCGAGGTCACCGACACCGGCCGCCTCGTCATGACCTGGCACGGCGAGACCATCGTCGACATCCCGCCCGGCACCGCCGCCGACGACGGCCCCGTCTACGAGCGCCCCTTCCACGAGCCCGCCGGGCAGGCCGCGCTCAACGCCGACACCCCCGACGCGCTGGAGCGGCCCGCCGACCTGCGCGCCACGCTGCTCCAGCTCCTCGGCTCGCCCAACCTGGCGTCCAAGGCGTGGGTGACCGACCAGTACGACCGCTACGTGCGCTCCAACACCGTGCTCGCCCAGCCGGCCGACGCCGGGATGCTGCGCATCTCCGAGGCCATCGCCGGGGCCGAGCCCACCACCCGGGGCATCGCGCTGTCCACCGACGGCAACGGCCGCTACGCCAAGCTCGACCCGTACGCCGGGGCCCAGCTCGCGCTCGCCGAGGCCTACCGCAACGTGGCCGTCACCGGCGCCAAGCCGCTGGCCGTCACCAACTGCCTCAACTTCGGCTCCCCCGAGGACCCCGAGGTCATGTGGCAGTTCGCCGAGGCCGTACGCGGCCTGGCCGACGCCTGCCGCACCCTCGGTGTGCCGGTGACCGGCGGCAACGTGTCCTTCTACAACCAGACGGGCTCCACCGCCATCCACCCCACGCCGGTCGTCGGCGTGCTCGGCGTCATCGACGACGTGGCCAAGCGGGTGCCCACCGGGTTCGTCGCCGAAGGGCTGCGCGTCGCGCTGCTGGGCGACACGGCCGCCGAGTTCGGCGGGTCGGAGTGGGCGCACGTCGCCCACGGCCACCTCGGCGGGCTGCCGCCGGAGGCCGACCTGGAGGCCGAGCGTTCGCTCGCCACCGTGCTCGTCGAGGCCGCCCGGCGCGGGCTCCTGGAGGGCTCCCACGACCTGTCCGACGGCGGGCTGGCCATCGCGCTGGCCGAGGCGTGCCTGGCGCGCGGCATCGGCGCCACCGTGGCGCTGAGCGGCGAGCCGTTCACCGACCTGTTCAGCGAGTCGGCCGCCCGCGCGCTCGTCGCGGTCCGGCCGGAGGCGTTCGACGAGTTCGCCGCCCTCTGCGCCGAGCACGAGGTCCCGTGCTACGGGCTCGGCGTCACCGGCGGGGAGTCGCTGGTGGTGCAGGACGTGCTGGAGGTCCCGGTCTCGGAGCTGCGCGACACCCACACGGGCGCGCTGCCGGCCATCTTCGGCTGATCCACGGCAAAGGGGCCGGTACGGGATGCCGTACCGGCCCTTCGTGCTGTGCCTGGGACTTTCGTGTGGTGCCTAGGACTTCAGGCAGACGACGTAGACCGAGCCTGCGGAGCCGTGGTTGCCGCCCTGGGTCGAGACCTCGGGCTGGGCGCTCTTGCTGTTGACGTCGTAGTCGTTGTTGTTGCCCTTGCTCGCCCGGACCGTCCAGCCGTTGCCGCCGCTGGGCATGCTGGCGGTCACCTGGTAGCGCCAGTCGACGGAGAAGCCGCCGCCGGTCGCCAGGTCGCCGCTCTTGCAGGTGGCCGTGCCGGAGCCGTTCTTGATGGAGGCCGTCTCCACGTAGGTGGAGAGGTTGGCCGCGCCGCCCGGGTCACCCTTCGGGCCCTGGGGGCCGCGGGGGCCGGTGTCGCCCTTCGGCCCAGGCTGCCCGTCCTTGCCGGGGAGACCCGGCTTGCCGTCCTGGCCGTCCTTGCCGGGGGCGCCGGGCTTGCCGTCCTTACCGTCCTTGCCGGGAAGGCCCTGCTTGCCGTCCTGGCCGTCCTTGCCGGGGGCGCCGGGCTTGCCGTCCTGGCCGTCCTTGCCCGCGGGGCCCTGCTGGCCGTCCTTGCCGGGGGCGCCGTCCTTGCCGGGGAGGCCCTGCTTGCCCTGGGGGCCGCGGGGGCCGACGGGGCCGGCGTCGCCCTTCGGGCCCTGGAGGCCCTGGGGGCCGCGGGGGCCGGCCTGGCCGCGGGTGCCCGAGGAGAGGGCGGGCTGGGTCTCGCCGCCACCGATGATCATGCGGATCTCGGTCGTCCGGCACTTGGCCGTCGGGTTGACGATGCGCGCGTAGCGGGACTTCTTGTGCACGCAGGCGGTCACCTCACCGGCCGCGGAGGAGACGGACGAGGCGGTCGCGACGCCACCCACGGTGAGCAGCGAAGCGGCGAGCGCGCCGGCGGAGACGAGGGCGAGCGAGCGCCCACCCCGAACCTTGAGAGCCACGGCTTTCCTTCCGAAGAACAGGTGATGTTCATGTTGAACATGAGATTCACGTTTCAACCGTTCCATCGGATGGCAGAAGTGACATAACGTATCCATCACGAAACACAGCGTGACAAACGGAGCTGACGTCACTTGACGGGTCAAGAAGTGTCGAACGCGTAAAACAACACAGTGGCCCTGCGCCCCGCCCGTGGATAATCAGGGGCGTGTCAGCCCCCTACCTGCCGCCCGCCACGCAACCCGTGCGCGGAGTCGTCTGGGTCATCCATCTGGCGCTGCCCATGCTCGGGCTGTGGCTGCTGCTCGCCCAGCCGGACCTGAACGTCATGTGGCACCACAATCCCAGCCACTTCTGGCTGATCGTCGCCGTGGCCGGGCTGAACGTGGTGCTGGGCACGCTGATCAGCGAGGCGTCGCGGCGGCGGCGGGACGCCCGGCTGTTCCTGGTCTCGATGGTGTTCGTCAGCAGTGCCGGGTTCTTCTTCATGCACGGGCTGGCGACGCCGCAGATCATCCTGCCCAAGGGGTCGCTCGGGTTCGACCTGGGGCAGATGGCCGGGCTCACGGTGGCCTCGGGGTTCGCGTTCGCCTCGGCGCTGCCGCTGGGCGAGCGGGCGGCGCGGGCGGTGCTGAAAGCGCAGCACGCGGTGCGCGGGGCGCTGTTCGGGTTCATGGTGCTGTGGGGGCTGGCCTCGCTGCTGCCGGGCTGGACGCCGCTGAGCCGCCCGCCGGAGGGGTCGCCCGCCGGGTGGGTGGCGTGGGGGTCGCTGCCGGGGCTGGCGCTGTTCGCGGCGGCCGGGGTGATGATGTTCCTGCTGCACCGGCGGCGGCCGTCGGCCATGCTGATCAGCCTCATCACCGCCTACGCGCTGCTGGCCGAGTCGATGGTCGCCGGGATGTCGCAGCTCAACTGGCATCTGACGTGGTGGGAGTGGCACGTCCTGCTGACGTTCGCGTTCGGGTTCGTCGCCTACAGCGCCTACCTGCAGTTCAGGCGGGAGGGGTCGGGCGCCGGGCTGTTCGACTCGGTGACGCTCTCGGCGACGGTGCGGCGCATCCAGCAGGACTACGACCGGGCGCTGGAGGAGCTGGTCGAGCACGTGCGGCGGGGCGAGCCGCTGGCGGCGACCCGGCTGTCGGGCAAGTTCCGGCTGAACGAGGGCCAGGCGGCGGTGCTCGACCGGGCCGGCCGGGCGCTGGCCGACGAGCGGGCGCTGTCGGAACGGCTGGCCGCGCTGGTCGACGTGGGCGCCAGGACCCGCGTCGGCCTGCCCGAGACCGAGCTGCTGGCCACGGCCCTGGACCGGGTCAGGCAGGCGTACGGGGACGTGCGGATCGGGCTGGTCTCCGAGGGCCGCACCCGGATCGGGTCGCGCGAGTATCACTTCACCACACACGCGCCGATCCGCCGCGACGAGCTGGTCGCGTACCCGCTGACGGTGAAGAACCGGCTGGCCGGAGTGCTGGAGGTGCCCGCCGGGCGGGGCGCGCACGACGAGGCGCTGGCCGCCACGCTGGCCGGGCAGCTGTCGATCTCGCTGGAGAACGCCCGCCTCTACCAGGAGCTCGACACGCTCTTCCGCCAGTACATGTCGCCGGACGTGGCCAACGCCCTGCTCGCCGATCCGGGCCAGGCGGCGCTGGGCGGCCGGTTGCAGGAGCTGACCTCGCTGTTCGCCGATCTGAAGGGGTTCACCACGTTCTCGGAGCGGGTGACGCCGGGCGAGATCGTGGAGATGCTGAACCGCTATCACACGGCGGCGGTGCCGTGCATCCTGGCCAACGGCGGCACGATCGTGCAGTTCGTCGGTGACGCGCTGCTGGCGGTGTTCAACGCCCCGGCGGCGCAGGCGGGCCACGCCAGGGCGGCGTGCCGGGCGGCGCTCGCCATGCAGCGGGCCGCCGCCGAGGTGGCGCGGGAGGTGGCGGGGGCGGCGGTGGAGTGGCCGACGTTCCGCGTCGGGGTCAACACCGGGCCCGCGCTCGTCGGCAACATCGGCAGCCCCGAGCTGCGCGGCTTCAACGCGATGGGCGACTGCGTGAACGTGGCGGCCCGGCTCCAGTCGCTGGCCGAGCCGGGCACGGTGGTGATCGGCGCGACCACGCTCAAGCAGCTCGGCGCGGGGGCCCGGGTCGATCCGCTCGGCAGGCTGAGCCTCAAGGGCAAGGAGGAGCCCGTGGAGGCGTACGTTCTCACAGAAATGGCATAGCTGCCCGCCGCTCCGTACGGACATAATCGGGCGCATGACGCCAGAGGCCGGCGAGTTCCTGTCCACGCTCACTCCCGACGAGGTCCAGGCGGTGCTCGCCGCGGGGCGGCCGCGACGGTGGGAGCGCGGGACGACGGTGATGACCGAGGGCGACACCTCCGACTGGGTGCTCGTGCTGACCTCGGGCCGGGTCAAGGTCTCGTCCCATACGAGCGGCGGCACCGAGGTGGTGCTCGCGGTGCGCGGTCCCGGCGCGCTGCTGGGCGAGATGTCGGCCATCGACGGCTCGCCGCGCTCGGCCACGGTGACCGCGCTGGAGCCGGTCTCGGGGGTGGTGATCCGCGACTTCACCGGTTTCCTCCAGGACCACGGGCGGGTGGCCGTCCTGCTGCTGCGGCTGGTCACCGAGCGGCTGCGCGACTCCGACCGCAAGCGGATCGAGTACGGCGCGTTCGACACGACGGGACGGGTGGCGACGCGGCTGATCGAGCTGGCCGAGCGCTACGGCGAGCAGACTCCGGGCGGGCTGCGCGTGGCGCTGCCGCTGTCGCAGGACGAGCTGGCGGGCTGGACGGGGGCGTCGCGCGAGGCCGTCAGCAAGGCGTTGCGGTCGCTGCGCGACCGGGGGCTGATCGAGACCGGGCGGCGACGCGTGGTCGTCCACGACCTGGACGGGCTGCGCCGGCGGGCTCGCTGAACTGTTTTCTAGAATTTCCCTCACCCCGCCGCGAAGTGGACGTACGTCGTACGTCATAGTTGAAGGCATGGTCGCGATCTCCCCCGATCAACATGCCAGGATGCGCTACGCGTGGCGCGTCTGCTCGGTCACCAGCCTGGGGCTCGTCCTCATCGGCATCGCGGGCAGCACGCTCAACGTGGCGCTCCCCGCGGTCGTCCGGCACTTCCAGGCCACGCCGTTCGAGTCGGGATGGATCCTGCTGGCGTTCCTGCTGGTCAACACCGCGAGCCTGGTGTTCTTCGGGCGGGTGGCCGACCTGCTGGGCCGGCGGGAGGTCTACCTGGCCGGGTTCGCGCTGTTCACGGTGGCGTCGCTGCTCGCCGGGCTCTCGCCCGACGTGTGGTTCCTGGTCGCGATGCGGGTGGTGCAGGCCGTCGGGGCGGCGATGATCCTGGCGAACGGGACCGTGATCATCACCGACGCGTTCCCGCCCGAGAAGCTCAGCCAGGGCATGGGCGTCTACATCGGCACGCTGTCGGTGGCCCAGCTCGCCGGGCCCACGCTGGGCGGGCTGATCGCCTCCACCGCCGGATGGCAGTGGATCTTCTGGGTGAACGTGCCCGCCGGGGTGATCGCCGTCGTCTGGGGGGCGGTCACGCTGCGCAAGATGCCACGCGGGCCCAAGCAGCCGGTGGACGCGCTGGGCAACGCGCTGGTGTTCGCCGCGCTGTCGGCCATCCTGCTCGCGCTCTCCGAAGCCGGCTCCGGCGGGCTGACCAGCCCGGTCGTGCTGGCCGGCGCCGCGGTGTTCGTCGTCCTCGTCCCGGTCATCGTGCTGGTCGAGCGGCGGGCCTCGCACCCCGTGCTGGACGTGCGGCTGTTCGGCGGGCGGATGCTGGCGTGCGCCAACCTGGCGTCGTTCTGCAACGCGATCGCCCGGGCCGCGCTGATCCTCGTGGTGGCGCTGTACTTCCAGGCGGCCCGGGGCGTGGACCCGTTCGCGGCCGGGCTCAGCGTGTTACCCGTGCCCGTGGGCATGGCCGTGGCCTCGCCCGTCGTGGGCGCGCTCGGCCGCCGCGTCTCCCCGTACGCGCTGTCGATCGGCGGCGCGCTGATGAGCTCCACCGGCCTGGGCGTGCTGATGCTGACGGCCGACCCCGGCACCCCGTACTGGATCATCGGGATCGGCCTGTTCGTGGCCGGGTGCGGCAGCGGCGCCTTCCTGACCGGCAACACCACGCAGGTCATGGCCGCCCTGCCCAGCGGCAGCCTGGGCGTGGTGAACGGCTTCCGGCTCATGGTGATGAACGTGGGCGTGGTGCTCAGCATCGGCCTGTCGCTCAGCGTCCTGGGCAGCGCCGTCGGGCCCGAGGTGCGCGCCCAGGTCTACGCGGGCACCCTGTCGACGCTCTCGCCGGTCGCGGTGGACCAGCTCATGCAGGGCTTCCAGCGCACGTACGCGGTGCTGTTCGCGGTCGCGGTCGCCGGGGCGGTGCTGGCGGCCCTGGCCCGCTCGCGCAAGGTCACCTGAGGGTCGCCGACAGGCGGGACTCGACGTCGCGGTAGCGGCTGACGGGGATCAGGTGCACCCCGGCGAAGGCGCCGCTGTCGCGGACGGCCAGGACCTGGGCGCAGGCGGCCTCGACGCCGGCCAGGCGGTCGTCGGCCAGCCGGGCGACCAGCTCGTCCGGGATCGCGATGTCGGGGATGGCGGCCGACAGGGCGCGGGCGTGACCGGCGCTGGCCACGACCAGCACGCCGGCGTAGACCGGGACGTCGACCGGGTTGGCCTCGCGCCAGCGCAGCAGCGCCTCCAGCGAGAAGCCGGCCTGGAGGAACAGGAAGTCGGCGGCCCGCTTCCAGGCCGGGAGCGGGCGCAGCCCGGCGGCGGCGCCGACGCGCAGGCCGGGCGAGAACGCGCGGGCCTCGTCGATCATCGAGCGCACGGTCAGGTCGCTGGTGCGGTTGCCGCTGGTCGGCTTGTCGCCGTAGACGAACAGGAACTGGTCCACCCCGTAGGCGGCGGCGGTGAGCAGGTCGCGGCGGAAGCCGAGCAGGTTGCGGTCGCGCGAGTTGAGGCAGGCGATGCTGCGCCCGCCCATCGCCTCGACCTCGTGCGCCACGGCGACGCTGGAGACGGTCGCGCGGCCGATGTGGTTGTCGGGGATCAGGAACGAGTGCGCGATCGTGCTCAGCGTGCCGATCTGGTGGCGGACGCGCTTGAGGTCGGGCGTGGTGGGCGGCTCGATTTCGCATACCAGCTCGAAGGTCATGGCAGGACCCTAGCGCCTGGCCGCCAGGGCTTCTATGCCCGCGAGGACGAGGTCGACGCCGAACGTGTCGTAGAGCTCGGGGTCGGGCTGGACGAGGGGGCCGGCCATCTCCACCAGGTTCGGGTAGGTCGCGGCGGGCAGCGACTGCAGGCCGAGGCGCTTGACCCGGATCAGCTCGGCGACCTCCTCCGGGGTGTTGCTCGCGGTGAAGTGCACCGGGGCGTCGGCGATGGAGATGGCGCTCTGCAGCAGGTATTTGGAGATCAGGCAGCTCTCCTCCATGGAGAACCCGGCGGACCTGGCCAGGCCGAGCGCGTCGTCCCACACGGCCAGGAAGCTCGGCACCGCGCTCTGGTCGACCTGCTCCAGCACGCTCTTGGCGCACGGGTGGGTGCGCAGCACGCGGACCAGGCCGGTCAGGACGTCGCGCAGCCGCTGCTGCCACGGCCGCTCGTCGCCGCGCGCGGGGGCGAACCCGGCGACGAGGTGGTCGGCCATGCCCTCCAGGAGCCGGTCCTTGTTCTTGAAGTGCCAGTAGAGGGCCATCGGCGTGACACCGAGGTCGGTCGCGAGCCGCCTGATGGTCACGGCGTCGAGCCCTTCGGCGTCGCCGATCCGCAGGGCCCGCTCGACGATCGCGTCCGCGGTGAGTTTTCCCATCACGGTTGACAACTATACGTCGTACGAGTTTCCCTATACGTCGTACAAGTACGTCGTATAGGAGGATTCGTGGAGCGCAGATGGTGGGCGCTGGGCGCGGTGACGCTCGGCACGTTCATGACGTATCTGGACAACAACGTGGGCAACGTCGCCCTGCCGACGATCCAGCGGGAGCTCGGGCTGACGCTCGCCGGGCTGGAGTGGATCGTCAGCGGCTACATCCTGGTGTTCGCCGGGCTGATGCTGGCCGGGGGCAGGCTGGCCGACGTGTTCGGGGCGCGCCGGGTGTTCGCCGCCGGGCTCGGCGTCTTCACGCTGGCCTCGCTGGCCGCCGGGCTCGCCACCGACGGCGGCTCGCTGATCGCCGCCCGCGCGGTGCAGGGCGTCGGCGCGGCCCTGCTCACCCCGACCGCGCTCTCACTGATCACGCAGATCTTCCCCGACGGGACCGAGCGCGGCCGCGCGGTCGGCATCTGGAGCGCGGCCGGGGCGCTGTCCATGGCCCTCGGCCCGGTGACCGGCGGCTTCATCAGCGAGAACTGGCACTGGGGCTGGATCTACCTGATCAACGTGCCGATCGGCGTCGCCACGCTCGGGCTGGCGCTGTGGGCGGTGCGGCCGGCCTTCACCCGGGTACGGCACAGCCTCGACCTGCCGGGCCTGGTCACCTCCGCGATCGCGCTGTTCGCGCTGACCTACGCGCTCATCGAGGGCGAGGCGGCCGGCTGGACCTCGCCGGAGATCCTCACCGCGTTCGCCGTCACGGCGGTGGCGGCGGTGGCGTTCCTGCTGGTCGAGGCGCGGGCGGCGGAGCCGATGATCGACCTGTCGCTCTTCCGGGCCAGGCGGTTCACCGGCGGCGTGATCACCAGCGGCATCTGGTCGTTCGGCGTGTTCGGCATCTACTTCTTCAGCGCGCTCTGGCTGCAGAACGTGCTCGGCTTCAGCCCGACCGAGGCCGGGGCCGCGTTCGTGCCGATGGCGCTGGTCATGGGCGTCGTCGCGGTGCTGTCGCAGCGGATCGGCGCGGCGCTGGGCATGGGCAGGACCGTGGCGCTCGGGCTGGCGCTGATGGCGGCCGCGATCTACCTGATCTCCGGCGTCGGCGCCGACGGCGGCTACGCGGACGTGCTGCCGTGGTTCGTCCTGTACGGGCTCGGCGGCGGCCTGCTGGTGCCCCTGACCGCGGCCGTGCTCAGCGGGATGCCCACCGGCCGGTCCGGGGTGGCGTCCGGGGTGCTCAACGTGTCGAGGGAGGTGTTCGGGCTGCTCGGCATCACCGTGCTGGGCGCGATCCTGACCTCCCGGCAGGCGGCGGGCGACGGGCCGCCGCTCGTCGCCTTCCTCGACGCCTACCGGTTCACGCTGGTGATCGCGGCCGTCGTGGTGCTGGCGGGCATCCCGGTCGCGCTCCGCACGCTGCGCGCGGACCGTACGACCGGGGAGCCTCAGGCGGCGGCGATGGCCGGGTCGGCGAACTGAGTGCGGTAGAGCTCCTCGTAGCGGCCCCCGGCGGCCAGCAGCTCGGCGTGCGTGCCGCGCTCGGCGACCCGGCCGTCCTCGATCACCAGGATGACGTCGGCGGCGCGGATCGTGGACAACCGGTGCGCGATCACCACGGCGGTCCGCCCGTCGAGCGCCTCGGCCAGCGCCTCCTGCACGGCGGCCTCGGAGGTGGAGTCGAGCGCGGCCGTGGCCTCGTCCAGGATGACCACGCGGGGCCTGGCGAGCAGCAGGCGGGCGATCGTCAGCCGCTGGCGCTCGCCGCCCGACAGCCGGTAGCCGCGTTCGCCCACCACCGTGTCGAGGCCGTCGGGCAGCGACTCGATCAGCGTGGCGAGCCTGGCCCGGCGCAGCACCTCCCACAGCTCCTCCTCGTCCGCCTCGGGGCGGGCGAGCAGCAGGTTGGCCCGGATCGAGTCGTGGAACAGGTGCCCGTCCTGGGTGACCATGCCGAGCGTGTCGCGGATGGAGTCGGCCGTCAGGTCACGCACGTCCACGCCGCCGATCCGCACCGCGCCCTCGTCCACGTCGTACAGGCGGGGCAGGAGCTGGGCGATGGTGGACTTGCCCGCGCCCGACGAGCCCACCAGGGCGACCATCTGGCCCGGCTCGGCCCGGAACGAGACGCCGTGCAGCACCTCGACGCCGCCCCGGCTGTCGAGCGCGGCCACCTCCTCCAGGGAGGCCAGCGACACCTTGTCGGCCGACGGGTAGGCGAAGCGCACGTTGTCGAACTCGACCCCGACCGGCCCGTCGGGCACCTGGCCGGCGCCGGGCCGGTCCTTGATGAGCGGTTCGAGGTCGAGCACCTCGAAGACGCGCTCGAAGCTGACCAGCGCGCTCATCACGTCCACCCGGGCGCTGGCCAGCGCGGTCAGCGGCGAGTAGAGGCGAGTGATCAGCAGCGCCAGCGCCACGACCGAGCCCGGGTCGAGCTGGTCGCGCAGCGCGTAGAAGCCGCCGAGCCCGTACACCAGGGCCAGCGCCAGCGCGGAGACCAGCGTCAGCGCGGTGACGAACACCGACTGCGTCATGGCCGTGCGCACCCCGATGTCGCGCACCCGCCTGGCCCTGGCGGCGAACTCGGCCGACTCGGCACGCGGCCGGCCGAACAGCTTGACCAGCGTCGCGCCCGGCGCCGAGAACCGCTCGGTCATCTGGGTGCCCATCGCCGCGTTGTGGTCGGCGGCCTCGCGGCGCAGCCGGGCGATCCGCACGCCCATCCGGCGCGCGGGCAGCACGAACACCGGCAGCAGCAGCAACGCCAGCAGCGTGATCTGCCAGGAGATGCCGATCATCACGGTCAGCGCCAGCACCAGCGTCACCACGTTGCCGGCCACGCTGGACAGCGTGTCGGTGAACGCCCGCTGCGCGCCGATCACGTCGTTGTTGAGCCGGCTGACCAGGGCGCCGGTGCGCGTCCTGGTGAAGAACGCGATCGGCATCTTCTGCACGTGGTCGAAGACGGCCGTGCGCAGGTCCAGGATCAGGTTCTCGCCCAGCCCCGACGACAGCCAGCGGGTCAGCAGCCCGAGCCCGGCCTCGGCCACCGCCAGGCCCGCGATCAGGCCAGCCAGCCCGAGCACCACGCTCATCGGCTCGCCCGCGCCGATCGCGTCCAGCACCCGGCCCGCCAGCACCGGCGGGGCCACCGCCAGGGCCGCCATCACCACGCTCAGCGCCAGGAAGAACGTGATCCTACGGCGATGCGGCCGGGCGAACCCCCAGACGCGACGGAGCGTCGCCTTCGATATCTGGCGACGCTCCGGGCGGTTGTTCAGCGAGTACACCTGGTGCCAGGCCGTCATCTCCATGCTCATGGAGAGGAGCCTAGAACCTCAAGTTCACTTGACGTCAACTGCCGATCTTCTTGTTCCTGGCGTGCCACACCACCGCGACGGCCGGGCGCGGCTGGTCGCCGTCGGGCCAGCGGCTGGCGGGCTTGTCCGGGCTCGCGCCGTCGACCTCGCCCGGATGCTGCACCGCGACGAACACGCTGCGCTGGTCCTCGGTGATCATAGGGCCGCAGGTCTCCGCGCCGACCGGCACCGTGAGGAACTGCCGCACGTGACCCCGGTCCCGGCCGCGCACCGGCATGACGAACAGGCCGTCGTGGCTGCCGAGCTTGTTGCCGTCCGTGGAGATCCACAGGTTGCCGTCACGGTCGAAGGCCAGGTTGTCCGGGCAGGAGATCGGCGACACCTTGGTCTTGTCGAACCCGGCGAAGTAGGTGCCGGAGTCGTTCGGGTCGCCGCAGACCAGCGGCACCGACCAGGCGAACGTCGTCTCCGCCGCGTCACCGCGCCGCTCGACCAGCTCCAGCACGTGGCCGTGCTTGTTGTTCGAGCGCGGGTTGGCCTCGTCGGCCTGCGCCGGGGTGCGGTTGGTGTTGTTGGTCAGCGCGACGTAGACGGCGCCGGTGACCGGGTTGCGCTCCACGTCCTCGGGGCGGTCCATCTTCGTGGCCCCCACCTTGTCGGCCGCCACGCGCGTGTAGACCAGCACCTCGGCCGCGGTCATGCCCTCGACGTGCGACTCGTTGCCGGTGACCAGCGGGATCCACTCGCCGGCGCCGTCGAAGGCGCCGTCGGACGGCAGCTTGCCCGAGCCGTCGATCTCCTCCGCCGGGCTGTCGCCGGTGAACCGCGCCACGTAGAGCGTGCCCTCGTCCAGCAGGCTCCGGTTGTGCCGGTCGTTGCCCCGGCGGTAGCGCTCCTTCGAGACGAACTTGTAGACGTACTCGAACCGGGAGTCGTCACCCATGTAGACGACCAGGCGGCCGTCCTTGGCCAGCGTCGTCGTGGCGGCCTCGTGCTTGAAACGGCCCAGCGCGGTCCGCTTGATCGGCGTCGCGTCCGGGTCGAACGGGTCGATCTCCACGATCCACCCGAACCGGTTGGCCTCGTTCGGGTGCTTGGCCAGGTCGAACCGCTCCTCGACCCGGTCGAAGCGGCGGTTGTCGGCCGGCGTGCCCGTGGTGAGCGTGTAGCGCTGGACGTACGGCTTCTGCTCGGCGGGGACCTTGTCGCCGTTGACGAAGTACTGGTCGAAGTTCTCCTCGGCGGTCAGCACCGTGTCCCACGGGGTGGTGCCGCCGGCGCAGTTGTTCAGCATGCCCAGCGGCTTGAGTCCGGCCGGGTCGGCCGCGGTCTTCAGCAGGTCGCTGCCGGCGGCCGGGCCGGTGAAGCGCATCGGCGTCGTCGCGGTGATCCGCCGGTTGTAGCGGCGGCGGCCCCGGGTCACCAGCTTCCACTCGCCGCTGCGGTGCTCGCGCTCCACCTCGACCACCGAGCCGCCGTGCGCGGCCAGCGCGATCTTGATCTGCTCCTCGGTCGCGGCGGCGCCGCCGGTGTAGCCGCGGAACATCAGGTTCTCGTCGCTGTACTCGTGGTTCACCCAGAGCAGGCCACGGTCGCGGCCCATCGGGAAGAGGGTGACGAAGTCGCAGTTGTAGCCGAACTGCTTGGCCTGCGCGTCGGCCGTCTGGTTGGCGAAGTCGAACGCGGGCGCGTCCGGCAGCACCGGGTCGCCCCAGCGCACCACGACCGAGGACCGGTAGCCGTCGGGCACGGTCAGCTTGTCGTCGGTGTTCGGAGGAACGGGCGTGAAGTCCAGGCCGCCGCCCCGGTGACCGGCCGCCTCCGGCCTGCCCGGGTCGGCGAACGCCGGCGCGGCCCCGGCCAGCCCGGCCCCCGCCACCAGCACGCCCAGCGCGCCGGCGCGCAGCGCGCCACGACGCGACAGCGCCTGCTCGACCACCTCGCCGAAGTACGGGTTGCCGCTCGTGTTGGCCACGTCATGCGCGCACGCGTTGCCGCACCGGAACTGGCAGGTCATCGCGGATCGGCCACCCTTGTGCGGGGTGGAAAGCAGCGGCAGCAGCCGGCGCGGCGAGAGATTCGCCACAGGGTCCTCCAAGGTAGTGCGCAATCGTTCGAGCCGGACATTACGGTCACCGGAGAAACCGCAGGTGAACGAGGCCCTCCGGCGCGGTGAACGCTTCCAGGGAGCACAATGGTGGCGTGCCACCACGCAAACTCGATCCAGCGAAACTCCGCGAGGCACTCGACGCCCAGCTCGTCGCCCTCGACCAACCGGCTTACGACGGGCCCGCCGGCGCGCTGGCCGACGCCCTCGTCACCGCCGTGCTCACCGCCTACGACCGCGGGGTGCGGCCCGAGCGCGACGCCGCGCGGCAGGCCGTACGCCATCTGCTGGACCGGCTGGTGACCGCCGCGCCCGGGCGCACCGTCGAGGTGCGCGTGCCGCCGTACGCGGCCGTACAGGCGATCGAGGGGCCGCGCCACACGCGGGGGACGCCGCCGAACGTGGTCGAGATGGACGCGCGCACGTGGATCGAGCTGGCGGTGGGGCGGATGACGTGGGAGGAGGCCATGGGGAAGGGGGCGGTGGCGGCCAGCGGATCCCGAGCCGACCTGTCCGGATATTTGCCGCTATAACGCGCCGGAAGGCTACGTCGGCGTCGTCAGGACGGCGTGCTGCCCATCCACGGGATTCGCGCCTCGAAGCACCGGTCGGCCAGCCCGCCCGGGAGCTGGGCGCACTCCTGCACCACGTTCCAGAACCAGATCGCCACCCCCGCGAACAGCACCAGCGCCACGACGCTCAGCACGATGCCGGTGATCGCCCGGCCCTTCCCCACCCGCTTGGTCAGCGCCACGATGCCGAACACGATCGACAGGATCGCCGTCAGCAGGCCGATGAAGCAGACGAACACCAGGAACGGGCTCGCCACGCCCAGCACCAGCGACGCCGTCGCCAGCCCGCTGCCCGGCTGACCCGGCGGCCGCCAGTCCGGGGGGTACTGCCCCGCCCCGCCGGGCGGCGGCGTGTAGGCCCCGCCGGGCGGCGACCCGTACACCGGGCCCGCCCCCGGCGCTCCCCCGTACGGACTCGACGGCGCCGTCCCCGGGACCGCGGGCTCCCGCCCCTCCCCGTGCGGCGCGCCCTCACCGTAGGGGGCGCCCTCCGGCTGGGAGGCGCCTGTCCCGTACGTGGGGCCCTCCTGCGCGGCCCCTGTCCCGTACGGGTGCGCGGCGCCGGTCTCGTGTCCCTGGGGGGTCTCTCCTTGAGGGGCCAGCGGGCTGTACGGGGCGCCCTGGGCTGTGGTGTCGTCCTGTGCCTCGGGGGTCGGCGGCTCGAAGGACGGGCGGTCCGTGGGGGCCGGGTCGTAGCGGGACGGGGTGCGGGGCCCCGAGGGGCCGGGCTCGTCGTCCGAGGCGGCGCCTTCCCAGCCGGGGTACGACGGGGTGGAGCCGGGCATCGGGTAGGACTGCGTGTCGCCGGAACGGTTCCAGTCGGGCGTGCCGAACACCGCCGTGCGCTCCGCGTCCGCCTCGTCGGGGGCCGTCGCGGGCGGCGGCGTCTCGGGCGCCGTGGGCAGATCGGGATGCCGGGGCTCGGGACCGGGCCGCGGCTCTGGGCCGGGGCCGGGCTCTGGGCCAGGACGCGGCTCAGGGCCGGGCCGGGGTTCGGGGCCGGGGCCGGGTTGCGGCGGGGCGGGCGTGCCGGGCTGGGGGACCACGGGCGGCGCCGGGGCGATCGGCTCCTCCCCTTCCCCGGGCCCCTCCCTGGGCCCCTCGCCGGGCTCCTCCGTCCCGGACGGCTCCGTCCCGGGCGGCTCCGACGCGGACGACTCCGTCCCGGACGGCTCCGACGCGGACGGCTCCCCCTGCTCGCGACCGGACCGGCCCGGCCCGGCGGACTCCCCCCGCTCGCGGGCGGGCCGGTCAGGGGCGGGCTCCTCGGCGGCGCCCTCGGCCCACCAGGCGTGCGCGGCCGTCTGACCGGGCTCCTGGACGGGAGGCTCGTGGGCGGGCTCGTCCGGGCCGGGACGGTTCTCGCGCGGGCGAGGCTGGTTCGGGTCCCCAGGTGTGGTCACGTCTGCGTCTCCCCCGACGAGTCGAATGCCGGATACTTCACCTTTTCGCGGGAGCGCCCTTCGAAACCATCCGACACGGTAAGACAGGGGTCATCCTTGGCTCAAACAACCCGGGTGTGCGAGCACGGAAGGCCGCAACCTAGACTGAAGCATGTGCTGAAGGGCGACGGCCGGCTCGGCCATGACCTGGACCCCCAAGACCGCGCTCCGAAGGATGCCTGTGGTGTCTTCGGCGTCTGGGCGCCAGGCGAGGAAGTTTCCAAACTCACCTACTACGGGCTGTACGCGTTGCAGCACCGCGGCCAGGAGTCCGCGGGCATCGCGGTCAGCGAGGGCAGCCGCATCCTCGTCTACAAGGACATGGGCCTGGTGGCCCAGGTCTTCGACGAGTCGGTGCTGGGCACGCTGCGCGGCCACATCGCGGTGGGTCACTGCCGCTACTCCACGACGGGCTCCAGCGTGTGGGAGAACGCGCAGCCGACGCTGAGCTCGACCGAGGTGGGCGGTCTCGCGCTGGCCCACAACGGCAACCTGATCAACACCCCGGAGCTGGCCGAGCGGCTGGAGCCGGGCGCCACGCGGGCGACGACCGACACCGAGGTCCTGACCACGCTGCTGGCGCAGGATCGCAGCCGTTCCATCGAGGATTCGGCCGCCGAGCTGCTGCCGCAGGTCAAGGGCGCCTACTCGCTGGTGTTCATGGACGAGAAGACGCTGTACGCGGCCCGTGACCCGCAGGGCATCCGCCCGCTGGTGCTGGGCAGGCTGGAGCGCGGCTGGGTGGTCGCCTCGGAGACCGCGGCGCTCGACATCGTGGGCGCCACGTTCACCCGCGAGATCGAGCCGGGCGAGCTGCTGACGATCGACGAGCGCGGGGTCAGGTCGCGCCGGTTCGCGCTGGCCGAGCCCAAGGGCTGCCTGTTCGAGTACGTCTACCTGGCCCGCCCCGACACGACGATCGCGGGCCGCGGCGTGCAGGTCACCCGGGTGGAGGTGGGCCGCGTGCTGGCCCGCGAGCACCCGGTGGAGGCCGACCTGGTGATCCCCACGCCCGAGTCGGGCACCCCGGCGGCCGTGGGCTACGCCGAGGAAAGCGGCATCCCGTACGGCCAGGGCCTGGTGAAGAACTCGTACGTGGGCCGGACCTTCATCCAGCCGTCGCAGACGATCCGCCAGCTCGGCATCAGGCTGAAGCTCAACCCGCTGCGCGAGGTCGTCGAGGGCAAGCGGCTGGTCGTGGTGGACGACTCGATCGTGCGCGGCAACACGCAGCGGGCGATCGTGCGGATGCTGCGCGAGGCGGGCGCCCGTGAGGTGCACGTGCGGATCTCGTCGCCGCCGGTGGCGTGGCCGTGCTTCTACGGCATCGACTTCGCCACGCGGGCGGAGCTGATCGCGGGCTCGCTGTCGGTCGAGGAGATCCGCGCCTCGCTGGGCGCCGACTCGCTGGGCTACATCTCGCTCGAAGGGCTGACCGAGGCGACGACGATCCCGGCGGAGCGGCTGTGCCGGGCCTGTTTCGACGGCTCCTACCCCATCCCCATCGACCAGGACAACGTGGGCAAGTTCGTGTTGGAGAGCAAGGCATGAGCACGTACGAGGCGGCCGGGGTCGACATCGAGGCCGGTGAGCGCGCTGTCACGCTGATGAAGGACAAGGTGGCGCGGTCGCGGCGGCCGGAGGTGGTCGACGACGCGAGCGGGTTCGCCGGGCTGTTCGACGCCTCGGCGCTGCTGCGTTACAAGCGGCCGCTGCTGGCCACGTCCACCGACGGGGTCGGCACGAAGGTGATGCTCGCCCAGCAGTACGGCAAGCACGACACGATCGGCATCGACCTGGTCGGCATGGTGCTGGACGACCTGGTGGTGTGCGGGGCCGAGCCGCTGTTCATGACCGACTACATCGCGTGCGGCAAGGTGCTGCCGGAGCGGGTGGCGGAGATCGTCGGCGGCGTCGCCGAGGGCTGCCGGCTGGCCGGGGCGGCGCTGGTGGGCGGCGAGACGGCCGAGCACCCCGGCGCGATGGGCCCGGACGAGTACGACCTGGCGGGCGCGGGCACGGGCGTGGTGGAGGCGGACCGGATGCTGGGCCCGGCCCGGGTCCGCGAGGGTGACGTGGTGCTGGGGCTGGCGTCGTCGGGCGTCCACTCCAACGGCTATTCGCTGGTCCGCCACGTGATCGCCAACTCCGCGCTGACGCTCGACAGCGAGCTGCCCGAGCTGGGCCGGCCGCTGGGCGAGGAGCTGCTGGAGCCGACGCGCATCTACTCTCTCGACTGCCTGGAGCTGGCCCGCACGGTCGACGTGCACGCCTATTCGCACATCACGGGCGGCGGCGTCGAGGGCAACCTGTCGCGCTCGCTGCCGGAGCATCTCGACGCCCGGCTGGACCGTTCCTCCTGGACCCCGCCGGCGATCTTCGAGGTGCTGGCCGGTCACGGCGGCATCGCGCAGAAGGATCTCGACCGCACCTTCAACCTGGGCGTCGGCATGGCGGCGATCGTGGCGGCCGACGACGCCGACGCGGCGATCCGCCTGCTGGCCGGGCGGGGCCTGCCCGCGTGGGTGATGGGCGAGATCGTGCCCGGCTCGGGCCGGGCGGCCTACGCCTGACCGCTCCTGGCCCGCTCGTAGTGGCGGGCCACCCGGACCCGGTTGCCGCACAGCTCGGGCGAGCACCAGCGGCGTCGCGGGTGTGCGGGAAGGAACAGCATCCGGCAGCCCGGGGCCTCGCAGGACCTGATCCTGCTCGCTCCGGGCGTGCCGAGCAGCGTGATGGCGGCTTCGGCGAGCTCGGCGAGCAGCCGGTCGAGCGGCGCGGCGTCGCGGCGGGTCTCCACGCCGGAGCCGCCCAGGAACAGGTGGGTGGGGGCGGCGCGGGCCGCCTCGTTCAGCGCGGCGACGGCTGCGGCGGGCGGCGCCTGGCCTGCGACGACGGCAGTGACGGCCGCTTCGACGTGCGCGCGGAGCCGGTGCACCGCGGCGAGGCCGTCGGCCGTGAGCGGCTGCGGGAGGCCGGTCAGCCGGTCGGACTGGCGGGCCAGCCAGACGCCGAGGCCGTCGGCGGTGCCGAGGAAGTCCACGTCGCCCGCGGGCGTGCGGGCCCGCGTGTTGACCAGGTCCAGCGCCAGCGGCTCGCCTGTCAGCACGTCCATGCCCTAATGGTACGTGGCGCCGTCGACACGTTATGGGCACGCACGACAAAGCCCCACGGTCACCCGTGGGGCCCGACGCTCGTTGAGCGGTGGGTCCGCGCCGGAACGCGAACCCACGTCACGCGGAGGAACGGCTATCGACGGCCGGAGGGACGATCATCGTCGTCGTCTCCGGCACCGTAGCCGTCGGCGTAATCGGCATAGCGATCCGCCAGCTCGTCGTTGAGGTCGTCGGCGTCGTCGTTGCGGCCGGGGTCACCGACCCCGAGTTCGTCGCGAAGTCGGTCAAGATCCGTGCCACCGCTGTTGTACTTCAGCTGGCGAGCAACCTTGACCTGCTTGGCCTTTGCTCGGCCGCGCCCCATTGGCTCGACCCCCTCGTGTGGGGTCGTCCCCGACCCCTCGTCGCTAACGCACCACACACTGACGCCGCCCTGACTTTGGGCGTCAGCCTATCGTTCGCCTATTACCGTACCTGTTTTGTGCCCAGCTCGGTACGTCGTATGGGCGCGGGGCGTCAGCGGCCCAGCCAAATGCCCCTAATGCGCCCGACTTCCGACATTCTACGTTCAGCCAGCCTATCCGCTGCGACCGCCGGAGGAACGCCCTCGTCCGCGGCGATCCCGAAGATCTTCAGAGTCGTGTCGTAGATCTGGGCGGCCTTGGCCCTGGCCCGCTCCATGTCGAAGCCCGAGATCTCGTCGGCCACCTGGATGACGCCGCCCGAGTTGACCACGTAGTCGGGCGCGTACAGGATGCCGCGCTCGTCGAGCTGCTTCTCCACGCCGGAGTGGGCGAGCTGGTTGTTGGCGGCGCCGCAGACGATCCTGGCGCGCAGCCTGGCCACCGTGGCGTCGTCGAGCGCGCCGCCCAGCGCGCACGGCGCGAACACGTCGATGTCGGCCTCGGTGAGGGCCTGCGCGTCGGCCACCACGTCGACCTCCGGGTGGCGCTGCCGCACCCGCTCGACGGCCTGCTCGCTGACGTCGCAGATCACCACGTCGGCGCCGTCCTCGCGGAGCAGGTCGACCAGGCGGTGGCCGACCTTGCCGACGCCCTCGACGCCGACGCGCCTGCCGCGCAGCGACGGCGTGCCGAAGACGCGCTCGGCCGAGGCGCGCATGCCCTGGAAGACGCCGTAGGAGGTGAGGATGGAGGAGTCGCCGGCACCGCCGTTGGCGAGGGTGCGGCCGGTCACGTGGCGCGACTCGCGGGCCACGACGTCCATGTCCTCGCTGTAGGTGCCGACGTCGCAGGCGGTGATGTAGCGCCCGCCGAGCGTCTCGACGAAGCGGCCGTAGGCGCGCAGCAGCGCCTCGCTCTTGTCACGGGCCGGGTCGCCGATGATGACGGCCTTGCCGCCGCCGAGGTCGAGCCCCGCCAGCGCGTTCTTGTAGGCCATGCCCTTGGCCAGGTTCAGCACGTCGGCGAGCGCGGCCTGCTCGCTCTCGTACGGGTAGAACCTGGTGCCGCCGAGGGCGGGGCCGAGCTGGGTGTTGTGGATGGCGATGATGGCACGCAGGCCGCTCTGCTCGTCGGCGCAGAAGACGACCTGCTCGTGGACGTCCTTGTGGGACGTGCCGAAGACGTCGGTCACGGTAGTGACTCCCTGTCCGGTCCGCCGCCCCGTCGCGGCGGAGATCGCCTACCAGCGTAATGGGCGCCACAGTGCGAGCGCCGACGGCTTCATGACACGATGCGTGCGTGCTGCCCTATGCCGCCTACCTCCGCGTCTATGAGCCGCTGACCGCGTTCGCCGAGTCTGAGCGCAAGGTCTGGGCCGACTATGCCGACTCCAACGACCGCCCGCGCCGCGCCAACGCGCTCCAGGCCGAGCACGGCGAGGCCGTCAGGCGGCTGCTCGGCGCCCCTCCCGAGCTGGTCCCCTCGCAGGAGAGCCCCAACGCCTACCTGCGGCGCGTGGAGGACCGGCTGTACGTGTGCCCCTGGCAGACCCGGCTGCGCTCCTGGCTGGCCTTCTCGAAGCTGCGCGGGAGCACTCCGGCCAAGCTGATGGACCGCATCGTCTCCAAGACGATCGCCGACCAGACGGCCGACGACTTCGACCGCTACAAGCGCGCCGGCGGCTCGTCGGCGCTGCGCACCCACATCCGCACCACGGCGTGGCACGTGCCGCCGTCATGGTTCGTGCCTTTCGACGGGAACGAGCGCTGGCTGGTGCTCGGCTCCTCCACGCCCGGGCAGGACGTGACCACCACGACGGGGCGCAACCTCATCTACGTGACGTCCATGGCGCAGGCCAGGAGGCGGGCGGCGCGGGCGCTGCAGGTGCTGCGCCGCCATCTGGGCGAGACCTCGCCCAACTTCGACGTGGAGGACGTGGCGCGGTGGCTGGAGGAGTTCCATCCGCACTCGCTGGTCGAGCTCGACTACGGCGGCCTGGTGCATCTGATGGACGACGACGCCCTCCAGGCGGACCAGTCGGTTGCGGAGCTTTCGGCCGCTTTGACGGGTCTGGACACGGGTCAAGAAGAACTTGCCTATGCCATGTACCAGAGGGTCATCCTTCGCTGGAAGTCAATGCAACTTCTGGAATCTGCCAACTGAACCCCAATACGACGCTCTGACCTGCATGAGTAGGTCACGACTCGCGGCTGCTCTCTTCTGCGAACTGAGTAGTTTGCCGTTTTCACTGCGATACCACGAAACGTGTCGCTAGAATCACCGAGCGTGACATCGCCATGGGGGCGGGCAGTTGGGTCAAAGAAGGGCTCGCCAATCGCTCTGCGTGGCGGTATGGTCACATCGGGTGATGCCGCATATGGCTCAGAAAAGCCGCACGCTCTGCGCCATAGGGGGACATCCGTGACACGCGCAAAGGCAGTCACAGGATCGCGCTAAGCCGGTCCACACGGAGGAGAGGCCGCACAAATGTCAGCTCGTACACCCGAGGCCGAGCCGCTGCTCACGCCCGCCGAGGTCGCGACCATGTTCAGGGTCGACCCCAAGACCGTTACCAGGTGGGCCAAGGCGGGCAAGTTGACGTCGATTCGCACCCTCGGCGGTCACCGGCGTTACCGGGAGACCGAGGTCCGCGCACTGCTCGCGGGGATTCCGCAGCAGCGTTCGGAGTAGTTACGAACCTCAGGGGGGTTGAACGGTGGGCCAGGTCCGCACGACCCGGTCCACCCCTGTGACGATACGACGTCGCACGTGGGAGCTGGCGCCGCCCGCCCGGCGCCATTTCTCCACCGGTCAGCCGTGCTGCTCCAGCAGCCGGCGCGCGTCGGGGTCGTGCCGGGCGGCGACGCCGAGCAACGCCACCATCTGCTCGACGAGCATGCGTTCGAGCGTGGCCCGCTCGATGTCGCGGTGCTCCAGCCAGTCGAGCCCCGCCGTCTCCACCGAGGCGATCCACGAGCGCAGCGTCGCCCGCAGCACCGGGGTCGGCTCCTCGACGCGCATCTGCCGCTGGACGAGCCTGTAGAGCCGCTGCCGGACCCCGTCGACGATCTCCCCGACCTCGCCGGTCCGGTTGGCCGGCCCGCCGCGCAGCAGCGCCGCGAACCCCGCCGCGTGCTCTTCCACGAAGTCGAAGTAGCGCCCGAGCCCCGAGGCCAGATCGCCGAGCAGACCGGCGCCGTCATGCGCGCGCGGCCGCGCCTCCCGCAGCCGCGCCTCCAGCTGGCCGGCCGCGCTTCTCAGCGCCGCCACATAGAGCTCCTGCTTGCCGCCGAAGTAGTGATAGACCAGCGCCCGCGACGCCCCGGCCGCCGAGGCCACGTCGTCGATCGTGACGTCCTCCGCGTCCCGGGCGCCGAACAGCTCCAGAGCCGCCGCCATGAGCTCCTCGCGCCGCCGGTCGACGCTCAGCCTGCGCCGGGGCGGACGCGCCGTCTCGGGTGTCACCCCTGCACAGTATCCGAGCCCTGACCAGTGGAGATCGGGTCGTTGGCGACAAGGCCGTACCCTGCGGCGAACTCGATCGTTTGGTGGTACAGGTGCCCAACTTCGCATCGCGGGGGAGACACATGTCAGGACCGCCCGTCAAGACTCCGACCATCACCGACATGAGAGAGGTAGATACGCTGCCCCGGCCCAGGCCCACCATCCGCAACGTCGCCGAACGAGCCGGCGTCTCGAAATCGCTGGTCTCCCTCGTGCTGCGCGGATCCCCGCACGTGAGCGAGCACCGGCGCCAGGCAGTGCTCCAGGCCGCCCGCGAGCTCGGCTACCGGCCGAACGCGGTCGCCCGCAGCCTGGTCGAAGGCCGTACTCACCTCGTCGGCGCGCTCGTCGCCGACCTGCACAATCCCTTCTACGCCGAGTTCCTCGACGGCCTGCAGGAGAGCCTGCACGGCGACGGGTTACGCATGCTGATCGGCAACAGCCAGTGGGATCCCGCCTTCGAGGACGAGGCCGTGGAGGCCTTCCTGGAGCTGCGGGTCGACGGGCTGGTCCTCCTGGGCATCCCGCCGACCAGCGCCACCCTGATCGAGGCGACCTCCTACACCCCGACGGTCGTCGTCGGGGAACGTGACATCGAGCTCGAAGGCGTCGACATCGTCGTCGACGACGACCGGCTCGGCGCCCGGCTGGCCATCGACCACCTGGTCGAGGCCGGGCACAAGCGCATCGCGCACATCGAGGGCCCGCGGCCCTCCCGCTGCGAGGGCTACCTCGTGGCCATGCGCAGGCACTCCCTCGCCCCGTACATCATGGTCGAAGCCGCGGAGTCGACCGAGAACGGCGGCCACGACGCCGCCATCGCCCTCCTGACCCGGGACCCCAGGCCCACGGCGATCTTCGCCGCCAACGACGTGCTCGCGCTCGGCGTGCTCTCCGCCGCCACCGAGCTGGGCCTGCGCGTCCCCGAAGACCTCTCCGTGGTCGGCTACGACAACACCCACCTGTCGGCCTCGAACCACGTCTCGCTCACCTCGGTGGACCAGCCGCGCCGCGCCATGGGCCGGTCGGCCGCCACGCTGCTGAGCGACCGCATCTCCGAGCCGGGCAAGGGCGCCCGGTTGCGCGAAATCACGCCCGAGCTGATCGTGCGCCGCAGCACGGGTCCGGCCCAATAGCGGGCCAAAGCTGGGTCAACACGCCCCGTGACCGCGCCCCCCGGCTGTTTACTCGTCAGGGTCATGCTAATTGTGGCCGGATTCGGTCCGGCCACGATCTGATCCGGGGGGAACAGTCATGCGTGATCCGGAACTGGTGTCCTGCGCCCAGCGCGCGGCGGCCGAGCTCGAACGCGCCTGGGCGCAGTGGCGGGCCGGGCGCGGGCGGGGGACGGACGTCGGCGCGGAATCCGTGGCCAGCTACGTCGCACACTCCCTCGACCACCCGTGGGGCCGCCCCCGCGTCGTGCTCGGCCTGGACGCCGAGGACGCGCGGGAGCTGGCCGCCCTGCTGCAGCGGCAGGAGGTCGGCGAACACGTCTGGTGAGGCGTTTCGCGGCTCCCCGGGGGCGGGTTTCACGTAAGTTGGAGCCCATGCGCGCTCTACCCGCCTCCGTCCTGGCCGTCTGCGGCCTGCTCATCTCCGCGTGCGGCGGCGCCGGTTCCGGCGGGACCGCCGCCGGTCAGGCCGCCGCCCCGGCCGCCACGCAGGCGGGCTCCCAGGCACGCACCCCGGCCGTCGTCACGGACGAGTCCGGCACGCCCGCCCCCGCCGAGCGGGCCCCGGCGCCCAAGCCGCTGGAGGGCAAGACGGTCGTCATCGACCCCGGCCACAACGGCGGCAACGCGCGCAACCCGAAGGCGATCAACCGCAAGGTCAACGTGCTGACCCAGTGGAAGGCGTGCGACACGACGGGCACCGCCACCAACGACGGCTATTCGGAGGCGGCCTTCACCTGGGACGTCTCCAAGCGGCTCACCAAGATCCTCAAGAACCGCGGCGCCACGGTCAAGCTCACCCGCTCCAGCAACACCGGCGTCGGGCCGTGCATCACCGAGCGGGCCGCCATCGGCAACCGCAGCAAGGCCGACGCCGCGATCTCGGTGCACGCCGACGGCTCCGCCCCGGCCAACCACGGCTTCCACGTGATCATGCCGAAGAAGATCAACGGCCCGGTGGACCCGGTGGTCAAGCAGTCGTCCGACCTGGGCGTGGCCGTGCGTGACGCCTTCCGCAAGGGCACCGGGCTGCCCTACTCCACCTACATCGGCGACAAGGCCCTCGACTACCGCAACGACCTGGGCGGGCTCAACCTGTCGACGGTGCCGAAGATCTTCGTCGAGTGCGGCAACATGCGCAACGCGGCCGAGGCGGCCAAATTCCGTGACGCCCAGTTCCGCCAGCGCATCGCCCTGGCTTTGGCCAACGGTTTGCAGCACTATCTCACTACATGATTCCTCGCCCATCGCTGCACAACCCGCTCTCCGGCTCCTATGAGCTCACCGCCGGGGCCACCGTCTCCGGCCCGCTGATCGAGCCCGTACGGACCGCGCTACCCGGACTGGACCTGCTGCCCGGTGACGACGGCGCCGTCGCCACCCGGCTCGACCCCGCGCTGGGCGCCGAGGCGTACCGGCTGTCGGTCGGCTCGCGCGGCGTCGAGATCGCCGCGGGCGGCCGGGAGGGGGCCTTCTACGCCGCCCAGTCGCTGCGCCAGCTCCTGCCCGCCGACGCCTACCGGTTCGGCGCCGGCCAGGCGTGGAACGTGCCCGGCGTGCGGATCGAGGACGCGCCCCGGTTCGCCTGGCGCGGCCTGCACCTGGACGTGGCCCGGCACTTCTTCCCCAAGCGGGAGGTCATGCGGCTGCTGGACCTGATGGCCGTGCACAAGCTGAACCGGCTGCACCTGCACCTGGCCGACGACCAGGGCTGGCGGGTGGAGAGCCGGGCCTATCCCCTGCTGCACGAGGTCGCCTCGCACCGGCCGCGCACCGCGACCCACTTCTACCGCGAGCCCGAGGCGTACGACGACATCCCGCACGGCGGCTACTACACGCTGGCCGACCTGGCGGAGCTGGCCGCGTACGCGCGCTCCAGGGCGGTCACGATCGTGCCGGAGATCGACGTGCCGGGGCACGCCTCGGCGATCCTGGCGGCCTACCCGCAGCTCGGCGCGACCGGCGAGCCGCACGAGGTGCTGGACCGGTGGGGCATCTCCCCCGCGATCCTGTCGCCGCTGCCGCCGACGGTCGAGTTCCTGACGACGATCTTCGACGAGCTGCTCGGCGCGCTCGGCGAGACGCCGTACGTGCACATCGGCGGCGACGAGGTGGTGCTCGACCAGTGGGCCGCCTCGGCGGAGATCACCGCCTACGGCGAGTCGCTGGGCCTGGCGGGCGCCAACGACCTTCAGGCGTGGTTCCTGCGGCAGCTCGCCGACGCGCTGGCCGAGCGCGGGGCGCGGGCCGTGGTGTGGGACGAGGCGTTCGTCAGCGGGCGGCTGCGCCAGGACACGGTGGTGATGCCGTGGCGCGGCATGAACGTCGGCCGCCGCGCCGCCGCCGCGGGCCACGACGTGGTGGCCACACCGGTGTTCCCGCTGTACTTCGACTACGCGGAGGCCGCCTCGGCGGAGGAGCCGATGGCGATCGGCGAGACGATCACGGTCGCGGACGTGGCCGCGTTCGAGCCGGCGCCGGCCGAGTGGGCGGAGGAGGAGCGGGCGCGCGTCATCGGCGTGCAGGCGCAGCTCTGGAGCGAGCGGGTGCCCGACGGCCGGGTGCTCGACTACCGGCTGTGGCCCCGTACGTGCGCGCTGGCCGACGTCGCCTGGGGCGGCGGCGAGGGCTTCACCGAGCGGCTGGAGGCGCACCTGGGCAGGCTGGACGCGCTCGGCGTCGAGTACAGGCCGCAGGCGGGGCCGCGCCCGTGGCAGCGCCGCCGCCCGCACCGGCCGGGCGTCGTGGACGTGACGGCGGTGCTGGCGCGCATCGACGGCATGACGCACGACGCGGAGTCGACCCGCCCCAGCGTCTGACGGTCACGGCGCGGCGAGCTGGAGCGCCAGCCGGTGGGACAGGGCGGTGTTGCGCCGCCCGCCCAGCCGGTGCACGGCCAGCTCCAGCGCGTCGCGCCCGCCGACCAGCACCACCCACGCCTTGGCCCGCGTGACCAGCGTGTAGAGCAGGTTGCGGCGGAGCATGACGCCGCCCGCCTCGGCCACCACCGGCGCCACCACGAACGGGTATTCGCTGCCCTGGGCCCGGTGGACGCTGATCGCGTAGGCGTGGGTGAGCTCGTCGAGCTCGTCGAAGGTGTAGGGGACGGCGCGGCCGTCGTCGGTGCGCAGCTCGACGAGCCGTTCGCGCGGGTCGACGGCGGTCACGGTGGCGGTCTCGCCGTTGAAGACGCCCTTGTCGTAGTTGTTGCGGATGGGCATCACCCGGTCGCCGGGCCGGAAGACCGACGGGCCCGCCCAGTGTTCGGCGACGCCCTCGCGGGCCGGGTTGAGCCGGTCCTGGAGGCGGCGGCCGAGCTCGGTGGCGCCGGTCTCGCCCCGGCGCATCGGGCACAGCACCTGCACCTGGCCGGGCTCGACGCCCTGCTTGCGGGGGATCGCCTCGGTGGCCAGCTCGATGACCCGATCGGCCACCTTGACCGGGTCGTCCAGCTCCTCGAACCAGAAGCCGCCCCCGCCGGGCAGGTCGGGCAGCTCGCCGGCGCGGATGCGGTGGGCGGCCCGGACGATGCCGCTGTCGTGGGCCTGCCGGAACACGTGGGTGAGCCGCACGCGCGGCACCTCCGGCACGCCGAGCAGGTCGGCCAGCACCCTGCCGGGGCCGATGCTGGGCAGCTGGTCGCTGTCGCCGACGAACAGCAGGTGGCTGCCCGACGGCACGGCGGCGGCCAGCCGGGTGGCCAGGTGCAGGTCGAGCATCGACGCCTCGTCCACCACGATCAGGTCGGCCTGCGCGGGGTCGTCGGCGAACAGCGCGCCGTCGTCGGGCTCGGCGCGGGCGGACAGCAGCCGGTGCACGGTCATCGCGGGCAGCCCGGTCAGCTCCGACAGCCGTTTGGCGGCCTTGCCGGTCGGCGCGCACAGCGTCACCGAGCCGCCCATCGCCCGCACGGTCGAGGCGATCGCCGCCACGGTGTGGCTCTTGCCGCAGCCCGGCCCGCCGGTCAGCACGGAGACGGTGCTGGTCAGCACCAGGTTGACGGCGGCGCGCTGGTCCTCGTGCAGCCGCTCGTCCTCGGAGTAGGGGCGCATCCGCAGCGTCGAGCGGGCCCGCAGCAGCCTGGCCAGGTGGCCGGCCAGCGCCACCTCGCGGCTGTGCTCCTGCTTGCCGTAGACGACGAGCCGGCCCGGGTCGGACGGCGACGGCTCGACGACGACGCGCCGCTCGGCGCTGAGCGCGTCGACGGCCCTTCTGACCGGCCGCTCGTCCTGCTCGACCAGCGCCACCACCTGGGTGACCAGCGCGTGCAGCGACAGGAAGCAGTGGCCGCCGCCCGCGGCCGCCGCCTCCAGCCGGTCGAGGACCGCCGCCCGCAGCCGCGCCGGGCTGCTCTCGGGCACGCCGGAGCGCAGCGCGATGCGGTCGGCCGTGTGGAAGGCGATGCCGCGCACCCGGCCGACGAGCTGGTAGGGGTCCTTGGTCAGCACCTGGAGGGCGTCGTGCCCGTACGCCTGGTAGAGCTTGGCGGCGAGCAGCGGGCTGACGCCGAACCCCTGGAGGGCGACCATGAGCTCGGCCACGGCCTTCTGCTCGGCCCACGCCTCGACGATCTGCGCCTGGCGGATCGCGCCGATGTTGACGACCTCGCGCAGCCGCTCGGGCTCGGTGTCGATGACCTTGAGCGTCTGCTCGCCGAAGTGGCTGACGATGGCGTGGGCCAGGCGCGGGCCGACGCCGCGGATCAGGCCGGAGCCCAGGTAGAGGGTGATGGCGCGGACGGTGGACGGCGCGACGCGCTCGCACTGCTTGACGGCCAGGCGGCGGCCGAAGCGCGGGTGCGACTCCCACGCGCCGGCGAGCTGGAGCCGCTCCCCCGGCTGGATCCCGGCCAGCGGCCGGCCCGCGGCGACGAAGGAGCCGGCGTCGTCGGAGCTCATCCGGGCCACGGTGTAGTGGTCGTCGTCGACGAAGACGAGCTGCTCGACGGAGGCCTCTACCTTCACGCCCGGAGACTAACCCGCGGCTACGACAGTCGAGGGCGTCCCCGGGGCGCCGGTCATGCCGTGCGGCCGATGATCTCGGTGATCGACTTCAGGCCGTGGCGGCGTACGCGTCTGGACAGCTGGCGGTGGATGCGGGAGGCCCACAGCGGGCCGCCGTAGATCCAGCCCGTGTAGCCCTGCACCAGCGTGGCGCCGGCCAGCAGGCGTTCCCACACGTCGTCGACGTCCTCCACGCCGCCCACCGACACGAGCGTCAGGCGGTCGCCCACGCGGGCGCGCAGGCGGCGCAGCACCTCCAGCGAGCGTTCCTTGAGCGGGCGGCCGGACAGGCCGCCCGTCTCGCCCGCGTGGCGGATCGTGGTGTTGGTCGCGATGATGCCGTCGAGGCCCAGCTCGACCGCGAGATCGGCGACGGAGTCGACGTCCTCGTCGGCCAGGTCGGGCGCGATCTTGACGAGCAGCGGGGTGCGCCTGGGCGTGCCGTCGGCCACCTCCTTGACCGCCTTGAGCAGCGGGCGCAGCAGCTCGACGGCCTGAAGGTCGCGCAGTCCCGGCGTGTTGGGCGAGCTGACGTTGACCACCAGGTAGTCGGCCAGCGGCGCCAGCGTCCTGGCACTGGTCACGTAGTCGGCGACCGCGCCCGACTCGGGCACCACCTTGGTCTTGCCGATGTTGACCCCCACCACGACCGGCACCCCGCGGGTGCGGCGCAGGCGGCGGGCGGCGGCGCGGGCGCCCGCGTTGTTGAACCCCATCCGGTTGACGACCGCGTGCTCCGGCACCAGCCGGAACAGGCGCGGACGCGGGTTGCCCGGCTGGCCGTGGGCGGTGATGGTGCCGACCTCGACATGCGAGAAGCCGAGCGCCGCCACCGCCTCCGCGCACGCCGCGTCCTTGTCGAAGCCGGCGGCGAGCCCGAGCGGCCCCGGGAAGTGCACGCCGAAGGCGCTCACCCGCAGGGCCGGGTCGTGCGGTGCGAGAGCCCGGTGCAGGGATCGCTTGAGCAGGGGCAGCCTGGCGAGGATCGCGAGGGCCCTGACGGTCTGATGGTGCACGGCCTCGGCGTCGAACCGCCGCAAGACCTGCGTGAACACGAGGCGATACATCACGGGTCAGGCTACCAATCCAGCCTCGTGGGCGATGATCGCGGCCTGGACGCGGTTGCGCACGTCGAGCCGGGTGAGGATGGCGCTCACGTACGCCTTGACCGTGCCCTCCACGATGTGCAGCGTGCGGGCGATCTCCGCGTTGGACAGGCCCGCGCCCAGCAGGGCCAGCACCTCGCGCTCGCGGTCGGTCAGCCCGGCGATGCGGTCGCGGGCGGCGGCGCCGCGCGCCATCCGGCCGCCGGCCAGCTGCTCGATGACCCGCTGGGCGACCTTCGGCGACAGGTACGCGGCGCCGTCGGCGACGGCGTGCACCCCGGCGATCAGCTCGCGCGGGTCGCCGGACTTCAGCAGGAACCCGTTCGCGCCCACGTCCAGCGCCTTGGCGATGTAGTCGTCCTCGCCGAACGTGGTGAGCATCACCACCGCCGTGCCCGGCGCCGCCCTGCGGATCTCCGCCGCCGCCGCGAGCCCGTCGAGCCTCGGCATGCGGATGTCGAGCAGCGCCACGTCCGGGTGGTGGCTGATGGCCAGGTCCACCGCCTCGCGGCCGTCGCCGGCCTCCGCCACCACCTCCAGGTCCGGGTCGGAGGCGAGGATGGCCCGCACCCCGGCGCGGATCATGGCCTCGTCGTCGGCCAGCAGTATGCGAATCACACGCTCTATATTGGCCGACATGGCACAGGTGAAGGTCTACGGGCGCAGGGACGTGTGGGGCGGCCACCAGAAGGAGGTCTCCGACCTGCTCCACCAGTGCGTGGTCAAGGCGTGGGGGCTGCCCGAGGACAAGAGGTTCCACCGGTTCCTGCTGCTCGACGCCGACGACTTCATCTGCCCGCAGCGCGGCGACGGTTATCTGATCATCGAGATCGTCTGCTTCACCGGCCGCAGTGAGGAGGCCAAGCGCGCGCTGATCCGCGAGATCTACGACACGTTGCCGTATCCGAAGCAGGACGTGGAGATCACCATCATCGAGATGCCGCAGGTCAACTGGGGCATCCGGGGCGTTCCGGCGGACGAGTTGACGCTGTCCTACCGGGTCGAGGTATAGCGCGTCAGGACCGTGCGCGGGCGGGCGGTATGGTCCGAGTCATGAGCACAGACTATGACGTCGTCGTTCTCGGCGCCGGTCCGGGAGGATACACGGCCGCCGTCCGAGCCGCCCAGCTCGGGCTGCGCACCGCGGTCGTCGAGGAGAAATACTGGGGAGGCGTCTGCCTGAACGTGGGCTGCATCCCGTCCAAGGCGCTGCTGCGCAACGCGGAGCTGGCCCACATCTTCACCAAAGAGGCCAAGACCTTCGGCATCAGCGGCGAGGTCAGCTTCGACTACGGCGCGGCGTTCACCCGCAGCCGCAAGGTGGCCGACGGCCGGGTCAAGGGCGTCCACTACCTGATGAAGAAGAACTCCATCACGGAGTACGACGGCCGGGGCACCTTCCTCGACGCCAACACGCTGCAGGTCAACGGCGAGACCATCACCTTCCGCCACTGCATCGTCGCCGCCGGCGCCACCACCCGGCTGATCCCCGGCACCCAGCTCTCCGAGCGCGTGGTGACGTACGAGGAGCAGATCCTCTCCGAGGACCTGCCGTCCAGCATCATCATCGCGGGCGCGGGCGCCATCGGCGTCGAGTTCGCGTACGTGCTGCACAACTACGGCGTCAAGGTCACCATCGTCGAGTTCCTCGACCGGATCGTGCCGCTGGAGGACGAAGAGGTCTCCGCCGAGCTGGCCAAGCGCTACAAGCGGCTCGGCATCGAGGTGCTCACCTCCACCCGCGTCGACAACATCGAGGACACCGGCTCCGCCGTCAAGGTCACCGTGTCGCGTGACGGGCAGCAGCAGGTGCTGGAGGCCGACAAGGTGCTCCAGGCGATCGGCTTCCAGCCGCGCGTCGACGGCTACGGCCTGGAGAAGACCGGCGTGCAGCTCACCGACCGGGGCGCCATCGCGGTCGACGGCCGCTGCCGCACGAGCGTGCCGCACATCTTCGCGATCGGCGACGTCACGGCCAAGCTCATGCTCGCGCACGCCGCCGAGTCGATGGGCATCATCGCCGCGGAGACGATCGGCGGGGTCGAGACCATGGAGCTCGACTACGTGATGATCCCGCGCGCCACCTACTGCCAGCCGCAGGTGGCCAGCTTCGGCTACACCGAGACGCAGGCCCGTGACCTGGGCTATGACGTCAAGGTGGCCAAGTTCCCGTTCACCGCGAACGGCAAGGCGCACGGCCTGGGCGACTCGGCCGGCTTCGTCAAGATCATCAGCGACGAGAAGTACGGCGAGCTGCTCGGCGCCCACCTGATCGGCCCCGAGGTCACCGAGCTGCTTCCGGAGCTCACGCTGGCCCAGCAGTGGGACCTCACGGTGCACGAGGTCGCCCGCAACGTGCACGCCCACCCGACTCTCGGCGAGGCGGTCAAGGAGGCGATCCACGGCCTGTCCGGTCACATGATCAACATGTGAGCCCGACGGCCGGGACGGCCTGCCCGGCATCGGCGCCGTCGTGGCCGCTAGCCGAAGAAGCGGCGCAGCTCGGCGGCCACGCGCTCCGGCCTGCCGCCGGTGTCGGCGTTCCCGGAGCCGCTGTGGCCGACCCCGGCGAGCTCGACGCGGGCGGCGCCGGGGACGACCTGCTCCAGGGCGTCGAGGGCGGCCTTGAAGTAGGCGGGGCTGCGGCTGCCGCCGAGCAGGAGCGTCCGCGCGCCGACCGCGCCGTAGGCCGCCTGGGAGCGGGCCAGCTCGGCCACCACGCGCGTCTCGTGGCGCAGGGTCGGGGCGAGCATCCGCATCGTGACGTCGCCGTCGCCCGCCTTGCGGTCCTGGGCCGCCAGCATGCGCGCCGACAGGGCGTCGAGCAGCCGGCGCGGCATCAGGTCGAAGATCGCCGGGCCGAGCCGGGCGGCCTTCATCGCCGTGATCAGCGCCGCCGCGTCCCGCCCGGCGGCCAGTTCCCGCTCGTACCGCTCCAGCCACGCCGTGGGCGCCGGTCCGTCCACGAACAGCGCGGGCTCGTAGAGGGCCAGCTCCCGGATCAGCCCCGCGCCCGCCGTCCGCAAGCCGCCCGCGTGCTCTTTCGGTGAGCCCGCGCTCCCCGCGCGGTGGCGGGCGGCGGTGTGGAGGGCGACGAGGGCGCCGACGCTGACGGCGAAGACGCGGGAGGCGCCCGTGTGCGCGAGGAGCGCTTCCAGGTCTTCGGCTTCGCGGTCCGCCACGTGGTGCGGGCCGTAGGGTCCGCTGAGCCCGCGGCCCCGGCGGTCCGGCAGATAGACCGTGTACGTGCCGGCCAGCGCCTCGGCGAGCTCCAGGTGGCTGCGGGCCGACTCCATCTGGCCGTGCAGCACGACCAGGCCGGGCCCGGCGCCGAGCCGGTGGAACCCGATGACGGTGCCGTCCGCGGAGGTGACGTGTCCTGTGTCCATGAGCCCTCCCTCATAGTTGACATCAACTATTAGTCACAGGATAGTCAGTGTCAACTAAGCGATATTGTCGATCTTCCGATGACAAACACCGAGATTTCCCCCAGCACAGCCGCCCCCGTGCGCACCCGGCTCGGCTGGCTCGACGCCCTGCGCGGGCTGGCCGCCCTGGTGGTCGTGTACGAGCACGCGCTGAACCCGCTCTACCCCGAACTGCGCGGCGTCACGGGCCCGTGGTTCGACGCCGGTTGGTACGGCGTCATCGTGTTCTTCCTGGTCAGCGGCTACGTGATCCCGGCGTCGCTGGAGCGGCGGGGCAGCGTGGCCGGCTTCTGGATCGGCCGGGGCTTCCGGCTCTACCCGCTGTGGGCGGTGGTGGTGTGCGCCGCGCTGCTGCTGGTGGTGACGGGGATCGACGGCATCCACGTCTACCTGACCGACAACCCGGTCACGGCCACGCTCGCCCATCTGACGATGCTCCAGGACCTCCTGAACGCGCCCAACGTCGTCAACGTGCTGTGGACGCTCTCGTACGAGATGGCCTTCTACCTGCTGGTCACGGCGCTGTTCGTGGCCGGGTGGCACCGGCGCAGCGCGGAGGTGGCGGCCGGGTTCGGCGTGCTGGCCGTGGTCGCCGGCGGGGTGCTGCCGACGATCCTGCTCACGCACCGGGGGCCGACGCTCGTCACGACGCTGGCGGCGGTCGTGCTGGGCGGCGGCGGACTGGCGGGCGTGCTCAGCTCACGCCCGGCGCTGCGGCGGGCCGGGGCGGTGGCGCTGGCGGTGCTCCCGCTGGGGCTGATCGCGGTCAACAGCCGCATCCCGGCCTGGCAGAGCCTGACGATCCTGGCCACGATGTTCGCGGGCACGGCGCTGTACCGGTGGCAGGCAGGGCAGATCCCCCGGGGCCGGGGCTGGGCCGTCGCGGGCGGGGTGCCGGCGGCGGCCACCGGAGCGGCGCTGCTGTGGCACGACGGCGACCCGCTGCCGTGGGTGGCGGCGGTCCTGGCGGCGTGGGCGACGTTCGGGGCGGGGATGCTGCTGGCCGACCGGCGGGTGCCCGCGTGGTGGGCATGGCTGGGGATGGTGAGCTACTCGGTCTACCTGATCCACCCGATCCTGCTGGAGGTCGTCGACGGCTTCCTCGACGAGCCGGCCGCCGTCGCCTGGCCGTACCGGGTGGGGCTGGGGGCGCTGGTCGTGGCGGTGCTGCTGGGCTGCTCGGCGCTCACGTACCGGCTCGTGGAGGCTCCGGCGCAGCGCCTGGGACGACGGATCGCCGCTCGATCCACGGGATCGTCGAACGCGCGGCGGAGCAGTCCGGGGGGCGGGTGAAGCTGCTCGTGCCAGGACTACCCTCACCTCTCCTCCGAGCACCAGTGAGAACGGCCGCCCGCGTCACTTGAATGGCGGGCATGACATCAACAGAGCTGCCAGGCCGCTGGGTCGAGGGCGTCGGCATGATCCTCGGCCCGCTGCTCCTCCTGGCCGGGGTGCTGACCCGGATCGGCGCGGACGACTTCTTCACCGGGCAGCTCGCCGCCCACGCCGCCCGGCCCGGCGAGATGGCGCTGTCCTACGGGCTGTTCGCCGCCGGGGTGGTGCTGCTGTGGCCGGCGGTGACGGGGCTGGCCCGGCGGCTGGAGCCCGGCTGGGGGCGCTGGGGCGTCACGCTGGTGGTGCTCGGGCTGTTCGGGCGGGTGTTCCACGCCGGGGTGAGCCATCTGGCGTTCCAGCTCGTGGACGTGCTCGGGCTGGAGGCCGCCCAGCGCGTGGTGGCCGGCACGTACGGGGCCTTCCACGTGTTCAAGGCGGTCAACGTGTGCATCATGGCGGGCTGGATCGTGCTGGCCGTGGGCGCGTACCGGGCGCGGGCGCTCGGGGCGGCCCGGTGCGTGGCGCTGGGCCTGACGGCCGCGCTGCCGCTCGGCGTGCTGAAGGGCAGCAGCGACCCGGTCTCGCTGGTCGCCCTGGCCGGGCTGGCCGTCGCGCTCGTCCCGCTCGGCGTCACCACGTTGCGTACGGGACCGGCGCCCCGCTGGTGGGCCGTGGCGCTCACCGTCGGCCTGGTGCCGGTGGCGTACCTGCTGGGTCTGGTGGGCTGATTTTTCCGATCATGCGGTAACAACGGGACTGCTCGGACCACTACCGGGTGTCAGAAACATCCGGAACGAAGGGGCGGGGCGGTGACGGATGATCAGCACCGGTTCACCGGCGTGTACGACGAATGCCGGCAACGCGTGTGGGCGTACGTGGTCAGTCGCTCGGGACGTCAGGTGGCGGACGAGGTCGTGAGCGAGACGTTCGCGATCGCCTGGCGGCGGCTGGAGGACGTGCCCGACCCGGCGCTGCCCTGGCTGCTCGGCGTGGCGCGCAACGTGCTGCGCGACACCATCCGCGCCGAGGCCAGGCGCGAGGCGCTCGCGCAGGAGTTGCGCGCCTGGACCGAAGGGGACGTGGCCGACCAGGTGACCGAGCGGATCGGCGTGCTCCAGGCGCTGGCCGCGCTCGGCGACGACGACCGGGAGATCCTCGTCCTGGTGGCATGGCAGGGGCTGTCGCCGAAGGAGGCCGCGAGGGTCGTCGGCTGCTCGACCGCCGCGTTCCGGGTCCGGCTGCACCGCGCCCGCAAACGGCTCAAGCAGGCCATGGAGCCCGCCGGGCCGTCCCGTCCCCGAGTGCGCAACAACCTCAGCGAGGAGTGGTCATGAACCCGATGGACGAGCTGCGTGCCGCTCGGCCCGCACACCTCGGCGACGCCCCGGTGGACGAGGGCACCCGGGCCAGGGAGCTCACGTACGCCATGTCGCAGCCGCGCAAGGCGCGGCGCGGCCGGAAGGTCGTCCGGCCGGTGTGGGGCATCAGCCTGGCCGGGGCCACGGCCGCGGTCGCGGCGGCCGCCGTCGTCGTGACCGGGACGGGCGGCGCGCCGCCGAGCGCCCCCGACTCCGTCGCCCAGCCCGCCGCCACCGCCACCGCGACCGCCACGAAGGTGCGGCTGTCGGCGCGCGAGGTGCTGCTGGCCGCCGCCGAGAAGGCCGGCAGCCAGCCCGACGAGATGGGCGCGTGGTGGCACACGTCCACCATGCAGCGCACCCTGCACCAGGTCGCCGAGGGCGGCTACACGGTCGTGGAGCGGCAGCGGAGCGAGGGCTGGACGTCCAGCGCGACCGGCGGCGAGCAGGGCGGCACCTACCAGTCGCTCGGCGCGCGACCGGCCACGCCCGAGGACGAGGCGGCCTGGCGGCGGGCGGGCTCCCCCCGCGAGTTCAAGGTGAAGGTGCCCGGCAAGCCGCGCGCGATCACGCTGTCCACCTCGCCGCGCAAGCCGTGGGGCGGCTTCAGCCCGCTGGTCGACGGTGACAAGGTGTTCTGGCTGGGCCGCAACGTGACCATGAAGGAGCTGCGCGCGCTGCCGTCCGATCCGGGCAGGCTCAAGGCGTGGCTGCTGCGCTCGTACAAGGGGCACGACACCGAGTCGGAGAGCGTGCCGATGGCCTCCGACCCGTGGCTGTACCGGGTGAGCACCGGGCTCATCCTGGACATGCCGGTCACGCCTGAGGTGCGGGCCGCCGCCTTCCGGATGCTCGCCGACCTGGACTCGGTCAAGGTCGTCGAGAACGTGACCGACGCCGAGGGCCGCCAGGGCGCGGCGGTGGCGGTCGAGGAGAAGGTCAAGGACGGCGTCATGGAGACCCGGCTGATCTTCGACCAGGAGACCGGGCGGGGCCTGGCCAGCGAGAGCGTGGTGGTCAAGCCGGGCGACGCGCACGCCGGGCACGAGCCGGGCACCGTGGTGAGCACCACGACGGTGCTGGAAGCGGGCTGGGCCGACAGCAGGCCGTGACATCCCGCCGGGGGCGCGGCGACGTGATGATCGCCACCAGCAGCAGCGGCGCCCCCGCCAGCGCGAAGCACCACTCCAGCGGCAGCCGCTCCACCACGAGCCCGGCGCCGGCGGTGCCGAGGGAGTTGCCGGCGTTGAAGGCGGTGTTCACCCACGCGCCGGCCTGGGTCCGGTTCCGCGGCCCGGCCAGCTCGTCGGCCAGGAGATAGGCGGTCGTCAAGGCGGGGGCCACGAACAGCCCGGCCACCGCCGCCGCGCCGGCCAGCCCGGCGAGGTTCGGCACAGCTCCGGCCGCGGCGACGGCCAGGCCCAGCGCGGCGGCCAGCAGGCGCAACCGCACCGCCCCCGACGCGCGCCAGGCGATCGCGCCGTAGGCCAGGCCGCCCGCCGCGCTGCCCGCCGACAGCGCGGCCTCGACCCACGCGACGGCGGCGGGCTGCTGCTGCCGCTGGGCGAAGACGACCACGAGCAGCGTCAGCGCCCCCAGGCACAGGCCCAGCGCGGCCGCGACGACGACGGGCGTGAACAGCGCCCGGACGCCGGGCCCGCGTTCCCGGCGACGGGCGGCGGCCGGGGCGGCGCCGGGCCGCATCGCGGGTGACGTGACGAGGGCGAACGTGCCGGTCGCCACCAGGCAGGCGCTCATGGCCACGCCCGCCGCCGGATCGACGACCACGGAGACCAGCCCGGCCAGCAACGGGCCGGCGATGTAGAGCAGCTCCTCGGCGACGGTGTCGAGGCTGTAGGCGCGTTGCAGCAGCCGCTGGTCGCCCAGCAGGTCGCTCCAGAGCGTGCGCATGACGGGCCCGAGCGGCGGCGAGCACCCGCCCGCCGCTGCGGCCAGGACGGCCAGCAGCCACCAGGGCGCCCCGGGCTGCCAGGTGAGCACGGCCAGGCAGCCCAGCAGTGCCGCGTAGAGCCCGGCCATCGGAGGCAGCGCCCGGCGCGGCCCGTACCGGTCGACGAGCCAGGCCCGCACGGGAGACAGGACGGACACGGCGAGCCCGAACAGGGCCAGGACGCCGGCGGCGAGCGCGTAGGAGCCGGCGGTGGCCGTGAGCGCCAGCGTCAGCGACAGGAAGACGGTCCCGTAGGACAGCCGCCCGAGCAGGGCGAAGCCGAAGGCGCGCGCGGCGCCGGGGTGGGAGAGGACGGCGACGTAGGAGGGAGACATGAAGGTTCCTCAGGAAGGCAGCGCGTCGCGGCGCTGAGACGTGCGAAGGACACCGGCACGCCGCACGCGTCGGTGCGGCCGGGCGGTGGCCTAGGCACGGGTGAGGAACATGGCGATCACCTTACACGGCTACGCCGGCGTGCCTTACGGCTGGTTCAGGCAGGGCAGGTTGGCCGAGCGGTAGAGGACGACGACGAGCACCACCAGCGCCGCGAACCAGGCGACGGTCACGGCCAGGGGCAGCCCGGCGTAGCCGTACGGGGCCAGCATGCCGGCGACGCCCAGCGCGGCGACCGCCCAGCGCAGCACGTCGAGGAGCGCGGCGCGGGACGCGTGCCCGCCGGGGCGGAGCCGCCCGGCCACGATCTCGCCGATCAGCCAGACGGCGAGCAGGGAGCCGGCCCTCTCGGCGAGGTCGAGCGCCTGCTCCAGGGACGTGTCCGGCGCGGCCGGGCCGATTATCAAGAGGTCGACGATCGACAGGACGACCATCGACGTGGTGGCGGCGGCCCCCGCCGGGTCGGCCGGGTGGAGGGAGACGCCTCGCAGCCGGGACAGCCCGACCGCGCACATGGCCCAGCCGGCCGGGTCGAGGAGCAGGTCGAAGCCGTCGAACCGGAGGGCGGCGTAGACGATGACGAGACCGGTGGCGATCAGCGCGACGGGCGGCATGAGACCGCCGGACGCGGCGCGCGGGTGGGGGTTCGTCAGGACCATTCGTCGCTCACCGCTTCGCTGCACACCTTGTCGGACAGGCCGCGCTGCCAGGCGACCGGGACCGTCGCGCCGTCGGGCCCGGTCAGCTGCCAGGAGTCCCAGGTGACCTCCGCCGTCCGTGCCCCCAGATAGGTCTCGTACGTGAACCGCACCGGCTGCGGCGTGTGAGGCACGGCCGCGCAGTCGGTGATGGCGACGTGCCTTTCCATCACCTCCATGTCGCCTCCTTCGACGGTGACCTTCTCCGCCCCGGGGTTCTCGGCCGGCAGCAGCCGCAGGCCCGGGATGTTCATCGAGAGGCCGGAGACGGTGAAGGTGGTGGACCCCTCGTTCTCGATTTCCACGAAAAACCTGGTGGACAGGGCGCCGCTTTTCTCGTCCACCCAGGCGCCGGCGAAGAAGGAGTTGATGTTCCAGTTGATATGCGGGGTCACCGCTCCGGTCCCCCACAGAATCGCGGTCACCATGACGAGCGAAAACGACGTCCAGATCACCACGCGTAATCGGACCGGTTCGGCACGCCAAGAGGTGACGCCGTATTGCTGCCAAATTTCATCGGAAGCCACGAGGTGAAACCATATATGGTGGCATCTCGTGACAATACCCCCGCTGATTCTCTGGGTGGCCGCCCTGCTCACCGTGCTGGCGGCCGCCTCGCCGGTCAGCCGGGAACGGCTCGACAGGTTCGCCGCGCAGACCGGATTCACCGTCACCGCGGCCGACGCCGAACAGGTCGTCGGCCATTTCCGGGCCGTGCGCCGATGGCGTCTGATCGCGCTCGTCGTCGCCGTTCCCGTGGCGGGGCTCACCAATGACCCGTTCTCTTTGGTGCTCGGCTGGTGCGCGGTTTCCGTGGTGTTCTCGCGGGGGGCCTCGAACGCGTACAACGAGGCGCGCGTTTATCGTGGCGCATGGCTTCTCGGATTGGCCGGCGCCGTTTCGGCGACCGCCTTTCTCCTGCGAGACGTCACCCCGGCCCGGATCGCGCACACCGGAATCCTGATCGCCGTGGCCGTGGCGGTGACGTTCGCCGCCCGGCGCGAACCGGCGAGCGCCCCGGCCGAGCTGGCCATCGGCCGCTGGTCCACGCGCGGCCTCTATCTGGCGGGGGCCGCGATCGTGCTGTCGGCCGCGCTGCTCACCCCCGGCCTGCCGGTGCTCCCCGAGCCGCCCGCGTACACGCCGCCCCTGACGTTTTCCGACAGCCGCTCGAGCTTCGAGACGGTGCGCACGTATAAGGCGCCCTCCTGCGCGTGGACCACGCAGGTGGCGGCCGACTGCAGAGGCTGGCTGGTCAACGGTCAGCCGTTCCCGCAGGCCGCGCCGTACGTCGTCATCCCCGGCAAGGCGCCCCGGCCGGCCCCGTTCACCCGCAGCCCCGACAAGAAGGCCCTGGTCTACCTGCACCGGCACGACCGCCGCCTGGTGTACGAGGACGAGGCGGGCGCGCGCCCGCTCACCGGCGCGCTGGCCGACACCGAGCTGCCCAAGGTCACGTTCGCCGGCCAGAACAGGTACCTCGCCCTGGTCCGGGACGGCGCGCGGATCATCGACACCCGGACCTGGCGGACGCTGGAGCTCCCCGACGTCCGGCGCGTCCACGACCTCGGCAGGAGCGGCATCGTGGCCGCCACCGCCTCGCGGGCCCTCGTCCTCGACCACCAGGGGAAGCCCCGCATGAGCCTGCCCGCCGGGGACGCCTACCACCTGCACCCGAAGGGCCACCGACTGGTCGTCATCGACGGCGAGGGGCGGGTCACGACCTACGACGTGAAGACCGGCGAGCGCCTGGGCGCGGTCACCCCGGTGTTCCGCGGCGACGACAGTCTCGGCTCCGGGCTCGGCTGGTCGGCCAAGGGCGCCTTCCAGGTCCGCGCCGCCTGGTCCGAACGGGTCTACAACCTCGACCTGTCCACCGGGAAACTGTGGCGCTGAGCAGCGGACCGAACCCGGGGTGAAAGTTTCAGCGTCGTTTGACGGGTGCGCCGCGCGCCACTCATGATCATGTCGTCTCCTGGTCAGGAGGAGGCGTCGAGTGAGGAACCACTGCCACGGCGAGGTGCACCGATGCCGAGAACCCTGCTGCGCTCCGCGTCCGCGATCCTGCTGGCGCTGACCGCCCTGAACGCCCCCACCGCCCATGCCGACGACGGCGCCCCCGTCGAGATCACCGTCAACACCCGTGCCGCGCTGGCCGGCGTGCCCGAGACCGGCATCGGGACCAACCACGCCATCTGGGATGCGCACCTGGGCAGCGACCAGACCGCGGACCTGCTCAAGGACGCGGGCGTGCGGCTGCTGCGTTACCCGGGCGGCTCGTACTCCGACATCTACCACTGGGCCGACCACACCGCCCCCGGCGGCTATGTCGCGCCGAACACCGACTTCGACACCTTCATGGCCGGGGCCCGCCGCACCGGCGCGCAGCCGATGGTGACCGCCAACTACGGCACGGGCACGGCCGAGGAGGCCGCCGCCTGGGTCCGCTACGCCAACGTCACCAAGGGCTACGGCGTGAAGTACTGGGAGATCGGCAACGAGAACTACGGCAACGGCCACTACGGCGCGGCGTGGGAGGCCGACAACCACGCGGACAAGAGCCCGGCCGAGTACGCCAGGCACGTCGTCGCGTACGCGGACGCGATGAAGGCGGTCGATCCCACGATCAAGGTCGGCGCGGTGCTGACCACGCCCGCGAACTGGCCCGACGCGATCAGGGCGGAGGGCGACGCGGGAAGCTGGAACGAGGTCGTCCTGTCCACCGCCGGCTCGAAGATCGACTTCGTGGTCCTGCACTGGTACCCGGGCGCCCTGGACCGCACGGGACACGTACCGGACATGATCCAGCTCACCCGCGAGCAGATCGCCAGGCTCGCCGGGCCGGGCGCGGAGCGGATCGGCATCGCGATGACCGAGTTCAACACCGGGTCCAGCAGCAACGGCACCAACACCCAGCCGGGCGCGCTGGCCGCCGCCGACGCGTACGCGACGCTGCTGGCGAACGGCGTGTTCACGGTCGAGTGGTGGAACGTCCACAACGGCATCGGCACGGTCACCGAGGTCGAGGGGCACACCGACTACGGCGACTTCGGCCTGCTGTCGAGCGGGACGTGCACCGCCGACGGGTCGGTCTGCGAGCCGGCGTTCAACACGCCGTTCGCGCCCTACTACGCGCTGCAGATGGTCGGCAGGTTCGCCCGGCCGGGTGACCAGTTCGTCCGGGCGGCGAGCGACACGTCCGCCGTCAGCGCGCACGCCGCCCGCCGCCCGAACGGCGACCTGGCGGTCATGATGATCAACACCTCGCGCGACACCTCGTACGCGGCGGCGATCGACTACGCGGGCTACACCCCGGCGGCCGGCGCGCCGACGGTGCTCACCCACACCAACGGCGCGACCTCCATCGCCACCGCGACCAGCGGCAGCGCCACCAGCCAGACGCTGCCGCCGCTGTCGCTGACGACGATCGTCCTCAAGCCGGCCGCCAACCGGTCCGGCCCCGCCGCCCCCGCCCAGCCCGTCGCGTCGGCCGTCACGGACACCAAGGCCACGATCACGTGGCCGCGCGCCACGGCCGGCGACCGGCCCATCGCCAAGTACGAGATCCACCGCCAGCACGGCGCGGTCACCGAGCAGCTCGGCGAGACCTCGGGCACCTCGTTCACGGCAGGCAACCTGCGGCCGGGCACCCGCTACACGGTCAACGTGATCGCCCGCGACGCCGGCGGCGGCCTCTCCTGGGCCTCGCCACCGCTGACGTTCACCACGAAGGCCCCTGCCACCAGCTCGTGCTCGGTACGGCTGAACGTCCAGTCCGACTGGTCGAGCGGCTACGTCGGGTCGATCGACGTCACCAACACCGGCGCGCCGATCGACGGCTGGACCCTCGACTTCGCCTGGCCGAGAAGCTGGCAGAGTCTGGGGAGCGGCTGGAGCGCGGTCTGGACGCAGGACGGGCGGGCGGTCAAGGCCGTCAGCGAGCCCGGCAACCGCGCCCTGGCCACCGGGGCGTCGGCCACGATCGGCTTCGTGGGCAACTACTCGGGGCCGAACGTGCTTCCGTCCGTGTTCAGGCTCAACGGCACGGTCTGCGCGGCCGGGTGAGAGGCCGCCGCTGGCATTTTCACGACATGTCGCCATCCGGTCAGCCGCATACCCCCCATTGAGCGGTCCTTATCCCGCATCCTCATGAACGAGTAAAGCAATGTGTCATTGCACGACAGATCGGGTTCGTTCATGGGATGGATCACCCGCTTCACCGCCGTCGGCGCGGGCCTGGCGATGCTCGCCGTGCCCACGCAGGCGCAGGCGACGCCGCCGGAGCCGGCCTCCGGCGGCGGTGACCTGCACGAGGTCACGCTGATCACCGGTGACGTGGTCACCGTCAGGGAGGTCGCCGGCGGCAAGCGCGCCGCGACCGTGCGGCCGGGCAAGGGCCGGGAGGACGTCAGGTTCTTCACCGAGGAGGAGGACGGCGAGCTCACCGTCACTCCCGCCGACATGGTCCCCTACGTGTCCCGGGGCCTGGTCGACGAGCGGCTGTTCGCCGTGAGCGACCTCATCGAGCAGGGGTACGACGACGAGAGCAGCGAGGTCCTGCCGCTCATCCTGTCCTACCGCGACAGCGACGCGAAGGCCGTCACGCTGCGCAGCGTCAACGCGCGGACGATGCGGGCCGACAAGGACGAACTGCCCGTGCTGTGGGCCGCCGAGCGCGCGGGCGGCGAGCCGAAGCTGCGTGACGGCCTGGCCAAGGTCTGGCTGGACGGCAAGGTCACCGCGACGCTGGAGCACAGCGTGCCGCAGGTGGGCACGCCGCAGGCGTGGCAGGACGGCTTCGACGGCAAGGGCGTGAAGGTCGCGGTCCTCGACACCGGGATCGACGAGACGCACCCCGACGTCAAGGACAGGGTCGTCGAGGCCCGCAACTTCACCGACGACCCGTCGGCCAAGGACGAGCACGGGCACGGCACCCACGTCGCCGCGACCGTCGCCGGCGTCGGCGCGGCCTCGGGCGGCCTGCGCAAGGGCGTCGCGCCAGGCGCCGAGCTGGTGATCGGCAAGGTGCTGAACGCGAGAGGCAGCGGCACGGAGTCGCAGGTGCTCGCCGGCATGGAGTGGGCGGCCAGGGAGAGCGGCGCCGACGTCGTCAACATGAGCCTCGGCGGCGGCGCCACCGACGGCACCGACCCGCTCAGCACCGCTGTGGACGTGCTGACCGAGCAGACCGGCACGCTGTTCGTGATCGCCGCGGGCAACGACGGCAGCGAGTACAGCGTCGGCTCGCCCGGCGCCGCCACCTCGGCCCTGACCGTGGGCGCGGTGGACGCCGACGACGCCCTCGCCCCCTTCTCCAGCCGCGGCCCCCGCCTGGACGAGGCGGTCAAGCCGGACATCACCGCACCGGGCGTCGGCATCGTCGCCGCGCGGGCCGCGGGCACCGGCCTGGGCACCCCGGTCGACGAGCTCCACACCAAGCTCTCCGGCACCTCGATGGCCACGCCGCACGTGGCCGGCGCGGCGGCGATCCTGGCCCAGCGACACCCCGGCTGGACCGCCGCGCAGCTCAAGAACGCGCTGGTGTCCACGTCGAAGACCATCGCCGGGCAGACCCCGTACGAGCAGGGCGGCGGGCGGCTGGACGTGACGCGCGCCCTGCGTCAGACCGTCACCGCGACGGGGACGCTGAGCCTGGGCGTGCACGAGGACGGCGACACCGGCGTCCCCGGCGGCGAGATCACCTACACGAACACGGGACAGGCGCCCGTCACGCTCGCCCTCACCCCCTCCGTCACCAACCTCGACGGCCAGGCCCCGGCCGAGGGCGCGGTCACGCTGTCGGCGACCACGCTCACCGTCGAGCCGGGCGCGAGCGCGAGCGTGCGCGTCACCGTGGACCCGGCCAAGCTCCAGCACGGCCGGCACGCGGGCTACGTCACCGCCACCGCGGGCGACGCCGTCGCGCACACCACGATCGCCCTCACCCGCCGCGGCAAGATCCACAAGGTCCGCTTCACCGCCGTGCACGCCGACGGCTCCCCCGCCCGCGTGCCCTTCATCTCCATGTACGGGGCCTCCAGCAGGGACGACGCCTACGGCTACATCCTCGACGAGCAGTCCGGCTGGACGGCCGAGGTCACCGAGGGCACCTACCACATGCAGGCGATCCTGGGCGAGACGAGCTCCGAGACGCCCGTCGACACGCTCGTGATGAACCCGGAGCTGCCGGTGACCGGCGACATGGAGATCGTGCTCGACCCCAGGACCGCCGTGCCCGTCGAGATCCGGACCTCGCAGCCGGTGATCCAGGAGGGCATCTCCACCTACTTCACCCACCGCACGTACGGGTCGCGCAAGATCAGCCTGGGCTCGATGAACTTCCCGTCGGTCGACGGGCTCTCGGTCACGCCGACCAAGCCGGTCACGAACGGCACGTTCGAGTTCGCCTCGCGCTGGCAGCTCGCCGCGCCCCGCGTGACCGCCCAGCTGGGCCGCGACCCGCTGGTGGTGCGCCCCGCGATCAGGTCGCCGGAGTTCGCCGGCAAGAAGCGCTGGCCGCTGGCCACCGCCGACGCCGGTGACGTGAAGGGCAAGGCGGTCGTCCTGGTCAGCGAGCAGTTCGGCGACTGGACGAGCAAGCTGCAGGGCATCGCCGACGCCGGAGCCGCCGCGGTGATCGTCGTCGGCCCCGACGGCCGGGCCATGTGGCAGCCGTGGAAGCCGGAGGGCGAGCGAGACCCGCTGCCCACCCTGCTGATCACCCACGACCGCGGCCAGGCGCTGCTGGAGAAGGCGCGCTCGGGCGGCATGATCGAGGTGACCGGGCAGTTCGCCCCGCCGTACCTGTACGAGGTCATGCAGGTCTCCTCCGGCCACGTGCCCGAGCGGGTCGTGCACGACGTGAACTGGCGCAACACCGCCCTGGTCGAGGCGGGCTACCACGAGTCCGGCGGCGACCGCTACGGCAAGGACCAGCGCTTCGGCTGGCGCTCGTGGCAGACGTACGACCTGGGCTCGCAGATGGAGACGCAGCGCATCGTCAACACGCCGCTGCGCCGGGCCGAGTACGTCAGCGCCGGCGACACCCAGTGGCAGCACGTCGTGCAGCACGCGCTCACCTGGGAGTCGATGAGCCGGCTGCGCGGCGGGCTGATCGACCGGCCGCGGACCTACCGGCCGGGCGAGCGCGTCAAGGAGGACTGGTTCGCCCCGGTCGTGCGCCCGGCCGTCGAGGCGGCGACCCGGACGGGTGACGTGCTGACCGTGCAGGTGCCCGAGTTCGTGGACGCCGACGGGCACCAGGGCTACGCGCGGGACAGCGCCGACAAGGACACCACCGCGGCCCGCTTCTACCGGGACGGGCAGCTGGTGGAGGAGCGCAGCACGCTGCGCGGCGCCTTCCCCGCCGTGGCCGAGGACGCCGAGTACCGGCTGGAGCTGGACACCACGCGCACCGGCGACGAGTGGCTGCACGCCACGGCCACGCGGACGTCGTGGACGTTCAGGTCCGCCAGGACGGAGGACACCCGGCCGCTGCCGATGCTCGGCGTCGGCTACGACATCCCGGCCGACCTGGAGGGCCGGGTCCACCGGACGCTCCCGGTCAAGCTCGGCTTCACCGCGCCCGGCGCCAGGAAGCTCAGCGCGGAGCTGTCGTACGACGACGGCAGGACCTGGCGGCGGCTGCCGCTGATCCCCGCCGGCCGGGGGCAGCACGTCGCCCTGGTCTCGCACCGCAGGACCGACCTCGGGGTGTCGCTGCGGGTGACCGCGACGGGCGCCGCCGGAGAGCGGTTCGAGCAGACCGTCACCCGCGCGTACGGGGTCCGGTAGTCACAGCCAGCGCTCGCGGGCCGCATGCCAGGCAAGCTGCATCCTGGTCTGCGCGCCCGCGCGCCGCATGAGGTGGTAGACGCGGCGCTGCACGGTACGCAGGCTGAGCCCGAGCTGGCTCGCGATCGACTTGTCGGGGACGCCGGCGACCAGCAGCGAGAGCAGGTAGAGCTCGTCGGCGTCCAGCGGGCAGCCGGGCGCCGCGTCGATGACCTGCCCGTCGTCCAGCGACCGGATCGGCGTGGCCCGGTCCCACTGGGCCTCGAACAGCGCGATCAGCGCGTCCAGCAGGCTGCTGCCGCGCACCAGCGCGGCGGTGGTCTCGGTCCGGCCGCCCGCGTGCTGCACCAGCGGCAGCAGCGCGGTCGCCCGGTCCGCGATCATCATCCGCACCGGCAGGGACCGCACGGCGCGGGCGCGCTCGCCGAGCTTGATGCCGTAGGCGACGTTGGCCACCATCCCGGGCTCCTCCAGCAGGGCCCGCTCGTAGATCACCCGGTAGTCGACGCCCCGGCCGAGCGCGTCCAGCTCCTCGGTGTTGTCCTGGGACGGCATGACCACGTGCCCGGCGCGGCAGAAGTACATGACCTCCTCGCGGGCGCTGTTCTGCAGGTGGCGCACCTGCTCACGCAGCGCGGCGCGGCTCGGCAGCACCTCGATCAGCCGGTCGGCGTCGCGGCGGCGCAGGCTGGTGCGGTATTCCTCGGCGAGCTGCTCGACCGCCTGGCGGGCCCAGTCGATGCTCTCCTGCCGCCGCATCAGCAGCGGCCCGAGCGCGACGTCCGGGGCCACCGGCGCGAACCCGCGCCCGCCTGCGTCACGGACCAGCCCCAGGTCCCGCATCGTGGCGAGCGCGCCGGCCGCCGCCTCGGCCGTGATCCCCAGCTCCTCGGCGACGTCGGCCGCCTCCGCCTCGCCCGCGCGGACGAGTAACCGGTACGCCCGTTCCGTCACCTCGTCGAGCCCGGCAGCCTCCAACATGGTCCCCATGATGACAGGTGACCCCCAAACGGCACATAAGTGCACTTAAATACGGGGATCTCGTCGCGCTCTCGGCTCCGCTCAGGCCGCGGCGATCCACAGGTCGGGGCCGAACACCTCGTAGTGGATGTCCTTGGGCGCCACGCCCGCGCCGATGAGCTGGGCCCTGGCCTCCCGCATGAACGGCAGCGGCCCGCACAGGTAGGCCACCGACCCCGCCGGGATGTCGACCCCGGCCAGGTCGATCCGGCCCGCCCTGCCCCGCCGGCCGTCCTCGTACCAGAAGATCTTCTCGCCCCGGGGCAGCACGGCGGTCAGTGCCTCCATGTCCTCGCGCAGCGCGTGCTCGGGCTCGGAGCGGTCGGCGTGCAGCAGCAGGACGCGGCGGTCGCTGCCGGTCTCGGCCAGGTGCTGGAGCATCGCGGTGATCGGGGTGCAGCCGATGCCGGCGGAGGCCAGCACGAGCGGCGCGTCGCCGCCCGCCAGCGTCACGTCGCCGAACGGGGCCGACAGCGTCAGCTCGTCGCCCGCCTCGACGGTGGCGTGCAGCAGGTTGGACACCTCGCCCTCGGGGGCGCCCTCGCCGCGCACCCGTTTGACGGTGATCCGCCGCAGCCCGTCGGCGCCGTGGCCGGACAGCGTGTACTGCCGGAGCTGGTGCACCCCGTCGGGCATCCGCACCCGGACGCTGACGTACTGGCCGGGCAGCGCGGGCGGGACCGGCTCGTCGCCGACGGGCGCGAGCACGAGCGACATGACGTCGGCGGTCTCCTCGCGGCGCTCGACGACCCGCCACGGGCGCCAGGTGCGGCCCTCGCTCGCGCCGGCCTGCGCGTAGATGCGGGCCTCCATCGCGATCAGGGCGCCGGCCATCAGCCAGTAGACCTCGTCCCAGGCGGCGGCGACCTCGGGCGTGACGGCCTCGCCCAGCACCTCGGCGATGGCGGCGAACAGGTACTTGTGCACGATCACGTACTGGTCGTCGGTGATGCCGACGGCGGCGTGCTTGTGCGCGATGCGGGTGAGCAGCGCGTCGGGGCGCTCGTCCGGGTTGTCGAGCAGGGCGCCGGCGAACGCGGCGATGGACCCGGCCAGCGCCCTGCGCTGCTCGCCGCTGCGCTGGTTGCCCCGGTTGAACAGGCCGTCGAGCAGCTCCGGCCGCTCGGCGAACATCGTCTCGTAGAAGCGGGCGGTGATCGTGTCGAGCGACGCGCCCACGACGGGGAGGGTGGCGCGGACGGTCGCGGCGCTTTCCGCGGACAGCATGGGGGACCTCCAGATAATTGGTATCTGGAATGCATATTAAAGAGCCGGTCCGCCGGTCCCCGATCTGGGTGGGACGCCCAGCCCGAGCAGCACCGGCCCGGTCGGCCCCGCGACCAGCGCGTCGACCGTCAGCGTGTCGAGCGACGCGTAGAAGGCCTCCTGCGCCTGGCGCAGCGCCCCGCGCAACCGGCAGGCCGCCCGCAGCGGGCACGGCAGCAGCGCGTCCTCGCACCCCACCACCTCGTGCTCGCCCTCCAGCCGGCGCACGATCGAGCCCACCGTCGCCTGCCGCCCCGCCGCCGTGAGCTGCAGCCCGCCGCCACGCCCCCGCCGGGTCTCCACCAGCCCCATCTCGCTCAGCCGCGAGACCGCCTTGGCCGCGTGCGTATAGGGGATCGCCAGCACGTCGGCGGCGGCCCGCGTGGTCAGCAGCTCGTCACCGCTCACGACGGCCAGGCGCATCACGATCCGCAGGGAGATGTCGGTGAAGGCGGTCAGGCGCATGCCCCCAAGGTAATCCTCCCCACCGGCCCACCTTGACACCACGAAAGGTAAAGCTACAGTTACCCTCAGTTATGGGGGTGGTCATGCTCTTGCCGCGGCACGTCGCCTGCGTGATGGACGGAAACGGCCGGTGGGCCGCGCAGCGATCACTGCCGCGCACCGCCGGCCACGAGGCCGCCGAAGCCGCCGTGATGGACGTCATCGAGGCGGCGCGCAGCGCCGGGGTCACCTGGCTGAGCCTGTACGCCTTCTCCACGGAGAACTGGCGGCGCCCGGCCGCCGAGGTCGACATCCTCATGCGGCTCGTCCGCCGCGCCATCCGCAAGCACGCCCCCGCCCTGCACGCCCGGGGCGTCCGCTGCCGGTTCCTCGGCATGGCCGACCCGCGCATCCCGCAGCCCCTGGTCCGCGACATCACCGACCTGATGACACTCACCGGCGACAACAGGCGCATGACGCTGACCGTGGCCTTCGACCACGGCGGACGCCGCGACATCGTGGCCGCGGCCCGCTCGCTGATCCGCTCCGCCACGCCCGCCGACCAGGTCACCGAGGACAGCTTCGCCCAGCACCTGCCCTACTCCGACACCCCCGACGTCGACCTCGTCATCCGCACGTCCGGGGAGCAGCGGATCTCCAACTTCATGCTCTGGCAGGTCGCCTACGCCGAATGGGTCTTCCCACAGGTCCTCTGGCCCGACTTCCGCGCCACCCACTTCTGGGAATGCCTCGACACCTACCGGCGGCGCCAGCGCCGCTTCGGCGACGTACGCCAGTCCACCACCTTGACCGGGGAGGGTCACCGATGAGCCGCACCACCACAGCGGAGACGACGGACGTCTTCGGCGCCGACTCCATCCTGCGCCGCCTGGTCGGCGAGGCGCGCTGGGGCCTCGCGGTCACCCGCGCCACGCTGCTCGAAGCCGCCCATCCGCAGATCGGCGCGGCGCTGATGGAGAACTCGACGTTCCTCACCCACCCCTGGCGGCGGCTGCGCAACACCGCGACCAGCTCGCGGCGCATCCTCAGCCCCGACCCTCGCGTACGCGACCGCGAGGTGGCCCGGCTCAACCGCCTCCACGCCCGCATGTCCGGCACCGACGCCCAGGGCCGCCCCTACGACGCCACCGACCCCGAGGCCCGCGCCTGGGTCGCCGCCACGCTCTTCGAGTCCACGGTGGCGATGTGCCGGCTGAGCGGCGAAACGCTCGACGCCGGCGAGATGCGGCGGCTCTACGACGAATACCGCATCTTCCTGACCCTCATCGACGGCGACAACGAGCACCTGCCCGCCACGCTGCAGGAGTTCTGGCCCTACTACGACCACGTCGTCGAGAACCGCCTGGAGAACAACGACGCCGTGGGCGTCATCCTCTACCGGCTCCTGGCCAACGTCCCCGCGCCGCCGGTGCTGCGCGGCCATCCCCTGGTGTGGACGGTCGGCCGGGCCGTGGCAGGCCCGCTGGCCACCGCGGTCATCATCGCCTCGCTCCCGGAGCCGTTCTGCCGGCGCGTCGCGCTGCCCGACCTCCCCGGGGCCCGGACCCTCATGCAGGGCGCCTACCTGACCGCCGGCCTCGCCACCCGCTACCTCCCGGAGACCTGGACGCGCGTCGACTCCGTCATGGGCCTGCTCGACCCGTCGTCCGCCACCCCGTGGGACACCGTACGCCGCAAGGCCGGGCAGGCCGCGGCCCTCCTGCGCCTCATCACCCCCGCCCCCGCCGCCGACGACCAGCAGGTGGTCCTGTCGGCCGACCGCTTCTTCAGCGAGGTCCTCGACCAGACCGGCGACGGCTACCTGCGCTGGCCCGACCTGGCCGCCATGGCGAGGGAGGTCGCCACCCGGCTCGACCTGGGCGAGCAGGACGAGGAGCGGCTCTTCCAGGCGTACGCCGCCTGGTGGCGGGAGCTGCAGTCCGCCCTCGACAGCGACGGCGACGGCCGCGTCACCCGCCAGGAGTACGCCGCCGCGGCCGCCTCGCTGCCCGGGGCCGGCCTCATCAAGATCGCCGATGTGCTGTTCGACGTCACCGACGTGGACGACGACCAGAAGATCGACGCCCAGGAATACCGCGACCTGTTCCGTACCGCCTTCGGCCGCGACCTGGCCGGTGACGGCAGCTATTCGCGCGGCGCCTTCGTCCGGCAGTTCGTCTCGTTCATGTCCGGCCAGGAGCACTCCCAGGCCTACAGCACGCTCCTGACCCAGGCGTGACGACGCCCGCGCCCTGAGCGACTGGGGCATCGACGCCCCCCACCCGCCCGAGCCCACCTCACTCAGCGCCACCTCGGTGCTGATCTGCCTCCGGGACCACGTCCACCCCGACCCGGCGGCGCCGCCGACCGTCTGCCGCCTCGAACTCCGCGCGGAGTCCGGCCGGATCCAGGTCCACAGCGGCGAACCCGCCACGGCCGACCTCTCACTCCGCACGACCCCCAAGACCCTCAGCGCCCTGCTGACCGACCCCGCCGCCCTCGACGGCCTGCTGTACGGACGCTGACGATGCTGCCACCCCTATGGGGGGCCGGCGCCGTTCTACTCTCAGCAGCCAGAAGCTCGACGGCCTGCGACTTGACCGAAGGCGAGGTATCACGCAGCAGCTCGATCATCGTGACGGTGTCGACGGCACGGACCGTCCGAAGCGCCCCGGGCCAAGGTGGTAACCATACGCACGCCAGCCTGCCACTCCCGGCCCACTAAGGGGCGCGTCCAGGAGCTCCTGCTCAGTAGAGCCACTTCTCGCATCGGCGGTGTCTGGTCGGCGCCGGCTCCTCGCCTCTCAGCAGGGTCAGCCGTACGCGCTGCCGGGCTTTCCGCTCAGCGATGTTCGCGTCTCTCCCGACGCCCTTGTAGGACCCGCCCACGTCGTGCCTGAAGCGGCGGCCGTCCTGCTGCTGGATGCGTAACGGCATGGTGTTGTCCGTCCGGCTCACACCTGGATTCTGCCAGCCGCCGGTGTCGTCGGCACACAAAAACGCCCCGGAGCGAGATCGCTACGGGGCATCTTGGTTGTTCGAAAGCTGGTGGTCAGGGGCAGGGTCGAACTGCCGACCTTCCGCTTTTCAGGCAAACCGAACCCGCCTTCGACGTCGTTGATAGGTCCTTGACCTGCCTCCAGTCGTCCGCAGGTATCCGCCGGCGTCTGTGATCGCCTTCCGCCGTTGTCACTCAGTTAGGCACACACAACCGGCAAGAAGGCGCTTCGCGCGGCTTGCAGACGTGCTGCGCACAAGAGAAGCACTGCAACACGTTTCAGCGTCCTCCCGCACGAAGCGCGCCGGATAGGGCGCACGAAGCGCCTCCACGCTTATCGGTCGTCTCTCGGAGGTAGCACGGTCGCCTCTAACCTGCGGGTCCTCAGGGCGGGCGGACAGTGAGGGTCAACCGCTGGCGTTGACCACATCGCCATCACACGGCTTTGACCTCAACGACTGGGAGGCGGAGATGGGCTACCACCCCCACCCCCGCCTCCCGATGCTGCGTCCTGTCGCGCTCGGCAAAGAGGCTAAGGTCGAGCGTCCTCCACCTTATTCGATTTTCGTGCCCGATATGTCGGGATCTACTGTGCGAGGTAGAAGTATGCCCCTCCGGGCTAGAGAAAACCAAACCGTGCAATCCAATTGCCCGATATGGTTTCAAGGTGCCTGGAAGGGCATTCTTGCAGGTCAGGCAGGCCGAACCCCTTAGATTACTACACCGCGCCAGCGCGAGGCCACCCGATCGCACCCGTGGTCTATTGTCTTCCCCGTAGCGGGGACCTACCACGCCGCTATGTCCTGATAAAAGCGCTCGGCAAAGATGCTAGGGGAAGGGGATGCGAGTGAGGGATACACAAGCTCTCATAGTAGGAGCTGTCGTCATCGTCTTGATTGTCTGTGTAGTCGGATATGCCGCCATCCGACTCTCTGCCATGGACTCTAAGCGAGTCGCCCGTATTCTACTGGCCTTCGCCGTTGTCATCACGGCACTCCCGGCCGTCCTATATGCGCTCTACGGCACACAGTGACCCTCAGGCAAATGACTCCAAGAGTACGTCGCCCTGCCCAGATAACCTTCTGGTCCAACCTCTCTCAACTCGAACGCGCTCTGATCTTACGCAAGAGTACGCGAAAGAACGTATACCGAGGCGACATCGTAATGTCGAATGAGCCTGCCATGATAATCATGCGCGCGGGATGCTGGGTCCGACTCGAAGTCGAAAAGCTCGGTAGCACTCGAGCCGTACTAGATATCGTCGGTCCTGACGATCTCCTAAGCGGACTCCACGCGACAAGTCCCGTTAGCCCTGTCTGGCTAGGGCAAGCGAAATATATCGGCACGGTTCTCAAACGAGGCAAGATTCTCGAAATTCCCCTGCATAGCGTCCGAGAGATCATCAACAAGAAGCCGTCCCTTAAGGATCACATCGCACACAGGCATAGCGTGCAACTGCATATGGCGACTTGGATCCATGCAATTACCCACCTTGCGGTCGAGACACGTGTCGCGCTGCTACTTATCAGCCTGCTATACCGATACGGCGAGAATACGCCGGGCGAAGGAGGTACCGTGCTAGCCCCGCCCTTATCCCAACCAGATATCGCTGGATGGATTGGTGCCAGCACTGCGTCGGTCGCCCGCGTCTTTAACAAATGGAAGAGAGCAGGCCTCATCCGCAATAGCCACACAACAGTGGCTATTGCTGACGTTAGGGGGCTCTTTACTCTAGCCGCGTCCGATGCTCCATCTGAGGTGGTCCCAGGCTGGGGCATCCATAGTCCATACGAGTTCCCCGCCAAGCCAGATTCGCACAGGAAAAAGAAGAGTCTGTAGCACCACCACCTCGCACCCTGAGGCCCGAAGAAGTACTCCTACGGGTCTCTACGGGTCTCAGGTATCGTGCTGCTATGGGGACACCGGGGACACTCCTGGGTCCATGCCGTATCAAGCCGTAGCCAGCTACATCGCCAAGTACGCCACCAAGGCCGCCGAGTGCGTCGGCACCCTCGACTGCCGCATCAACCCACTAGACGACCTGGAGTCGTACCACCTCCGCCCCCCAGGCCCGCTGCCTCATCAGCACCTGCCTCGAACTCGGCAAAGAGCCAGACCTAGCGGACCTCCGCCTCGCCGACTGGGTCCATATGCGCGGCTTCCGCGGCCACTTCTCCACCCGCTCCCGCAACTACTCCACCGCCCTCGGCGACATCCGAGCTGACCGCGAACACCACGCGCGCCGAAGAGATCACCACCGGCCGCCTGCCCCTGTTCGACGAAGACACCATCCTCGTCATCAGCGAATGGCAGTACGCCGGCAAGGGCCACTCCCCCGGTGACGCCCTCCTCGCCGCCGCCATCACGGACAAGCCCTGCACTCCGCTGGCCTGTGAGGAGGCCCCGCATGAGTGACCTCGTACTCACCGGGGACGAGGCCGCCGATCGCCTCCGCGTCAGCCGGTGGACCCCGTACACACTGATCCGCTCCAGCCAGCTCCGAACCGTCAAGATCGGCCGTCGCCGCCTGGTCCCGGCAGACGCTCTGGCCGAGTGCATCAGGACTCTGCTGGAGGTGGCGTGATGACCAAGGCCATGCTCGGCACCCCGGAAGAGGAGCCCAAGCGCCGAACGGGCCGCCGCATCCGCAAGCGCTCCAACAGTGAAGGGAGCATCTGGCCGCGCAAGGATGGCCGATACGGGTACGCCGCCTTCGTCCAGACCACCGGCCGGAACCACGAAGCGAGTTCAAGGCTCCGCGCGTACTCAGGAGGACGCCCGCAAGAAGCTGACCGAACTCCTCCGCCAGTCCGACGAGGGCATCCCTGTCTCCTCAGAGAACTGGACGCTCGCCGACTTCCTTACCTACTGGCTGAAGAACATCGTCAGCCAGGAACGCCACCCTAAGACCTACCAGGGATACGAAAGCGTCGTCCACCTCCACCTCGTCCCGGGCTTGGGCAAGAAGCGCCTGGGCAAGAAGCGCCTGGGCAAGCTCAATGCCCAAGACGTCCGTCTCTTCACCAACCGCGTCCGCTCCGAATGCCAATGCTGCCGCAACGGCTGGGACGCCGCGCGGGAGAAGCCGGTGTGCTGCGCTCTCAAGGGCGGGCAGTGCTGTGACTCCTGGTTGTCCACACGCATGGTCCAGTTCATCCACGCAGTCCTCCGGAACGCCTTGGAGTGCGCCGTGCGCGAGGAAATCGTCACTCGCAACGCCGCCAAGCTGGTCAAGGTGCCGGTGCCCAAGTACAAGGTCAATCGCGGCCTGACCGTCCCGCAGGCCCGTGCTGTCCTCAAGGCGCCCGCGACCACCGCCTCTACGCGCTGTACGTCCTGGCGCTCTGCCTCGGCCTGCGCCGTGGGGAACTCCTCGGGCTCCGCTGGACGGACGTGAACCTTGAGGCCGGCAAGCTGGAGGTGGTCCAAAGCCTTCAGCGAGTCGCGGGCCGCCTTCAGTTTCTCCGTCTCAAAACCACCGGCTCGGAACGAACCATCCCACTGCCACCCATGTGCGTGGATGCCCTGAAAGAGCACCGGAAGAAGCAGTTCGCCGAACGCTCGGACCGCTGGGAGGAGTGGACGGAGCATGGCCTCGTCTTCCCCTCGCGCTGCGGCACCCCGATGGAGCCGGACAACCTGCGGCGAAGCTGGGGAGCGATCCGCAAGGCCGTCGGCCTTGGTGAGATGAGGTTCCACGACCTCCGCCACACCTGCGTGACCCTCCTGCTCAACCTCGGCGTCCCCCCTCAGGTCGTCCGCGACATTGCCGGTCACAGCGACATCGAGGTCACGATGACGATCTACGCTCATGTCTCCCTCGACGACAAGCGTCGCGCTCTGGGCAAGATCGATGACACGCTCGCATAAGAAATCAGGAAGGCAGCGCCTCAGCCTAACCGGGTTGAGGCGCTGAACCATGTGTGCCCACTTGCTTTATGGAATGGGACGAGTCTTCGCCATCGATGTGGCCTGACCTATTCGATCACTTTCCGGTCACGTGGGCCTGAAGGACCTCAGCTGCGGTCTCCCACGCGGTGCGACCGGCGACAAGCTTCCCGGTCTCCGTGTCGATCAGGTTGCCGGCGAAGGGAGTGTCCGCCGTGGTGATGTCCTTGACCTTCTTCGTGCGACGGAAGTTGAAGCTATCCATGGCCTTGACGGCCTCGGTGACAGTAAGTCCATCCTTCTGGAGGAGGTAGACGGCCATCGCCATGGCGTAGAGGACACCGGCTGACAGGAGGTAAGTGTCCTGACGCAACTCGTATGCCTTCACACTGTCGTCGATGACGTCGGCGAACGGGGTGAGTTCGCCCAACGCGGTCCAGAACTCGACCAGTTCCTGACGTGCCTTCTCGGGGTCTGCATCCGGTCCCTCGAACCGACCGTTGACGGCCCGGTCCATCGTGGCGGGGGACCGGTAGCCATTGCCGACGAGGAGCAGCCCGGAGACGTAGCGCACCGTCTTGAAGCTGAACAGCTTGGCGGACAACTTCCCCGGGTTGTCCTTCTGGTACTCGACGCGGTCGACCAGGACGGGGACAGCGTCGAACAAGTCGTTAAGTTCGCGGTTGATGGGCTGGCGACGGTCCATTGACTGGCCAAGGGACGCGGTGGGGGCCTTGACGTTGCGCTGAAGGTCGGCAAAGTCCTGAGCGCGTCGGCGGGGGTCGTCCTCGATGACGATGATCAGCGGCTGGCCGGACTCACGGAGGCGCTCGATGACCGGGTCTCCGTCCTCATCGCGGTTCTGGACGATGTGTTCGTACGCGCCGATCCGGTGCTGCCCGTCACCGATGTCGAACAGGGCACCAATGTCGACGGCCAGAGTGCCGATAGAGGCGGCGTCCTTATCGGTGGAGACCCCGTCGATCGGTATCGGCTTGAACTCGGCCTCGCGCTGGGTGAGGTAGAGCACGGCGGCACCCAAGACGAAGTGCTCTTCCTCTTCGAGGTACTTCACGATGCCCTGTAGATGCGCCTTATCGCGCGGCCGGTTGCCGTGCTGAGTGGTCTTGACTGGGTCCCATGCTTCAGGCTTGCGGACCATGCGGACCAGATCCGTAGGCGACATCGCGGTGACGAGCATCTGCCGGCCGCCCTGCCGGTAGCTGATTGCGGGGATGTGGATCTTAGGCATCTCGGCCCTCTCGAAGGTTCGGGATCCGGATCTCCACCATAGCTACGCCGAATTCTGGCGTCAACGAGGGAATTTTTTGGCGTAGTCGCTTATCTGGATTGCGTAGCTATGCCTATTTGTGGCGTAGTAGAGAGCGGTGGCGGAGAGTAGGACACCCGCCGGACAGGCGACCCGGATCTGACTAACGCTCAGGAGGCGTGACGGCATGACCAAGGACAGGGACAACAGCACCACCATCGCGGCTCGGTGCCGCGCGCAGGACGGGCTGATCGAGGTGAATCTGGGAGACCTCAGGGAAGAGCTCGGATACAAGAAGCTGGGCAAATGGGTGCTCATCGAGGTGGCGGAGGCGCTGGCTAGGGACAAGCTGGGCTACTTTCCGGAGGGCGTCCTCGACCCGCAGCACAACACCGTTCCGCGCCAGTCGCAGACGGTCTGGATCTACGAGAACGATGGCGGCGCCCGCGCTCAGGTCATCAACGCTGTTCTGCACCCGGACCAGCGCGACGTTCGGGCGGCGCTGGACGCCCTGGCAGACCACGGTGAGGCACTGACGCCGGAGCAGAAACTCGACCGCATCCGCGACCTGGTTGGCTCGTAGGTGAAGGAAGCCGTGATCCCGGCAAGGGCAACCGCTTGGGTAGGGGTCACGGCTGCATAGCCTTGTTTGGGGACGCGCTTGCCCCCTACCTCAAGTGCTCAATGGGGTGACGTTGCTGTCAGCGTTGCTGTCGCCGAAGATCAAAAGCCCCGAGCGATTATTCGTTCGGGGCGTTTCTACTGTTCAAAGCTGGTGGTCAGGGGCAGGGTCGAACTGCCGACCTTCCGCTTTTCAGGCGGACGCTCGTACCAACTGAGCTACCTGACCCAGAGCGGTCCTGACGGGACTTGAACCCGCGACCTCCACCTTGACAGGGTGGCGAGCACTCCAAACTGCTCTACAGGACCTTGCGACTTGCTTCGTTCTCTTTGCGCTCGCTTAGCTTACCAGCTCTTCGGAGGTCCTTCGACCTGCCGTTTCGCGGGTGCGCTAGGCGCTCGCGGTGCCCCCAACGGGATTCGAACCCGTGCCGCCGCCTTGAAAGGGCGGTGTCCTAGGCCGCTAGACGATGGGGGCTCAGGATTCCCTGTCGCCTTCCGTCGGAGACCTCTGAAGCATAGGGGACGATTGCCCTTGATGCCAAAGTGGCGAACCGGCGGCCGGTGACGTAGTGCCGCTGAGCGTCCCCGTTGGCGACGGGGCGTTCGTCGGCGCTGGGGAAATCATACGTCCCGGGTCGGGCTCCACGTGACGCTGCATGTACACCGACTGCTCGCCGAGTCCGCCGAGGGTGATGTCGTCCCAGGCCTGCAGGCGTTTCGTCTCGCGGTCGAAGTACAGGACGGAGGCCTGGACGGGCGTGGGCTCGGCGTGTTCGAGTGCGCGCAGGCCGGCGCCGCCGGTGGAGCCCTGGACGAGGACGCGGGTGCCGGTGGGCAGCATGGTGGTGGAGCGTTTGTGGGCGTGACCGGCCAGGACCATCGGCGTGGCGCCGGAGAAGCCGCGGGCGACGATGTCGTCGTGGACGGCCACGAGGTCGGCGTTCTCGACGTTCTCGCGGTGGGCGCGGCCGAAGGCTTCGAGCGAGGCGGGGTCGGAGTCGACGTGTACGGACTTGTCCGGGGTGAAGCGCGGGTCGCCGAGGCCGTAGATGCTGAGTCCGGCGACGTTGCGCATCTTGTCGTCGAGGACGACGGCGTTCTTCTGCTTGGCGACGGCCTTCTCGGTGGTCTTGGAGTCGTGGTTGCCGCGTACGTACACGTACGGGACGCCGAGGCGGCCGATCTCCTCCACGAACTTGTTCTCGGCCTTGCTGCCGTGGTCGGAGATGTCGCCGGTGTCGACGATCAGGTCGACGGTGAACTGTTCGGTCAGGGACCGGATGACGTTCCAGGCGATCGGGTTGATGTGGATGTCGGAGACGTGCAGGACGCGGATGGAACGGGGGTCGGCGTCGTACACCGGAAGGGTTGAGACCGCGTCGTACAGCTTCGAGACGTTGGTGACGAGTTTGGTGAGTTGCGAGCGGTACGACTCGAACCGGGTGACGATCGACTCGGCGCTGCCCACGAGGGAGGGCGCCGCGGCGACGAGGCCCGTGTAGCGGGGCTCGACGAGCGAGCCGGGGTGAAAGGTCCGGGCGGCGACCAGTCCGGTCGTGGCGAGCGCCACAGCGGCCACCAGGAGGCCCGTCAGGGCGACGCGGGGCCGCCTGAACACCATGAGGACGGCGATCAGCGCGCCGGCGGCGGCGCACAGCAGCGAGCGGATGGCGAGCTCGCGCACGCCGGCGAGCAGGTCGCGCTCGATGATGCTGGGCAGCCGGTCGGTGAGGCGGGGGTCTTCGAGGAGCGACTTGGCGCGTTCCTGGTCGATGTTCTCAAGCGTGATGCGCAGGGTCAGCGGGGCGTCGTGGGTGCCGAACGTGAGCGTGCCCAGCGGGCTGGCGTCGACGATCGTCTCGCCGCTCCAGGAGGGGGCGACGGACATGCCGGTCTCGACGGGGCCGACCTGCGCGTGCACGGTCCCGCTGAGGAAGATGCCCAGCCAGGCGCCGGCCGCGGCGACGACGAGCACCGCCACAGCTTTGGACGCTCGCGACCTGATGACTGCTTTCAACCTGTCCAGGAACTTCATACGGTTTCTTGCTTACCCAGCCCGCGGGGCAGAATGGCACGTGTGATCGAGGTTTCCCCGGAGAAGTTCGAAGAGCTCGTGGCCGAGGCGCTGGACACGATCCCTCCGGAGCTGACCCGTGTCATGAGCAATGTTGTCGTCACAGTTGTGGACGATCCGCCAGAACCCCACCTTCTGGGCCTGTACACCGGCATTCCCCTCACCGAGCGCGGCGACTGGTACTCCGCAGTCCTGCCCGACCGCATCGAGATCTACCGCAATCCGATCTGTCAGATCTGCGACACGGAAGAGCAGGTCGTCGAGGAGGTACGGATCACGGTGGTTCACGAGGTCGGCCACCACTTCGGCATCGACGACGACCGTCTCCATGAGCTGGGTTGGTGACCCTTTAACCTCCGGGTGACGCCAATGGGTTGCGCCTTGCCGAATGATCGGGCACCTTAGGTGACATACTGAACACTCTCAGTCAGGCACAGCGGAGTCCAATGGGGGCCATGCGGACGCGACGGCTGCCGGGACGGCATCGCCGTGCCACAGAGCGCCAAGCCACTTACGGTGAGGTCATCGCCGTCAAGGAGTTCAGAGCGCTCTGGTACGGCCAGGGGCTGTCGCTGCTCGGCGACCAGCTCGCCCAGGTGGCCCTCGCCGTGCTCGTCTACGACCGCACCCGCTCCGCCCTGGCCACCGCCGCCGTCTACGCGCTGACCTACCTGCCGTCGATCCTGGGCGGGCCGCTGCTGGCCGGGCTCGCCGACCGGTTCGCGCGCCGGGGCGTCATGGTGGCCTGCGACCTGCTGCGCGCCGCGCTCGTGGGCGTGATGGCGCTGCCGTTCATGCCGTTCCCGGTGCTGTGCGGGCTGGTGTTCCTCGTGGTGCTGCTCAGCGCCCCGTTCTCGGCCGCGCGCGCCGCGCTGCTGCCCGAAGTGCTGGAAGGCGACCGCTACGTCGTCGGCTCGGCGTTGCAGAACATGACGAACCAGGCCGTGCAGATGCTCGGCTTCGCCGCCGGCGGCGCCGTGATCGCCGCCCTCGGCCCCTACCGCGCGCTCGCCATCAACGCGGCCACGTTCCTCGCCTCCGCGCTGATCCTCGTCACCGGCGTACGGCGGCGCCCCGCGAGCGAGCAGGCCGGCGGCAGACCGTCCATGTGGACGATGACCAGGGCCGGCGCCCGCCTCGTGTTCGGCGACCGCAAGCTGCGCACGCTGGTGCTGTTCGCCTGGCTGTGCGGCTTCTACGTGCTGCCCGAGGGCATCGCGGTGCCGTACGCCGTCGAGCTCTACACCGGCACCCTGCCCGTGCCGGTGATCACCGGCCTGCTGATGGCGGCGATGCCGCTGGGCACGGTGGTGGGGGCGTTCCTGTTCAGCAGGTTCGTCACGCCGCCCGGGCGGATGCGGCTGATGGGCTGGCTGGCCATGCTGAGCTGCGCGCCGCTGATCGTGACGGCGATGCGGCCGCCGCTGGAGGTCGTGCTGGGGGCGTGGGTCCTGTCGGGGATCGGGGGCGCCTATCAGCTCGCCGCGAACGCCGCCTTCGTCCAGCGAGTCCCTCCTGATCAGCGCGGACAGGCGTTCGGGCTGGTGCAGTCCGGGCTCATGGCCGCGCAGGGCGTCGCGATCCTCATCGGCGGCTACGCCGCCGAGAAGCTGGGCCCCGAGCCGGTGGTCGCCCTGTCGGGCATCACCGGCCTCATCGTGGCCGCCGTGCTGGCCATGATCTGGACCGAGTCGCGCGGCCGCGTGCGCACGCAGACCGCGACCTGATCACTGCTGCGGCTTCTGCTCGTCGCTCCACGGGCTGGTGCCGCCGCCGCTGTTGCTCTGCTGCTTGTTGATCAGGTCCTGGACGATCGACGTCTCCTTGCCCTCCTCGGGCATGAGCAGCCAGCCGATCGCGTACACGCCCACGCCCAGCCCGCCGAACAGCGTCATGACCGCGAGGCCGATGCGGATGAGGTTCGCGTCGATCCCGACGTACTCCCCGACGCCCGAGCACACGCCCGCGATGATCCTGCCCTTGCGGGTCCTGCGCAGCTGCTTGGTGTTGTATTCGCTCATGCCCCAAGACTGCCCTGCCGCCCTGCGTTCGCACATCGGGATTGCCCCTGGTAGAACCCTGGTAGCCCCCTAAGCGAGGAGAGGACGCGCGATGGACGACCTGCTGCGGCTGGACGACCGGCTCGACGCCGACCAGCGACTCATCCGCGACACCGTGCGCACCTTCGTCACCGACCGCGTGCTGCCGCACGTCGGCGACTGGTTCGAGGAGGCGACCTTCCCCGCCCGCGAGCTCGCCCCCGAACTCGGCGCGCTCGGCCTGCTCGGCATGCACCTGGAGGGCTACGGCTGCGCCGGCACCGACGCGACCTCGTACGGCGTCGCCTGCCGCGAGCTGGAGGCCGGCGACTCCGGGCTGCGCTCGTTCGTGTCGGTGCAGGGCTCGCTCGCCATGTTCCCCATCTGGCGCTACGGGTCCGACGAGCAGAAGGAGCAGTGGCTGCCGCGCATGGCCGCCGGCGAGGCCATCGGCTGCTTCGGCCTGACCGAGCCCGACCACGGCTCCGACCCCGCCAACATGCGCACCTACGCCAAGCGCGACGGCGACGACTGGATCCTCAACGGCTCCAAGATGTGGATCACCAACGGCTCCATCGCCGACGTGGCCGTCGTCTGGGCGCAGACCGACGACGGCATCCGCGGCTTCGTCGTCCCCACCGACACCCCCGGCTTCTCCGCCCCTGAGATCCACAAGAAGCTGTCCCTTAGGGCGTCGGTCACCTCGTCCCTCTACTTCGACGACGTCCGCCTGCCCGGCAGCGCCGTGCTCCCCGGCGTACGCGGCCTCAAGGGGCCGCTGTCGTGCCTGTCGGAGGCGCGCTTCGGCATCCTGTGGGGAGTCGTCGGCGCCGCCCGCGCCTGCCTGGAGGCCGCCGTCGAGTACGCCAAGACCCGCGTGCAGTTCGGCAAGCCGATCGGCGCCTTCCAGCTCACCCAGGACAAACTCGCCTGGATGTACGTCGGCACCGCCCAGGCCGGGCTGACCGCCCTCCACCTCGGCGCGCTCAAGGACGCCGGCACCCTGGAGCCCCGGCAGATCAGCTTCGGCAAACTCGCCAACGTCCGCGCCGCCCTGGACATCGCCCGGGAAGCCCGCACCATCCTCGGCGGCAACGGGATCACCCTGGAGTACCCTGTGATCCGGCACATGAACAACCTGGAGTCGGTGCTGACCTACGAGGGCACCCAGGAGATCCACACGCTGGTGCTCGGCGAGGCGCTGACCGGGCTGGCCGCCTACCGGTGACGAGACGAGAGCGAATGGCGTCGCGGGCGGGGCGGTAATCTCTGTACGCTTGTCGTTGCGAGGGGCGTTAGCTCAATTGGCAGAGCTGCGGACTTTTAATCCGTAGGTTCCGGGTTCGAGCCCCGGGCGCCCTACCACTCCACACCCCACCTGACCTGGGCTTTCTCGATTCTCGCTCGTCTCCGTGAGGTGAAGATGGCCGAGATCATGCTCGTTACATGCTCTTCGGCACGGGTTCGGCATGTCGGTGGGCTGTGTCCAGGGATGAAATGCCCGCTTCGCGTAGGCGGCTGCCGGGCAGCCTGGCCCCGATGGGTAAAGTCGGACCCGCCAGGCGTTCAAGGCAAGGGGTGCGATGCAAGGGGCGCGCGGCAGGCCGCGCCCGACATGCCCTCAGACCCGTCCAAAAGCTCGCAAAGCCGCTCTTGGCCGAGATGTTGCCTATTTCGTCAGGGCATCATCCTGGTCTTCGCCGCCCTCAGCGCGTTTCGGGGTCAGCGGAATGAGGCGATATGCGTAGCTCCCCACAGGTGCGAAAACTGCCGATCCTTTCGGGTAAAGCCAGTCCTGTCCGATGCCCAAGCAGAGGGGCGCAAGGCAAGGGGTGTGGGGCGGGCTGCGTCCGACTTGATCGTAGACCCGCCTAGAGCGTGCCTCAAAGCCGGGTCAGCCAGTCGTTGATGGCAGCTATGAGGACGCTCGCTTCGTATCGGACGGCGAGTTTGTCGAATCGGGTGGCGACGCCGCGGTGACGTTTGAGCCGGTTGATGCCGCATTCCACCGCTGAGCGGGCGCGGTAGTCGGTCGAGTCGAACGCCGGGGGACGCCCATCACGGCTGCCCGGCCGACCGTGTCGCCGGGCGGCGACACGGTCGGCCAGTTCGGGGATCGTGCAGCGGATGCCGCGCGAGCGCAGATGAGCGCGGATCGCCCGCGAGGAGTACGCCTTGTCGGCGCGGACGACCTCGGGCCTGATCCGGGGCCGGCCCAGTCCGAGCCGGGGCACCCGGATGGCGTCCATGACCGCGGTGAACTGCGGCGCGTCCCACGCTGCCCGGCGGTGAGCACCACCGCCAGCAGCCGCTGGCCCTGCTCACAGGCGAGATGCAGCTTGGTCGACAGGCCGCCCCGAGAGCGGCCCAGCGCATGATCGGCAGGCTCGGAATGGACACCGCCGGGCAGCTCGACCTGCGTCTGTCCATGCCGGGATGCGCCGGCCGCGTGCTGATGCGCCCGACAGATGGTGGAGTCGACCCCGACCTGCCAGCCGATCAGGCCCGCGGCATCGGCCAGGGTCTGCAGCCGGGTGAGGATCTGCTGCCAGACACCGGCACGCTGCCAGCGGCGAAACAGGCTGTAGACCGCCCGCCAGGAGCCGTAGCACTCCGGTACGTCCCGCCACGGCGCCCCGACCCTCACCCGCCAGCGAATCCCGTCGATGAGTTGGCGCTTGGTCCACTGCGACGGCCGACCTGGCCTTTTGCCTGCGGGCAGCAGCGGCTCCATCCGCGCCCACTGTGCATCGGTGAGGTCGAACCGCCGCGCCACCGCTAAGGTGGCCACGAGGTCTCCGGGTTACAGGTTCTTCTTAGTCGATGAACCCTCTACCGGAGACCTCTCTGCTTTCCGGCTGCGACACGCCGTTGATCACACTTCGAGACAGGGCCTAGGTGCTGGCCAAGCCGCTCTCGGCCGAGGTTGCCGCCTTTTCATATGGCTGCCGGCTCTTCACTGGCGAAGGGGCTCGATGGCTCGATCGTCTACGTCTGAGCTTCGAGAAGTCAGGGGCCTTCGACTCTTACGGAAGGCCCCTGACCTGCATCATTTCCGGTTGGTGCTAGAAGTCGAACTCGCCTTTTTTGGCACCGTCGATGAACGCGGCCCAGACCGAGGGCGAGACCACATATGCGGGCTGTTCGGGGTGTTCGGAATCGCGCAGCCCGACCCTGCCGTCGGCCAGGGGGGCCACTTCGATGCAGTCGCCGGCCTCGCCGGAGCGAGTCGCCTTGCGCCACTGGGCGGTCCTCAGCAGCTCTGCCGTTACGTCGTCCACTGCTCTGCCATCTCCCTCATCAACTGGAGCGAAGCCCTCCGGGGCAGAGCTTCGTTGTGCAACATCTCATATCTCCACTGGATCTCCTGGACAGATCCACTGTCGGCGGTGATCTGGCTCAGTGTGATCGACTCGATGTAGGCCGTATCCGGCATCCCCGGTCCGCCGGCAAGAACGAAGGCTCCTTGCAGGCCGCTGGTGAGCCAGGAGGTGCGCGGAAGCACTCGGACGTTGATGCGAGGGTGGTCATCCAGCCCTGCCAGGTGCGCCATCTGCTCCGCCATCACCGCCTCACTGCCAATAGGCCGGATAAGGACCACTTCGTCCAGTATTACCCAGATCGTAGGGCCGTCATCGCGGTGAAGGATCCTCTGGCGTTCCAGCCGTGCCGCGAGGTTCCGCTCGACGTCCTCAGCGGTGGTTCCAGGCTTGCCCCAGTAGACCGCTCGCGCGTACTCGGGAGTTTGCAGTATGCCGGGGACGATCGTTGGCTGCCAGAATTTGAGGGTTGTGGCTTGCTGTTCGATCTCCGCGAGTTGAGCGAGCCAGACGGGCCAGCGCGAGGCGTGTTCGACGGTTTCTCGCCAACGCCGCAGCAGCCCGCCAGCAGCCCCCAGAGCGGCGTCGGCGTCGCGGGCGAAGTCCTCATCGGCGGGGCGTTCTCCGCGTTCGACCATGCTGATCTTCGATACGGACCAGCCGAGCATGGCGGCGAGGTCTTTTTGTCTTTTGCCTGCCATTATGCGGTATTCGCGAAGATAGGCGCCGAATTCCGCTCTGGGAGCTTTCAGGGCAGGTTCCGGCTCGGTGTTTTCCAAGACGGGCAACCTCCATTCCGGCGAGAACACGAGTAACGCACGGGCATGTGTAGTAGCACACCTGGTTCGTGCCTGGGAAGTGCTTTGCAATACCCCCTGAGTACAGGGGGTTTCTGAGATGATCTGTTCAGGCCAGCTCGACGTATCGCGGTCAGCACGGAAAGAATGATCGTGCGTGCACGCGGACCCACATCATTCTTCGCATGAGCGGCTTGGCGGGTGACCAAGGAATAGCGAGGCGGATTCGGTGATCTACGTACGTCCCTCTCAACTTGCGACAATCGGCGCTATCACCGTGGAGCGCAGCGATCGGGCTCCCTCTCGCGCCCGAGAGGCCGTCAACAGTTGGCTGGAGACCACACACCCCGCCCGCGAGATCACGGTGCTGGCTGCGTCGGAACTGGTCACCAACGCCGTCCAGCACTCCAACCCCACGCGGGACTCCGCCTCTCCCCAGGGAACTGCGGATGTGATCACGCTCAGGCTGACCCAAGAGCCGGACTTTCTTCGGTTGGCGGTGACCGATCCAGGGCTGACGTGTTCGGAACCGTCGATGATCCCCTTGCAGATGCCGAGTGTGAACGCCGAGCGCGGGCGAGGGCTGGCGATCGTCGACGCCCTGTCTCGGGGCCGATGGGGCAGCTACCGGCTTCCTCAGGCCGGGTTGCGCCTGGTGTGGTGTCACCTCGACCTCACACCCACCCCGGCAGAACTCAACGCACTCTTTTGCACCCCCGTCTGAGCGGCCCTCACACCCCGAGTGCGTGCCGACCCGCAGACAGGAGAAGCATCGTGCGCCGTCATCACCCGGTCACATGTTCATCCCGGTGCTCATCACGACCGCATGCGTCGGTTGGATCACCGCCACTCGCAGCATGGGCTTGATCCGGTTTGACGGACATCCGAGATCAGGGGTTCGTCCCCGGAAGGATGTCCATGATGGAGAGCATGGGGAAGAAGAAGCCGCGTCC
>NZ_JBSFSX010000019.1:0-111639 GCF_053590035.1 Nonomuraea sp. NPDC003214 | reverse complement strand
CTGCAGCCCGTGCAAGGCCGGCCACCTGTGCAAGGCCATCTCCGTCCTTCAAAACCACCGGCTCGCGCAGGCCGCGTGAGGATGAAAAGCATTCACTGCAGTTCAGACCTCATTCCCAGTTGTCGAGGACGATGACGGGCGCCTCTTCCACATCCAGCCATTCGGCTTCGATACCCATGCCGGTGGACGCCTCGATGAAGGCGAATGCCGCGCTGAGCTTGCCGCGGTAATCCTCCGGGCCGAGGCGGTCGAGCATGGCACGGAATTCGGCCAGGATGCTCCGATCGCCCTCCTCGATGATGTGCTCGGCGAAGACGAAGTTGCGCATCCGCGCTCTGATCTTTCCGTCGGCCGCGTAGAGGATCGTGTACCCCCCGTTGAAATGCCAGGTCGTCATCCACACACGTGATTTCCTACTGAGTTCGGTGAGGACGTGGTCGGGCGTGGCGAAGCCGTGGGAGAACTCGAGGAAACCCCAGGCCCCTTCCCCCTCGTAGACGAAAAGAACGGGCAGGAATTCTTCGCCGGCCTCCTCTCGGGGATATGCCATGATGCGTTCCTCGGGGTCACGACCTCCGTTCAGCCTCCACAGGAGGTCGTCCACTGTGATCTCTTCATCGAGGGGTTGCACTACGGTCCAGCAGAGTCCGCTTTCAAACCACTGCTGCTGATTGAAGAGATTGCGGTAATGATCGATCACGTGATGATTGTCGCGGAAGCTGCCAGGGGAGAAACACCCTTTCAGCTTCTCCAGTGAGCTGCGGTCAGGAATGCTGGGTGGATCCGGGATCGGCCCCAAGTACGTGCGCGACCGCGCCGCAGCGATCGTGAGGTGTCAGGGTTGCGGTGGCACCGCAACCCTGTGGCCGGTGTGTTCCGGTTGGTACGACGGCGCTGGCGTGCGGTGCCCGGCCCGGCGTCACGCTGCCGTCCAGGACCGGTCCCCAGGCTGTACGCCCGGGACGGCAAAGGGCGGAGGGCTGGGGGTACGGCAGCGCGCGCCGCGCCGCCGCCTTGATACCTACAAGAACTATTCGGCCGTGTCGTGCGGGCGCAACGTAGTTGATGCCACAAGAACATCAGCCCAGAGGATTTCCATAGACGTGTCCACAGTCGAGACCACGAAGGCGACGCAACGGAGGGCGGGTGACGGGGTTCGAACCCGCGCTGCCAGCATGGGAATTGCACAGATCGCGCCTCGTAGGGCATTGACCTAAGGCTGAGGCCAGTCGTGAGTGACCGTGATTGACCTCTCGTTGCCGCCCCTAATGGCACGCTGATGGCACGACGATCAGGCTCTCGACCTCAGTCGTCGCCACCATGAAGGCTTGATGACTCGGGCGGTTGTGCCGCTCGGCACCTCGCCTGTCATGGCGTACTTGAAGAACGCCTCAAGGTCATGCTCGACCCCGTTGTGGATCCGCTTAGCGACTTTGTTATGCGGATAGCCCCGAAGTTCCTCAAGGTTCTCCACGGCCGCGGCGTTCTCGTCCGTGCAGTACACCCATTTCCAGTCGCCGTTTCGGACGATCATCTCGCCCAGATACGCCCCCGCACTCATGATCACGCTGTGGATCACCTCAGGAGGCGGCTTCGAGGCGGCGAACTCGGTGCAGTAGTTGTCGAGGTGGTGAATGAACGCTGGATCCCAATCGAAGGAGTATCCGTCCTCGCGTGTGTGCTCCACAAAGAGCTCAGCCAGGCTTCGCATGTACTCGGCAGTCTCAGCGTCGCTGGGTGGCGGCCCCTGCTGCGACCTCCTGCGCACTATCGACTCCTACGTCCCGGGTTGGATCATCAACGCCGCTTCTCATGACACGGTTTGGGAACGGAAGCATCGACCGCGCACCGCGCACCGCGCACCCGCCCCGACTGATCATCCCGTCTACCGTTGACCCTCCCGCATGGGAAGCGGGCCAGGGCGTACGGGCTGTCCTAGACCGCGTGGAAGCTGAGGAGAACTGCTCAGTTATCGACGCTGGGCCTCTGACCCGCCCGCCCCGGTTGCGAAGCTACTCGACTTACCAAGCTTCACCATGTCGCCGAACGCCTGAGTGCCCGGCACCCTCAGCGTCAGCAAGACCACACCAGTCCCTGGGGCGCTGGCAAGCGTGCTCAACGGCGGAGGGCGACCCTGCGCTCGTTGTGGACTTGGTGTCGCCCGGCGACCTTCACGAGTTGGAGGACTCGTATTCGCTCAAGAACAGCGTCGGCCTCTACGCGGCCTTCGCGGCCGGCACTGCTCCGACGCACTCGACCTCTACTGTGGGGCCTCGGTGCCCACTCCTGAATCCGCCTTGGCCGGAGCTGGTGCGTCACCAATCGCGGGTCGCGATCAACTCTTCTACATCCGCATCCGAGAAGCCGTAGGCCGTCGCCACAAACCAGAAGTCCTCGGCGATCACCTCGCGAGCCACGGTCTCGATCTCGCTGTCGGCCGCCTCGAATTCCGCCTCCAGTTCGTTGAACTCCTCTGTCGCCGCATGAGTAAGTGCGTACAGCGCCGCGAGATCCGATGGCCCATCGGCCTCGATGCGCTCGCACAACCGCAGCAGGATCCCTCTGCCCTTGTCAACGACGTGGTCGGGGTAGTAGCCGTCCTGGTACATGCCCTTGAGAAAGGCGTGGCCGGCTATCTGCTGGTTGGTGGGCGGCACCCTGATCTCCTGTCTCGCCGTCATTCGGTGTGCTGATACTGCACCACAGCACCGACAACGAGGGCTTGCTCATCCACCCGAGGCACGATGGCGACGTGGAGTGCGCAGGCCGAATGGCCATGCGGTTGCCGGACCCCTATCCAACGGCCCATACGAAATGACCCCAGGCGACCGGCCAACGGGGCGGGGAGCTCGAGGGGCGGCAGCCCCTCGAGCAGGGGCGCAGCCCCATGAAACACAGCCTGAGCACCAAGGCGCGAAGCGCCGGCAGGCGAAGCCCAAGCAGTTGACCCCGATGGACACAGCCTGAGCAGCAAGAGGCGCGAAGCGCCTGACGAGCGAAGACGAAGCAGTTGAGAGCGGGTGACGGGAATCGAACCCGCGCTGTCAGCTTGGGAAGCTGATGTTCTGCCATTGAACTACACCCGCGTACGGCCCGAAGCCGCGGCCACCACTGTACCGGAAACCGCACCCACTTCACCAAGCCAACCGAGCCCCAGTTTCGAGCCCCACTTTGGATCACCAGGTAAGTTTGCTGACCGTGCTGCTATCTGACCGCGACATCCTGGCCGAGATCGACTCCGGGCGGCTCGCGCTGGACCCGTTCGACCGTGACATGATCCAACCGTCCAGCATCGACGTCCGGCTTGACCGCTTTTTCCGGGTGTTCGAGAACCACAGGTATCCGCACATCGATCCCAGTGTCGAGCAGCCTGACTTGACGCGGGTGGTCGAGCCGTCGGGGGACGAGCCGTTCATCCTGCATCCGGGCGAGTTCGTGCTCGCCTCCACCTACGAAGTGATCACGCTGCCCGACGACCTGGCGTCCAGGCTGGAGGGCAAGAGTTCGCTGGGCCGTCTGGGTCTGCTCACGCATTCGACGGCCGGCTTCATCGATCCGGGGTTCAGCGGGCACGTCACGCTGGAGCTGTCCAACGTGGCCACGTTGCCGATCAAGCTGTGGCCGGGGATGAAGATCGGGCAGCTCTGCGTGTTCAGGCTCAGCTCTCCGTCGGAGTTCCCGTACGGGTCGGAGAAGTACGGGTCCCGTTATCAGGGGCAGCGTGGGCCGACTCCGTCGCGGTCGTTCCGCAACTTTCATCGCACCCGGATCTAGCCCCGCCTGTGTGACAAAAAGGCACTCAAAGTACTCTGGGCCGCGGTGTCGTACAGCATACGGAGGGTAGCGACTAGGAGAAGGGGACATGAAGTTCGCATTTTGCCTGGTAAGCCGTACCCTCTTCCACGGACCATCCCCGCACATCTGGAGAACGACGTGCGCCTGCGTCTCACGCCACGTGAGGACAGCTACTATGACCTGTTCGCCGACTCGGCGAACAACCTGGTCACAGCATCACGCCTGCTCGTAGAGATCATCAGCGACGGCTCGGACCGGGAGGCCCTGGCCGAGAAGATGCGCGCCTGCGAGCACGCCGGGGACGAACGCACCCACGCGATCATGAACCGGCTCAACGAGAGTTTCATCACTCCCTTCGACCGCGAGGACATCTACCGGCTGGCCTCCAACCTCGACGACGTGATGGACGCCATGGAGGCGGCGTCGGACCTCATCGTCCTCTACCAGATCGATCATCTCCCCAAAGATGTCGTCCGGCAGGTGGAGGTCCTGGAGCGGGCCGCCGAGCTGACCGCCGAGGCCATGCCGAGGCTGCGCTCGATGAAGAACCTCAACGAATACTGGATCGAGGTCAACCGCCTGGAGAACCAGGGCGACCAGGTCTACCGCCGGCTGCTGGCCAAGCTTTTCAGCGGCGAGTACGACGCGCTGACGGTGATGAAGATGAAGGAGGTCATCGACGCCCTGGAAGAGGCGGCCGATGCCTTCGAGCACGTGGCCAACACGATCGAGTCGATCGCGGTCAAGGAAAGCTAACTCAGTGGACCTCACGCTCGCCCTCGTCATCGGCGTGGTCGTCGTCGCCCTGGTGTTCGACTACACCAACGGCTTCCACGACGCGGCCAACGCCATCGCGACCTCAGTCTCCACCCGGGCCCTCACGCCCAGGGCGGCGCTGTTCATGGCGGCGGCGATGAACTTCATCGGTGCTCACCTCGGCACCCAGGTCGCGCAGACCGTCGGCAAAGGAATCATCGACGCGCCTGACGGCACACATGGACTGGTGATCGTGGCGGCCGGCCTGATCGGCGCGATCGTCTGGAACCTCATCACCTGGTACTTCGGCCTGCCCTCTTCCTCCAGCCACGCGCTGATCGGCGGTCTCATCGGCTCGGCCCTGGCTTCGGCCAGCGTCGTGCACTGGGAGGGCGTCGTGGCCAAAGTCGTCATCCCCATGATCATCTCGCCGCTCGTCGGCTTCTCGCTGGCGGCCGGGATCATGATCGCAATCTACTGGATCTTCAGGAACGCGCAACCGGGCAAGGCCAACCGGGGCTTCCGCTACGCGCAGACGGTCTCGGCCGCGGCGATGGCGCTCGGCCACGGCCTCCAGGACGCGCAGAAGACGATGGGCGTCATCTTCCTGGCGCTGGTCGTCGGCGGTTACGCCGCTCCTGCCGACCCCATCCCGCAGTGGGTCATCCTGGCCGCCGCGGGCGCGATCTCGCTCGGCACGTACGCGGGCGGCTGGCGGATCATGCGGACGCTGGGCCGCCGCATCATCGCCCTCGACCCGCCGCAGGGCTTCGCCGCGGAAGCCGCCGCGTCGACGGTGCTGTACGGCGCGGCGATCGGGTTCGGGGCGCCGATCTCCACCACGCACACGATCACCTCGGCGATCATGGGCGTGGGTTCGACCAAGCGGCTGTCGGCGGTGCGGTGGGGCGTGGCGGGCAACATCGTGACCGCCTGGGTCCTCACGATTCCGGCAGCGGCTCTGGTGGCTGCTCTGTCGTACTACGCGCTGCACTTCCTGGTGGAGTAGCGGCGTACATCACGTCGACGTCCCAGCGGCTGAAGCCAAGGGACTCGTACAGCCTGATCGCGGCCGTGTTGGCCTCGTCCACGTAGAGCATGGCCTGGGCGAGGCCGCGCGAGCGCAGGTGGGCCAGGCCGGCCAGGGTGAGCGCCTTGCCCAGGCCGGTGCCCTGCTGGGAGGGGTCGACGCCGACGACGTAGACCTCGCCCAGCGGCTCGTGGCCGTGCTCCTGGTGCTCGTCGGAGCCGTGGATCTTGGTCCAGTGGAATCCGGCGAGCCGGTCGCCGCGGAAGGCCAGGAAGAACCCTTCGGGGTCGAACCACGGCTCCCGCTCGCGCAGCAGCAGGTCGTCCATCGTCCACGCGCCCTGTTCGGGGTGGTGGGCGAAGGCCGCGGAGTTCACCTTCAGCCAGGCCTCCTCGTCCTGCCCCGGGACGAACGTCCGTACGCTGATGCCCTCCGGCACCTCGTACGGGGCCAGCGGCGCGAACAGGGAGCGGCGCATCTGCCAGAGCGAGCGCGCCCGTTCGAGGCCGGAGGAGGCCGCCAGCGCCTCCGCGCCCGGGTGGTCGCCGTGCGCCCACAGCCGCAGCCTGCCGCCCGTCAGGTCGAGCACGGCGCGCAGCAGCCGGGCGCCGTGGCCGCGGCGGCGGTGGGCGGGGTGGATGACGAGCTCGCCGCTGGGCCCCTCGACCTCGTCGGTGGGGTCGACGTGGGCGTAGCCGGCCAGGGCGGCGCCGTCGTAGAGCAGGAGGGAGCGGGCCCTCGGATCGCCGCCGTAGCGCAGGTGGAGCATCACGTGCTCGTTCAGCGGGCGGACGCCGTCGGTCTCGGTCGCCGCCTCGACGACGGACAGCACCCCGGCGATTTCCTGGTCATCAAGCCGTTCCCGGACTTTCACACTCTCGCTCACAGATCGAACTCTAGGCGTACGACTGGCAAATGACGCCATGTCCGGGCGCGATGAATCGTTACCTTTGCGCCATTGGCTGCATGGCTTGCGGACGTATGTTCTTGGGCCATGACGTCCCGTTCCCTCCTCCGGCTCACGATGGCCGGAGCCGTCGCCGCAGGCGGCGTCCTGCTCGCCGGCCTCCCGGCGGACGCGAGCAAGGCACCGAGGACCGTTCCGGTCCGGTTGCTCGCACTCAACGACTTCCACGGCCACCTCGAACCGCCGACCGGGTCCTCCGGGCGGATGGTCGACGAGCACGGCGCCACGGTCGAGGCCGGCGGCGCGGCGTACGTGGCGACGCACATGAAGGCCCTGGCCGACCGCAACACGATCGCGGTCGCCCAGGGGGACCTGATCGGGGCCACGCCGCTGCTCTCGGCCGCCTACCACGACGAGCCGTCGGTGGAGTTCCTGGGCAAGCTCGGGCTGGACGTGGCGGCGGTCGGCAACCACGAGTTCGACGAGGGCTACGCCGAGCTGCGGCGCATCATGAAGGGCGGCTGCCATCCGGTGGACGGCTGCTCCCCCGCCGGGCCGTGGAAGGGCGCGACGTTCGACTACGTGGGCGCCAACGTGCTGTTCAAGAACCGGGACGAGCGGACCGACGCGCTCGCCGCCCTCGGCGACAGCGGCAGGTTCGGCGAGCTGCTGAAGGACTGGGGCGTGCCCGCGCTGCCGCCGGTCAGCGTGAAGTGGATGAACGGCGTGCCGATCGGCTTCATCGGCCTGGTCACGCAGACGACGCCGAACATCGTCACCGCCGAGGGCATCAAGGATCTCAAGTTCGTCGACGAGGTCAAGGCCGCGAACGTGGCTTCCAGGCTGCTCCGGCTGGTGGGCGTGAAGGCCCAGGTCGTGCTCGTGCACGAGGGCGACCAGGTGACGGCGGGCCAGTCGCCCGACGCCTGCGCCGCGATCCCGGGCGCCGGCAACCGCATCGCCACGCAGGTGGACCCCGAGATCGACCTGGTGCTCAGCGGCCACTCGCACCAGGCGTACAAGTGCGTGGTCAAGGACCCGGCGGGGCGTGACCGGCTCTACTCGCAGGGCGGCTCGTTCGGGCGGGTGATCACGCAGGTGGACCTGAAGGTGGACGTGCGGTCGCGGGACGTCGACCGCTCCTCGGTCGTGGCGGACAACCACGTGGTGACCCGGACGGTCGCCCCGGATGCCGAAATTTCGGCGTTCGTGCAGACGTGGAAGAACCGGGTCGCCCCGGTCGCCAACCGGCCCGTCGGCACGATCACCGCCGACATCACCAACACCGCCGCCCCGTCCGGCGAGTCCGCGCTCGGCAACCTCATCGCCGACGCCCAGCTCGCCGCCACCCGGGAGGGCGGCAACGCGCAGATCGCGCTGATGAACCCGGGCGGCGTGCGCGCCTCCCTGTCGTACGCGAGCTCCCCGGCGGGCGAGGGCGACGGGACGGTCACGTACGGCGAGGCGTTCACCGTGCAGCCGTTCAACAATCTCATGCAGGTCGTCACGCTGACCGGCGCCCAGCTCAAGGCCGTGCTGGAGCAGCAGTTCACCGGCGGGCCGAACAACCAGGCGTTCACCAAGATCCTGCAGCCCTCGGCGAACCTGACCTACACCTACAGCACCGGCGCCGCCTGGGGCGCCAAGGTGTCCGACATCAGGATCGACGGGGTGCCGGTGACCGACACGCAGGCGATCCGGGTGGCGGCCAACAACTTCCTGGTCGGCGGCGGTGACGCGTTCCAGGCGTTCACCGAGGGCGCCGACCTGTGGAGCGGGCCGCTCGACATCGACGCGTTCGTCGCCTACCTGGGGCAGAACAACCCGATCGCGCCCCCCGCAACCAACCGGATCACGGTGACGGGTTAGGACGCAGCGGAAGGCGGACCACGAACCGGGTGCCCGGCTCGTGGTCCGCGACCGTGATGGCGCCGCCGTGCCGGGTGACGATCTCGCGGGTGAGCGCCAGCCCGAGGCCGCTGCCGCCCCGGTCCCTGGTACGGCCCGCCTCCAGCCGGGTGAACCGCTCGAAGACGCGCTCGCGGTCCTCGGGCGCGATGCTGTCGCCGTCGTTGGTGACGGTGACGACGACGTGCTCGCCGTCCAGCGAGACATCGAGGTCGACGCGGGTGTCGGCGTGCCGTACGGCGTTGTCCAGCAGGTTCGTCAGCACGCGGTCGAGCTGCGTCTGGGAGCCGAGGACGGGCGCGGGCGCGCACGGCCGCATGTGGACGGGCACGCGGCCGGCGCGGCGGCGCTCCGCCTGGTCCCGCGCCAGGTCGCAGAGGTCGACGGTGGAGCTGGGCGCCACGGCCCCGGCGTCCAGGCGGGCCAGCATGAGCAGCTCGTCGATGATGGCCGCGAGCCGGTCGGTCGCCGCCAGCGCGCGCATGCCCGTGTCGTACCAGTCGGTCTCCTCCGGGTACGCGGTCGCGTAGTCGAGCTGCGTGCGCAGGGCGGCGATCGGGCTGCGCAGCTCGTGCGAGGCGTCGGCGACGAAGCGGCGCTGGGTCTCGGCCGAGCGTTCGAGCCGGTCGAGCGTGCTGTTGGTGGTGACGGCCAGCCTGGTGATCTCGTCGCCCGTGTCGGGCACGGGGACGCGGCGGCTGAGATCCCGGCCGGTGATGGCGGCGAGCCGGGCCCGGATGTGCTCCACGGGACGCAGCGCGAGCCCGACCGTGAACCAGGTGATGAGCCCGATGATGAGCAGCACCAGCGGGGTGCCGACGAAGACGATGCCGTAGATCCACTTCAGCGCCCGGTTCACGTCGCCGAGCGACGCCGCCCCGTACACCGTGACCGGGCCTGACGGGCTGCGCACGGTCATCGCCATGACGCGGTAGTCGCCGCCGGGGTCGACGTGCGGCGGCAGGCCCGTGATGTTGCGGTCGACGGCGTAGACGTGCTCCGGCTCGGGCGGGTCGAACCCGGTCACCAGGCGCCGCTGCCCCAGCCTGCCCGCCGACAGCACCCGGCCGTCGGCCCCGACCACCTGCACGAACTGGATCCGGGCCGGGACCTCGATCTTCGGCTTGAGCGTGCCCAGGCGCGCGTCGCTGGCGGTGCGGCGCACGGCCAGCTCGACCCTGGCGTCCACCTGGTCGCGCAGATTGTCGGGCACGGTGACCACGGCGACCGCGGACGACGTGCCGAAGATCAGCGCCCCGACCAGCACCGCGATCGTCGTCAGACGCCCGCGGATCGAGCGAGGTATGAGCACGTCCAACCCCTACCCCGAACCGGACATTCATGACGTTCGACGGCGTTCCCGCCACAAATCCAGTGAGCGGGAAGCAGGAGGACGGCGGACGGGGTGGGGCATGGGTTTCGCTTCCCGCGATTCCGCTGCGGGCGTGGGCCCCTGGGCGAGGCGGGGGCGGACGGGCACAGTGGGGTCCCATGGACGTATTGCTGCTGGGCGGGACCGAGTTCGTGGGCCGGGCGTTCGTCGAGGAGGCCCAGGCGCTCGGCTGGCGGGTGACGATGTTCAACCGGGGCACTCACCAGCCGCCCCCGGGGGTGACGGCGCTGCGCGGCGACCGCACGCGGGAGGGCGGGCTGGAGGCGCTGGCGCGCGGCGAGTGGGACGTGGTGGTCGACACGTGGTCGTGGGCCCCGTCGGCGGTGCGCGAGTCCGCGGCGCTGCTGGCCGGCCGGGCGGGCCATTATGTGTACGTGTCGAGCCGTTCGGTCTACGCGCCGCCGGTGCCCTACGGGGCCGACGAGAGCGCGCCGCTGGTGGAGGCCGGCGACGAGGGCTACGCCGCGATGAAGGCGGGCGGCGAGGAGGGCGCGACGGCGGCGTTCGGCGACCGGGCGCTGCTGGCGCGGGCGGGCCTGATCCTGGGCCCGCACGAGAACATCGGCAGGCTGCCGTGGTGGCTGACGAGGATCGCCAGGGGCGGCCCGGTGCTCGCGCCGGGCCCGCGTGACCTGGGCGTCCAGTACGTCGACGCGCGTGACCTGGCGCGCTGGTGCCTCGACGCGGCGGGGCGCGGGATCGGCGGCGCGTTCGACGTGGTGAGCCCGCCCGGGTTCACCACGATGGCGGAGCTGCTGGAGACGGCCGTGCGGGTAACCGGGTCGGACGCGGAGCTGCGCTGGGTGGACGCGGAGACGATCCTGGCGGCCGGGGTCCAGCCGTGGACCGAGCTGCCGATCTGGCTGGTGGGCGAGGACCACGCGTTCATGCACGGGGGCGACGTGTCCAAGGCCGTGGCGGCGGGGCTGCGGGTGCAGCCGGTGGCGGAGACGGTGGCCGACACGTGGGAGTGGCTGCGGAGCATCGGGGGCCGGGCCCCGATGCGCCCGGATCGTCCCTCGGTGGGGCTGGATCCGGCTGTGGAGGCCAGGCTGCTCGGCCTGTGAGGCGCGAGGAGGGTCAGCGTTCGGCCCGGCCCTTGGCGAGGTCGTAGAGGGCGGCGGCCAGGGCGACGCCGACGAAGGCCAGCACGACGAGGAGCCCGTGCCTGAAGGCGGCGGGCCAGCCGTCGCGCAGCGACCCGAAGAAGACCGATCCGGCGGCGGCGATGCCGATCGACGAGCCGAGCCGCTGCCCGGTCTGCAGCACCCCGGCGGCGCTGCCGCCGCCCGCCGGCGGCACCTCGGAGAGGCTGATCGCCTGGTTGGGCGCGATGACGAGCCCGCTGCCGATGCCGGCGACGAGCAGCGGCAGCGCGGTGGCGAGCCCGACGCCGGGACCGGGCACGAGCACGGTGGCCCAGACGGTCGACGCGAGCCCGGCGATGACGACGAGCAGACCGACGGCGACCACCCGCCGCCCGGCCCGCCCGACGAGCCGGCCGCCGAGCAGCGACGCCGACGCCGAGCCGAGCGCGAACGGGGTGATCGACAGCCCGGCCTGGAGCGGGCTGTAGTGGAGCCCGCTCTGCAGGTAGAGGGTGAAGATGAAGAAGATCCCGGTGAACCCGGCGAAGTAGAACAGCGCGATCGTGGTGCCGAGGCTGTAGGAGCGGCGGGCGAACAGCGCGAGCCGCACCAGCGGTTCCTTGCCGTAGGCCCGCTCCCAGGCGACGAAGCCGACGAGCACGGCCAGAGCGGCCGGGACGAGGAGCCAGGTGGCGGGGCTCTGCCACTGGTGCTGCTGGATGACGGGCAGCAGCAGCCCGGCGACGCCCGCGCCGAGCAGCAGCACGCCGACGGGGTCCATGCTCTCGCGCCGCCCCTGCCCGCGCGGCATGGCGGGCAGCAGTTTGCGGGCCAGCGGCAGCAGCGCGAGCCCGATCGGCACGTTCACCAGGAACACCCACCGCCAGCCGTGGTCGGCGCCGAACACGGTGACGAGCGCGCCGCCGATGAGCGGCCCCGCGGCGGTGGACACGCCGATGGTGGCGCCGAGCGCGCCGAACGCCCGCCCGCGCTCGGCGCCCTGGAACATCTGCTGGATCAGCCCCGACACCTGCGGGTTGATCACCCCGGCGGCCAGGCCCTGGAGCAGCCGGGCGACGACCAGCACCGGCATGCTGGGCGCGAGCCCGCACGCGGCGCTGGCCAGGGTGAACAGCAGCACGCCCAGGACGAACAGGTCGCGCCGGCCGCGCGCGTCGCCGAGCCGCCCGGCGGGCACCAGCAGCAGCCCGAACGTCAGCGCGTAGCCGGACAGGATCCACTGCAGGCCGTCGGCGGAGCCGTGCAGGCTCTCCCTGATCGAGGGCAGGGCGACGTTGACGATGCTCACGTCCAGGCCGGACATGAACGCCGCCACGAGGCAGACGGCCAGCGCGGGCCTGCGCGGGTCAGGCGTCACGGCGGTCACATCCCCCTTTTCCGCCACATGTACCCCGGGTACCGTCCGATCATGGACACGTTGGCAGTGGAGCGGAACGGCATCAACGCGATCCCCGAGGGGGAGCGCCGCGGCCGGCCGTCGGATCTGTTCTGGCCGTGGGCGGGCTCGAACCTGTCGCTGTTCGGGGTCGCGTTCGGCGTGTACGTGGTCGGGCTCGGGCTGGGCGTCGTCCCCGCGATCATCACCGGGGCGGTCGGCTACGCGCTCTCGTTCGGCCTGGTCGGGCTGGTGGCCGTGGCCGGGTCCCGGTCCGGGGTGCCGACGATGACGCTGGGCCGGGCGCCGTTCGGCTACCAGGGCAACAAGCTGCCCGCCGCGCTGTCGTACGTCTCGAACGTGGGCTGGGAGACCGTGCTGGTCACGCTCGCGGCGCAGGGCGGGGCGGCGATCCTGGGCCGGGTCGCGCCGGGCGTGCCCGCCACGACGGCGACGGCGGTGTGCTTCGCGGTGGCGGCGCTGGTGACGATCGCGGTCGGGGTGTACGGGCACGCGATGATCATGGTGGTGCAGCGGTACCTGACCTACGCGTTCATCGTGCTGACCGTGATCTACATGGTGCTGATGGCGCCGCGCCTGGGCACCGCGCTGGAGGGCGGCGACGCGGGGCCGGGCGCCTGGGTGGGCGGGGTGATCTTCGCGATGACGCTGCTCGGCCTGGGCTGGGTCAACTGCGGGGCCGACTACTCGCGTTACCTGCCGTCGGCGTCGCGGCCCTCGCGGGTGGCGCTGTGGACGACGCTGGGCGGGGCGCTGCCGCCGATGGTGCTGCTGGTGTTCGGCGTGCTGCTGGCGGGCGGCGACCCGGAGCTGGCCGGCGCGGCGGCCGGTGACCCGGTGGCGGCGCTGGCGGGGGCGCTGCCGACCTGGTTCCTGCTGCCGTACCTGCTGACCGCCATCGGCGGGTTCCTGGCCGGGGCGATCATGGACATCTACTCGTCCGGCCTGTCGATGCTGGCGCTGGGCGTGCCGATCAGGCGGCACTACGCGGTGCTGATCGACGGCCTGCTCATGGTGCTCGGCGGCTACTACCTGCTGTTCGTCTCGACCAGCTTCCTGGCCACGTTCCAGGCGTTCCTGGCGATCATCGGCGTGGTGATGGCGGCCTGGGTCGCGGTCTTCCTGGTGGACCTGTGGCGGCTGCGCGACGGCGGGCGCGCCTACGACGAGCGGCTGCTGCGGCCGGGCGCGCCGGCGGTCAACTGGGCGGGCGTGGTGTCGCTGGTGGCGGCCTCGTTCGTCGGCATCGGCCTGATCAGCTCGGCCGACCCGAACATCGCGGGCCTGGTCGGCTTCCTGATGAGCGACGACCTGAAGGCGGGCACGTTCGCCTCGGCCAACATCGGCGTGGTCGTCGCGCTGGTGCTGGCGGGCGTGCTCTATCTCGCCTTCTCCAGCGTGGCGCCCAGGCGGCGCTGACCTGCGCGGATTACGCTCGGTGGCATGGTGCGGCTGCTCTGGTGGGCGGTCCACGGCGCGTCGGCGGTGCTGCTGCTGGCGGCCGTGGGCGGCGACGGGCGGCCCGTCGTGGCCGTCGCCGGCGTGCTGCTGGCAGCGCTCTACGCGGCCGGGCCGGTGTTCGGCAGCGGCCTGAGCCGCACCGGCGAGCGGGTCTGGCTGGTGACGCTCACCTGCGCGTGGGCGGGCCTGGCGACGCTGTCGGCGCCGTTCGCCTGGCTGGTGTTCCCCCTGTTCTTCGCCTTCCTGTACGTGCTTCCGCTGTGGGCGGCGACGTTCGCCGTGACCGTGCTGGCGTGCGCGGCCGGGGCGGCGGCGAGCTGGCACGCGGGCGGCGTGTCGGCGCCCCTGCTCGCCGGTCCGGCGGCCGGGGCGGTGCTGGCGACGCTCATGTGGGCAGGACCGGTCACGGGGTCACGATCGCGAAGCCGGGCACGGGACCGTCCAGCACGGCCACCAGGCGCCTGAGCACGCCCGTGTCGCCCTCCCGGTCCACGCCCTCCACGCACTTGCCCGTGAGCAGCGCGAGGAGCTGCGCCTTGGTGAGCGTGAGCGTCAGGTCGACCTCCGCCTCCGGCGGGTTCTCCTGGTGGACGAGCGCCCCGTTGGAGAGCGTCGTACGGTGCCGCTCCCCCAGGTCGGTCAGGTGCCAGTCGATCGACAGCCGCTCGTGCCAGGCTCGTGGCCCGTTGACCCGGATGGCGATCGAGTCGAAGATCTGGCTCACGCTCAGCGCCGCGATCAGGTCGGGCGAGGGCTGCGCGGCCGTGGCGGGCACGATCCCGTCGGCCAGCTCCAGCGCCCCCATCAGGTACGAGTTCCGCCAGGTGGCGTTCTCGGCACCGTGCCCGAGCCGGGTGTAGACCTCGGCCAGCAGGTCGCGGGCCGGTTTGTTGCCCTCATCGGCGAAGACCGCGTGGTTGAGCAGCTGGGCGGCGAAGCGCAGGTCGCCGGCGTCGAGGTAGGCCCTGGCGAAGGCGACCACGGCGGCGCCGCCGCCCAGGCACTCCACGTAGCGGATCGCGCTCTGCCGGGGCGGGTGCTCCCACAGGTGGGCCGGGTTGCCGTCGAACCAGCCGAGGTAGTGCTGGTAGATGGCCTTGACGTTGTGGCCGGTCGAGCCGTAGTAGCCGTGGGTGTGCCAGACCTGCTCAAGGCCGGGCGGGAGCTGCAGGTGCTCGGCGATCTCCGGGCCGGTCATGCCCTGGTTCATCAGGCGCAGTGTCTGGTCGTGCAGGTAGGCGTACAGGTCGCGCTGCTCCGACAGGAAGCGGACGATGTTCTCGCCGCCCCAGGAGGGCCAGTGGTGGGAGGCGAAGGCCACGTCGGCGGCGTCGCCGAACAGCGTGATGGCCTCGGTGAGGCAGTGCGTCCAGCGGCGCGGATGGCGCACCGGGGCGCCGCGCAGCGACAGCAGGTTGTGCTGGTTGTGGGTGGCGTTCTCGGCCAGGAAGAGCGCCCGGCGGTCGGGCAGCAGGAACGACATCTCGGGTGGCGCGTCGGCGCCGGGCGCGAGCTGGAAGCTGAACCGCACGCCGTCGACGGTCTCCTCCTGGCCGGTGCGCGTGACGTACAGGGTGGGCGGGATGAGGGAGATCGTCCCGGTGGAGGAGGCCATGCCGAGGCCGGCGCCGACCTGGCCCCACGGTGACCTGTCGAGGGCGGGGCCTTCCATGTAGACGGCGCGGCGGGTCATGGCGGGCGCGGCGTAGACGCTCTCGGCGGCGGCGTGTTCGAGGAAGCCCTCGGGGGCCAGGATGGGCACGCCGCCGCCGGTGACGCCGCGTACGCCGCCGAAGTGGTCGACGTGCGAGTGCGTGTAGACGACGCCGGTGACCGGGCGTTCGCCGCGGTGGTCCTGGTAGAGGCGGAGCGCGGCGGCGGCGCACTCGGTGGAGATGAGCGGGTCGACCACGACGACCCCGGTGTCGCCCTCGACCAGGGTCATGTTCGACAGGTCGAGCCCGCGGACCTGGTAGATGCCGTCGGCCACCTCGTACAGGCCCTGCCTGGCGCAGAGCTGGCCCTGTCTCCACAGGCTGGGGTGGACGGTCTCGGGGCAGTCGGCCTGGAGGAAGGCGTAGGCGTCGTTGTCCCAGACGACCCGGCCGTCGACGTCCTTGACCACGGCCGGGGTCAGACCGGCGATGAACCCGCGATCCGCGTCCTCGTAGTCCTGGCGATCGTGGAATGGAAGGTCGGCCATGCCGGGTGCATGCCCCAAAATCACCACAGACAGGGCCAAAGGTCGGGCAATACGGACAAAAGGCGGATGTGATTTGCTGGGCCCATGAAAGCGTGCGTGTTCGATCTCGACGGGGTGCTCGTCGACTCCGAGCCGGTGTGGGAAGAGGTGCGGCGGGCCTTCGTCGCCGGCCACGGCGGCGTGTGGCAGGACGACACCCAGTCCAGGCTCATGGGCATGAGCACCGGCGAGTGGGCCGCCTACCTGCACGAACTCGGCGTGGACCTGCCGCCGGGCGAGATCGCCAGGCGCGTGATCGAGCAGATGGCGGCCCGCTACCGCGACGGCGTGCCGCTGATGCCCGGCGCCACCGAGGCCGTCCGGCGGCTGGCCGCATCCGTGACGCTCGGCCTGGCCAGCTCCTCGCCCCGGGCGCTGATCGACGTGGTGCTCGACGCCAGCGGCCTGACGAGCTGCTTCACGGCCACCGTGTCGACCGAGGAGGTCGCGCGCGGCAAGCCCGCCCCCGACGGCTACCTGGAGGCGGCCCGCAGGCTCGGCGCCGACCCGGCGGACTGCGTGGCCGTCGAGGACTCCAGCAACGGCCTGCGCTCCGCCGACGCGGCCGGCATGCGCGTGATCGCCGTCCCGCACCCGCGCTACCCGCCCGCGCCCGACGCGCTGGCCCTGGCCTGGCGCGTCGTCGACGACCTCGGCTCGCTCACGCCCGGCCTGCTGGCCTGACTGTAGGGTGTGGGAATCGTGCGAGACATCACGGTTTTCAGCGGAAGTGCACACCCGGAGCTGGCTGAGGAGATCTGCGCCCAGCTCGGCACCCCACTCCACCCGGTCAAGGTCGACCGCTTCGCCAACGACGTCATCGAGGTCCAGCTCCAGGCCAACTGCCGCGAGCGTGACGTGTTCCTGATCCAGCCGCTCGTGCCGCCCACCCAGGAGCATCTGGTCGAGCTGCTGCTCATGCTCGACGCCGCCCGGGGCGCCTCGGCGGCCAGGACGACCGTGGTCATGCCGCACTACGCCTACGCGCGCTCCGACAAGAAGGACGCGCCGCGCATCTCGATCGGCGCGCGGCTCGTCGCCGACCTGATGGCGACGGCCGGAGCGGGCCGGGTGCTGACGATGACGCTGCACTCCCCGCAGGTGCACGGCTTCTTCAGCGTCCCCGTCGACCACCTCCACGCGCTGCGCGAGCTGGCCGCGCACTTCCGGCGCTACGACCTGTCCGACACCGTCGTGGTCTCCCCCGACCTGGGCAACGCCAAGGAGGCCGCGCACTTCGCCCGCCTGATCGGCGCGGGCGTGGCGATGGGCGCCAAGCAGCGCTTCGCCGACGACCGGGTGGTGATCAGCTCGGTCATCGGCGACGTGGCGGGCAAGGACGTGATCATCCTGGACGACGAGATCGCCAAGGGCAGCACGGTCATCGAGCTGCTCGACCGGCTGCGCGAGCGCGGCGTCCGCTCGGTGCGCGTGGCGTGCACCCACGGGCTGTTCGCCGACGGCTCGATCGAGCGGCTCAGCGCGCTGCCCGAGGTCGAGGAGATCGTGTGCACCAACACGGTCCCGCCGCCCAAGCCCAGCGACAAGCTCACGGTGCTGTCGGTCGCCCCGGCGCTGGCGGAGGCCATGCGCCGGATCCACTGCGGCGAGTCGGTCAGCGCCCTGTTCGGCACGTCCTGACGCCTCGGGCTCAGCGGGAGCCCGTCAGCACGCCGCGGGCGATCTCGGCCCGCCTGCCCGCGTCGGCCTCGGCCGCCTCCTGCTCGGCCAGGACGCGGGCGTCGTAGGCGGCGCGGGCCGTGGCGATCTCGTTCTGGTGCGACTCGGTCCAGGTGACCAGCTCGCGGATGGTGGAGTGCAGGGTCGCGCCCAGCGAGGTCAGCTCGTAGTCGACGCGCGGCGGCACGGTCGGGTGCACGGTCCTGCTGACCAGCCCGTCGCGCTCCAGGTGGCGCAGCGTGCGCGTGAGCATGCGCTGGCTGACCCCGTCGATCATCCGGCGCAGCTCGCTGAAGCGCAGGCTGCGCCGGTCGAGCAGCGCGATGACCAGCAGTGACCACTTGTCGGCCACGCGGTCGAGGATCTGCCTGACCTCGCAGTCCTCGCGGGTGTCCCACTGCAGGACGTCGTAGTCGCCGCCGGTATCCCCGCAGTAACCGAGGGACTGTGAAGTGCCGTCTTCCATGACACCTCATGGTGCTCGACGATGCTGCTGGTTACAAGAGGGAACCGGCATGCTGTTGAGTAACCGTGACCGGTTCCGTGCTGTCGAGAGGAATGGAACCGTGTCCACACCTGTGCACACCCGCATGGACGCACGCGCCCGGGGCGTGCTCCTCGTCCTGGCGGGAGCCGTCTTCCTGGAAGGGATCGACGTGGCCATGCTGAACGTGGCCCTGCCGTCGATCCGGGCCGACCTGGGCCTGTCCACCGGCACGCTCAGCGGCGTCGTCAGCGCGTACGTGCTCGGCTACGGCGGATTCATGCTGCTGGGCGGCCGGGCGGCCGACCTGCTGGGCCGGCGCCGGATGTTCCTGTTCTGGCTGGCCGTCTTCCTGGCCTTCTCCGGCCTGGGCGGATTCGCGACCGAGGGGTGGATGCTGCTCGTCGCCCGGTTCGTGACCGGGGTCGCCGCCGCGTTCATGGCCCCGGCCGGGCTGTCGCTGATCACCGGCACCTTCCCGGAGGGGCCGCAGCGCACCAAGGCGCTCGGCGTGTACGCCGGGACGGCGGCGGGCGGCTTCTCGCTCGGCCTGGTCGCGGGCGGGCTGCTGACCTCGATCGGGTGGCGCTGGGTGTTCTTCGCGCCGGTGATCATGGCGGCGGTGATCCTGGCCGCCGCGCTGATCCTGATCAAGGAGACGCCGGCGCCCGAGCGGCCCGCGGGCGTGTTCGACCTGGCCGGCGCGTTCAGCATCACCGGCGCCATGCTGCTGCTGGTCTACGGCGTGGTCCGGCTGGAGCACCCGGGTGACGGCCTGGCGGGCACGCTCGGCGTGTTCGGCGCCGGGTTCCTGCTGCTGGTGGCCTTCGTGCTGATCGAGCGGCGGGCCGCCTACCCCCTGGTGCGGCTGGGCATCCTGCGCTCCGGGCCGCTGGTGCGGGCCAACCTGGGCGCGCTGCTGTTCCTGGCGTCGTTCGCCGGGTTCCAGTTCGTCGCCACCCTCTACCTCCAGGAGGTGCGCGGCTGGAGCAGCCTGCAGACGGGGCTGGCCATGCTCGTGATCGGCATGGACACCGTCCTGGCCCCGACGCTCACCCCGAGGCTGGTCAACCGCTTCGGCAACGCCCGAGTGCTGTTCGGGGGGCTGGTGGTGGCCGCGCTCGGCTACGCGCTGTTCCTGCCGATCGGCATGGACTGGACGTACGCGGCGATGCTGCCGACCATGCTGCTGCTCGGGCTGGCGTTCTCGCTGGCGTACGGGCCGCTGACCATGGCGGCCACCGACGGCGTCGCCGAGCACGAGCACGGCCTGGCGAGCGGGCTGCTCTACACGGCCTTCCAGTTCGGCACCGCGCTCGGGCTGTCGGCGGTGACCGCCGTGAGCGTGGCGGCGCTCGGCGGCGCGGCCACGCCGGAGGCGGCGCTGGACTCGCTCCGGCTCGCCCTGCTCGTCCCGGTGGGGGCGGCGGTCGCGGGCGTGGTGATCGCGGCCTTCGGGCTCCGGCGCCGCGCCGGCGTCCGGCCCGCCACGGCGCCGGCCTGAGCCCGGCGTGCCGGTCAGGCCATGCCGCCGTTGCTCTTCAGGAGCTGGCCGTTGATCCAGCCGCCCTGCGGCGAGCAGAGGAACTCCACCAGGTGGGCGGTGTCCTGCGGGGTGCCCAGGCGGCCGAGCGGCGTGGCGCTCAGGCAGGCGTCACGCACCTCGTCCGACATCCAGCCGGTGTCGACCGGGCCGGGATTGACGACGTTGGCCGTGATGCCGAGGTGGGCGAACTCGTGGGTGGCCGCCAGCGTGATCCGGTCGAGGGCTCCCTTGCTGGCGCCGTAGGGCAGGTTGTGCACGGTGTGGTCGCTGGTCAGGCTGATGATGCGGCCGGTGCCGTGCGCGCCGCGGAAGCGGCGGCCGTACTCGCGGACGAGCAGCCAGGTGGCGCGGGCGTTGACGGCGAAGTGCCGGTCGAAGCTTTCGACGGTGGTGTCGAGCAGGCCGGAGTCGACCGATTCGCAGTGGCACATCACCAGCGCGGTGACCGGGCCCAGGCGTTCGGCGGCGTCGAAGATCCGGGCGGCGGCCTCGGGGTCGGCGAGGTCGGCCTCGACCGCCACGGTGGCCGCGCCGCGTCCGGTCAGCTCCCGGTCGATCTCCTCCGTCGCGCCCGGCTCGACGCCCCAGGCCATGCGTTCGTCGTACGGGTGCCAGTAGGTGAAGGCGAGGTCCCAGCCGGCGTCGGCCAGGCGCAGGGCGATGCCGGCGCCGATGCCGGTGGTGCGCCCCACCCCGGTCACCAGGGCGAGCGGGCGTTCAGCGGTCATGAACCCGATCGTTTCGGGCGCCCCCGGCACCCGGCAACCGGTTTTACCGGCCGCCGTATGGATGGGCGGCGGCTGATCGTTCACAGTGGCAGCATGCACACTTCCACGGAGCTTCTGCTGACGCGCTTCCTCGCGGAGGTCGGGCCGGTCGTGCCGCTCGTGGCGCTGTGGGCGCACGGGTCGCTGGCCAGGGGCGACTACCAGCCGGGCCGGAGCGATCTGGACCTGGTCGCCGTGGTGGAGAGGCCGCTCACCGACGCGGAGCGCGGCCGGCTGGAGGCGCTTCACCAGGGGCTCGACCTGCCGCTGGCCGGGCAGCTGCACTGCTCCTACCTGCCGGTGGCGCGGCTGGCCGATCCGGGCGAGCGGCACGTGACGTGGGCGATGGCGGAGCTGTTCGAGCGGCCGGTCACCGCCGTCACCCGCCGCGAGCTGCTGACGGGGGCGCTGGAGCTGTACGGGGAGCCGCCGGACGCGCTGATCCCGCCGGTGTCCGACGGCGAGCTGGCCGACTTCGTCCGGGCGGATCTGCGTGACTTCTGGCTGGTCAAGCTCGGCGGGCGGCGGCGCTGGCTGCGCGAGGTGTGGGTGGATCTCGGCATGGTGACGGTGGCGCGGGCGACGGTGACGCTGCGGGACGGGCGGCTGATCACCAAGCGGGAGGCGCTCGACGTGCTGGCCGAGCTGGGCGCGCCGGACGTGGTGGTGGCCGACATCCGCGCCAGGCGGTACGGGACGCCGCCGCCGGTGCTGAGCCGGTTCCGCAGGGCGAAGCTGGCCCGGCGGTTCATCCGGGACGCGATCACGCGGACCGCCAGGGATAACCTTGGCGAAAACCCGCAATGACACCGCAATGAGGGGATATCACCACCTATGGGGGAGATCAGGAACGCGTACGTGACGGCGGCCGCTTCGGCGGCGGCGCTGCTGCGGGACCCCGCCGTCGCGGCGGCCTGGGACAAGCCGAGCGCGCTGACCGAGTTCAGCGTCGGCGGGCTGGCCGGACACCTGGCGCAGCAGCTCGTGCGCGTCGACGGCGCGCTGGCGAGCGAGGGCGCCGGGGAGCCGATCCGGCTGCTGGAGCACTACACGCGCTCCCCGTGGGTGCAGGAGGGCCTCGACCACGAGAGCAACGTGAACATCAGGCGCGGCGGCGAGCAGGCCGCCGCCCGTGGGGCCGAGGCGCTGGCGGCGGCCACGGAGGAGCTGCTCGACCGCCAGCGGACCGCGCTCGCGGCGGAGCCCGCCGACCGGGTGATCGACCTGCCGAACTGGTCGCTGCTGCTGGACGACTTCCTGCTGACCCGGCTGATCGAGCTCGTGGTGCACGCCGACGACCTGGCCGCCAGCGTCGGGGTGCCGACTCCCGAGCTGCCGCCGCAGGTCGTGGAGCCGGTCGTCGAGATGCTGGCGCGGCTGGCCGTGCACCGGCACGGCGCGACCGCGGTGATCCGCACGCTGAGCAGGGCCGAGAGGGCTCCGGCGGCGATCAGCGCCTTCTAGTGGAATGAAACGTTCTGTTCTGCTATTCTGAGATCAGAACGTTCCGTTCCGCACATCTAGAAGGAGCATGCCATGACTTTCCTCGTCACCGGAGCCACCGGGACCGTCGGCCGCCTCGTCGTGGAGGAGCTCCTGCGCGCCGGCCACAGCGTCCGGGCCCTGACCAGGGACGCCGCCAAGGCCGATCTGCCCGAGGGCGTCGAGGTCGTCGAGGGCGACCTGGCCAGGCCCGAGACGCTGGCCGCCGCGTTCGACGGCGTCGAGGCCGCGCACCTGATCAACTTCGCCGGCGACGACTACGCTCCCCTCCAGCACGGCGACCGCATCGCCGCGCTGGCGGCCGAGGCCGGGGTGAAGCGGGTGACCGTGCTCGGCGGGCGCGCCGACGGCGCGCTGGAGCAGGCCCTGGCCGCCACCGGCATGGAGTGGACGCTGCTGCACCCGGTCGAGTTCATGTCCAACACGCTCAAGTGGTGGACGCACTCCGTCAGGAGCGAGGGGGTCGTCCGCGAGCCGTTCGGCGACCGGCTCAGCGCGATGGTGCACGAGCGCGACATCGCCGCCGTGGCCGCGACCGTGCTGGCCGAGGGCGGGCACGGCGGCGAGAGCCTGACGCTGACCGGCCCCGCCGCCGTCACCACCGCCGAGAAGGTCCGGCTGCTGGGCGAGGCCCTCGGCGCCGAGATCCGCTTCGTCGAGCTGACCGAGGACGAGGCCCGCGCCCAGTGGCGCTCGTTCGGCATGGGCGAGGAGACGATCGCGTTCCTCATCGACGCCCTCGGCAACACCCCGGACGTCGGCAAGACCGTGGTCCCGACCGTCGAGCAGGTCACCGGCAGGCCCGCCCGGAGCTTCGCCGAGTGGGCCGCCGAGAACGCGGCGGCCTTTCAGCCCGTGGCGTCCGCGTAGTAGCAGGCCGCCTGCGCGGCGGCCGAAGCAGGCAGGATGTCGAGCAGCTCACCCCTGCACCGGGCGTCCACGCCGGCCTCGGCCGCCTTGCCGGAGGCGAGCACCTGGCAGCGGGCGTGGAAACGGCAGCCGCCCGGGATGCGGGTCGGGTCCGGCGGCTCGCCCGTCAGCACCACCCGTTCGGGCGACTCGGGCAGCACCGACAGCAGCGCCTGCGTGTAGGGGTGGCGCGGCGCGGTCAGCACCTGCTCGACCGGCCCCGACTCGACGATCCGGCCCAGGTACATCACCGCCACCCGGTCGGCGATGTTCCACGCCAGGCCCAGGTCGTGGGTGACGACCAGCGCCGACAATCCCAGCTCGTCCCGGAGCTTGAGCATCAGCGCCAGGATCTCGCCGCGCACCGAGGCGTCCAGCGAGGCCACCGGCTCGTCGGCGATCAGCACCTTCGGGTTCAGCGCCAGCGCACCGGCGATCACCACGCGCTGCCGCTGACCGCCGGACAGCTCGTGCGGGTAGCGCAGCAGGAACCGCTCCGGCGGGCGCAGCCCGGCCCGCGACAGCGCGGAGTTCACGATGTCGGCCTCGTCGGGCAGGCCGTGGATGCGCGGCCCCTCGGCCACCGCCTCGTAGACGGTGTGCCGCGGGTTGAGCGAGCCCGTCGGGTCCTGGAGGACGAGCTGCACCTGCCTGCGGTATTCCTTCAGCGCCTTCGAGCCGTACTTCAGCGGCCGGCCGTCGAAGTGGACGGTGCCCGCCGTGGGCTTCTCCAGGCCGAGCAGGGTGCGGGCGAGCGTCGTCTTGCCGCAGCCGGACTCGCCGACCAGCGCCACGATCTCGCCCTCGCCGACCGCGAGGTTCACGCCGTCGACCGCGCGGGCCCGCCGCCCGCGCGAGGCGAACTCCACGCGCAGGTCACGGGCTTCGAGCAGGGTGCGGCGGGCCGTGCTCACGGTCTCCGCCGGTGCTTCGGTCTCGGTCATGAGGCCTCCTCCTTCGCCCGTACGTGCACGCAGGCGGCGCTGCGGCGGTCACCGGCGGGCCACAGCTCGACGTCGAGCGACGAGCACTCCTCCAGCGCGATCGGGCAGCGCGGGTGGAAGGCGCAGCCGGACGGCAGGTGCATGGGGTCGGGCGGGTCGCCGCCGAGCCCCTTGGGCGCCAGCCGGGAGACCGGGTCGCCGACCGTGGGGAACGCCGCCGCCAACGCCCTGCTGTAGGGGTGCTTGGCGTCGTGGAACACCTCGCGCGACGGGCCGTGCTCGACGACGCGGCCCGCGTACATGACCGCGAGCTGCCCGCACACGTCGGCGAGGACCGACAGGTCGTGCGAGATCATGATGAGGGAGATGTCGTGCTTGGCGACCAGGTCCTTGATCAGCGTCAGCACCTGGGCCTGGACCATCACGTCGAGCGCGGTCGTCGGCTCGTCGGCGATGATCAGCTTGGGCGAGCAGGCGAGCGCCATCGCGATCATCACGCGCTGGCGCTGCCCGCCGGACAGCTCGTGCGGGTAGCTCTGCGCCCGCCAGGCGGGCATGCCCACCTGGCCGAGCAGCTCGGCCACCCGCTTGTCCGCCTGGTCGGGCTTGGCCAGGCCGTGCACCAGCATCGGCTCGGCGATCTGCTCGCCGATCCGGCGCACCGGGTTGAGCCCGTGCTGCGCGCCCTGGAACACGATCGAGGCCTCCGCCCAGCGCACCGCGCGCAGCCGGCCCCACTTCATGGTCAGCACGTCCTCGCCGCCGAGCAGGATCCGGCCGCCGACGCGCGCGTCCCGCGGCAGCAGCCGCAGCAGCGCCATGGCCAGCGTCGACTTGCCGGACCCCGACTCGCCGGCGACCCCGAGCGCGGCGCCGCTGTCGAGCGACAGCGACACCCCGCGCACGGCGGGGACCTCGCCGGAGGCGATCCGGTACGTCACCGAGACGTCGTCCAGTTCGAGGAGGGTCATGCGCCCGCCTTCCGCAGTCGCGGGTTGAGCACGGCCTCCAGCGCCCGGCCGCACAGCGTGAACGCCATGACGACCGCGACGATGCACAGGCCGGGGATCAGGATGTACCACCAGGCGCCCGAGGTGGCCGCGCCCCAGTCGTAGGAGCCGCGCAGCATCGTGCCCCACGAGGTCTTGTTCGCGCTGACGCCGAGGAAGGCCAGCGTGGACTCGGTGACGATGGCGCTGGCGACCTCCAGCGTGGTGCTGGCCAGCAGCAGCGGCGCCACGTTTGGCAGCACGTGCCGGGTGGTGACGTGCCAGTGGCCGGCGCCGAGCGCCTTGGAGCGCTCGATGTACGGCCGGGCCTCGACGGCCAGCGTCTGGGCGCGGATCAGCCGGGCGGTCGTCGGCCAGGTGGTGACGCCGATCGCCATGATGATCGTGAACGTGCTGCCGCCCATGATGGCCGCCAGCACCAGGGCCGTGACCAGCGAGGGCAGCACCAGGAACCAGTCGGTCACCCGCAGGATGACCGCGCTGACCCAGCCGCGGAAGTGCCCGGCGGCGATGCCGAGCACGGTGCCGATCAGCATGCTGACCAGCGCCGCGAGGAAGCCGATGAGCAGCGACGTGCGCGAGCCCCACCACACCATGAGCAGGATCGAGCGGCCCGACTCGTCGGTGCCGAACGGGAACTCCAGGCTGGGCGGCTGCATCGGCTTGCCGGGGGCGTTGACGACGCCGGTGACGCTCTGGTCGATGAACAGCGGCGCGACCACGGCCAGCAGCGCGGCGACGACCAGGATGACCAGGCCCACGACACCGGCCCGCTGCCTGCTGAAGTCCTTCCAGAACCGGGTCAGCGACTGCCGCCTGCGTGCCGACGCGACGCTCATGCCGACCTCACCCTCGGGTCGAGGATGTGGTAGATCACGTCGGCCAGCGTGTTCATGATGATCACGGCGACCGTGATGAGCATGAACGTGCCCTGCATCAGCGTGAAGTCAGGCACCCTGACCGCCTCGTAGAAGAGCTGCCCGAGGCCGGGCCAGCTGAAGATGGTCTCCACCGTGACCGCGCCGCCCACGACGAAGCCGACGCGCATGAACACCAGCGTGACCGTCGGGAGCAGCGCGTTGGGCACCGCGTGCCGCCGCCGCACGTCGTCGTCGCGCAGGCCCTTGGCCCGGGCGGTGGTGATGTAGTCCTGGCCCACCTCGTCGAGCAGGGACGAGCGCATGACCAGCAGGTACTGGGCGTAGACCACGCCGACGAGGGTGATGACGGGCAGCACCATGTGGTGCGCGACGTCGAGCACGTAGGCGAACCCGTCGGGCGCGTCGACGCTCTGGATGCCCCGCGACGGGAAGATCTTGAGGTAGGCGCCGAACACCAGCAGCAGGAGCAGCCCGAGCCAGAACGTCGGCACCGACCACAGCACCAGCGAGGTGCCGGTGGAGAACCGGTCGAACCGGCTGCCGTGGCGCCACCCGGCCCGCATGCCCTGCCAGATGCCGAGGCTGACCGCGACCGCGAGGCCGACGCCCGCCAGCAGCAGCGTGGCGCCGATCCGGTCCCCGATGAGGTCGAGCACCGGGCGCTTGTACTCGTAGGACATGCCGAGGTCGAAGCGGAGCGTGTCGCCCAGGAAGTTGAGGAACTGGTTGATCAGCGGCTCGTCGAGGCCGAGCCTGCGGCGTTCCATGTCCAGTTGCTCGGGGGTCATGTTGCGTCCCTGGGCCAGGGCCCGTACGGGATCTCCCGGGAGCAGCCGGAACAGGAAGAACGTTCCGATGATCACCATGGCGATGCTGAACAACGCCCCGCCGGCCTTCGACAGCGCGTAGCGCAGGATGCCGTGGCGGGCGGGGCGATGGTCCTCAGCGGGGCCCGCCGCCTGGGAGGCGGCGGGTTCCACTGCTTCGAGAGGTGCTGTCATTCTCGGTCGTCCGCGGCACTCTTACGCCGCCTGGTGAGGAAGAAGGCTCCGAGGCCGATGACCACCACGGCCCCGACCACGCCGGCGATCAGGCCGGTGTTGGAGCCGCCCTCGGCCTCGGCGGCGGCCGGCTCGACGGCCTCCAGCGAGTAGAACGGCCAGAAGCTGCTGGCGCCGTACAGGATGCCGTCCTGCTCGGGCACCGAGGTGACGCTCTTGATGCGGTCCTTGCGGTAGCCCTCGAGGTCGTTGGTGTAGTAGATCGCGATGACCGGGGCGTCGGTGTAGAGGCGCTCCTGCATCTGCTTGATCAGCTCGGCGCGCTTGGGCCGGTCGAGCTCCTTGAGCTGCTCCTGGTAGAGCTTCTCGAAGGTCTCGTCGCAGTAGAACGACTCGGTGCCGCCGCCCTCGCCGGACGGGGTCGGCCGGCGGCTGCACAGGTGCGTCGCCAGGACCTCCTCCGGGTCGGGGTTGACCGACCAGCCGCTGATCGCGATGTCGAACAGGCCGGTGACGCCGGTCTCCTCGGTGAACTTGCTGGAGTCGAGCTTCTTGGTGGTCAGCGTGATGCCGATCTCCTTGAAGAACCCGGTCAGGTATTCGGCGAGCTTGTCCTCGATCGGGGTGTCGGTGTGGATGCTGAAGCGGAACTCCAGCTTGCGGTCACCGTCGGGCATCGTGCGGACGCCGTCGGCGCCCTTCTTGTAGCCGGCCTCGTCGAGGATCTGGTTGGCCTTGGCCGGGTCGTAGGTGACCTTGGTGTCGCCGCTGGCCTCCCAGAAGAAGTCCGTGTACATGGGCGGCACGATCGAGCCGTGGGCGGGCTTGGCCAGGCCGTTCTGCACCTCGGCGACGAGCTTGTCCTTGTCGATGGCGTAGTGCAGCGCCTGGCGGACCTTCTGGTCCTTGAGCGCCGGGTGGCCGTCGCCGACGGGCTTGTCGTCGGTGGTGGTGGCGCCGTGGTTGATCTGCAGGTAGTTGGCGCGGCGGCCCTGCTGGTTCCACTGGACGATGTTGGGGTCGCCCTTGAGCGCCTCGAACTCCGGCGGGTTGAGCCGGCCGATCAGGTCGATCTCGCCGTTCTTCAGGCCGACGATCGAGGCCGCGGGGTTGTCGTAGAAGATGACCTGAAGCTCGTCGATCTTGGGGGCGCCCCGCCAGTAGTTGGGGTTGGCCTTGAGCTTGACGTACTGGTCCTTCTTGTGCTCGACGGCGATGTACGGGCCGCTGACCACGGCCGGGTACTGGTCGCCGGAGAACTGGCCGAGGTCGGTGACCTTCTCCCACACATGCTTGGGCATGATCGGGATCGGGTTCTCCAGCATCGAGGCCTGCGGGGCCTTGAGCTTGATGACCAGGTCCTGGCCGTTGGCCGTGACGCTCTCGAAGTTCTCGACGGCGGGGCCGTTGGCGGTCTTGGCCGCGTCGTCGGTCATGATCTTGTTGAACGTCCAGGCGGCGTCCTCGGCGGTGACCGGCTGGCCGTCGGACCACTTCGTCTGGCGGATCTTGAACGTCCAGGTGAGGCCGTCCTCGGACGTGGTCCACGACTCGGCCAGGTCGGGGCTCGGCTTGAGCGTCTTGGAGTCGGGCACCGTGAGGAACCCGTACATCCAGCGGTGGATCGAGGTGGAGACCAGGCGGACCGCGAGGAAGGGGTTCATCGAGTCGACGGCCTGGGTGGCGCCCACACGTACGATCTTCTTCCCCGCCGCAGGGTCCTGCGCTAGGGCCGCCTGGCCCTGACCGGCTACCAACAGCGCGACGCCCAGCACAGCCAGGCGCGCGAGCCATTTCCTCATGAGTGCCTCACCTTCAGGCGGGGGGTTATCTGTGTAGAGCACGGCACACCATAGGAACGTCGCATGTCAACGAGTGGCGGAGAATTGTTTCATCTTCGTTTCCTTGCGCGGTGTAAATTTTCAGCGGGCTTCGGTGACCGCGCCCGACTCCACCCGCAGCCGGCGATCGACGTGCACGGCGTCGAGCATCCGGCGGTCGTGCGTGACCAGCAGCAGGGTGCCCGGGTAGCTCGCCAGCGCCGACTCCAGCTGCTCGATGGCGGGCAGGTCGAGATGGTTGGTCGGCTCGTCGAGCACGAGCAGGTTAACACCCCTGGCCTGCAACAACGCCAGCGCGGCCCGGGTGCGCTCGCCGGGTGACAGCGTGGCCGCCGAACGCAGCACGTGCCCGGCCTTGAGCCCGAACTTGGCCAGCAGGGTTCGCACGTCGGCGGGCACCAGCTCGGGCACGTGCGTGGCGAACGCGTCGAGCAGCGCCTCCTCGCCCTCGAACAGCCCGCGCGCCTGGTCGACCTCGCCGACGACGACGCCGGGGCCGAGCGCGGCGTGCCCCTCGTCCAGCTCGGTCCGGCCGAGCAGGGCGGCCAGCAGCGTGGTCTTGCCCGCGCCGTTGGGTCCGGTGATCGCCACCCGCTCCGCCCAGCCGAGCTCCAGGTCGACCGGGCCGAGCGTGAACGTGCCGCGCCGGACCACCGCGCCGCGCAGCGTCGCCACGACCGCGCCGGAGCGGGGCGCGGCGGCGATCTCCATCCGCAGCTCCCACTCCTTGCGCGGCTCCTCGACGACCTCCAGCCGCTCGATCATCTTGTCGGTCTGGCGGGCCTTGGCCGCCTGCTTCTCGGTGGCCTCGACGCGGGCGTTGCGGCCGATCTTGTCGTTGTCGGGCATCTTGCGGCGGGCGTTCTTGACGCCCTTCTCCATCCAGGCCCGCTGGGTGCGGGCGCGCGCCTCCAGCTGGGCGCGGGTCTCCGCGTACTCCTCGTACTGCTCCCTGGCGTGCCGCCTGGCGACCTCGCGTTCGTCCAGGTACGCCTGGTAGCCGCCGCCGTAGAGGTGAATCTGCTGCTGGGCCAGGTCGAGCTCCAGGACCTTGGTGACGGTCCTGGCCAGGAACTCGCGGTCGTGGCTGACGAGCACGGTGCCGGCGCGCAGCCCGTTGACGAAGCCCTCCAGCCGGTCGAGGCCGTCGAGGTCCAGGTCGTTGGTCGGCTCGTCGAGCAGGAACAGGTCGTAGCGGCTGAGCAGCAGCGACGCCAGCCCGGCGCGGGCCGCCTGGCCGCCGGACAGGGAGGTCATGAGCTGGTCCAGGCCGACCGTCAGCCCGATCGTCTCGGTGCGCTCCTCCAGGTCGGCGCCGCCGAGCGACAGCCACCGCTCCAGGGCCACGCTGTAGGCGTCGTCGGCGCCGGGCGCCTGCTCGACCAGGCCCTGCGTGGCGGCGTCGAGCTCGCGCTGCGCCTGGGCCACGCCGGTGCGCCGGGCCAGGAACTCCCTGACCGTCTCGCCCGGCCTGCGGTCGGGCTCCTGCGGCAGGTGGCCGACGGTGGCCGTGGCCGGGCTGAGCCGGATCGTGCCCTGCTCCGGCCGGTCGATCCCGGCCAGCATGCGCAGCAGCGTGGACTTGCCCGCGCCGTTGGCCCCCACGAGCCCGATCACGTCGCCGGGGGCCACCACGAGATCGAGCCCGGAGAACAGCACCCGCTCCCCGTGTCCGGCCGCCAGATCCCGCACCACCATGGTCGCACTCATGTGGGCCGATGCTACTAGTGTGTGCCCGGTGTCCCGTTTGCCCGTCGCCCTCGCCGCGCTGGTCACCATAGGTCTGGGCCTCGGCGTGCGCATGCTTTGGGACGGCCCGGTCCCCAAGTACGCCGGCGACGCGCTCTACACGGTGCTGATCTACCTGCTCGTGCTGCTGGCCCTGCCCCGCGTCCGCCCGTGGGCCGCCGCCCTGGTGTCGGCCGGGCTGAGCTGGGCGATCGAGTTCGCCCAGCTCGCGGGCATCCCGGCGGTGCTGCGCCCGCTGCTCGGCAGCACCTTCAACCCGCCCGACCTGCTCTGGTACGCGATCGGCGCGGCCCTGGCATGGGCCGGTCACACCTGGGCGTATAGATCGCGGCCTGCGGGATAGGGGGCAGGCATGGACAAGACCATCGCGTTCCTCGTGGCACCCGAAGGCGTCGAGCAGGTTGAGCTCACCGAGCCGTGGAAGGCCGTCAAGCAGGCCGGCGGCACGCCCAAGCTGGTCTCCACCAGCGCGGGCCAGGTCCAGGGCTTCAACCACCTCGACAAGGCCGACACGTTCGCCGTGGACGCCACGGTGGAGGAGGTGTCGCCCGCCGACTTCGACGGCCTCGTGCTGCCCGGCGGCGTCGCCAACCCCGACTTCCTGCGCACCGTGCCGCAGGCCGTCGCGTTCGCCAAGGGCTTCTTCGACGCCGGCAAGCCGGTGGCCGCCATCTGCCACGCGCCGTGGACGCTCATCGAGGCCGACGTGGTGCGGGGCCGTACGCTCACCTCGTGGCCGAGCCTGCAGACGGACCTGCGCAACGCCGGGGCCACCTGGGAGGACCGGGAGGTCGTCGTGTGCACCGGCGGCCCGAACAAGCTGGTCACCAGCCGTAAACCGGACGATCTGAAGGCGTTCTGCCAGGCCACGGTCGACGCGTTCGGCTGACGAGATCGAAACTCTTCTGTAACTCCTTGCTCGCGCGGAGGAAATGGTCTAGACGTAGACCAAAAGAGCGTCCTCCGCGCCCCCCAGGGAGACCTCAGTGACCACAGAAGAGGATTCCAGGCGACTCGCCGAGCTCGGCTACAAACAGGAGCTGGCCCGGACCTGGAGCGGTTTCTCCAACTTCGCGATCTCCTTCTCCATCATCTCGATCCTCGCCGGCTGCTTCACGACCTTCGGACAGGCCTGGAACAACGGCGGCCCCATCGCCATCTCGTGGGGCTGGCCGCTGATCTCCCTGTTCATCCTGATCATCGGCTTCTGCATGGCCGAGCTGGTCTCCGCCTACCCGACGGCGGGCGGCATCTACTGGTGGGCCGCCAAGCTGGGCAAGCCGATCCACGGCTGGTTCACCGGCTGGCTCAACCTCATCGGCCTCATCGCCGTCACCGCCTCCGTCGACTACGGCTGCGCCACGTTCCTCAACATCACGCTCACCCGGCTGACCGGCGGCGCCTGGGAAGGCACGCTGCCCCAGGCGTTCCTGCTGTTCGTGATCATCCTGGTGCTGCACGCGCTGATCAACATCTACAGCCACCGGCTGATCTCGCTGCTGCAGAACATCTCCGTCTGGTGGCACGTCGCCGGCGCCGCGGTCATCGTCGCCATCCTCGTCTTCGCCCCCGCCCAGCACCAGTCCGTCGGCTTCGTCTTCACCGAGACGATCAACAACTCCGGGTTCGGCGACGGTGACGGCGGCCTGCCCTTCTGGCTGTACGTGCTGCCGCTCGGCTTCCTGCTCACGCAGTACACGATCACCGGCTTCGACGCCTGCGCGCACGTGTCGGAGGAGACCCAGGGCGCCGCCAAGACCGCCGCCCGCGGGCTCTGGCAGTCGATCTTCTACTCGGCGATCGGCGGCTGGATCCTGCTGCTGGCGTTCCTGTTCGCGGCCACCAACGTGGACGAGATCAACGCGCAGGGCGGCTTCGTCGGCGCGATCTTCACCACCGCGCTCTCCTCACCGCTGGCCACCGCGATCTTCGCGATCTCCACGATCGGCCAGTTCTTCTGCGGCATGAGCTGCGTGACCTCGATGTCGCGGATGACGTACGCCTTCTCCCGCGACGGCGCGGTGCCCGGCTGGCGGCTGTGGTCCAAGGTCGACCGCAACCGCACCCCGGTCAACGCCATCCTGGCCGGCTGCGCGGTGGCCGCCCTCATCACCCTGCCCGCCCTCTACGCGCCCGCCGGGCTCACCACGCCCGTCGCCTTCTACGCCGTCGTGTCGATCGCCGTCATCGGGCTCTACCTGGCGTTCCTCATCCCGATCTGGCTGCGGCTGCGCATGGGCGACCGCTTCGAGCCCGGGCCGTGGACGCTCGGGCGCCGCTACAAGGCGCTGTGCTGGATCGCCTGCGTCGAGATCGCCATCGTCTGCGTGTACTTCGTCATGCCGTTCTCGCCCGCGGGCGTGCCGGGCAACGCGGACTTCACCTGGACGTCGGTCAACTACGCGCCGATCGCCGTCGGGGTCGTGCTGGTCGGCATCGCGCTGTGGTGGGCGCTGTCGGCCAGGCACTGGTTCACCGGGCCTCGCCGCACCGTCGACGAGGTCCCGGCGGAATGACGTACTGAATGCGTGGTCAGGCCGCCTCGAACGAGGCGGCCACGGCCGCGCGGACCTTGTCCATCGCGGTGTCGCCCAGCTCGCGCTTGAGCGAGGTCATGTCGACGTCCGGCATGCCGCAGGCGACCGCCCAGTCCCACGGCGTGAGGTCGCCGTCGACGTTGAGGGCGAAGCCGTGGCTGGTGACGCCGCGGCTCTGCCGCATGCCGATCGAGACGATCTTGCGGCCGGTCCGCGACGTCCACACGCCGGTGAGCAGCTCCGAGCCCGGCGGGGTGTCGCGGCGCTCGGCGGGCAGGCCGAGCGCGCCCAGCGCGTCGACGAGCCGCAGCTCGACCTCGCGCACGTAGTCGACGATGCCCTCGTCCTCCCCCAGCTTGACGACGAGGTAGCCGACGAGCTGCCCCGGGCCGTGGTAGGTGAGCTGCCCGCCGCGCCCGGTCTCGACGACCGGGATGCCGCGCGACGGGTCGGGCAGGTGCGCCGCCGGGGTGCGGCGGCCGACGGTGTAGACGGACGGATGGCTGAGCAGCCAGAGCGTGTCCGGCCGCTCGTCCCGTTGGCGCTCGCCGACGAGGTCGGCCATGCGCTCCATCGCCTTGTCGTAGTCGACGAGCTCGTCCTGGATGAGTGTCAGCGGCCTTGCCATGCTTCGAGCATAGGCGGGACTAGTACTTCTTCGGCTCCTCGGGGACGAGGATCCACATGATCGCGTAGACGACCCACATCGGCCCGGGGAAGAGCGAGAGGATCAGCCAGATGATGCGGACGAGGGTGGGCGGCAGGCCCATCTTGTCGGCGAGACCGCCGCAGACGCCGGCCAGGATCCTGTGCTCTCGTGAGCGGTACATCGTGTCCTCCGTGTGGTTACGTTCTGACTGGTCCAACGGACGACCGCGCGCCGCCTATCCCGTCAGGGCCCCTGAGAAAACCCTGTAAGGGTCAGCCACTCCCGGGCCAGCGCCAGATGTTCGCTGGTCAGGCCGCGTGCGGGAGGCACGTGGACGAGCAGGAAGTCGTCCAGACCCTGATGAGCCCTGAGATACTCCTCGTCCTCCTTGAAGACCTGGTCGTCGAACCAGACGAAGGGCCGCCTGCCCACGTAGTCCGCCACGTAACGGGTCTTGAACATCTCGCCGTGCCGGCTGCCCCGGTCGGGCCCCAGCGGGACCACCGGCAGCATCGGCAGCCCCAGCCGGGGCGCGATCCACTCGTTGGCGTGCCGCTCCCAGGTGGTCGCCCAGGCCAGCTCGGAGCCGGTGCGCAGGGCGAGCTCCATCAGCCGGGGCCCGTGCCTGGGGTTGAGGTGCACCGTGTAGAGGATGTCGCCGATCGTGCACCGGTAGCGCCGGAAGTCGGGCGTGGCGTGCCCGGTGGGGTTGAGCACGCCGTCGACGTCCAGGAGCAGCAGCGGTTTCACGTGGCGGCCCCGGCCCGGTGCTCCTGAGGGCTGATGCCGCGCACCCGTTTGAAGGCGGCGCTCAGCGCGAACGGGCTGCCGTAGCCGACCTTGCGCGCCACCGAGCCGACCGTCGCGTCGGGCTCGCGCAGCAGGTCGGCGGCCAGGGCGAGCCGCCAGTCGGTGAGGAAGGCCATCGGCGGCTCCCCCACCAGCTCGGTGAACCGCCGGGCCAGCGAGGCACGCGAGACGCCCACCTCGGCGGCCAGCGAGGCGACCGTCCAGGGGTGGGCCGGGTTGTTGTGCAGCATGCGCATCGCCCGGCCCACGATAGGGTCACCGCTCGCCCGATACCAGCCCGGCGCCTCGTGCTCGGCGAACCACGAGCGCAGCGTCGAGATCAGCAGCAGGTCGAGCAGCCGGTCGAGCACCGCCTCCTGGCCGGGCTCGTCCCTGACCACCTCGGCGCCGAGCAGCGGGATCAGCGGCTCGCCCGGCTGCACCAGCAGCGGCGGCAGCGCGTCCAGCAGCCGCCTGCTGATCTCCCCCTCCATCAGGTAGGTGCCGGTGATCATCACGGTGCCGCCGTCGGGACTGTTGCCCCAGGTGCGCACGCCCAGGTCCATCGCCTGGTAGAGGGACTCGCCGTCCAGGGTGGTGCAGTGCTGGCCGGGGTGGATGACGATCTGCGGCTCGGTCTCGGGCTGGTCGGCGACCGTGTACGGGTCGGGCCCGCGGACGATCGCCACGTCGCCGGGCGCCAGGCTCACGAGCGCACCCCGTGACGGCACGATCCAGGCCGAGCCCCGTACCATCGCCACCAGCGTCAGCGGGGCCTCGTCCTGGATGCGGATCGACCACGGCGGGTCGAGGATCGAGCGGAGCAGGAACGCGCCACGGGCCCGCGGGCCGTCGAGCAGCGCTGCCAGATGGTCCATGAGTTAGACGATCGCATATGCCAACGCGCTTCTCAACCATGGATAGTCTCACCACGGCCGGGCTTAATGGAGGCATGACAATCCTGGTTACGGGCGGCACCGGCAAGACCGGCCGCCGGATCGCTGACAAGCTGACCGCTCTCGGCCACACCGTCCGGGTCGGCTCCCGCTCGGGGACGCCGCCGTTCGACTGGACCGACCGTGACACCTGGGCGCCCGCCCTCGCGGGGGCGGACGCCGCCTACCTCGCCTACCAGCCCGACCTGATCGTGCCGGGCGCGCTCGACGACATCCGCGCCTTCACCGAGCTGGCCGTCCGGTCCGGCGTGCGGCGGCTGGTGCTGCTGTCCGGCCGCAACGAGCCCGAGGCGCAGGCGTGCGAGCGGGTGGTGCGCGAGTCGGGCCTGGAGTGGACCGTCGTCACCTGCGGCTGGTTCATGCAGAACTTCACCGAGGGCTACCTGCTGGAGTCGGTGCTGGACGGCGCGATCGCGCTGCCGGCGCGCGAGGTGGCCGAGCCGTTCGTCGACGCCGACGACATCGCCGACGTCGCGGTGGCCGCGCTCGTCGAGGACGGCCACACCGGCAGGACGTACGAGCTGACCGGGCCGAGGCTGCTCACGTTCGCCGACGCGGCGGCCGAGCTGTCCAAGGCCACAGGAAGGGAGATCGCCTACATCCCGATCACGATGGAGCAGTACGCGGCCGGCGCCGCCGAGCACGGGGTCCCAGGCGACGTCGTCGCCATGCTGACCACGCTGTTCACCGAGGTGCTCGACGGGCGCAACGCCTACGTGGCCGACGGGGTGCGCGAGGCGCTGGGCCGGCCGGCGCGGGATTTCACCGACTTCGCCGCGGCCTGGGCTCAGTCCACGTCGTAGACGCCGGCCATCCACGCCCCTGGCTGGGCGCCCAGCTCGCCGGCGAGCTGGAGCGCGACGTCGTAGCGGACCAGCTCCCCGGCGACGTACCGGCCGTCGCACATGCCCTTGTCCTTCTCCGGCAGCGCGCAGCCGTCCAGCGCGACCTCCGTGATCAGCGGCGTCGGGGGGAACACCCACACCCGGACGGACTGCTTCCTGTCCGTCCAGTCACGCGGCAGCTCCCCCGCGCGGAACGTGTGACGGGCCTGCCCGCCGGCGCACCTGGTGACCCGGCCGGCGCCGTTCACCGACGAGACCGTCCAGCTCGCCTCGTCCTCGCAGGTGAAGACCACGGTGGTGCCGGAGCTGGTGGGCTTGACCTTCACGTCGTTGCCGATGGCCGACCTGTCGGCCCCCACGCCGCCGATGCTGACCAGGTCGCCGAGCCGGGCCGGCGGGTGGTCCCGCCCGATCACCAGGTCGCGGACGGGCGCGTCCGGCCCGCCGCTCCGGCCCGTGACGGACGGCTGGGCGGCCGGTGCCGGAGCCGGGGCGGTCGCCGGGCCCGGCAGCAGCCACAGCACGGCGGCCGCGGCGGCCCCTGTCAGCGCCGCGCCCACCCCCCAGCGCACCAGCAGCATCCGCCTGCCCCGCCGTACGATCCTCGTCACGTCCGCCGTCCTTCCAGGCACGTACGCCGTCAGCTCCGCGAGCAGGTCGCGCAGTTCGTCCTCGGTGTAGGTCATCGCCCCGCCCTCGTGAGCCGCACGGCCGGATGGACCCGCAGCCGCGTCAGGGCGCGGCCGAGCTGGGTCTTGACGGTGCCGAGCGAGCAGCCGAGCACCGCCGCGCACTGCGGCAGCGTCAGCCCCTCGAAGTAGTGCAGGACGACCACCGCCCGCTGCCGGTCCGACAGCCCGCGGATCGCCGCCCACAGCGCGTCCTTCTCCGTCACGTCGCGGGTGAAGTCGCCCGGCGCCGCCGCCTCCGGCACCCGTTCCACCGGCACCTCGCCGCGCCACCGCCTGCGCCACCAGGACGCGTGGGCGTTGGTGAGGATGCGGTACACGTACGGGTCCGGATCGCCCTCGATGCGCCGCCAGGCCGTCCAGGCGCGGGCGAGAGCCGTCTGCACCAGGTCCTCGGCCGTGGCCCAGTCGCCCGCGAGCAGGTAGGCCGTGCGGCGCAACCGCACGGACCGCTGCGTCACGTATTCGGCGAAGGAGTCCATCACCGATCATTACTCGGCCGTGGCCACAATCGGCCGACACCGTTCGTCATGAATTTTCGTGAACCGTCGGGTGAACATGGGCTGTCCTCCTCGCCTGGACGTTTCGCGGGGCCCTCCGGCGGTCCCCGTTTCCGCTAGCCTCACCTCGTTCACTCCGGTGGTTCCTGGGGAAGGTGCGCACGTGATCGGCTGGATGGAAGCAGTGGTGCTGGGGCTGCTGCAGGGGCTCACGGAGTTCCTGCCGATCTCCTCCAGCGCGCACATCCGCGTCGTCTCGGCGTTTCTCGGCTGGGACGACCCGGGGGCGGCGTTCACCGCCGTGATCCAGCTCGGCACCGAGGCGGCCGTGCTGATCTACTTCAGGAAAGAGCTCTGGGAGATCATCTCCACCTGGACGCGCTCGCTGTTCAAGCCCGAGCTGCGCGATCACTTCGCCGCCCGCATGGGCTGGTACGTCATCGTCGGCACCATCCCGATCGGCGTGCTCGGCCTGGTGCTGAAGGACCAGATCGAGGGCGCCTTCCGTGACCTGCGCCTGGTCGGCACCACGCTCATCGTCTTCGGCATCATCCTGTGGTTCGCCGACCGCACCGCGCGCAACAAGCTCACGCTGGAGAAGCACCTCAACGTGACCCACGCGGTCGTCTACGGCTTCGCCCAGTCGCTGGCCCTCATCCCCGGCGTCTCCCGCTCCGGCGGCACGATCACGGCCGGCCTCCTGCTCGACTACCGGCGGGAGGCCGCGGCCAAATACTCCTTCCTGCTGGCCATCCCGGCCGTCCTGGCGTCGGGGCTGCTGGAGCTGGCCGAGATCGGCAACGGCGACGCGCCCGACTGGGGGCCGACGATCCTGGCCACGGTGATCTCGTTCATCGTCGGCTACGCGGCGGTGGCCTGGTTCCTGCGCTACATCAGCACCCACCGCTTCACCGGCTTCGTGATCTACCGCATCCTGCTCGGCGTCTTCGTCATCCTCGCGGTCAGCCTGGGCTGGATTCCGGTCCAAGGGTGATGACGTCCTCGCCGAAGACCACCCGGTAGACCCCCTCGCACACCTCCTCCGACATGCTGCCCACGACCTCGCCCAGGCCGGACGGCCACACCGTCCCGGCGTCCCAGACGACGCCGTGCAGCAGGTCCGGCGACATCAGCCGCAGGTCGGACAGATCCGCTCCCGACACGTCCAGGGCGGCCCCGGGCTCGGCCGCGCCGGGCAGGTCGGCGGCGAGGTCGCCCGCGTCCGACAGGCCGCGCGCGATCGCCACGATCAGCGTGTCCAGCGGCGGCCGTGCCACCAGGGCGCCGGGCGAGCCGCCCCCGCGCCGGGGATAACAGGCGAGCGCGACCGCCACCGCGCGGGCCAGCGCCACCGTGAGCGCCCGGAGCAGGTCAGGGGTCCGGCTGAGATCGCCCGACCTGGCGCTGTCCAGAGCGCGGTCGACGGCCTGCGTCAGCTCGTCGGCGCGCGCGTCGCGGAACGACGCGGCCAGGGCCCGGGCGTGCGCGTCCGCCCGCGTCAGGGACCTCTCGATCTCGCGCAGCCGCAGCCGCGCGTGGAAGAGCTCGGCGGCGGCCGGAGGCGGCGGCTGCACCGCCGGGCGGATCTCCAGCATGGAGTTGAGCAGGCCGCCGACATCGGTGTGCGCGCGCACGTACGCCAGCAGGTCGGCGTCCGCCTGGTCGAGCAGGTCGTCGAGCTCCTCGTCGGTGAGGGGGAGGTCGTCACGGTGATCGGTCATGGGACGCGGCCCCCTTCCGGGTCCGATACTCCGCGAGCCGGTACCTGAGCACGACGCGCGCCTTCTTGACCAGGTCCGCGGCCTGCTGCTCCGTCAGCCCCAGAGCGGCGGCGACGGCGGAGTTGGGCTGGTCGTCCATCCGGTACCGGATGGCCAGCCGCTGGTCCGGCGGCAGGTCCCGCAGGGCGGCCAGCACGTCCACGGCGGGGCCGATGAGGTCCGCCGGATCGTCGGCGCGCGCGGCCGTCTCCGGGACGTCGGCGACCGGGACCGTGCTCACCCGCCGGCGGCTCTCCCCCGGCGGGCGGCTCAGGCACCGGCCGGCGACCTTGAACATCCAGCCCAGCGGCTCCTGAACCCGCGCCCACGCCTCCGGCTCGCTGTTGATCAGCCGCCACGCCTGCGTGAACGCCTCCTGCGCGGCGTCCTGGCTGTCGGCGAGCGAGGCGCCGCCGCGCATCAGGAAGCGGATCACCCGGCTGTGCTCCCGTGCGGCGAAGTCGACGAAGTCGGCGCGCATGGCCTGCACCCGGGTGCTCATCGCCGTGGCCGGGGCGTCCCCTGGAACGGCCTGCGGCGGCCGGGGACGTCGTGGCGGCTCGATCACCGCGTCGCTGCCCGGCGGTCACGCGCCGGGCCTGGCGCTGTCGATGTCATGTCCGTTCGCCCTTTCTCGGTCCACGTCTCATGAGGTTCATGAGGTTCCGACATAGAAAGGTGGGCGAGAACGAGCATGATCGGGAAGTGCGCCGGAAGCGTCCGGCATGACAGAAGTCAGCCGCGTTGCTACAAATCAGCTCCGGTAGCGGAGGTTTCTGCACCCGTGCCGTTCAGGAAGCGGACTTCTGTGCCGTGAAGTCCGTTCGCGGGTAGCGGCTGGCCAGGCAGAAGACGACGGCGAACAGGACCCAGGCGGTGACGAAGGCCAGCGGGTGGGCCCAGGCGTCGCCGATGAGGTCGGCCAGCATGGCGCGTCCCTCGAAGTAGGTCACCAGCCCGGCGATCGCCCCCGGGACGGCCCCCCACCAGCGCTTCCACCACACCTCGTGGACCAGGACCTCGTACCCGACCAGCATGATCGGGCCGAGGAGCAGCGGGCGCAGGCCGGCGGAGCCGGAGAGGAACGTCACCGCGAGGATGATCACGACGGCGCTTCCGCCGGTGAGGAGCACCATCAGCCCGAGCGGGGCGGGTTCGTCGCGGGGGTCGGTCTGCGGAGGGGCGGGGGTATCAGACACCGGGACATTCTTCCCCATCACCCCACGGTCTGCGGCACGCTTTCACGTTCGGCGGCGGGCCTGTAGGTGGCCAGCGTGAACAGCACCGAGACGGCCCCGATCGCCGTGGCCAGGGCGATCACCCCGGCCCTGCCCCACCCGTCGAGCGCGAGGCCGCCGGCCACGCCCGCGACGACGAGGCCCGCGTACTGGGCCGAGGAGAGCAGGCCGAGCCCGACCGGCACGTTGCCCGGCAGGACGGAGACGATCCGATACTGCTGCGCCGGGGCGATCAGCCAGCCGAGCGCGCCCCAGAGCAGCGCCCACAGCAGCCCGACCGGCAGCGCCAGGTTCGCGACCGGGATGAGCGCCAGGAACACCGTGGACGCGGCCAGCCCGATCAGCACCATGCGGCGCGGCCCGTACGCGTCGGTGAGCCGGCCGCCGAGGTGGCTGCCCACGATCGCGCCGATGCCCCATGCCCACAGCACGACCGGCAGCGGCAGGTCGATCAGCGACCCGATGTAGGTGTAGGCGGTGAACCCGGCGCCGAACATCAGCAACTGCGTCGTCAGCACCGCCAGCACCCGCCGGTCGGCCAGCGGCGCGAACCGCTCGGCCAGCCGGCCCGAGACGGCCGTCCGCACGTCGGGCACCAGCGCCGCCACCCCGGCGAACCCCAGCACGCCCAGCCCCGTCACCAGCCAGATCGTCGTCCGCCACCCGGACGCCGTGCCCAGCCAGGTGCCGAGCGGCACGCCGATCGCCGACGACACGCTCAGCCCGCCCAGCACCACCGCCAGCGCCCGCCCCCGGTGCTCGGGCCTGGCCAGCGCGTTCGCCACGCCCGACGCGGTCGGCGTGAACATGGCGGCCCCCGCCGCCGCCAGCACCCGGGTCGCCATGAGGAGGGGGTAGGTCGGCGCGAGCGCCGTCAACGCGTTGCCGAGCACGAACACGCCCAGCGCGATCAGCAGCAGCCTCTTGCGGGGCAGCCGCGCGGTCACGGCGGCGAGCACGGGCGACAGCACCGCGTACGCCAGCGCGAACACGGTCATCAGCTGCCCGGCCGCCGCGGTGGAGACGTTCAGGTCGCCGGAGATGGGCGCGAGCAGGCCGGCGGTGACGAACATGCCGGTGCCGACGGCGAAGTTGCCGGCGGCCAACGGGTAAAGGGGACGATTCACTCCACACACGCTGAAGCATTGTTGGATAGTTGTCAAACAATAAAATTGGGTATCGTGTCGGGTATGCGCCTGCTTCCGCACCCGGCCACCGACGACATCCAGCTCACGGAGGTTCTGCGCGCGCTGTCCGACCCGATCCGGCTGGAGATCGTCGCCCGGCTGGCCGCGTACGGCGAGATGACCTGCACCGTCGCCGGCGACTCGCTCGGCGTGCACAAGTCCACCGCCTCGCACCACTACCGCACCCTGCGCGAGGCCGGCCTCGTCCTCACCAAGCAGGAAGGCAGGCTCAAGTACATGAGCCTGCGGCGCGACGACCTGGAGGCCCGCTTCCCCGGCCTGCTCGACTCCGTCCTCCTCGCGACACCCGTGGGCGGGCATGCCTGACCTGCCCATCCACGACGTCCTGCCCGACCTGCTCGCCGCCCTCGACCGCGACGGCAGCGCCGTCCTGACCGCACCGCCCGGCACCGGCAAGACCACCGTCGTCCCGCTCGCCCTCGCCGCCACCGGGCTGCGCGTGCTCGTCGCCGAACCCCGCCGCCTCGCCGTACGCGCCGCCGCCCGGCGCATGGGCGTCAGCTACACCATCCGCGGCGAACGGCACACCGGCGCCAACCCCAAGGTCGAGGTCGTCACCACCGGCGTCCTGCTGCAACGCCTCCAACGCGACCCCGAACTGCCCGGCGTCGACGCGGTCATGCTGGACGAATGCCACGAACGCCACCTCGACGCCGACACGGCGCTGGCGTTCCTCCTCGACGTACGCGACACCCTCCGGCCCGAGCTGCGCCTCATCGCCACCTCCGCCACCGCCGACGCCGGCCAGTGGTCCCGCCTGCTCGGCGACGCCCCCGTCGTCCGCGCCACCGGCGCCACCCACCCCGTCGAGACCGTGTGGGCGCCACCGCCCCGCCCCGTCTCCCCTCCGCACGGGCTGCGCGTCGACCCCGCCCTGCTCGCCCACGTCGCCCAGACCGTACGCCGCGCGCTCGCCGAACGGGACGGCGACGTGCTGTGCTTCCTGCCCGGCGTCGGCGAGATCGGCCGGGTGGCCGCCATGCTGCCCGGCGTCAACGTGCTCCAGGTCCACGGCCAGGCCCCCGCCCGCGTCCAGGACGCCGTCCTGTCACCCGGCACGTCCCGGCGCGTCGTGCTGGCCACCTCCGTCGCCGAATCGAGCCTCACCGTGCCCGGCGTCCGCGTCGTCGTCGACTCCGGGCTGGCCCGCGAACCCCGCACCGACCACGCCCGCGGCCTCGGCTCCCTCACCACCGTCCGGGTGTCCAGGGCGTCCGCCGACCAGCGCGCCGGACGCGCCGGCCGGGAAGCCCCCGGGACCGTCTACCGGTGCTGGTCCGCCGCCGAGCACGAACGCCTCGCCGAACACCCACGGCCCGAGATCGCGCTCGCCGACCTCACGGCCTTCGCCCTCCAGGCCGCCTGCTGGGGCAGCACCGACCTCGCCCTCCTCGACCCGCCGCCGCCCGCCGCCCTCGCCGCCGCCCTCCGCACCCTCGCCACCCTCGGCGCCGTCGACCTCGCCGGCCGCGTGACGGCCCACGGCCGCCGCATGGCCCTCGCCGGCGTCGAACCCCGCCTCGCCCGCGCCCTCCTCGACCTCGGCCCCGGCGCCGCCGAAGTGATCGCCCTGCTGTCCGAGCCCCTCCCGCGCGATGCCTCCGACGACCTCGTCGAAGTCTGGCGCTCCGCCCGCCGAGGCAACGACCCCTTCACCACCCGCTGGCGCCAAGAAACCCGCCGCCTGACCGCCTCCCGCCCACCCTCCACCCCCACCGAAGCACCCCCGCCCCCGAGGAAGGGCGGAGGGGTTGCGCCCCCTCGCCGCCAGGCGGCCGCCCCCTCCAGGGGAACCCCACCCACCGAAGCGGCCCCGCACCCCGAGACGCCCGGACGGCCTGCGGCGGGCTCCCGCCCGGGAACGGCCTCCGGGGCGGCAGTCCCGCCGGGTGGCGCGGCCTCGGGGGCGGCGGCCCCGCACCCCGGGGCGGCCGGGCGGGCTGCGGCTGGCTCCCGGCGGGGAACGGCCTCAGGGGCGGCAGGCCCGCCGGGTGGCGCGACCGGTTCCTCCAGAGCGGCCTCCGGGGCTGCGGCGGCCCCGCCCTCCGAAACGGCCCCGACGTCCGGGACGGCCACCCCCTCCGAGGGGACCCCGACGTCCGGGACGGCCACCCCCTCCGAAGCGCTCCCGCACCCCGGGACGGCTGGACGGGCTGCGGTGGGCTCCCGGGCTACGGCGGGTGCCGGGGGAGCCGGTTCCTCCGTTGAGGCGGTGGCGGGGGTGGCGGTGGCGTTGGCGTTCCCTGAGCGGGTGGCGCGGCGCCGGGGCGGCGGGTATTTGATGGCGTCCGGCACGGAGGCGCAGCTCGGGGAGGGGTCGAGGCTGGCGAGCGCGCAGTGGCTGGCCATCGCCGTGGCGGACCGTCAGGCGGGGGCGGCGTCGGCGCGGATCCGGCAGGCGGTGGCGATCGACGAGGAGATCGCCCGTCAGGCGCATCCGGTGACGGTCGAGGAGGAGGTGGCCTGGAAGGTCCCGCCGGGCAGCCGTCGCGGGGACGTGTCGGCGCGGGTGGTCGAGCGGCTGGGCGCGATCGAGCTGTCGAGCGCCCCGCTGCCGGATGCCGACGTGCGTGACGCCCTCCTGCACGGCCTGCGTACGGAAGAGGTGTTGACGTGGACGAAGGCGGCGCGCGCGGTGCGGGACCGGCTGGCGTTCTGCCATCGGGCGGTGGGTGAGCCGTGGCCGCCGGTGGATCGGCTGGTGGAGCTGGCGGATCGGTGGCTGGAGCCGGAGTTGTCGAGGGCGCGGCGGCGGGCGGATCTGGAGCGGATCGACGTGGCGTCGGCGTTGCGCAGGCTGGTGCCGTGGAGTGAGCGGCTGGAGGTGACGGCGCCGGAGCGGGTGGAGGTGCCGTCGGGGTCACTGGTGCGGCTGGACTATTCGGGTGAGCAGCCGGTGCTGGCGGTCAAGTTGCAGGAGTTGTTCGGCTGGGTGGAGACGCCGCGGATCGCGGGGGTGCCGTTGCTGGTGCATCTGCTGTCTCCGGCGGGGCGTCCGTTGGCGGTGACGGCGGATCTGGCGTCGTTCTGGCGGGACGGCTACCGTTCGGTGCGGGCCGAGATGCGCGGCCGTTATCCCAAGCATCCGTGGCCGGAGGATCCGTTCACGGCGACTCCTACGAAACGGACCAGATGATCAGCCAGGCTGCCGCCCTGAACAATGCCGAGTGGTGTGACGCGCTGTGCCGCGCGCACGGGCTGCCGGGGGTGTTCTCCGAGAGGGTGTGGACGAACCCGGTCCGGACGCCGATCTTCTACCCGGACGCGGTCACGCTGTCGCCGGAGGCGACGGCGGCCGAGGTGCTGGCGGGGATCGACGCGGGGCCGGGGGCGTCGGTGAAGGACAGTTTCGCGACGCTGGATCTGGCGGCGGCGGGGTTCGGGGTGCTGTTCGAGGCGACCTGGATCCATCGGGCGGCCCCTGGTCCGGGTGACGTGCGGGGCTGGGCGGTGGTGCGCGAGAAGGACGAGCTGGCAGCCTGGGCCGAGGCGTGTTTCGACGGCGAGCAGCCGGGGCTGTTCCCGGGCGGGCTGCTCGGCGAGGAGGACGTGGCGATCCTGCGCGGCGAGGACGGCGGGGCGGTGCTCAACCTGTCGCGGCGGGCCTCGGTGGTGGGGGTGTCGAACGTGTGGGGCGAGGCCGCCTGGCCGGGGGTGGTCGCGATGGCGGCGGCGCTGTTCCCGCGCCTGCCGCTGGTCGGGTACGAGCCGGACCCGGCTCCGGCGGTGGCGCACGGCTTCGTCCCGGCCGGGCCGCTACGCGTCTGGCTGAAGCGCTGATCCGACGCCGATGTCCTTGAAGCCGCTGGACGTGGCGACGCAGACCACGGGCCCGTCGAACTCCTGGCGCAGCTTGCGGTAGCCGGCCAGCCCGGCGGCGCCTGACAGTTCCTGCCAGAGCCCTTGGCGGGCCAGGTCGCGCTGGGCGGCGCGGAGTTCGGCGTCGGTGACGGCCAGCGCGCCGCCGCCGCTGTCGGTGACGGCGCGGACGCCCCGGTGCCCGCCGACGGTGCAGGCGATCCCGTACGCGTCGGTGGGGGTGATGTCGACGACGGCGGCGGGCGCGCCGGTGGCGAGGGCGCGGGCGTTGGGCCCGCCGGCGGCCGGTTCGCAGGAGAACATGCGGGGCGCGGCGGGGACGACGCCGAGCCGTACGAGCTCGGCGAACCCTTTCCACACCCCGTACAGCAGCTCGCCGTAGCCGGTGGGGGTGAACACGGCGGCCGGTGCGCGCCCGAGCTGGGCGTGGAGCTCGTAGGCGATCGTCTTGTAGCCCTCGGCGCCGTAGGGGTGCCCGGTGTGGGTGACGGTCTGGTTGCTGACGGGGTGGTAGCCGAGCCGGTCGACGATGTCGCGCAGCATGGGCCAGCGCTGTTCGACGGGCACGGTGTGCACGGTGGCCCCGTACGCGCGGACGAAGGACTGGACGGCGGGCGGCGAGTCGGCGGAGGCGAGGACGATCGCGGGGAGTCCGGCGCGGGCGGCGTAGGCGGCCGCGGCGGCGCCGTGGTTGCCGGAGGAGGCGACGACGACGCCGGGCGCGTTCTCGGCGAGTGCGGCGCTGACGGCGACGCGGTTGAGGCGGTCCTTGTGCGACCAGGTGGGGTTGCGGGACTCGTCCTTGACGTGGACGCCGCAGAGCTCCAGGAGCGGGGTGCCGCCTTCGCCGAGGGTGGGCGCGAGCAGCGGCGGGAGCAGCGGCTGCCAGCGGGCGATGTCGGGCAGGGCGGGCTGGTCGAACAGGTCGCCGGGCACGCGGGCGTAGTCGTAGTCGACCTCGACGGGGTAGGCCAGCTCGGCGGTGCTGGTGCGGGGGCAGCCGCGGGTGAGCGGCGGGCGGAGCGGATAGCCGATGGTCGGGTCGCCGAGGGAGCGCTGGCCGGTCGCCAGGGATCGCACGTTCACGTCACGAGACTAGATGAGCTATCGTGGTGATATCACTTCGATAGCAAGGGGTCGCGATGGAACGACGTGCTTTCCGCATCAACGGTTTCGTGGTGCTGCTCGCTCTGCTGCTGCTCGGCGGCATCGTGGCGGCCGTCTGGCTGCCGGGCGGCCCGGAGTCGCTGCTCGCGCCGGGCATCGGCTGGCTCGTGCTGGCGGCGCTGCTCTCCACCGGCTTCACGGTGGTCAACCCGAACGAGTCCAAGGTCGTGCAGTTCCTCGGGCGCTATGTCGGGTCGGTGTCGGAGGCCGGGTTCCAGTGGGTGCTGCCGTTCACCACCAAGCGCATGGTCACGCTGCGGGTGCGTAACTTCGAGACGACCAAGCTCAAGGTCAACGACGCCGACGGCAACCCGGTGGAGATCGCCGCCGTGGTCGTCTACCGTGCCGTCGACACGGCCAAGGCGGTGTTCGCCGTCGACGACTACGAGGAGTACGTGGCCATCCAGTCCGAGGCCGCCGTGCGTCACCTGGCCACCAGCCACCCGTACGACTCGCACCTGCCCGAGCGCACCAGCCTGCGCGACGGCGCGGAGGTGGCCACCGAGCTCACCGCCGAGCTGCGCGACCGCACCGAGCTGGCCGGGATCGAGGTGCTGGAGGCCCGCATCACGCACCTCGCCTACGCGCCCGAGATCGCCCAGGCGATGCTGGTCCGCCAGCAGGCCGGCCAGGTGGTCGCGGCCCGCACCCGGATCGTCGAGGGCGCGGTGGGCATGGTCCAGCTCGCGCTCGACCGGCTCGCCGCCGAGGGGGTCGTCGACCTCGACGAGGAGCGCAAGGCGCAGATGGTGTCCAACCTCCTGGTCGTGCTGTGCGGCGACCGGGCGACGCAGCCGGTGGTGAACGCCGGCAGCCTGTATGCCTGAGCGCAAGAAGCTCCTGCTGCGCCTGGATCCGGCCGTCTACGACGCGATAGCCAAGTGGGCGGCCGACGATCTCCGCAGCGTCAACGCGCAGATCGAGTACGCGTTGCGGCTCGCTCTCAAACAGGCGAGCAGGGAGCCGAAGTCTCGCAACGAAGAGTAGAAACCGCCACACTCTAGAACATGTTGTGGGCAGGCAGATCCGCCATCGAGATCGCGGCGGCCGTACGACAGGGCGAGGTCGCGGCCACCGCGGTCGTCGAGGAGCACCTCGCGGTGATCGCGGAGCGGGATCCGCGGGTGGGTGCGTTCCGGCGGGTGCGCGAGCAGGCGGTGGCGGAGGCGCGGGCCGTCCAGGAGCGGCGCGACCTGTCGGAGCTGCCGCTGGCCGGGGTGCCGGTGGCGGTCAAGGACAACGTGGAGGTGGCGGGCGAGGCGACCCGCCTGGGCTCGGCGGTGACCGCCGACTCCCCCGCCGCCGCGGACCACGAGGCCGTGGCCCGGCTGCGCGCGGCCGGCGCGGTGGTGATCGGCCTGACGAACCTGCCCGAGCTGGCCCTGGTGGCCTTCGGCGACAGCGCGTACGGCACGGTCCGCAATCCCTGGGACCGCTCGCGCACGGCGGGCGGGTCGTCGTCGGGGAGCGCGGCGGCGGTCGCGGCGGGGATGGCGCCGATCGCGCTCGGCAACGACGGCATGGGCTCGCTGCGCATCCCGGGGGCGTGCTGCGGCGTGCTGGCGCTCAAGCCGGGCGCCGGGCTGGTCCCGGGGCCCACGGACGACTGGCGCGGCCTGTCGGCGAACGGCCCCATCGCCGTGCACGCCGCCGACCTGGCGCTGACGTTGTCGGTGCTGGCCGGGGACCCGTCGCTGGCCGAGTCGTGGCGCAGCGGCCGCCGGGCCGAGCCGCGCCGGCCGATGCTGCGCTCGGTGTGGGCGGGCGACGACGGCGTGTGGGAGCCGCCACCGCCGCACGACAGCCCGGAGCCGTTCGACCTGCGGGTGGCGTACGCGCCGCAGCCGCTGCCCGCCGGGCTGCCGGTGGACCGCGAGTTCCGGGCGGCGGTGCGCGGGGCCGCCGAGACGCTGCGGGTGGCCGGGCACACGATCGTCGAACGCGACCGCCGCCTGCCCGCCTGGCTGGGCCCGGCCACGGTCGCCACCTGGCTCTGCCGCGCCGCCGACACCGTGCGGGCCGTCGCCGCCACGGCGGCCGACCGGCGGCGGCTGGAGCGCCGCACCCGGGCGCTGGCCCGCGCCGGCCGGGTGCTGGCCAGGCTCGGCCTGGACGGCCGCCGCGGCCGGGACCGCTGGGCCGGCTACGGCGCCGACCGCTGGTTCGGCGACGCCGACGTGCTGGTCATGCCGGCCCTCGCCGCGATCCCGCCGCGCGCCGACCGCTGGGGCAGGCGCGGCCTGGTCCGCAACGTGCTGGCCAACGTCGGGTACGCGCCCGCGACCGGCCCGTGGAACATGTGCGGCTGGCCCGCCATGACCGTGCCCGTCGCCACCCACTCCAGCGGCCTGCCGATCGGGGTCCAGCTCGTCGCCCCGCCGGGCGGCGAGCCGCACCTGCTCGGCCTGGCCGCCCAGCTCCAGGCGGCCCATCCGCCGATCCGCCCGCCCGGCCTGTCCTGATGACGCCAGGCCGGCCCGGCGAGCGGACGACGAGCGTCAGACGCCCAGCGGGTGCCAGACGGTCTTCGTCTCCAGGAAACGGGTCATCCGCCCCAGCCCCGGGTCACCGCGCCAGTCCTCGGCCCGGGGGCGCAGGACGCGCTTGAGGTTCGCCGCCGCCTCCTGCTCGCAGCGCAGCGCCAGCTCCGGCTCGGCCACGCCGGTCAGGTCCAGGCCGTTGACGTCCATGTGCGCGGCCAGCCAGGGCGCGATCTCCGCCTGGCGCCCGGTGAGGATGTTGACCACCCCGCCCGGCAGGTCGGACGTGGCCAGCACCTCGGCCAGCGTGATCGCCGGCAGCGGGGCCGGCTCGGAGGCGACGACCACGCACGTGTTGCCGGTCACGATGACCGGCGCCACCACCGACACCAGCCCGAGCAGCGGGTCGGCGGGCGCGACGACCGCGACCACCCCGGTGGGCTCCGGCGACGACAGGTTGAAGTACGGGCCCGCGACCGGGTTGGCGGTGCCGTGCACCGAGCTGATCTTGTCCGACCACCCGGCGTACCAGACGAGCCGGTCCACGGCCGCGTCGACGGTCTCCAGCGCGGCCTTCCGCCCGCCGCCGAGCTCGTCGGCGAACTGGGCGCGGCGGCCCTCCAGCATCTCGGCGATCCGGTAGAGGATCTGGCCCCGGTTGTAGGCGGTGGCTCCCGACCAGCCGGGGAACGCCTTGCGGGCGGCCGACACCGCGTCCCTGGCGTCCTTGCGGGACGCGCGCGAGGCGTTGGCGAGGAAGTCGCCCTTGGGCGAGGTCACGGGATAGGACCTCCCACTCTCCGAGCGCGGGAACGCCCCGCCGATGAACAGCTTGTAGGTCTTGCGGACGGCCAACCTACTCATCGCCGCGCCCCCTCCACATGATCTCCTGGGACATCTCGACCGGCACGAACACCTGGCCGCACCGGCTCACGCCGCAGCGGTGGGCGTACCAGCCGGTGCGCACGGGACGCCCGGCGCGGGCGAAGGCATGGCCGCGGGTCGCCAGGGCACGGCGGGCCCTGCGGCGGCGGCTCCGGTGCTCACACGTCAAGGTAGGCCTCCAGCCCGAGCAGGCCGCCCTCGCGCCCGTAGCCCGACTCCTTGTAGCCGCCGAACGGCGAGGTCGGGTCGAACCGGTTGAAGGTGTTGGCCCACACCACTCCCGCGCGGAGCCGGTCGGCCATCCACAGGATGCGCGACCCCTTCTCCGTCCAGATGCCGGCGGACAGGCCGTACGGGGTGTTGTTGGCCTTCTCGACGGCCTCGGCCGGAGTCCGGAAGGTGAGCACGGACAGGACCGGGCCGAAGATCTCCTCGCGCGCGATCCGGTGGGACTGCGCGACGCCGGTGAACAGCGTCGGCGGGAACCAGAAGCCCTTGTCGGGCAGCTCGCACGCGGGCGACCAGCGCTCGGCGCCCTCGGACTCGCCCAGGTCGGACAGGCGGCGGATCTTGGCGAGCTGGTCGGCGGAGTTGATCGCGCCGATGTCGGTGTTCTTGTCGAGCGGGTCGCCCAGCCGCAGCGTGCCGAGCCTGCGCTTGAGCGCGGCCAGCAACTCCTCCTGGATCGACTCCTGGACGAGCAGCCGCGAGCCCGCGCAGCACACGTGGCCCTGGTTGAAGAAGATGCCGTTGACGATGCCCTCGACGGCCTGGTCGAGCGCGGCGTCGTCGAAGACGATGTTGGCGGCCTTGCCGCCCAGCTCCAGCGTGAGCTTCTTGCCGGTGCCGGCGACGGACCTGGCGATGAGCCGGCCGACCTCGGTGGAGCCGGTGAAGGCGACCTTGGCCACGTCGGGGTGGGAGACGACGGCGGAGCCGGTCTCGCCCGCGCCGGTGACGATGTTGACGACGCCGGGCGGCAGCTCGGCCTGCCGGCAGATCTCCGCGAACAGCAGCGCGGTCAGCGGCGTCGTCTCGGCCGGCTTGAGCACGACCGTGTTGCCGCACGCCAGCGCGGGCGCGATCTTCCAGGCGAGCATGAGCAGCGGGAAGTTCCACGGGATGACCTGCCCGGCCACGCCCAGCGGCCGGGGGTCGGGGCCGAACCCGGCGTAGCCGAGCTTGTCGGCCCAGCCCGCGTAGTAGAAGAAGTGCGCCGCCACCAGCGGCAGGTCCACGTCGCGTGACTCGCGGATCGGCTTGCCGTTGTCGAGGGATTCCAGCACGGCCAGCTCTCTGGCGCGCTCCTGGACGATGCGGGCGATGCGGAACAGGTATTTGGCGCGCTCGGAGCCGGGCAGCGCGCTCCAGCCGTCGAACGCCTTGCGCGCGGCCCGCACCGCGCGGTCGACGTCGTCGGCGGAGGCCGTGGCGACCTCCGCCAGCTTCTCCTCCGTGGCCGGGTTGACCGTCTTGAAGGACGGCCCTGAACCGTCCACGAACTCGCCGTCGATGAACAGCCCGTAGGAGGACTTGAGATCGACGATGTCGCGCGACTCGGGCGCCGGGGCGTAGTCGAACACCGGCCTCTCGGGCACCGTCCGTTTCGGCGTTGCCATCATCGATCCAGAGTGAAGTATCGGAGCATCACAACTGCCAGCGTAGACGGTCATATGCACTGCTCCGAGGGGCCCGGCGCGGGGCCCCTCGGAGGTGCTCAGCGGACGGTCACCGTCACCCGTGCCTCGACCGGCGCCTCACCTGGCACGCGGACCGAGAGCGTGCCCGTGTAGGTCCCCGGCTCGTCGAAGGCGCGGGCCGAGGTCGCGGTGAACGCGGCGTTGATCCGCATGTCGGGGATGCTGGCCTCGCGGGTGGTCGTCAGCGTGACGTCCTCCTGCCGCCCGTCGCTCCACACGACGCCCGCCTTCAGGTCGGCGGCGGCGCGGCCGGGGGCGGTGACGGTCCAGGTCGCGCCGGACGGCTGCCCGGCGGCGACGGTCACCGGCTCGGCCAGCGCCTCCGTCCGCCAGGCCACGTCGGCCGTGGGGAAGAAGTTCGTCCCCTGGACGGTGAGCCTGCCGCCGGCCTTAAACAGGCGGGTGCGGAAGTCGGTGTAGTCGCGCTGCGCCTGCGGCGTCCAGCCGGCCTCGGCCGTGGCGATCAGCCGGGGGAAGCTGTAGTACTGCGCCTGGCCGACGCGGCGGATGAACTCGCCCCACAGCGCCGTCTCCACGCCCAGCACGCTGCTCTCCTGGATGCCGGGGATGTAGGCGCCCGGGTCCCAGTTGTAGTGCCGGTCCAGGCCGCACGCGCCGCCGCACGCCCAGGTGCCGCCCTGCGGCTGGCGAAGGTCCTGCTTCTGCGGCACGTACGTGTGCGGCGCCGGTGACAGGACGACCTTGGCGCCCCGGCCGTTGACGGCGTTCGCCACGGCCTGGCGGTTGCCGTTCCAGAACTGGACGACGGCGTTGTCCTGCGGCAGCGCGGTGCCGGCGTACTCGTTCCAGCCGGCGACGGTCTTGCCGAGCGCCGCGACCTCCTTGGTGAACGCGTCGACCATCCTGGTGTAGTCGGCGTGGCTGGTGACGTGCGCCTCGTCGCCGCCGATGTGCAGGTAGGGGCCGGGGGTCAGCGCGGCGATCTCGGTGAGCACGTGCTTGACGAACTCGTACGTGACCGGGCTGTCCGCGTCGAAGGAGGAGTAGCCGACCGCGCCCGTGCCGTTGTGCGGGACGGTGGTCTGGCCGGGCTGGAGCTGGGGCCGCGCGCCCGGGGTGTTGAGCTGCGGGATGGAGTGCAGGGCGGCGTTCGTGTGACCGGGCATGTCGATCTCGGGGATGACCGTCATGCCGTTCTCGGCCGCGTAGCGGATGATCTCGGTGTAGTCGGCCTTGGTGTAGAAGCCGGTGATGCCCGGCTCGGTGCCCCGGTCGGTCATCGCGGTGGCGCCGCTGACCTCGGTGAGCAGGCCGTAGTCGATGCCGGACGGGTTGTCCGCCGGCTGGTCCACGGCGATGCGCCAGCCCTGGTCGTCGGTCAGGTGCAGGTGCAGCCGGTTGACCTTGAACTGGGCGGCGGCGTCGATATAGGTCTTGACCTCGCTGACCGGGTAGAAGCTGCGGGCGACGTCGAGCATCATGCCGCGGTGCGCGAAGCGCGGGTGGTCGGTGATCGTCACCGCGGGGATCGTCCAGGCGGCGGCGACGGGGGTGTCCGATTCGATCCACTGCGGCAGGAGCTGGCGCAGGGTCTGGACGCCGTTGAGCGCGCCGGCGGCCGTCGAGGCGCGCAGCGTGACCTGCCGGGGCGTGACGGTGAGCGTGTAGCCCTCGGCCTCGTGGCCCTGCGGGCCCTTGCCGTCGCCGACCTCGACGAGGATGGGCGCGGGGCCCCGGCCGTTGCGGACGACGGGCAGCCGGTAACCGGTGGCCGGGCGCAGCGCGCGGGCCAGATACTCGGCGGGGGCCTGGGCGGCGGCGCCGGAGGCGAGCACGCGGGTGTTCCGGTGCAGCGCGAACGGCTCGCCGCCGGTCTCCTCGACGGACACCGGCTTGGGCAGCAGGCCGAGCGTGGGCGCGGGCGGAGCCGGCGGCGCGTCCCAGATCTCGAACTCGGAGATCGAGTACCCGTAGCTCGACCAGCGCTGGCGTCCCTGCATGCGCACGTACGCGACCGGCTCGGCGGAGCGCACCTCGATCACGTCAGTCCGCGGGCAGGTGTCGCGCCGCACCGAGGCCACGTCGGTCCACGACGCGCCGTCCGCGGAGGTCTGCAGCACGAAGTCGCGGGCGCAGGCGTTGGGCCAGGTCAGCTTGACGTGGTCGACGGTGGCCGGCTGGGCGAGCTTGACCTGGACCCAGTTGTCGTCCTGGTACTTCGACGACCAGCGGGTGGCGGTGTCGCCGTCGTTGACGTGCGCGGCGGCGAAGTCGGCGCGGTCGAGCTCGACGCTGGAGGCGGAGGCGGCGCCCGCGAGGGCCAGGTTGGCTGGGGCGGCCTGGGTGGCGGCTTGGGCGGGGGCCGCGAGCAGCGTGGCCGCGAGCGCGGCTGTCAGCGCCGCCGCGAGGCGACGGCGGGGACGGGTGGGGGGCATGAGGCTCCTTTCGGTAGCCCAGAGTGTGAGCCGCCTCACCCAATTACGTCAAGACTCTCAACATTAATAAGCGATCTCCCCCATACCGGCACCCTTGGTCCGGGCATATGGGCACATATTTAGTCCGAAGATTTGCACTTAATGCGGTCGGGACCCCATCATGGCCGCATGCCCAAGCCGACCGACGCGCTGCAACGGCTCCGCCGTGCCCACGAGGACGCCGTCCTCGACGCGCTGCGCTCGTCGGGTGCGCTGAGCCGTACCGACCTGATCCGGATCACCGGCCTGTCCCGCACCACGCTGTTCACGATCATTTCGGAGATGATCGAGCGGGCCTCGGTCGTCGAGACCGAGGCCCCCGCGACGGCCCGGCGCGGGCGCGGCCGGCCCGCCACGCTCGTCACGCTCAACCCCGGAGCGGGCCAGCTCATCGGCCTCGACCTGGCCAGAAGGCGCATCCACCTGGCCGTCGCCAATCTGTCGCACCAGATCGTCGCCACCGGCATGGCCGACGTCCCCGAGGGCGCCGACGTGCTGGAGCAGGCCGAGGCGGCGGTGCGGCTGGTCAAGCAGGTCAGCGGCGAGCGCGGCGTGCGCCTGGACGCCCTGGAGGCCATCGGCGTCGGCCTGATCGGCGGCGCCGGCGACCCCGCGCTGCCGCCCGCCCGCTACGCGCCCGTCAAGGACCGGCTGTCGCGCGAGTTCGGCGTGCGCGTCGCCGTCGACAACAACGCCAGACTGGCCGCGCTGGCCGAGAGCACGTGGGGCGCGGCCAGGCCGGCCCGCGACATCGTGTACGCGCGCTGGTCGGTCGGGGTGGGCGGCGGCTTCCTCGTCGGCGGCCGGCTCGTGCGGGGCGCGACCGGCGCCGCCGGCGAGCTCGGCCACATCTCGCTCGACCCCGCCGGACCGCCCTGCCACTGCGGCTCGCGGGGCTGTCTGGAGCCGCGCATCGGCGCGCAGGCGCTGCTCGACGCCTGCGCCGCCGGCGGCGTCCGGCTCGACGGCCTCGACGCGCTGGTGGCCGCCGCCCGCGACCGGGTGCCCGCCGTGTGCGAGGTGATCTCCGCCGCCGCCGCCGACCTCGGACGGGTGCTGGCCGACGCGGTGGTCCAGCTCGACCCCGAGCGGGTCGTCGTCGGCGGCGAGCTCGCCGCGCTGGGCAGCCTCGTGCTCGGCCCGATCCGCGAGTCGATCTCCCGCCTGGCCCTGCCCCGCACCCCGAGCACCGTCGAGGTCGTCCCCGCCGACCTGGGCGCCAGGGCGTCCGCGATGGGCGCCATCGCCCTCCTCCTCCACGACGAGCCGCCCACCCCCTTCCGAACGGAGAACGAGTGACCACCCCACGCAACGTCCTGTTCCTGATGACCGACCAGCACCGGGTGGACACCCTCGGCTGCTACGGCAACCCGCTGGTCCGCACCCCGGCGCTGGACGGCCTGGCCGCGGAAGGCACCCGGTTCGACCGCTTCTACACCCCCACCGCGATCTGCACCCCCGCGCGGGCGTCGCTGTTCACCGGGCTGCACCCGTTCCGGCACGGCCTGCTGGTCAACCCGGAGCGCAACGGCGGCGCCCGCGACGAGGTGGCCGACGAGCACCCCGTCATGGCCGCGCCGCTGCGGGCCGCCGGCTACAACCTGGGGCACGTCGGCAAGTGGCACATCGGCCGCGAGCGAGGCCCGGAGTTCTACGGCATGGACGGCGAGCACCTGCCGGGCGCGCTCAACCCGTTCCACCACCCCTCCTACGAGCGGTGGCTCAAGAAGCGCGGCCACCCGCCGTTCGCCGTGGAGCAGGCGGTCTTCGGCCGCGCCGAGAACGGCTCCGGCCGCGGCCACCTCATCGCCGGCCGCCTGCGGCAGCCGCCCGAGGCGACGATCGAGGCGTACCTCACCGACCGGACGCTGGAGCTGCTGGCGGGCTACGCGCGCGACTTCCACCGCGACGGCAGGCCGTTCGTGCTCTCCTGCCACTGGTTCGGCCCGCACCTGCCGTACCTGATCCCGGACGAGTACTACGACCTGTACGACCCCGCGCTGGTGCCGCTGCCTGAGTCGATGGCCGAGACCTTCGACGGCAAGCCCGACGTGCAACGCCGCTACTCCGAATACTGGTCGGCCGACCACTTCGACGCCGACGCCTGGCGCAAGCTGATCGCGGTCTACTGGGGCTACGTCACGATGATCGACGACCAGATCGGGCGCCTGACCGCCGCGCTGCGCGAGCACGGGCTCTGGGACGACACCGCGGTGATGTTCACCGCCGACCACGGCGAGTTCACCGGCGCGCACCGGCTCAACGACAAGGGCCCGGCGATGTACGAGGACATCTACCGCGTCCCCGGCATCGTCCGGGTGCCGGGCGCCGGGGCGCGGGTGGTGGACGAGTTCGCCACGCTGATCGACCTCAACCCGACGATCCTCGCCCTGGCCGGGCTGCCGCCGCAGGAGCCCTGCGACGGCAGCAGCCTGCTCCCGCTCGTCGAGGGCGAGCCCGATCCCCGGCCGCAGGTGGTCGCCGAGTTCCACGGCCACCACTTCCCCTACTCCCAGCGCATGATCCGGGACCGCCGCCACAAGCTGGTGTTCAACCCGGAGAGCGTGCACGAGCTGTACGACCTGGACAGCGATCCGCACGAGTTGCGCAACGTCTACACCGCGCCCGCCTACGCGGCGGTCCGGCGTGACCTGACCGTGCGGCTCTACCGCGAACTGCTGCGCCGCGGCGACCCCGCCTCCAGCTGGATGAGCTACATGGCCGACATCGGCGGGGGCCGCGCCCCCGACGTCGACGGCGTCGCCGACGAGGTGGCCTGAGTGCCGCCGTCCACCCCCCGTAACCCATTCCTGAGAAAGGACCTCCGATGAGGCTTCCTCGCAGGCTGGCGGCCTTCACGGCAGCGCTCGCCCTCGTCCTTCCCGTGGCCGCGTGCGGCTCCTCCTCCGAGGACGGCGCGCAGACCGTCAGATTCGGCTACATCGCCGACTTCGCGGGCGCCGCCGTGCTCGCCGCCGCCGACAAGCAGGGGCTGTGGGCCAAGCACGGCCTGGAGCCCGAGCTGAAGGTGTTCACCAACGGGCCGCTGCAGATCCAGGCGCTCGGCTCGGGCGACATCGACTTCGGCTACATCGGCTCGGGCGCCACCTGGCTCCCGGCCAGCGGCAAAGCCAAGATCATCGCGCCGAACATGCTGGGCCAGGCCGACCGGCTGATCACCCACGCGGACTCCGGCGTCACCTCGGTCGCCGGGCTGAAGGGCAAGAAGATCGGCGTCCCCGAGGGCACCAGCGGCGACATGATCCTGGAGCTGGCGCTCAAGGAGGCCGGGCTGACCGGCAAGGACGTGCAGAAGGTCAACATGGACCCGAGCACGGTGGTGTCGGCCTTCAGCGCCAAGCAGATCGACGCGGCCGCCATCTGGTATCCGCTGATCGACACCATCAAGAAGAACGTGCCTGACCTGGTCGAGCTGACCAAGAGCGAGGACTACTACCCCAAGCTCAGCTTCCCCAGCTCCTTCGTGGCCCGCAACGAGCTGGTGGCCGAGGACGCGGCGACCGTGACCAAGGTGCTCAAGGTGCTGCGCGAGGGCAACGACTGGGTGGCGGCCAACACGGCCGAGGCCGAGACGCTGACGGCGACGTTCCTGAAGGCCCCGGCGGAGCAGTTCAAGGGCGCCTCGGCGGTGACCAGGATCGTGCCGACGGCCGAGCTGGACAAGCTGACCGCGGACGGATCGGTGGCAGGCTGGTACAAGGGCCTGGCGGACATCTTCGTCACGATGGGCAAGCTGCCGCAGTCGCCGGACCCGGCCACGTACTTCACGGCCGACCTCTACAAGGGCGCCGCTAATTAACCCGGGAAGTTGACAAATTTCGACCTCGACCCATCATGGTCCCATGTCGAGCCCCACTGACGCGCTCCAGCGGCTCCGCCGGGTGCACGAGGACGCCGTCCTGTCCGCGCTGCGCTCGTCGGGCGCGCTGAGCCGGGCCCAGCTCACCGAGCGCACCGGGCTGTCACGCACGACGCTGTTCACGATCATCTCCGATCTGATCGAGCGCGGGGCCGCCGTCGAGACCGAGCCGGCGCCCGGCGAGCCGCGCGGGCGCGGCCGTCCGGCGTCGCTGGTGGCGCTCAACCCCGCCGCCGGCCTGCTGCTCGGCCTCGACCTGGGCCGGGGGCGCATCCGCCTGGCGATCGCCAACGCCGCGCACCAGGTCGTCACCACCGCGGCCCGCGACCTTCCCGAGGACGCGGCGCCGCTCGCGCTGGCGGAGGCGGCGATCGACCTGGTCCGGCAGGTGGCCGAGGAGCGCGGCGTGCGGCTGGGCGCCCTGGAGGCGGTCGGGCTCGGCCTGGTGGGCGTCGTCGACGGCGATCCCGGTCCCGCGGGCCACCAGCCGCTGGCGCGCCGCATCGCCGACGAGTTCGGCGTGCGGGTGGCGGTCGACAACAACGCCAGGCTGGCGGCGCTGGCCGAGGCCACCTGGGGCGCGGCCAGGTCCGCGCGCGACGTCGTCTACGTGCGCTGGTCCGTGGGCGTGGGCGGCGGCTTCGTCGCGGGCGGCAGGCTGCTGCGCGGCGCCCACGGCGCGAGCGGCGAGCTCGGCCACGTCTCGCTCGACCCGTCGGGGCCGCCCTGTCACTGCGGCGGGCGCGGCTGCCTGGAGGGCAGGATCGGCGGCCAGGCGCTGCTCGACGCGTGCGCGGCGCGCGGCGTCCCGCTCGACGGCCTCGACGCGCTCGTCGCCGCCGCCCAGGACCGGGCCACGGTGGCGTGCGAGGTCGTCTCGTCGGCGGCCCGCGACCTGGGCCGCGTGCTGGCCGACACCGTGACCCAGCTCGACCCGGCGCTGGTCGTCGTGGGCGGCGAGCTGGCCGGGCTGGGCAGCCTGGTGCTCGACCCGATCCGCGAGGCGATCGGCCACCTGGCCCTGCCCAGGTCGCCGCGCGAGATCCGGGTGACGCAGGCCGACCTCGGCGTGAACGCCTCGGCCATGGGCGCGATCGCGCTCCTGCTGCACGAGGAGCCGTCGATCCCGGCCCACCTCAGGCCCGCCTGACCCACCTTTTTTGTACGGGCTACGGATCAAAACCCGAGCCTGCGGCTGACCGTACCCGCATCCGACCTGCGGTGGAGCGGAACAATCATCGGCTATTTTTGCCTACCTATTGACGAAAATATCCGGACATCAGCACACTGTCGGGCATGGAGGCACCCCAGCCATGACCGCACTGAGCGTCACCCAGAGACCCGGCGACCCGCCCGCTCCCCGCCGCCGCCGCGCCAAGCGGCCCGCCCGCGGGATCATCCTGAACGTGATCGCCGTCGCGGCCGGACTCGCCGCCTGGACCGGCCTGTCGGCCTCCGGCATCCAGGGCCTCACCGGCCCCGTCGACGTCGCCGTGCGCGGCGCCGAGCTGATCGCGGACGGCACGCTCACCGCCGACCTGCTCGCCAGCCTGCGTCGCGTCTTCACCGGCTTCGCGCTCGGCACCGCGCTGGCCGTCCCGGTCGGCTTCCTGATGGGCTGGTACGCGACCGCCCGCGCCCTCATCGAGCCCTACGTGCAGTTCTTCCGCACGATCCCGCCGCTGGCCATCATCCCGCTGGCCATCCTGCTCATGGGCATCGGCGAGACGCCGAAGGTCTTCGTCATCTTCCTGGCCGCGTTCCTGTCGAGCGTCGTGGCGACGTTCCAGGGCGTCATGGACGTCGACAAGACGCTCATCAACGCCGCCCGCGTGCTCGGCGCCTCCGACCGGGTCATCTTCCTCAAGGTCGTGGTGCCCGCCTCCACGCCGTTCATCATCGTCGGCATGCGCGTCGGCCTCGGCGCCGCCTGGGGCACGCTGGTGGCCGCCGAGCTCATCGCCGCCCAGGAGGGCCTCGGCTACCGCATGCAGCAGGCCCAGCTCTACTACGACCTGCCCACCATCTTCGTCGGGCTGATCAGCATCGGCGTGCTCGGCCTGCTGATGGACCGGCTGCTCCAGCTCGCCGAACGCCGCCTCACCGGATGGCAGGAACGCCGATGACCACCAAGATCTCCTTCCGCGGCGTGTCGAAGACGTTCGCGCTCAAGGACACCGACTTCCTCGCCCTCGACCGCGTCGACCTGGACATCGCCGACCAGGAGTTCGTCACCGTCGTCGGCCCGTCGGGCTGCGGCAAGAGCACGCTGATGAGCATGGCCGCCGGCCTGGTCGAGCCCGGAGACGGCGAGATCCTGCTCGACGGCGCCCCGGTCGCGGGCCCCGGCCCCGACCGCGGCGTCATCTTCCAGCAGTACGCGCTCTTCCCCTGGCTCACCGTGCGCAAGAACGTCGAGTTCGGGCTGGACCTTGCCCCCATCCCCGCCGAGGAGCGCCGCGAACGCGCCCAGCGGGCCATCGACCTGGTCGGCCTCACCGACTTCGCCGACGCGCTGCCCAAGACGCTGTCCGGCGGCATGAAGCAGCGCTGCGCCATCGCCCGCGCCTACGCGGTCAACCCGAAGGTGCTGCTCATGGACGAGCCGTTCGGCGCCCTCGACGCGCTCACCCGCGTCCAGCTCCAGGACCAGCTCCTGGACACGTGGAGCCGGGAGCGCCGCACGGTCATGTTCATCACCCATGACGTGGACGAGGCCGTCTACCTGGCCAACCGCGTCGTCGTCATGGCCGCCAGGCCCGGCCGCGTCTACCGGGTCATCGACGTGGACCTGCCCTACCCGCGCACCGAGGAGATGCGGCTGTCGCCGGAGTTCGCGCGCATCCGCAACGAGGTGTGGCACTCGGTCTACCACCAGGCCCCGGCGGCGTAGCCCGCCGTGGCCCGTCCCGCGCGGCTCAGTCGAGCGTGAAGTAGTCGGGCCCGGCGTAGCGGCCGGTGGTCAGCTTCTCGCGCTGCATCAGCAGGTCGTTGAGCAGCGAGGAGGCGCCCAGGCGGAACCAGTCGGGCGAGAGCCAGTCGGCGCCGGCGGTCTCGTTGACCAGGACGAGGTTCTTGATGGCGTCCTTGGTGGTGCGGATGCCGCCGGCGGGCTTGACGCCGACCTGCCGTCCGGTGCGGTCGCGGAAGTCGCGCACGGCCTCCAGCATGATCAGCGTCACGGGCAGGGTGGCGGCCGGGGCGACCTTGCCGGTGGAGGTCTTGATGAAGTCGGCCCCGGCCAGCATCGCCAGCCAGGACGCGCGGCGTACGTTGTCGTAGGTCGCCAGCTCGCCCGTCTCCAGGATGACCTTGAGGTGGGCGGCGCCGCAGGCGGCCTTGACGGCGACGATCTCCTCGTAGACCTTGACGTAGTCGCCGGACAGGAACGCGCCGCGGTCGATGACCATGTCGATCTCGTCGGCGCCGGCGGCGACGGCGAGTGCGGTGTCGCTGACCTTGACCTCCAGCGAGGAGCGCCCGCTGGGGAACGCCGTCGCCACGGAGGCGATCTTGACGCCGGAGCCGGCCAGCGCGGAGGCGGCCACCGCGACCAGGTCGGGGTAGACGCACACGGCGGCCACGCGAGGGGCGTCGCCGCCGGGGTGCACGGCCTTGGTGCACATGGCCCGGACCTTGCCCGGGGTGTCGGCGCCTTCGAGCGTGGTGAGGTCGACCATGGAGATGGCCAGGTCGATGGCCTGGGCCTTGGCCGTCGTCTTGATGGACCGGGTGCCGAGCATCGCCGCCCGCTGGTCGGCGCCGACCCGGTCGACGCCGGGCAGTCCGTGCAGGAAGGCCCGCAGGGTGGCGTCGGAGGCGGCGACGTCGGTGAGCGAAGTAGTCACAGTTGACACCTCCACAGCATCGCCGACCAGGTGCCTTACTTCCAAACCAGGGCCATACCTAGACGTCCCGGGAGCCCCGGTGAGGCAGGAGATAAGGCATCCAGCCGATGTGGGACGGGGGGCCTTAGCGCGAATCTTGAGTATGTCAGGAAAGAGAACGACATCTCATAGGAGATCACCGTGAACGCGGAAATCGAGTTCCAGCTCATGAAGAGTCATGCCAACGAGCTTCGCGAGGCGGCGGCCAGGCACCGCCGAGTACGCGAGGCGCTCCAGGTCAACAAGTCCGAGCGCCGCTCGGTCTTCGGCAAGCGCCGCTCCTCATGACCGCCCCACGAGTGCCCGGCCGCAACCTCCCTCGCGGCCGGGCCTCACAGCCTCCATGAACGGGCCTCCCGCCCCCATAAAAGCGTCGAAAGCAACAGATAAGGCATGACATGCTGGATGACATGCTGGGACGTTCGGTCAGCCCCGTCTTCGTCGGGCGCGAGGAGGAGCTGGCGGAGCTCCGCGAGGCGCTGGACGAGGCCCGCAAGGGAAACGCCACGGCGGTGCTCCTCGGCGGCGAGGCCGGTGTCGGAAAATCCCGGCTGCTCCAGCGCTTCTCCGAACAGATCGCGGCCGACGGCGCCCGGGTGCTGTTCGGCGGCTGCGTGGAGCTGTCCACCGAGGGCCTGGCCTACGCGCCCTTCACCGCCGCCCTCCGCCAGCTCGTCAGGGAACAGGGCGCCGACCGGATCGCCGCGCTGCTGCCCGACGGGGCGGCCCGCGACCTGGCCCGCCTGCTGCCCGAGTTCGGGGAGCCCAGCGCCGACGGCGAGACCGGAACCGGCCGCGCGCGGCTCTTCGAGCAGTTCCTCACCCTCCTCGAACGCCTGGCCGACAGCCACCCCACCGTGCTCATCATCGAGGACGTGCACTGGGCCGACCGCTCCAGCCGCGACCTGATCGCCTTCCTCAGCCGCAACCTGCGCATCCCGCAGGTGCTCATGGTCATGACCTACCGCTCGGACGACCTGCACCGGCAGCACCCGCTGCGCCCGGTGCTCGCCGAGCTGGGCCGGGTCAGCGGCGTGCTCCGGCTGGACCTGCCCCGGCTCTCCCGCGACGAGGTCGCGCAGCAGATGACCGGCATCCTCGGCAGCGCCCCGCACTACACCAGCGTGGAGAAGGTCTACGAACGCAGCGAGGGCATCCCGCTGTTCGTCGAGGCGATGCTCGAGAGCGGCACCGACTGCACGTTCCCCGACTCGATGCAGGATCTCATCCTCGGCGCCGTCGAGCGCCTGCCGGAGGAGACGCAGCGGGTGCTGCGCGTGGCCGCCGCCGGCGGCATCCGCGTCGGCCACGCGCTGCTCGCCGCCGTCAGCAACCTCTCCGACCTGGAGCTGGAGGCCGCGCTCCGGCCAGCCATCGCCGGCAACGTGCTGCAGATCGCCGACAACCGGGCGTACGTGTTCCGCCACGCCCTGATCCGCGAGGCCGTGCACGAGGAGCTGCTGCCCGGCGAGCACCAGCGCCTGCACGCCCGCTACGCCGAGGAGATCTCCAAGGACCGCAAGCTCGTCCCGCCCGGCCGGGCCGCCGTCGAGCTGGCCCACCACTGGTACGGGGCACGCGCGGACGTCGAGGCGCTGGTCTCCGCGTGGGAGGCGGCCAAGAAGTCGTCCATGGCGTTCGCGTACACCGAGGCGGTGCCGCTGCTCGAACGCGTGCTCATGCTCTGGGACCGGGTGCCCGACGCCGCCGAGCGGATCGGCGCCGACCACATCGCCGTGCTGGAGAAGGCGGCCAAGGCCGCGCAGGCGGGCGGCGAGGTGGACCGGTCGGTCAAGTTCACCAAGGCGGCCCTGGCGGAGCTGGACGAGACGCGCGAGCCCGGCCGGGTAGCCAGCCTGATCGTGCACTGGGCGAACCTGAAGATCTCCAAGGGCAAGACCGGCGTCGTGGAGGACCTGCGGCGGGCGCTGAAGCTGGTGCCGGAGCCGGGCCGGGCCAGGGCCGAGGTGCTGATGCCGATGAGCCGGCACCTGATGCTGCGCGGCGAGGCCGCCGAGGGCGCCATGTACATCGACGAGGGCCTGCGCCTGGCCCGCGAGCTCGGTGACCGGTGCCTGGAGGCCGACCTGCTGATGAACCTGGCGCTGGGCCACTCCCTGTCGGGCGACGTCGAGGCGACGATCTCCACCAACCTGCGCGCGCTGGAGCTCGGCCGGGAGCAGAACTCGGGCCGGGTGATGATCCGGGCGATCGGCAACAACATCGACGCCCTGCTCGACAGCGGCCGGGCCGACGAGGCGCTGAAGCTGTGCGAGGAGGGCTGGCAGGTCGCCAAGCGCTACGGCAGGCTGCGGGCCAGCGGGCTGTTCATCCTCAACAACTGGGCCGAGGCGCTGGAGGCGGTCGGCCGCTGGGACGAGGCGCTCGACACCGTGGAGCGGGCGCTCAGCTTCAGCCCCGCGCTGCGCACCCGCCACCACCTGCTGCGCGTGCGCGCCGACATCGCGCTCGGCCGGGGCGAGGTGGAGCCGCTGGAGGCCATCCTGTCGGAGATCGGCGTGCTCAAGGAGCGGCCTGAGGACTTCGTTCAGGACATCACCAACAGCACCCGGCTGCACATCGGCTGGCACATGCTCAGGAACGAGCACAGCGCGGCGCTGGAGGTGGCCGAGGGCATCCTGGCCCGTCCGGCGCAGTCGAGCAAGGCGATGCTGGGCTGGCGGCTGCTGGCCCTGCTGCGCACGGTCTGCGACGCGGCCGAGGTCACCGAGCCCGCCCGCGCCCGTGCCGTACGGGAGCACGCCGCCGAGGTGGCCGCGCACCTGTCGGTCGCGGGGCCGGTCGCGAAGGCGTACAAGCTCACCTATTCCGGTGACTTCGACGCCTCGGCCGCCGCGTGGGAGCGCCTCGGGCGCCCGCACAGCCAGGCCAAGGCGCTGGCGCGGGGGGCCAAGGCGGCGGCGCTGTCCGGCGACCGCGACGGCGCCGCCTCCCGGCTGGCGGTGGCGCTGCCGCTGGCGGAGGGGCTTCGCGCGACCCCGCTCATCGAGGAGATCGCGGCGCTGTCCCGCCGGGTCGGCGGCGTCCAGCGGGCCCAGGAGCCGTCCGAGCTGCTCACGCCGCGCGAGCTGGAGGTGCTGCGCCTCGTGGCGCTCGGCCGGACCAACCGGGACATCGCGGCGGAGCTGTTCATCTCCGCCAAGACGGTCTCCGTGCACGTCTCGAACATCCTGGGCAAGCTCGGCGTCACCACCCGGGGTGAGGCGGCCGCCGCCGCCCACCGGCTGTCGCTGCTGACTCCCTAGACGAACGCGTCGGCCAGCAGGACGACGCCGAACACGGCGAACGCCGCCGCCGCGCCGTAGCGGATGGCCTTCTCCGGCAGGTGCCTGCCCAGCATCCGCCCGACCACGATGGCCAGGGCGTCGGCCGCGACCATGCCGACCGTGGAGCCGATCCAGGTGCCCAGCCAGCCGTGCTGCGTGGCCAGCGTGATCGTGGCCAGCATGGTCTTGTCGCCCAGCTCGGCCATGAAGAACGCGACGGTCACCGCGATCAGCGCGTTGCGGGTGGTGGTCTGGGCCTTGCGCGACTCCTCGTCGGTCAGCTCGTCGCCGCGCAGCGTCCACACGGCGAAGCCGAGGAAGGCGATCCCGGCCACGACGGCGATCGCCGTGGTGGGCAGCGCGTCGCCGATCAGGCCGCCCACGGCCACGCTGACCAGGTGCACCGCCGTGGTGGCGATGGTGATGCCGGCCAGCACGGGCCAGGCTTTGAAACGGGTGGCGAACGTCATCGCCATGAGCTGGCTCTTGTCGCCCAGCTCGGCGATGAAGATCGCGACCAGGCTGATCCAGAACGCTTCCAACGGTCCTCTTCCGCGCGACCGGACCGTGAGCGTGCGCCGGGGGAAGTTTTCGGGCACGGCTTCGGCCCGGCAGCGTCTTCGTACGCGACTGCCAGGCCGAAGGTCTCGTCCGCCCGTGAAGGCCCGCGTGACCGGGCGCGGCAGGCCGCGCCAGTGTGTCGATCACGCGATTGGGACTACTCCCCCTCGGTGTTTCCGAACCACCATAACAGCCCCTCCGTACGGGCTATTCCCGGGGATCAGAGCGCGCAGCCGACCATCACCGGCTCGTTGACGAGCGTCACCCCGAACTTCTCGCGCACCCCGTCACGCACCTCCCTGGCCAGGGCCAGCAGGTCGGCGGTGGTGCCGAGGCCGTCGGGGTTGGTCAGCGCGAGCGTGTGCTTGGTCGAGATGCGCACCGGGCCGCGCCCGTAGCCCTTGGGGTAGCCGGCCTGCTCGATCAGCCAGGCGGCCGGCACCTTGACCGTGTCGCCGTCGTGCGGCCAGCTCGGGTGGCCGGGCGCGCGCGCCGCCAGCTCCTCGGCCTCGGCCGCCGTCAGGATCGGGTTGGTGAAGAACGATCCGGCGCTGCGGGTGTCGGGGTCGTCCGGATCGAGCACCATGCCCTTGCCGCGCCGCAGCGCCAGCACGGCCTCACGGGCGTGCGCCAGCGGCACCCGCTCGCCGAGCGCGACGCCGAGCCGTCCGGCCAGCTCCTTGTACGCCACCGCGCCCGACCTGTCGGAGAGGTCCAGCGCGTACGTCACGGCGAGCACCACGTGCCGCGACAGATCCCTCTTGAAGGCGCTGTCACGGTAGGAGAACCCGCACTGCCGCGCCTCGATGTCGACGACCTGCCGGGTCAGCCGGTCGTAGGCGCGCACGCACCGGACCGTCTGGGAGACCTCCTGGCCGTAGGCGCCGACGTTCTGGATCGGGGTGGAGCCCACCAGGCCGGGGATGCCCGACATGCACTCGATGCCCGACCAGCCCTCCGCGACCGCCCGCGCCACCAGCGGGTCCCAGTCCTCGCCGGCTTCGGCGGTGACCACGACCTGCTCGCCGTCACGCGACACCGTCACGCCCCGGGACGCCACCCGCACGACCAGCCCGTCGAACCCGGCGTCGGACACCACCAGGTTGCTGCCGCCGCCCAGCACCAGCGTCGGCCTGCCCTGCCGGTCGGCCTCCGCGACCAGGGAGACGAGCTGCTCTGCCGTGGCGGCCTCGACGAACTCGCCGGCGGGACCGCCCAGACCCAGCGTGGTGTAAGGCGCGAGCATCTCCATGAGCCACAAGCTTATGAGCGTTCCCGGGTGCCCGCCCCCCGGGTGTGCCGGGTCGGGGGGTTCGCGTCAGCCGGCGGGCAGGTCGTGCTCGTGGCGCTGCCGTACCGGCAGGTGCTGGTCGGGGACGACCAGCTCGCCGCGCAGCGCCAGCGACAGCTCCAGGTCGCCGTGGCGGCCGTCCTGGGCGTCCTCGGGGAAGACGCCCACGGCGGCGGCCCGCCGTACGGCCATCAGGCCGCCGCCGAGCGCCCGCACCTTGCCGGGCGACGCCTGCCGCCAGCCGGGCGGCGCCTGGTGCGGCCTGGGCCGCTCGGACGTGACCTCGACCACCGGGGCCCGTCCCTCGGGCAGCGGCTCCCAGCCCTGCCGGCCCGCCGCCACCGCGCCGTCCTTGACGGCGGCCACCAGCGGCGCGAGGGCGTCGCCTTCGAGGACGAGGGAGGTGTCCATGAGGACGTGCACCTCGGCGGTGTCCAGGTGGAGCAGCTTGGCCCGGCACGCGCCCCACGTCGCCGTGCCGTCGCGCCACTGCGAGGTCTCGGCGACGTGCCAGACCTTGACCCGCTCCGGGTCCCGCTCGGCCAGCTCGTCGAGCACGTCCCCGGCGCCGGCGACGTTGCCCAGGTCGATGGCCAGCACGGCGGCGCCGGTGTGGTCCAGGACCGACTGCACGCAGGCCCGCACGTCGTCGGGCCGGCCGTCCACGACCAGGCCCACCGAGGCGGTCACGTCCTTGGTCTCCATGCGCAGCCGTTCGGCGTTGACGCCCAGGTCGTCCATGCGGTTGGTGGCCAGGGCGCCGTCCCAGGTCCGCTGGGCGTGCAGCATGCTGTCGTCGGGCGCGCCGTGCTGCCCTGGGTCGCCGGAGAAGCCGAGCTCGGCGGCCGGGTTCTGGCGCGCGCCCCGGGGCCTGGCCCCGGCGGTGCCGACGCCGGTGGCGGGCCCCTTCCGCGCCGGGCCCGCACTCCCCGCGCCGCCCGCGCCGCCTGTCGTGTCGCGGCCGGTGCCGACGGTGCCGGCCACCTCCTCCAAGCGGGGCGGCCGGAGGTGGCCGGGCGGCCGGTCGTCGGTCACGGCGGAGACGGGGATGGACTGCACGGTGGGCCAGACGTTCGCGGTCATGGGCTCACGCGTACCCGAGAGCCGCCCGGCCAGTCATCACGGGCGCGTCAGGCGAGCTGGACGACCGCCCGGGCCTTCGACAGCACGCGGGCGTCGCCGGAGCGGGCCGTGAGGCCGACCACCACCCGCTTGTCGGGCAGCTTCTCCTCCACGACCCCGCTGACCGTGATCGTGGCGCCCTGGTCGTCGTCGGGCACGACCACCATCGAGGAGAACCGGACCCCGTAGTCGACCACCGCGCCGGGATCGCCCGCCCAGTCGGTGACGAACCGCCCGGCCTGCGCCATCGTGTACATGCCGTGCGCGATCACGTCGGGCAGGCCGACCATCTTGGCGAACCGCTCGTTCCAGTGGATCTGGTTGAAGTCGCCGGACGCGCCCGCGTACATCACCAGGTTGAGCCTGCGCACGCCGTAGTCCACGGCCGGGATCTCCTGGCCGACCTCGACCTCGTCGTACTTCACCGTCGCCGTCATGTCAGGCCGCCCCTCCGCGCTCGACGATCGTGTTGTACGTGGTGCAGACCGGCTCGCCCTCGACCGTGGTGACGTCGCTCCTGACGGTCAGCAGCTCGTTGCGCCCGGCGCTGCGGATGTCGGTGATCGTCGCGGTGACCACGAGCCGGTCGCCGGCGTAGACGGGGCGGACGTACTCGAAGCGCTGCTCGCCGTGGACGACCATGGCGAAGTTCAGGCCGAGGTCGGGGTCGGCCAGCGCCTCGCCGCCGCTCTGCAGGCTGAACACGATGGGGAACGTGGGCGGCGCGATCACATCGGGATGCCCGGCGGCCCGCGCCGCCTCCCTGTCGCGGTAGACAGGGTTGTTGTCGCCGATCGCCGCCGCGAACTCTCTGATCTTGACCCGGCTGACCTCGTACGGGGGGCCGGCAGGGTAGCTGCGTCCCACGAAGTCACGGTTCAACGCCATCAGCGCTCCCTCGCATGTGTCACCGAGCGTCGTTGAGCCAGACGGTAACAGAACAAGGTTCGGCTGTCGCCGGGATGACCGGCATTTTGCCCATGAAAACCCGCCGGACACGACGAACCGGCGCCCTGTCAGCAGGACGCCGGTTGTGCGTTATGGGGAGGCAGGAATGCTGCCCGGCGAGAACTAGCGGGTCTCGCGGTGCGCGCGGTGGCAGCGGCAGTTGGGGCAGTACTTCTTCAGCTCAAGCCGATCCGGGTCGTTGCGCCGGTTCTTCCGCGTGATGTAGTTGCGGTGCTTGCACTCCTGGCAGGCCAGCGTGATCTTCGGCCTAACGTCGGTGGCAGCCACTTGGGAGTGCCTTTCTACGTTCGGGACATGGACACGCCCGTCCCAGGTCAGGTGACCTGGGGAAGGGCAGTAGCGGAGGCCGGACTTGAACCGGCGACACAACGATTATGAGCCGTTTGCTCTGCCTGACTGAGCTACTCCGCCTTGAGCCGGTAACGACCCGGCCCCGTAGAGGATACCCGACACCGGGAGCACATTCGTAACTCGCCTGGTCGAGCGGGTGACCCCAGTATGCCTCAGAATCACCGGTGAACCTAAATGAATAAAGCCTCACCTTGCGGTGAGGCCCGTCACAGCTGGAGCCCCCAAACGGAATCGAACCGTTGACCTTCTCCTTACCATGGAGACGCTCTGCCGACTGAGCTATAGGGGCCTGTCCGGCGCTGCGGACAGGTGTAACCATACACGGCGCTCAGCGATGATGCGAACTCGTCCGCCCTTCCACCGCCTCGGCCGGGACCCGGGCCGCGGGCAGCCGGACGACCTCGCACAGATCGGCCAGATCGACGTGGCGCGCGACCTCCGCGACCGACAGGCAGTCGGCCACCAGCCACCCGTTGCGACGCACCCGGAGCACCTGCCGCCCCGCGCGCAGGGCGAGCACGATCTCGAACCCGTCGCCACCTACCCATCGCCTGTCCATAGCGGCACACAGTAGCCTCCGGGTCTCTCAATTTCCGGTACGTGACCCGCGTTACACGCCATACCGGATCAGTACCGGTAGTACCCGAGGAAGCCCTTCACCCGGGAGACGGGGTCGACCCGCACGACGGCGCCGGTCTCCGGGGCGTTCATCATCCGGCCCCCGCCCAGGTAGACGCCGACATGGCGGGTCTGCTTGACGCTCCTGCCGAAGAACACCAGATCGCCGGGCCGCGGCCGGGCGACCCGGCGCATGCGGCGGATGTGGTCGTCGGTGTTGCCCCGTCCGAGCACGTCCTCGCCGTGCGCCAGCGCGTACACCCAGCGGGTCAGCCCCGAGCAGTCCAGCCCGCGCGTCCTGGCCGCCGGGCAGGGCTTGATCTTCCCCTCGTAGCCCAGGCAGGTGCCCTTGGACGGCCCCGGTTCCTCGGCGTGGCCGCCGCCCCACGAGTAGACGATCCCGCGCTTCTCGACCGCGTACGCGATCTCCACGATGCGCGGCAGCACGTACCGCCTGATCGGGACGGAGGCCGTGGCGAGCAGCAGGACGAGCACGACGGCGAGGGCGAGCCGGCGCCTGCCCGACAGCCTCACCCCGGCCTACCTCGCCCGCAGTTCCAGCTCCGCCGAGCCGACCGTGAACCGGATGCCGACGACGCCCTTCGACTTCGACGGCTTGGTGGCGAAGGTGAACGTCCGCTTCTGACCGCGCGCGATCTCGGGGATGGCGCAGCGGATCGCCGTGCCGCTGAACGTGCAGCCCGAGGTCGCCTTGACCACGCGCATGCCGCCGAAGGTCCGGCCGGACACCTTGACGTTCGTGACCGGGTGGGGGCCGGTGTTGGCCACGGTCAGCGTGAAGCTCTTGCGGCTGCGCGCCTTGCCCGACACCGTGACCTCGGCGGGCGGGTTGGCCAGCGCCTTGAGGTCGGCCTCGGTGCCGTTGAAGGCGTTCTGCCCGCCGGCCAGCGTGCCCTTCTCGGCCGACTGCCAGAACGTGTGCTTCTCCCAGCCCTTGGGCAGCTCGCCAGGATCGGCTCCCCAGCGGGCGATCCAGAGCGGGTGCGCCTTGAAGGAGGCGCTGTCGCCGGTGCACGTGCGCCACCAGCTCGTGGTGGTGTAAATGATCGCGTTGCGCCCGGTCCGCTGGCGGTATTTCTTTGTGAAGTCCTTGATCCAGGCGACCATGTCTTTCGCGGTCAATCCATAGCAGCTGTTCTTGCCGTTGCGCTCTTTGTATGGATTGTCCTCAAGATCGAGCACCCCGGGCAGCGTCATCCCGTCACCGGTCCACGCCCCGCCGTTCTGCACGAAGTAGTCGGCCTGCGCGGCCCCGCCCGACTCGTGCGGCTGGGCGAAGTGGTAGGCCCCGCGCATCAGCCCGGCCGCCGCCGCGCCGTCGTACTGCGAGGTGAAGTGCGTGCTCCGGAAGTCGACGCCCTCGGTGGCGAGGACGAAGGCGAACTTCCCGCCTCCCGAGGCCACCGCCGGCCAGTCGACCTCCGCCGTCCAGTTGCTGACATCGACCCCGGGCACCCCGGAGGCCGCCTGGGCGGGACCGGCCATGCCGACCACCGCGGCCACCGCGACCAATAACAGACGTTTCACCTGCGAGATCATCCCGGAGCCCGGCATAATCCCGCAACCCGCTATATCCACATAACCGGACGCAGCTATCCGTCATTGGAAATTTCTCTGTACGTCCGTCGAAACCCCACTTCAGAGCCTCGAAACCGGCCCGGCTCCGCCACGTCTCCTACGTAGCGTTTTCGCAGGTCAGAGCCGTATGTGAACGTCGTGTTCGCGTTTGCCAAAGCCCTCCCCCGCGCCCACACTGGACCCCCAACCTCAACCAAGCCCCCGACCTGGGGTTTCTTCGTCATGCCCGGAGGAGAACGACCATGATCCACGCCCGGGGACTGACCCGTGTCTTCACGATGAAAAAGGAGACCGTCGAGGCGGTGCGCGGCATCGACCTCGACGTCGAGCCCGGCCGGCTCGTCGCCTTCCTCGGCCCCAACGGCGCGGGGAAGTCCACCACCCTGCGCATGCTCACCACGCTGCTGCCCCCGACGTCCGGCACCGCCGTCGTGGCCGGCCGCGACGTGGCCCGCGACCCGGCCGGCGTGCGCGCCAGGATCGGCTACGTCGGCCAGCGGAACAGCGCCGGCGAGAACTTCCGCGTCCGCGACGAGCTCGTCACCCAGGGCCGCTGCTACGGCCTGACCACCGCCCAGGCCCGCGCCCGCGCCGCCGAACTGCTGGAACTGCTCGACCTGGAGCCCCTCGCCACCCGCAAGCCCGGCACGCTCTCCGGCGGCCAGCGCCGCCGCCTCGACATCGCGCTCGGCCTCATCCACCGGCCGGACCTGCTCTTCCTCGACGAGCCCTCCACCGGGCTCGACCCCGGCAGCCGCGCCGACATCTGGGCCCACATCCTGCGCCTGCGGGAGACGTACGGGACCACGATCTTCCTGACCACCCACTACCTCGACGAGGCCGACAGCATGGCCGAGCGGGTGATCGTCATCGACGGCGGCCGCGTCATCGCCGACGGCACCGCGGAACGGCTCAAGAACGACCTCGCCGGCGACCGGCTCACGATCACCACCCGCACCGGGCACGACGCCGCCGAGGCGGCCCGGATCGGCGGCGGCGAGGCCGACGGGCTGACCGTCCGGGTGCGCGTCGCCAACGCCGCCGCCGCGCTGCCCGAATACCTGCGCGCCCTGGAGGCGGCCGGGATCGAGGTCGCCACCGCCGAGACCGCCCGCCCCACCCTCGACGACGTGTTCCTCAGCCTGACCGGGAGAAAGCTCGATGACGACCTTCCTGCGTGACACCGCCACCGTCTTCCGCCGCGAGTTCGCGCCCGTGCTGCGCGAGCCGGTCGGGCTGCTGTTCGAGATGGGGCAGCCGCTGCTGTTCCTGTTCCTGTTCGGGTCGCTGCTGGACGGGGCTGTCGGGTCGTCCTGGCAGTGGTTCGTGCCGGGCATCCTGGTCATGATGTGCCTGTCGGGGCCGATGGCGTCCGGCTACCACCTGCTGGTCGAGCTGATCGGCGGCTCGATGGAGCGCATGATGGTCACCCCGCTCAATCGCACCGCCATGCTCGTCGGCCGCACGCTCAAGGAGATGGCGATCCTGACCGCCCAGGCGGTGCTGATCATCGTGCTGGCGCTGCCGCTGGGCTTCGAGCTCCACCCGGCGGGCGTGCTGGCGGGGATGGCGCTGCTGATCGTGTTCGGGATCGGGCTGGGCGCGCTGTCGTTCGTGCTCGCTTTGAAGTCCGCGCCCAGCGGAACCCTGTTCTACGTGGTCACGCAGGCGCTGCTGTTCCCGATGCTGCTGCTGTCGGGCGTGCTGCTGCCGATGGACTCCGGCCCGGCCTGGCTGCGGGCGCTCGGCGACGTCAACCCGGTCACGCACGTCGTGGACGCCCAGCGCGCCCTGTTCGCGGGCGACCTCGCCCACCCGTCGGTCCTGTACGGCGCGGCGGCGGCTGTGGTGATCGCGGCGGCCGGGCTGGTGCTGGGCAACCGGGCGATGCGCCGGGGCGTCTGAGACGCTGGACCGGATGAGTCACATCGTGGAGACCCGGACGGTGCCGTGGATCGCCGTCCCGCACCGCCTGGACGTGGTGCTCGCCGGCGACCTGCCCGGCACCGGCACGGTCACGTCCGCGTTCGCGTTCGTCCTGGACGAGGCGGACCGGACGCTGCTGACGCACGTGGACCGGCCGGGGCGCGGCTGGGAGATCCCCGGCGGCCACCTCGACCCCGGTGAGACGCCCGTCCAGGCGGCGGCCCGCGAGCTGGCCGAGGAGACCGGCCTGCGGCTGGATCCCGGGCTGCTGTCGGTCTTCGCCTGGCACCGCATCGAACTGCTCGCCGCGCCGCCGCCCGGTCACCCGTACCCGGCGCTGACGTACATGGTGATGTTCACCGCCCGGCTGGCCGGGCTCGGCGGGCCGACGCGGCCGCCTGCAGGGTCGGAGAGCACGCGGGCGCGGTGGCTGCCGCGCGCGGACGTCGAACGGCTCGGCGCCGGCCGCACCTGGCTCAGCCTGCACCGCAGGCTGCTCGGCTAGCGGGCGCGCTCGATGTCCGGGCCCCGGTACATCGACTCGGGGATGGTCGCCAGCGTCGAGCGGTGCACCTGCGGGCCGAGACCGTACAGCTTCTGGAAGCTCATGATCAGCGGACGCCAGGCGTCGGGGTCGATGTGGTCGTCGGTCCCCTCCGTACGGATGTCGTCGTGCACCCAGACGCGCTGGACGCGCACCTCGAAGGCGGTCACGCCGTCGTCGGGGCCCACCGGGTGCGTCCGCTCCACGACGGCCTCCATGCTCACCGGGCACTCGGCCACGCGGGGCGGCGCGACCGTCTCGCTCGGCACCGGCGTCAGCCCCGCCCTGGCGAACTTGTCGGCGACGTGGCGGTAGCCGCGCGCGTGCTTGCCCGGCGGGACGGGGTCGCTGCCCGTGGTCAGGGCCAGCCTGTCGACGGCGGCGGCGAGCGCGTCCGAGGGCAGGTTCAGCACGCACTCGCCGGTCCTGAGCAGGTTCTGGGCCGTACGTGAGCGGGTGCCCCAGCCGAGCATGGCCCGCCAGCCCAGCCAGAAGGCCGACGACATGGGCGCCAGGTTGGGGGTGCCGTCCGGGTTCGTTGAGGAGACCAGGACCACAGGGGTGCCGAAGTAGAGGATGCCCGGCTCGATCCGGGTGTGCTTGTCGATCACTGTGCTCACCGCAACACTGTGACCGATCGGGCTGCGCCGACGCTGGCGGCATTCGGACACCGCGTCACGGCTCCGGCCGCCACGAAGCGCACGGGCGGTGTAGCGTCACAAGCAACCCCGATGGAGGCCTGCTGGATGCAATCACCGTTCGCCCTCACAATTGAACACTTCGGCGACACGGCGGTCATCACACTGGTCGGCGAGTTCGACACCACCCGGTGTCCCGAGGTGACGGAGAAGATCGCGGCCGGCATGTCCGAAGGCTGCGTCCACCTCGTCGTCAACGTGACCGAGCTGTCCTTCTGCGACTCGATGGGCCTGCGGACGATCCTCGAATTCTCCAACCGGGCCAGGGCGGCGGGCGGCTGGCTCAGGCTCGCCGGGGTCCAGGGCGTGCTGCGGCGGCTCCTCGAGGTGACGGGGGTGTCGAGCGTCATCCCCGCCGACCCGGACGTGCCCACGGCCCTGCAGTCACGCATCTCCTGACGCGGGATCCCCCGAACAAATCAGCCCGAACGTCACTATTGTGATCGAAGCATCTTCAGGGGGAGGGCGGGCGGATGGCGACGGACGGGGCCCTGGGCAGCCGTTACATCCTCGTGGAGCAGATCGGCGCCGGCGGGATGGGGACCGTCTGGCGCGCCAGGCACCGCGACACCGGGGAGATCGTCGCCGCCAAGCTCCTGCGCGAAGGGCTCGCCGCCGACCGCGACCTGGTGCTCCGGTTCGTCCAGGAACGCAATGTGATGCTCAACCTGCGTCACCCCAACATCGCCACCGTGCGCGACTTCGTCGTCGAGGGCGACCGGCTGGCGCTGGTGATGGACTTCGTCGAAGGCGGCGACCTGCGCACGCTCCTCCACGAGCGCGGCACGCTGTCGGCCGCCGAGGCCGCCCGCATGGTGGCCCGGATCGCCGCAGCGCTCGCCGCCGCGCACGACATGGGCGTGATCCACCGCGACGTCAAACCCGGCAACATCCTGATCGACGCCGCCACCGGGCAGCCCAGGCTCACCGACTTCGGCGTCGCCCGCATCGTCCACGGGCCCGGCCTCACGCAGACCTCGTCGATCATCGGCACCCCCACGTACCTGTCGCCCGAGGTGGCCGACGGCACCACGCCCACCCCCGCCGTGGACGTGTACGCGGCCGGGCTGATCCTGTACGAGCTGCTCGCCGGACGGCCTCCGTTCGTCGGCGAGCATCCGATGGCGCTGCTCAGGCAGCACGCCACCGCCGCGCCCCGGCGGCTGCCCGGCATGCCCGACGTCCTGTGGGCGCTCATCACCGCAGCCACGGCCAAGGACCCCGCCGCCCGCCCCACGGCGGCCGGCCTGGCCGACGCGCTGACCACTGCCGCGCCGTCGCTGGCCGGCCTGCCCGCCCTGCCGCCGGTCGGCATGGAACACCCGCCGCTGGCCACCTCCCAGCCCCTGCCCGGCCCGTACGAGCCGCCCGCGGCAGCCGAGCCGCAGGACGCGCGCACCCGCCCGCCCGCGCCCACCGGCACGCCGAACACAGGCGGGACGCCGGGCACAGGCGGGACGCCGGGCGCCGGCGGGACGGGCGCCGTGGAGACGGCGCCCGGGCGTGGGAACGGCGGGCGGCGCGAGGCCGGGAAGGGGACGGGACGGTCGCGGCAGCGCGTCCTGGTCGGCCTGGCCACCGCGGCGGCGCTGGTCGTGAGCGCGGGCGCGCTCGTCGTCGTCGCGCCGTGGCGGGCCCAGACCGTCGGCGCCGTGAGCGAGGCCACCGTCGAGGCCACCGTCGAGGCCCAGGCCCCGGCCCCGGCCACCGCCTCCAAGAAGCCCGAGGTCCCGGACACCCCCACGTCGAAGGTGCTGCCGATCCGCAGCCACCCCCCGAAGACCCCCACCGCCGAGCCCGCCACCACGCGCCCCGCACCGGAACGCACGACCCGCTCCCCCAAGCCCAAGCCCAAGACCTCGCCGCCCACGTCCGCCGACCCGGAGGACCCGACGACCGCCGAGCCCGAGACCCCGCCCCCGGCCGCCGCCGTGAACTGGCGGTGCCGCGACTGGTTCTCCCCCACGCCCGGGCTGCAGATGTCGCCCTGCATGGCGCAGGTCGGGGACGAGTTCCGCCTGATGGGCCGGATCAGGGGCTCCGCCTCGCTGCGCTCCGACATCCACGTGCAGCTCTACAACACCGACGCCGAGACGAACCTGTCGCAGCCGTTCCTCTGCGCGGGCGTCGCCCCGGCCCGCGACGGCGCCGTGGTCACCTGCGGCCCGTTCACCGCCACGGCGTCCCGTACCGGAGCCAAGGTCGACGTGCGCCAGCGGTGGCGCAGGTCGGGCACGGCGTCGTTCAGCGGCCGCGTGGAGAGCCCGTGGGTCGTGTGGTAGGAAGCGTTTCCTGACACCCCGCCGGGCGATGCCTCATGCTGGAGCTGGATCAGCTCCCTGAGCAGAGGAGAGGCCAGATGCGGGTGGAAGTCCGGGTGGTCCCCACGGGCGAGCTGGTCTCGCTGACGCGCTGGCTGCGCAGCCAGCGCCCGCTGCAGGGCCGGATCGACCCGGTCGGCCGCCCGCCGGGCCGCGAGGAGCTCGGCGGCGCCGTCGAGCTGCTCAGCATCGCCGTCGGGTCGGGCGGCGCTGGCATGGTGCTGGCCAGGGCGCTGACGACGTGGCTGACCAACCGGCACGCCGACGTGTCCATCACGCTCACCACCCCCGAACGCACCGTGACGGTCGAGGCCAAGCGGGTCGGCGACGCGCTGCCCCTGCTCCAGGAGGTGCTGGACCAGACCGACCGGGCGAGCGCGGGCGATGTCGGCTGACCGGCGCCGGAGCGGCGTCTCCCATGCCGTCCTCGTCGCGACCTCCGTGCACCGCGACGAGAGCCTGCCCGACCTGCCCGCCGCCGCCAACAGCGTCCTGGGGATGCGCGCGGCGCTGACCGACCCCGCCCTGTGCGGCTGGCCCGCCGGGGAGGTCACCGTCCTGCACAACGAGGGCGACAGCCGCGTCGTGGCGCAGCGCATCCGGCAACTCGCCCGGGAGACGACCGGGGTGCTGCTGCTGTACTTCGTCGGGCACGGCATGCTCACCGCCGAGGGCGAGCTGTGCCTGGCCCTGGCCGACACCACCGCGGCCGACCCCGACCTGACCGGCCTGGAGTACTCCCGCATCCGCACCGCGCTGCGCGACAGCCCGGCGGCCGTGAAGATCGCCGTGCTCGACTGCTGCTACGCCGGATCGGTCATCCAGACCGAGACCCTCTCCGCCGGGCTGTCCGCCGGGCTGATCGCCGACCAGAGCGACGTCCGCGGCGTCTACACGCTGACCGCCAGCGACCTGGCGGCGCACGTCGTGCCGTTCGGGGAGCAGGTCGACGCCTGCACGTCCTTCACCGGAGAGCTGCTGCGCCTGATCAGGGGCGGCCTCCCGGGCGAGCCCGACCCGCTCACGCTCGGCGTGCTGTACGGGCACCTGCGCCACCGGCTGCGGGCCCGGGGGCTGCCCGACCCCAACCAGCGCGGCACCGACAACGCCCACGACTTCCCCTTCACGCGCAACGCCGCCCGCACCGGCGCCCGTACACCGCCTTCCCGCGAGCTTCCGATCGTCCAGGCCGGGCAGGGGCGGACGTTCGCGCCGAGCCGGGGGCTGGGCTGGATGTGGTGGCTGGCCTCGCTCCTGCCGCTCGCCCTGGCCGGCGCCTTCATCTGGCTGATCGCGGGCTCGTTGAGGGCGCCCGGCCTCCTCCTGGCCATCCTGATGGTGATCGGCATCGTCGGCTGCGCCTACTCGTTAGGGCTGTTCGTGAACATGCTCCAGCGGGGCAACCGACGCATGCGCCGCCGCCTGGCCCGGCTGCTCATCGTGAACACCGCCGGGATCGAGGTACGGGTGCGCGACCAGCGATGGCACTACCGGTGGGCGGACGTGTCCCGGATCGCCGAGCGGCGGCGCAACTTCCGCCGCTACATCTGCATCGACCTCAAGCCCACGATCATGCTGCCGTCGGCGCAGCGCAACGGCGACTTCAGCCCCCGGTACGACCCGGGCCGCGGCGAGGTCCTGTTCACCACGCTCAGCGGCTACCGGGCCCGCCCGGAGGAGATCGTCCGCGAGATCGCCCAGTGCGCCGGCCCCAAATGGGTGCAAGATTGACGCCCACCCGGGACGCGCCGGCTGCCGCTGACCGCCGCGCCGGTGGCGCGTTTCAGCCGGTGTAGTTCTTGCCCAGCGGCCTGCCGGGGATCGGCCTGGCGATGAGCGCGACGGGGATGAAGAAGCAGATTTGGCCGATCGCCAGGGTCAACGTCCACAGCGCCTTGTCGTCGTAGTGCGCCGCCGCCCTGGCGTACAGCTCGTCGGGCACCCGCTCCCCCGACGGGCTCGGCGTGAGCACGGCCTCCACCAGCTCCAAGGCGACCCGTTCCGCGTCGGTGAAACAGGGGGCGTCACGCCACGTCGCCACGGCGGTGATGCGCTCCTCGCTCTCCCCCGCCTTGCGGAGCTGGCCGCTCTGCCGGACCGCGTGGTAGGTGCTGCCGACGAGCTGCCCGGCACGCAGCTGCATCAGGTGGACGGTCGCGTCGGGGACGGCGCCGTTCCGCACGGCCTTGGTCATGCCTCCGGCGATCGGCCCCACCTCGGGAAAGAAGCGGGAGGGATCGGGCAGCCGGGACTGGAGGGCGTCGGTCATCAGGAGTCTTCCTCTCGGTGGCGGGCTTTCCGGCTCCGACGAGACAGCCGCCGCCGATGTGAGCCCGAACCGCGTCAGGCGAGGAAGCCGCCGATCAGCGCGGCCACGGCGGCGGGCTGTTCGGCGAGCATGTCGTGGCTCCCCTCCAGCTCCCTGACCTGGAGGTGGGGCGGCAGGCCGGCGAGGTCGCGGCGCACGCCCCGCCGGAACGCCGCCATCAGCTCGCCGCCCGGCACCCCCGGCGGGTCCTGGGTCGGGATCACGACCAGGGCGTCGCAGGTGACCTGGCGCAGCAGCGGGATCGTGTCGCAGAACTCCGGCGAATGACGCACCGCCGCGAGCAGCTCGGCGCCGGGCCTGGCGTAGACCTCGCCGTCGCGTTCGACGCGCGCCCTGGCCGGAAACAGCGGCCCGAGCCCGTCGGGCAGCGGCCCGGCCAGGGTCGCCGCCTGCGCGTCGAAGGCGGCCTTGAGCGCCGCCAGCTCCCGGTCCCGCGTCGCGGCGTCCAGGCCCGGGTAGTTGCCCGGGGCGCTCTCGGCGGATCGCAGCCCGTCGAGGTTGACGATGGCCGGGCACTCGGGGTGACGCCTGGCCCACAGCACGGCGAGCATGCCACCCAGCGAGTGGCCGACGACCGCCGGGTTGCCCAGGTCCAGGTGTTTCACCACCGCTTCGAGGTCGTCGAGCACCCGGTCCCACTCCCACGGGCCGTCGCCGGACAGGCCGTGGCCGCGCAGGTCGAGCGCCACGGCGCGGCGGCCGGGCAGGGCGACGGCGTCCCACGCCTCCAGCGTGCCGCCGAGGCCGTGCAGGAGGAGCACGGGGTCGCCGGGGCCGCCGTGGTCGCGTACGGCCAGGGGGATGTCGTGGTCAGTGATCGTGACGTCGTACGCCATGTCGCTCCAGAGATCGGTTCAGCCGGGCGCGGATGGAGCGCGTGGTCACGCCGCCGTCGGGGTGCCGGTCGAGCTTGCCGCGTTTGACGAGGTCGTGCACGCCCTGCCGGGTGATGCCGAGCATCGCCCCCGCCGTGGCGTACGGCACCGCCTCCTTGCCGGGGTGGCCCGCCCGCCTGGCCACGGCCCGGCCGAACGCCGTGCCCCACCAGGCGTCGGCGGGGTCGAACGGGCCGTCACCGGGGAAGACGGCCGCGACCAGCCGCGCCGCCGCCCGGACCGCGAGGGCGTCGTCGGGGCCGAGCAACTGGGCGGCCCACACCTCCGCCTCGATCCGCAGCCGCGCCCGTACGGGCTCCACCTGCTCGCCGGAGCCGAACAGGATCTCCAGCGGGTCGACGATCCGCCTTTCGACCAGCTCGACCAGCTCACGCACCAACGCCACGTGCTCACGCGTACTCACTTGACACACGATAGCAAGTACTTGCGCTCAAACCTCAAGTAGCGACGGAGGCAGCAAACCGGGGCGCCGGGCGTCTCTGGAGTATGGAAGTCGAGCTGCTCTCCAGCGGAGAGCCGACGGCGCGGGAACGCGTGGACCTCGCGGAGATCTTCGCCGCCCATCATGTGGGGCTGGTCCGGCTGGCCCTGCTCATGGTGGGCGACCAGGCGAGCGCCGAGGACGTCGTCCAGGACGCCTACACGCGCATCCACGCGGGCCGGGTCACGCTGCACGACCCCGGCCGCGCCCTGGCGTACGTACGGTCGACGGTGCTCAACGGGTGCCGGTCGACGCTGCGCCGCCGGGCCGTCAGACTGCGGCGCCCACTGCCGTACCAGCCGCCCGTCTGGTCGGCCGAGAGCGCCGCGCTGGTGGGCCGCCCTCACCGCCGGCGACGTGCCCGAGTCGTTCCGCCTGAAGCTGCGGGAGGGCGCGTCCTGGCGCACGATGGCCGACACGGTGCGGGACCTGCGCGGCGTCGCCACCGTGGTCAACCAGCAGTGCGTCCGGGAGCAACGCGGCTCCACCCTCACCCACTGCGCCACAAGCTGACGCCCGCCTCAGGTCAGCGGTCGAACCAGTGGGCCGCCGGGGGCCTGAGCAGCGCGACGACGATCGCCAGGGGCAGAATGGTGCCCGGGTGGATCGGGGTCAGCCAGCTGAATTCTCCGTCGATGGCGGTCAGGATGAGATTGCTGGCGAGCAAGACCGTTTCGAACGCGATGCCGCCCCAGCGCACCCATTTCCGCCGGGACGACCAGCGAGAGATCAGCACGCCCATGAGAACCACGGTCGCGAAGGATACGAGCAGCAGCGCCGCCACCCTCGGCTCGCTGAACATCACCGTGATCACCGGCGAGATGAGCACAAGGCCGAACAGGCTGAAGGCCATTTGCACGATCAGGATGACCCTGGCAGCCCGTACGAGGCCGGGCATCTGCTCGGTTTTCACGATCGCCGTCACACGATCATTCTGCCCAAGTATTCATGCATATGCACGACATATCGGGACAACAAAAACAGCTGAAAAGCGAGAAAGGGAGAGGGGATGGCCACGCCTCTCCACTCTCAACGTATAGCGGAGCGGGGGGCTTGCCGCAAGGCCCCGGTCATGCCGCACAATGGCACGCCGAAGCCACAGCCGGCCTGGGGAAACGGCGGACGACGCGCGTCCGCGAGCCAGGCCCAGATCGGAGCGTTTGCCTGTGACCCCGCTGACCACCAGCGTGTTCGACCTTCCCGCCCGCCTCGCCGCCAAGGCCGACCCGAAGCTGATCGCCGGGGACGAGCGGCACTTCGCGGCCATCGCGGAGAGCCTGGACCGGTCGATCGCCGACCTGTCCGCCCGGCTCGACGCCGCGCGCAGGGCGCCGGGCGGCAAGGGGCGGCAGGCGCTCGACCGGGACCTGGAGGTGCACCGGCTGGCGGCCAGGCTGCGGGCGCTGCGCCGGTTCGGGCTGGACCTGTGCCTGGGGCACATGGTGAGCGAGGACGATCCGGAGCCGGTGTACATCGGGCGGCTCGGCCTGACGGACAGCGAGGGCCGCCGGCTGCTGCTGGACTGGCGTTCGGCGGCGGCGGAGCCGTTCTTCGGGGCGACGCACGGCAACCCGATGGGGTTGGCGAGCCGCCGCCGCTACCGGTGGACCCGGGGCCGGATCAGCGATTACTGGGACGAGGTGTTCACCGCCGACGGGTTCGACGGGCATGCCGCGCTCGACGACCAGTCGGCCTTCATCGCCAGCCTGGGGAGCAACCGGTCGCCCCGGATGCGGGACGTGCTGGGCACCATCCAGGCCGACCAGGACGCGATCATCCGCGCCGGTTCGAGCGGCGCCCTGGTGGTCGACGGCGGTCCGGGCACGGGCAAGACGGTGGTGGCGCTGCACCGCTCGGCCTATCTGCTCTATTCGGACCCGCGTCTCGGTCACCGCCGGGGCGGCGTGCTGTTCGTCGGCCCGCACCAGCCGTACCTGGCGTACGTCGCGGACGTGCTGCCCAGTCTCGGGGAGGAGGGCGTGCAGACGTGCACGCTGCGCGACCTGGTCGCGGAGGGGGCCGAGGCCGGGGTGGAGGCGGACCCGGAGGTGGCCCGGCTGAAGGCGTCGGCGGAGCTGGTGCGGGCGATCGAGCCGGCCGTCAGGTTCTACGAGAACCCGCCCACGACGGGCATGACGATCACGACGCCCTGGGCGGACGTGTGGGTGAGCGCGGAGGACTGGGCGGACGCGTTCGACGCGCCGGAACCGGGCACCCCGCACAACGAGGCGCGTGACCGCATCTGGGAGGAGCTGGTCACGATCGTCCAGGACAAGCACGAGCAGGAGGTCTCGCCGGATCTGCTCCGCAGGTCGCTGTTGCGCAACCGGGAGCTGCTGACGACGTTCAACCGCGCCTGGCCGGTGATCGAGGCGGCCGACCTGGTCGGCGACCTGTGGACGGTGCCCGCTTACCTGCGCAGGTGCGCGCCTTCGCTCAGCGTCGAGGAGATCAGGAAGCTGCAGCGCGCGGAGCCGCAGGCGTGGACGGTGTCGGACCTGCCGCTGCTGGACGCGGCGCGGCAGCGGCTGGGCGACCCGGAGGCGTCCCGGCACAGGCGCCGCCGGGAGGCGGCCGTCGCCGCCGAGCGCGCCCGCGTGTCCACGGTCGTCGACGCCCTGGTCGAGGCCGACGACGACGGGGAGGGCGCGGTGACGATGCTGCACGGCCAGGATCTCAAGGACGCGCTGGTCGACGAGAACGCGGTGCCGTCGGTCGAGCCGGACCGGCTCGCGGGCCCGTTCGCGCACGTGGTCGTGGACGAGGCCCAGGAGCTGACCGACGCCGAATGGCAGATGCTGCTGCTCCGCTGCCCGTCCAGGAGCTTCACCATCGTCGGCGACCGCGCCCAGGCCAGGCACGGGTTCACGGAGTCGTGGCAGGAGCGGCTCGAACGGATCGGGCTCGACCGGATCACCTTGGCCTCCCTGAGCATCAACTACCGGACGCCGGAGGAGATCATGACGGAGGCGGAGCCGGTCATCCGGGCCGCGCTCCCGGACGCCAACGTGCCGACGTCGATCCGCAGCAACGGCCTGCCCGTGGTCCACGGGCAGGTGTCGGAGCTGGAGGCGATCCTCGACGGCTGGCTGGCCGAGCATGCCGAGGGCACGGCGTGCGTGATCGGCGATCCGGCCTTCCGGGGTACGCCGCGCGTCCGGTCGCTCACTCCGGAGCTGTCGAAGGGGCTGGAGTTCGACCTGGTCGTGCTGGTCCGGCCGGAGGAGTTCGGCGAGGGCGTCGAGGGCGCGGTGGACCGCTACGTGGCGATGACCCGGGCGACGCGGCAGCTCGTGGTCCTGACCTGAGGCGGCCCGCCGAACGGTGCGCCCCGGGGGTGCGAATCCCGACGGTTGGCGGATGATCGGGCCCCAGGTCGACGCCGAGGATTGTCGGCATGGATCCCGAACTCGAACCATTCGTCCCCTTGCTGCCCGCGGCCGAGTACGCCGACCCCGTCAGCGAGCGCAAGGCCCTCGCCGAGCTGGTCGCCTCGCTGCCGGAGCCCGACGTCTCGGCCCTGGAGATCACCGACCGCATGGTTTCGGCGGACCCGGACGTTCCCGTACGGATCTACCGGCCGCAGGAGGCGCAGGGCGGCGTGATCGTCTGGATGCACGGCGGCGGGTGCATCGTCGGCGACCTCGACACCGAGCACCGGTGGGCGGCCAAGCTGGCCGCCGAGTCCGGCGCCGTGGTGGTCTCGGTCGGCTACCGGCTCGCCCCGGAACACCCGTTCCCCGCCCCGTTCGACGACGCCTACGCCGCGCTGGTCTGGGTCGCCGCGAACGCCGCCGAGCTGGGCGTCGACCCGGACCGGATCGCGGTCGGCGGCATGAGCGCGGGCGGCGGCCTCGCGGCCGGCGTGGCGCTGCGGGCCCGCGACGAGCAGGGGCCGCCGATCCGCTTCCAGCTCCTCACCCAGCCCAGCCTCGACGACCGGCAGCGGACCTGGTCGGCGCGGAACTTCACCGGCACCCCGAGGGCGAACGCCGCCAGCCTGACGGCCGCCTGGCGGCTCTACCTCGGCGGCGCGCCCGCCACCCCGTACGCCGCCCCGGCGCGGGCCGACGACCTGTCCGGCCTGCCGCCCGCCTACGTGGCCACCGCCGAGTTCGACCCGGTGCGCGACGAGGGCATCGACTACGCGCTGCGGCTCATGCAGGCCGGTGTCCAGGTCGAGCTGCACCAGTGGCCGGGGACGTTCCACGGCTCGTACGCGATCATGTCGGCCGGGGTGTCGCAGCGGCAGAACGGCGAACTGTTCGCGGCGCTGCGCCGCGCCCTGGCCGGCTGACGGCGCTCACCCGCTGCGCAGCGAGTAGGCGGTCACGTCCGGGCGCAGGTCGGCGACACGTGACAGCGCGCCGGTGGCGAGGTCCCAGCCGAGCAGCCGGTCACCGCTCTCGACGAGCACGGTGCCGTGGCGGGCCCAGCCGCGCACCGGGCAGCCGCCCTTGCCGCACCGGGCGCCGGGCAGGAGCAGCGTCCTGACCACCCGCCCGGTGGCGGCGTCGGCCACGACGACCGCGTCGGCCCGCCCCGGACGCTCGCCGGGGGCGCGTCCGGGCACGGCGACCAGCCCGTCGCGCTGCCACCCGTGACGGCCCGGGACGGCCGTGGCCGGTCCGCCGTCGACGGCCAGCTCCACCTGTGTCGCGCCCTCCCTCAGGAACGTCCGGCCGCCGATCGGCACGATCCGCAGGTCGCGGTAGCCCGCCACCCCGCCGAAGCCCCGGTTCGGCTGCCGCGTCACCTCCCCGGTGGCCAGGTCGAGCAGGTAGTCCGCCTTCTCCTGCTCGACGAGCAGCCGCTCGCCGCGCCACAGCACCACCGCGTTGCGCCCCGGCACCGGGTAGCGCCTGGTCTGGCCGATGACGAGGTCGACGACCACGACCTCGTCCTTCTGCGGGAAGGCGGCCATCGTCCCGTCGGGCGCGAGCGAGTTGGGCCGCAGCGGCGTCCCGCCGTCGCCCGCCCGGCCCAGCTTCACGTCGAGGGGGAAGCGCCCGCCGGACTTCAGCACGTGGACGCGCCCGTCGCCGAACTCGGCCAGCGCCAGGACGGGCCCGGGGACCGTGCGCACGACGGGGATGGCGGCCCAGCGTTCCGGCAGCGCGGTCGCCGCGGCGGGCAGCGCCGCCTCGTCGCCGGCCGGCGGGGCGGTGTCGAGCACGGGACCGGGCGAGGCGGCAGGCGTCGGCCGGCCCGTGACGCCGCGCTCGGCCTGCTCCGGGCCGGTCACCACGTTCGCCGCGACGACGAGCCCGGTGACGGCCGTCGCCGCCGCGAGCACCGTCCACCGGCGGCGGGCCCGGCTCCGCGTGCCCTGCCGCCACAGCTCCCCCGCCCTGGACGAGCCCTCGGGCAGGGTCTCGGCGAGCTCGCCGAAGAGCTCCCGCAGCCTCTGGTCCGTCATACCAGCACCTCTTCCAGCTCGGGGGCGACCTCGCGCAGCCGTTTCAGCGCCGCGTGCGTCTGGCTCTTGACCGTCCCGGGCGAGACGCGGAGGATCGCGGCCACCTCCATGACGGGCAGGTCCTCGTAGAAGCGCAGCACCAGCACCGCGCGCTGCTTCACCGGCAGCCTGGCCAGCGCGCGGGCGAAGAGCACCTTCAGGTCCGTCGCCGCCGCGCTGTCGCCGTCGGCCCGGTCGGGCTGCTCCCCGTACGCGAACTCCCGCTGCCGCCGCCACTTGGACGCGACGTCCCGGTACAGGGTGGTGCGCACGTAGCCGACCGGGTCGGTGTGCACCTTCGGCCACCGGCGGGCCAGCTTGATCAGGGCGTCCTGGAGCACGTCCTCGGCCAGGTGCGGATCACCGCTGATGAGGACGGCGGCCCGCAGCAGCCGCCGGTACCACGCGGCGACGAAGGCCTCGAACGCCTCGGAGTCCGTCATACAGACAAGACGCCCGGGAGGGGGTGAAAGGTTGGGTCGTCAGCGAAGGCCAGGTGCGGACGCGGGCGGATCCGGTCAGGCGTCCCAGGTGACGGGCAGGCTCTTGACCCCGTAGATGTCGGCGGCCTCCGGGCGCAGGGGGACCTCGCCGGCGGGCACGGCCAGGCGCAGCGTGGGGAAGCGCTGGAGCAGCGCGGGCAGGGCGACGCGCAGCTCGACGCGGGCGAGCTGCTGGCCGAGGCACTGGTGGATGCCGTGGCTGAAGGCCAGGTGGCCGCCGTCCTGGCGGCGCAGGTCGAGCTTGTGCGGGTCCGGGAAGCGCTCGGGGTCGCGGTTGGCGGTGTTGATGGACACGATGACCGTCGAGCCTGCCTTGATCGTGTGGCCGCCGAGCTCGACGTCCTCCAGAGCGACCCGCATGAACGTCTTGGCGACGCTCAGGTAGCGCAGCAGCTCCTCCACGGCCCCCTCGACGAGGGTGGGGTCGGCGCGCAGCGCGGCGAGCTGATCCGGGTTCTCCAGTAGCGCGAAGGCGCCGAGCGCGATCATGTTGGCGGTGGTGTCGAACCCGGCCGACAGCAGTATCAGGGCCATGCCCTTCAGCTCCTCGTCCGTGAGGTCGCTGTCGGTCAGGTCGCTGAGCAGGTCGTCGGTGGGGTTGGCGCGCTTGGCCGCGACCAGCTCGGCGAGGTAGTTCTGGACGCCCAGGTAGGCCGCGATCAGCTCCTCGTCGCCCACCTCGCCGCCGAGGAACTTGTCGATCTGCTCCTGGAAGAAGCCCCGGTCCTCGTACGGGACGCCCAGCAGCTCGCAGATCACGATGGCGGGGATGGGCTTGGCGAACGCCGTCACCAGGTCCGCCGCCGGCCCGGCCTGCTCCATCGCGTCCAGGTGCGCGGCGGTGACCTGCTCGACGCGCTCGGTCAGCAGCCGCATCCGCCGCACGGTGAACCGGCCCACCAGCGGCTTGCGGTAGCGGCTGTGCCTCGGCTCGTCCATCAGCAGGAACTCGCCGGGCGGCGCGGGCGGCACCTCGATGTCGCCGTAGTCGATCGTCGGGTGGTGCTTCATGAACTCCTTGCGTGAGCTGAACCGCGCGTCGGCCAGGACGGACCGGACCAGGTCGAAGCCGGTCACCAGCCAGCCCTGGTGCCCGTCGGGGAACGGGTAGCGGCTGATCGGGCTCTGCTCGCGCGCCTCGATGAGCTCCTTGGGCGGGTCGAAGGGGCAGCCGGCCTGACGGGCCGCGGGCATCGTGGTGACGGTGTGTTCCATGCTCTTTCCTCCCTGGCGACAGGACTTCACCTTCGCCGGTCGCGCTGACATCGGGCCGTCGCCGCCCTGACACGACCGCTGACGGCGCCCGTACGCGCTCGCCGTCGCGGCTGGTCTTCGCGATTCGGCACAATTGCTGATGTGCGAGTCGGATTGCTCGGGCCCTTCGAGGTCCGTAACCGTGACGGGGCCGTGGTCGAGGTTCCCGGGGTTCGGCTGCGCGCACTGCTGGCCGCGCTGGCCCTCGAAGCCGGCCGGATCGTCACCCGGTCGAGGCTGGTCGACTGGATCTGGGGCGAGCAGCCGCCCGCCGACGAGGTGAACGCCTTGCAGGCGCTGGTGTCCAGGCTGCGCCGGGTGCTGCCCGACGGGGTGATCGAGGCGGAGTCCGGCGGCTACCGGCTGGCCGTCGACCCGGACGCGGTGGACGTGTGCCGGTTCGAGCGGCTGGTCGCCCAGGCGCGTGGCGCCGAGCCCGCGGCGCGGGCCGAGCTGCTGCGCTCGGCCCTGGAGCTGTGGCGCGGCCAGGCCCTGGCCGACATCGCGCTGCGTGACAGCGAGGCGTTCGACGCCGTGGTCACGCGGCTGGACGAGCTGCACGTGGCCGCGCTCGGCGACCGCGTCGACGCGGACCTCCGGCTGGGGCGGGGTTCGGAGCTGGTCTCCGAGCTGACCGACCTGGTGGCCACGTACCCGCTGCGCGAGGGGTTCGTGGCGGGCCTGATGCGGGCGCTCGCCGAGGCGGGGCGCGCGACCGAGGCGCTGGCCGTCTACCAGCGGACGCGCGAGCGGCTGGCCGACGAGCTGGGCGCCGACCCGTCGGCCGAGCTGTCCGCGCTGCACACCGCGCTGCTCCGCGGCGAGCTGGGCGAGCGGGCGGAGAACCGCAGGACCAACCTGCGCGCCGGGCTGTCGAGCTTCGTCGGCAAGGACGCCGACGTGTCGGCGGTCGCCGGCCTGTCCGTCAGGCACCGGCTGGTCACGCTGACGGGGCCGGGCGGCTCCGGCAAGACGCGGCTGGCCACGGAGACCGCGCGGACGATGCTCGCCGAGCTGCCGGACGGCGCGTGGCTGGTGGAGCTGGCCTCGGTGCAGGCGGGTGGCGAGCTGGCGCAGGCCGCGCTCACCGCGGTCGGCCTGCGCGACCAGGCGGTGGTCGGTGACGCGCGGGGCGGCGAGCCGATGGACCGGCTCATCACGGCGCTGCGCGAGCGCACGGTCCTGCTGGTCCTGGACAACTGCGAGCACGTGATCGAGGCGGCGGCGGCGTTCGCCGAGCGGCTGCTGGGCGAGTGCCGCAGGCTGCGCATCCTGGCCACGAGCCGGGAGCCGCTCGGCATCACCGGCGAGGTGCTGTGGCAGGTCGAGCCGCTCGCGCTGCCCGCCGAAGGGGCGGACGCCGCCGGGATCGAGTCCTCGCCCGCGGTGCGGCTGCTGCGCGACCGCGCCGACCTGGTGCGCAAGGACATCGGCTCCGACGCGGACACGCTGGCGGCCCTGGCGCGGATCTGCCGGGCGCTCGACGGGATCCCGCTGGCGATCGAGCTGGCCGCCGCGCGGCTGCGCACCATGTCCGTCGACCAGCTCGCCCGCCGGCTCGACGACCGCTTCCGCCTGCTGACCGGCGGCAGCCGGACGGCGCTGGCCAGGCACAAGACGCTCCGCGCGGTCGTCGACTGGAGCTGGGACCTGCTGACGGAGGCCGAACGCGCCGTGCTGCGCCGGTTCTCGGTGTTCGCGGGCGGGGCGACCCTGGAGGCGGCCGAGCAGGTCTGCGGTGACGGGGAGACGGCCGGGGAGCAGGTCTTCGACGTGCTGACCGCGTTGATCGAGAAGTCGCTGCTGCTCTCCGACGGCGACGGCACCCGCTACCGGATGCTCAACACCATCAGGGAGTACGCGGCCGACCGGCTCGACGAGGCCGGGGAGAGCGAACGGGCGCGGCGGGCGCATCTGGCCTACTTCACCGAGCTGGGCCGGAGCGCCGACCCGCATCTGCGCACGGCCGCGCAGCTCGAATGGCTGGCCACGCTGGAAGCCGAGCACGACAACATCGGCGCGGCCGCGCGCGGGGCGATCGCCGAGGGCTGGGCCGAGGAGGCGATGCGGCTGGTCGGGGCGGTGGGCTGGTTCTGGTTCCTGGCCGGGCACCGGGCCGAGGGCACCGAGCTGGCCGTGGCGGCGGCCTCGCTGCCCGGCGAGGTGGCCGACGAGACGCGGGCGGTCGCGTACACGATCGTGACCGTGTTCCTGACGTCCGGGGTCGGCGGCGACCAGTATCAGGCGCGGGAGTGGATCCAGGAGGCGCACCGGATCACCGAGCGCCACGGCCTGCGCCACTCCATCCTGGGGTTCGTCCGGCTGTGGGAGCGGATGCTGCGGGACCCGACGGGGTTCCTGCCTGCGCTGGAGCCGCTGATCAGCGACGAGGACGCCTGGGTGCGGGCGCAGGCGCGGCTCGCGCGCGGCCGGCTGCGGCTGACGCTCAGCGGCGACGAGACCGGCGTCGACGACGACGCCGAGATCGCGCTCGCCGAGTTCCGTTCGCTGGGCGAGCGGATGGGGATCTCGCTGTCGCTGACCCTGCTGGCCGACCGGCTCGCCATGCGCGGCGAGCTGGCCCGCGCGTGCGAGCACTACGAGGAGGCGAGCACCGCGCTGACCGAGCTGGGCGTGAACGAGGAGGTCACCAGCCTGCGCTCGCGGCTGGCCCACCTCTACTGGCTGCTCGGCGACGAGCGGGCCAGCGCGTCCGCCATGGCCGAGGCAGAGCGCTACACGGGCGAGATCGCCTGGCCGGAGACGTCCGCCGAGCTGGAGCTGGCCAAGGCGCAGCTCGCCCACTGGCGCGGCGAGGCGGACGAGGCGCGCCGGCACCTGGCCACCGTGCGGGCGATGCCGGGCGTCCACGAGCTGAGCGTCATGGTGCACGCCAAGGTCAGCGACCTGTACGGCTATCTGACCGAGGACCTGGAGCAGGCCCGCGCGCACCGGGCGGAGGCGTTCCGCCTGGCGGCCGAGACCTCCTATCCGCCGCTGATCGCCCTGGTGCTGGTCGGGGTCGCGGACCAGGCGTTGCGCCAGGGCGGGGACGAGCAGGCCGTACGGCTGCTCGCGGCGAGCGACGCCGTGCGCGGCACGCCGGACCTGTCGCAGCCCGACGCCGCCAGGATCGCCGCGGACGCACGAGGACGCCTCGGCGAGACCGGGTTCGCCGAGGCGTCGGGCGCCGGCCGGGAGGCCGACTGGCGCGAGCTGGCGGGCGTCATCCTCGCTTCGTGAAGGACGCCCGCGCCCACACGTAGCCGACCAGCATGGTGCCCGCGCACCAGGCGATAGCCGTGACGGCAGAGCTCGCCGACGGCGCGCCGGTCAGGAAGCCGCGCAGGGCCTCGATGATCGAGGTGAACGGCTGATACTCGGCGAACTGCCGCGCCCCCGCGCCCATCTTCTCGGCGGGCACGAACGCGCTGCTCAGGAAGGGCAGGAGCATGAGCGGGACGCCGATCAGGCCCGCGCTGGCCGGTGACTTCGCCGCGAGGCCGAACGCGATGGTCAGCCAGCCGATGGCCAGCACCGTCAGCACGACGATGCCGATCGCGCCGAGCCAGTGGAGGAAGCTCGCCGAGGGCCGGAACCCCATGAGGAACGAGACCCCGACGATGAGCGCGATGGCCACCAGGCTGCGCAGCATGGTCCCGATCACGTGCGCGTTGAGCACGGCGGCCCGTGACACGTGCATGACGCGGAGCCGGTTGATGAACCCGGTCGTCATGTCGGAGTTGACGGCGATCGCGGTGGGGCTGATGCCGTAGCAGATGGTCGTCATGATCAGCCCGGGGGTCGCGTAGTCCGCGTAGTCGACGCCGACGCTGAACGCCCCGCCGAGGATGTGGACCATCAGGAACATCAGCACGATCGGCATGATCACGGCGTTGAACAGCGCCAGCGGGTTCCGCAGCGTGTGCCGGAAGTTGCGCCGCAGCATGGTCGCCGAGTCCGTCAGGGTGGCCGAGAAGCCGGTCATGCCTTGATCTCCTTGTCGGTGTGGCCGGTGAGGGCCAGGAAGACGTCGTCCAGGTCGGGGGTGTGCACCGAGAGCTCCTCGGCCTCGACGGCGTGGGAGTCGAGGCGGTCGAGGAGGGCGCGCAGCGACCGGACGCCGCCGTCGCCGGGCACCCGCAGGGTCAGCTCCTCCTCGTCCGTGGCGGATCCGGCCAGGACGCGGGCCGCGGTGTCGAGCGCGCGCCGGTCGGCGAACCGCAGCCGGACGTGGCCGCCCGGGACCCGGCGCTTGAGCTGGGCGGCGGTGCCTTCGGCGACCAGCCGGCCCCGGTCGAGCACGGCGATGCGGTCGGCGAGCTGGTCGGCCTCCTCCAGGTACTGCGTGGTGAGGAAGATGGTGGTGCCGTCGGCGACCAGCTCGCGGATGATCTCCCACATGGTGCGGCGGCTGCGCGGGTCGAGTCCGGTCGTGGGCTCGTCCAGGAAGATGATCTGCGGCCCGCCGACCAGCGTCATCGCCAGGTCCAGCTTGCGGCGCATGCCGCCGGAGTAGGACGACGCCGGCTTTCCCGCCGCCTCCGCCAGGTCGAACCGGCCGAGCAGCCGCCGGGTGATCCGCCTGCCCTCCGCCTTGGGCAGGTGCAGGAGGTCCGCCATCATCAGCAGGTTCTCCTGGCCGGTGAGCAGGTCGTCCACCGAGGCGAACTGCCCGGTCACACCGATCGCCGCCCGCACCGCCCGGGTCTGCGTGGTGACGTCGTGCCCGGCGACGAGCACCTGGCCGGCGTCGGGGCGCAGCAGGGTGGTGAGCACGTTCACCGTCGTGGTCTTGCCCGCGCCGTTGGGCCCGAGCAGCGCGAAGATCGTGCCGGCCTGGACGCGCAGGTCGACGCCGTCCAGGACGATCTTGTCCTTGTAGGCCTTCCGCAGCCCCGTGGCCGCGATCGCTGTGCCGTTCATGGGGATGACGATGGCCGGCCGGCCTGACACCCGGCCGCCGCCGGGCTGACGCGCGTCCCGTGGGTGGCGTCAGGGCGCGTTCACCAGGCGATCGGCAGCGCGGTCAGCCCGCCGGTGAGCACGTGCGGGTTGAAGGTCAGCTCGTCGACCGCGCAGCCCAGCCGCAGGGTCGGGAAGCGGGCGGCGAGCTGGGAGAAGACGGCCTTCAGCTCGATCCGGGCGAGCGGCGCGCCGATGCAGTAGCGGGCGCCGTGGCCGAACGTCAGGTGCGGCGCGGCGGGCCGGTCGAGGTCGAAGCGGTCCGGGTCGGCGAACACCGACGCGTCGTGGTTGGCGGCCCCGAGATCCAGCAGCACCAGGTCGCCCTCCCGCACGCGCACGCCGGCGATCTCCAGGTCGGTGCGGGCGTAGCGGGGGATGCCGCCGCCGCCCAGGCCGGGCGCGCGCAGGATCTCCTCCACCGCGGCGTCGATCCGCGCCGGGTCGTCGACCAGGGCCTGCCACTGGCCGGGGGTGGCCAGCAGCCACAGCACGCCCAGGCCGATCGCCGTCACCGTCGTCTCGTGGCCGGCGAACAGCAGCGTCATGCCCATCGCCGCCGCCTCGTCGTCGCTCACCCCGTCGGTGGCGGCCAGCCGGGAGATCACGTCGCCGTCCAGGTCGCCGGCGGCGCGTTTGCGGGCCACCAGGCGCCGCCCGTAGCCGAACAGCTCGGCCAGCCCCTGCTCGGAGCGGGCCCGGTCGGTGACGTCCCCGGCGGCCTGCGTCCAGGCGCGGAAGCGGGCCCGGTCCTCGTACGGCACGCCGAGCAGCTCGCAGATGACCGCGATCGGCAGCGGCAGCGCCAGCGCGGCGTGCAGGTCGGCGGGCGGCCCGGCGGCGGCCAGCTCGTCGAGGAGCTGGGTGGTCAGGGTCTCGACCCGGCCGGTCAGGGCGCGCATCCGCTTGGGCGAGAAGTGCGGCTGGAGCAGCGAGCGCATCCTGCGGTGGTCGGCCTGCTCGGTGTCGAAGTCGCCCATCGGGCCGCCGAACAGCGCCGACTCGCCGGTGCGGGAGGCGCGTGCGGGCTCGCGGTGGGCGCGGCCGAGCCGGTCGTCGTCCAGCAGCAGGCGTACGTGCTCGTACGCGGTGACGTGCCAGCCGGGGTCGCCGACGGCGGTGCGGATGGCGTGGATCGGGCCGCGTGCCTGCAGCTCGCGCAGCAGCGGCGCGGGCCGCATCGGGTCGGGCTGCTCGTACGGGAGCCGAACGGGCGTGGACGGCATGACCCCTCCAGGAGGTAGACGCAGCTTTGTATACTCCAGCGTCTAAAAAGCTACATGTATACTTTGCCTTCTACAAGTGGAGGGTCGATGAGCAAGCCCGAGGCCGAGCCGGTGCGCAGGATGCGCCGCGCGGAGCGGCGTGAGCAGATCCTGGACGCGGCCACCCGCGCCTTCGCCCGCGCCGGCTATGCCGCGACGGGCCTGGACGACATCGCCGCCGAGGCCGAGCTGACCCGGGCGATGCTCTATCGGCACTTCGACTCCAAGGCCGGCCTCTACCGGGCCGTGCTCGACCGCGCCTGCGCGCGGCTGGCCGAGGCCACGGGCGGCGACGACTACGACGACGACGCCATTCCCGCGCTGCTGCGGGCCGCCGGCGCCGACCCCGACGGGTTCCGGCTGCTGTTCCGCCACGCGGCCCGCGAGCCCGACTTCCGCGAGCTGATCGACACCATCACCGACGCCTCGCGCGAGGTCGCCCGCCGCAACCTCGCGCGCCGCATCCCGGCCGGGCCGTGGCTGGACTGGGCGGCCAACCTCGTCCCCGCCTTCACCCTGGAGGCCGTCATCGCCTGGCTGGACGCCGGCCGGCCCGACCCCGAGCAGGCCGCCGCCCGCATCGCGGCTGCTGTGCACGGCGTCATCGCCGCCGCCCAGCCCGCCGCCCAGCCCGCCGTGCTGTCCGCCGGGCTCAGCGCGCGGGAAGCCTCGTGACCCAGTCCGTGAGGCGGCTCAGGAAGGCGGCCGCCGTGGGCAGGTGCGCGTCCTCGGCGAAGAGCACGGCCGCGTGGAAGGCGTGCGGCATGCCCTCGTAGACGTCCACCTCCACCGGGACGCCCGCCCCGGCGGCGGCCTCGGCGAACCGCCGGGCGTCGTCGAGGACGATCTCGTCCCCGCCGATCGGGAGCAGCATGGGCGGCAGCCCGCGCAGATCCCCGTAGATCGGCGACTGGGGCGCCTGGTCCGGCCGGGCCTCGCCGAGATACTGCGTGGCGATCGGCCCCAGGATGGCCGGGTCGATCGAGTCACGGCCGTTGCCCGCCGGCTTCGCCGCCAGGTCGGTGATCGGGGAGACCGGGACGGCCCCCACCGGCATCGGCTCCCCCGCCGCGGCAAGCCGCAGCAGCGCCGAGAGGATCAGGGTGCCGCCGGCCGACTCCCCGACGAGCAGGATCTTCCCGGCGGGCACCCCCTGCGCCAGCAGGCCGCGGTGGACGGCCAGCACGTCCTCGACCGCCGCCGGGTACGGGTGCGCCGGGGCCAGACGGTAGTCCACGGCCAGCGCCGGGCGGCCGGTGGCCTTCGACAGGCGGCAGGCCATGATCCGCTCCATCGCCGGGTTGCTGAAGGAGAAGCCGCCGCCGTGGACGTAGACGGTCACGCCGTCCTCGATCGTCGCCCCGCCCGAGGTGACCCAGGTGGCGGGCACCCCGCCGGTCCCGGGCAGGAGCGGGCGCAGCTCGGCGTCGCCGTCGAGGACGGGCGGGTCGGAGAAGACCTGCTGCATCCTCGCCCGTACGGCGTCCGATTCGTGCTGGGAGGCGGGGACATGGGTGATGGTCAGCAAAAAGAAAGCCCTTTCGGCCACGTGAGAAAGACCGCGCGCAGGCGGTGAGGAATGTGGGACGAGCAGTGCGGAAACCGGCGCGCGTCAGCGACCCGTTCGCGAACGGGAAGGGACGGGAAAGGGCTCGGCGATGACGCGCGGGCGCGACGAGATCAGGCGCGACCTGTGGTGAACGAGTCCACGGCGATCATCTCCCTGTATACGGTGCCGCCCACCCGCGGCCGTCTTCCCGGCGGCGTCACGCGACACGCCGAACATTAGAAACGCGCGCCGATCGGTTGTCAAGCCGCGGGTGGGGGTCGTCCCGTTCCGTCAGAAGTCGTCGGCGGTGCGGATCCGGTCGCGGACCCAGACGCCGGCCTCCTTGAGGTTGGCCGTCCCGGCGAACGGGCCGCCCGGGCAGGTCCCGGTCTTGAAGACGGCGCCGGTGCGGAAGTCGTCGGAGAAGTTCCAGTTCACCCAGCTGATCTTCTTCTGGGCCATCAGGTCGAGATACTGCTGCGACCTGGTGAAGTTGTTGCCGCCGTCGCCCGAGGCCGTCTGGGTGCCGAACTCGGTCACGAAGATCGGCAGCCGGTCGGCGGCCCGGGACAGCGTGCTCAGGTACTCGGACCCGTGCGAGGCCGCGTAGAAGTGGAACGTGTACATGATGTTGGCGGCGTTGACCGGGTTCGCGATGATCTCACTCTCGTCGCCGCCGCCGGAGACGCCGAGCGACGACCAGGCGCGGGTGCCGACCAGGATCGGGGCGTCGGCGTCGTGCTGGCGGATCACCGGGATGAGCTGGTGGGCGTAGTTGCGGATGACGGACCAGGTCACGGCGTCACCGTTCGGCTCGTTGGCGATCTCGTACAGGACGTTGTCCTTGCTGTCGTGCCGCTGGGCGATCTCGGTGAAGAACGTCTTGGCCCGGCTGAGGTTGTACATCGGGTCGCCGGGGGTGAGCATGTGCCAGTCCACGATCGCGTACATGCCGCGCGCGGTGGCCATCTCGATCAGGTTGTGCACCCGGTCGGTGAACAGCCGGGGGTTGGTCTCGTAGCCGCCCTCCTGGACGTACATGGAGATGCGCAGGACGTCGGCCTTCCAGTCGGCGGCCAGCGCGTCGAGCGAGGCGCTGTTGAGGCACTGGTTGTACCACTGGATGCCGTGGCTGCTCATGCCGCGCAGCTGGATCTGCTTGCCGTTCTCGTTGCAGAGCTTGATGCCGCATACCCGTAGTTGCCCGTTGGCCTCGACCGGGGTGTCCCCGCCGCCGCCCGTGACGGGAGCGCCGTAGACCTCCAGCTCCCACAGTGAGTAGCCGTACGGGGTGCCGCGCTGGGTGCCGTGGACCCGGACGTACCGGCCCGTTCCGGTGACCGTGAGGTCGTCGGTCGCCCCGTCGCCGGAGGCGGTGGCGTAGACGTCGCTCCAGGTGGAGCCGTCGGCCGAGGTCTGCACCCGGTAGGACTTGGCGTAGGCGACCTCCCAGGTCAGCCGTACGCGGGAGATCGTGTGCGCGGAGCCGAGGTCGACGCGGATCCACTGCGGGTCCACGCCCTCGGCGCTGGCCCAGCGGGTGGCCGGGTCGCCGTCCACCGCCTTGCCCGGCTCCAGGCCGGCGGCCTCGACCGAGGAGGCCGTCACGCTCTTGCCCTGCGACACCAGCGGGTCCGCCGCCGCCGCCGCGCTCGCGCCTGACGGCGCGAGCAGTGCGGCCACGACGGCCAGAACTGTGATCACTGCACTTCGCCTCACGAACAGCTCCGATCCTTGGGGGAGGGGTCCGATTAGGAAGGTTTACTAACTTGACGCGGAGCCTAAATTGACACCGGACCTTACACAAGACCCAAAGTTCCAAAGAGGCTGTATCCCGACATCGAGCACAGCCGGCGGCGGCGAGTTGGTAAGGAATGCTTACTCAGCCGCCCGGCAAGTCCGGACAGAAATCCTGAGGCAACAGATCGTCATGCTTCGTCAGGCCCAGATCCGGCGATCATCACTCCGGGTAATCACCCAGATGCCTGGCCGCGGCTTGTCGGCCTGGACGGTGCTCCGGGGACGGCCGGCCCCTCAGCGAGCGTGCACCGACCTGACCCGGCCAAGGAGTGCCATGTCGCCCACCACCGTTGAGGTGCCCACCGTCCACGGCCCCGTCCTGGGCCTCACCGAGAATGGGATCGCCGCCTTCCGCGGCATCCCGTACGCCGCCGCGCCCGTGGGCCAGAACCGGTTCGCCGCGCCCGTGCCGCCCAGGGCGTGGAGCACGCCGCTGCCCGCCCACGCGTTCGGCCCCACCCCGCCGCAGCCGCCGCTCAAGGGCCGGCTCGGCGAGCTCTTCCGCAACCCGGTCGTCCCCGGCGACGACTACCTCAACCTGAACGTGTGGACCAGCGCGCCCAACTCCGACGCCGCGCTGCCGGTGCTCGTGTGGATCCACGGCGGCGCGTTCACCACCGGCTCCTCCGCGGTGACCACCTACGACGGCGCCACCTTCGCCCGCGACGGCGTCGTCTGCGTCACCGTCAACTACCGCCTCGGCGTGGACGGCTTCGCCTACATCGAGGACGCGCCCGCCCCGGCCAACCGCGGCCTGCTCGACCAGATCTTCGCCCTGGAATGGGTGCGCGACAACATCGCCCGCTTCGGCGGCGACCCCGGCAACGTCACCGTGGCGGGCGAGTCCGCCGGCGCCATGAGCGTGCTGACCCTGCTCTCCCTCGACCGCAACCTGTTCCAGCAGGCCATCGTCGAGAGCGGCAGCGCGCACATCGGCCAGACCGTCCAGGACGCCGCCCTGATCACCGCCGCCGTCGCCACCCGGCTGAACGTGCAGCCCACCGCCCAGGCGCTCGCCGCCGTGGACACCGCCGCCCTGATCGCGGCCCAGGCCGAGGTCAGCGACGACGTCACCTCCAGCGCCGACCCCGAGCGCTACGGGGCCAGCACCATCGCCTCGTGCGGCATGTCGTTTATGCCGGTCATCGACGGCCAGGTCGTGCCGCGCCTGCCGATCGACGCCATCGCCGACGGGCGCGGCGCCGACGTGACCCTGCTCATCGGCACCACCGTCGAGGAGTTCAGGACCTTCGTCGTCCCCACCCCGATGGTGGGCTGGCCCGGCGACGCCGCGTTCCGGACCAGGACCGAGGTGTACGGGGCTCCGGCCGGCTTCTACGACCGCTACGCCGAGACCGACGTCGCGCCGTACCCGCGCAACGCCCCGTCCGGCATCGCCTGCGCGACGCTCACCGACCGCATGTTCCGCATCCCGACCTACCGCATCGCCGAGGCCCGCATCGACGCGCCCGCCGACACGTACGTCTTCGAGTTCGGCTGGCGCTCGCCCGTCACGCCCAACATCCTCAGCGTCAAGCTGGGCGCCTGCCACAGCCTGCCGCTGCCCTTCGCCTGGGACACGCTCGCCAATCCGGACAGCGCCGCCTTCACCGGCCCGAACCCGCCCCAGTCCCTCGCCGACGCCCTGCACGGCCGCTGGGTCGAGTTCGCCACCACCGGCCGGCTCGGCGAGTGGGCCACCTACAACACCACCGAACGCCCGGTGATGTCCTTCCACCACGACAACAAGCCGGACAACGTCATCGTCTACGACCCGCGCCGCGACGAGCGCGAAATCTGGAAGAACGACCTCAACCCGAGCTGACCCGCCCGGCCTCGCCTGCGGCCTCTGACCGACAGCGGGTCAGAGGCCGTAGGCGGTGAGGGCGTCGCCGGCGTAGGCGGCGACGGGGGCGGCGACGTGGTCGGCGTCGCGGTGGACGCCGCGCAGGGTGTTGGAGGCGAACGAGCGCTGGAACTCCAGCCCCACGTAGGCCAGCCCCGGGGTGGTGGTGGAGATGCCGCCGTCGTGCAGCGGGAGCCCGCGCTCGTCCAGGGCGCCCAGGGGCCGCAGGTAGTCCAGGTGGGGCAGGTAGCCGGTGGCGTAGATGACGGTGTCGACGGGTTCGCGGCTGCCGTCGGCCCAGACGACCCGGTCGCCGTCGAAGGCGGTGAACATGGGGCGCCGGTCCCAGCGACCGGCCTCCAGCGACGCTGCGTAGTCGCCGGTGTCCATGACGAGGGTACCGGTCGCGATGCGGGCCAGCCAGGGCGGCGGCAGGGTGTCGAAGCCCGTGGTGGTGTGCCAGTGGTGCGCGTCCCGGCCGGCGATGATCTGGGGGAAGAACCGGATGGGCGCCCGGGTGGCGAGGGTGACGGTGGCCGTCCTGGCGAGCTCGTAGCCGATCTGCACGGCGGAGTTGCCCGCGCCGACCACGACGACGCGCTGTCCGGCGTGCTGTCCGGGGTCGCGGTAGGCGGCGGCGTGGAGTGCCCGGCCGGTGAAGCCGTCCTGCCCGGGCAGGATCGGGACGTACGGGTTGCCGAACGAGCCCGACGCGGCCACGACGCCCCTGGTGCGGATGGGGTCGCCGGTCGCGGGGTGGACCAGGAAGCCTCCTGCCCCGTCGGAGCGCACGGCGGTGACGCGGACGCCGGTGCGGATCTCCACGTCGAGGCTGTCGGCGTAGCGCCGCAGGTAGGCGGCGGCCTCGTCGCGGGTGGGGTAGTGGTCGGGGTCGCCGGGGAACTCGTGGCCCGGCATGGCGCTGTAGCGGGCGGGCGAGAACAGCGTGAGGCTGTCGTAGTAGTGCGGCCAGGAGCCTGCCGGTTCTGGGCCGGCTTCCAGGATGACGGGGGTGCGGCCACGCAGGCGCAGGGCGCGGGCCGCGGCGAGGCCCGACTGGCCGCCGCCGATGACGATGGTGTCCATGCCGCCAGATCGTATCGTCAAATCGGGAAATCACAATATGATGAGCCCGGGGTGATGCTATGACCATGACGACCGACGGGATGGGGCTCAGCGCCGAGGCGCGCGGCTTCCTCAAGGCGATGGCCAGCGAGACCCGCCAGCAGATCATGGGGCTGTTCGCCGGCGGCGCGGAGCTGACCGTGGGCGAGGTCGCCGAGCGGATGTCGCTGGCCCAGTCGGCCACCTCCACCCATCTGGCGACACTGCGCGACGGCGGCGTGCTCACCTCGCGCCGGGAGTGGAAGACGGTCTACTACCGCGCCGACCCGGCACGCATCGGCAAGGCGCTGGCCGACCTACAGGCCGCGCTGAGCACCTGCTGTCCGCCCGCTCCTTGATTTGACAATCTTCTAATCAGCGTTGCATGCTGCTGCTGGCTACTTCGACAGATTTCTAATCAACCGATCGGAGACGACGATGAGCGACAGCTGCTGCGGCACCACCACCTCACTCGAACGGGAGCGCCCCCTGGGCGCGGGCGACACCGGCGCCCTGCCCGTCGTGGTCATCGGGGCCGGCCCCGTCGGCCTCGCCGCCGCCGCGCACCTGGCCGAGCGCGGCATCGACTTCCTGGTCCTGGAGGCCGGCGACCGGGCCGGCGCCTCCGTCGCCCGCTGGGGGCACGTCCGGGTCTTCAGCCCGTGGCGCTACGACGTCGACGCCGCCGCCCGCCGCCTGCTCACCGCCTCCGGCTGGACCGAGCCCGACCCCGACCGGCTCCCCACCGGCGCCGAGCTGATCAGCGACTACCTGGCCCCGCTCGCCGCCCTGTTCGGCGACAGGGTACGGCTCGGCGCCCGCGTGTCGGCGATCAGCCGCCTGGGCTACGACCGGGTGCGGACGAACGGCCGGGAGGACGTCCCGTTCCTGATCCGCCTCAGCGACGGCGAGGAGATCCGGGCGCGCGCGATCATCGACGCGTCCGGCACGTACGCGACCCCCAACGTCCTGGGCGCGAGCGGCCTGCCCGCCCACGGCGAGGCGGAAGCGGCCGTCGACCACGCCCTGCCCGACGTTCTCGGCGCCGACCGCGAGACGTACGAAGGCAGGCACACCCTGGTCGTCGGCGCGGGACACTCGGCCGCCACCACCCTCCTGGCCCTGGCCGAGCTGCCGGACACGCCGATCACCTGGGCCATCCGCGCCGGGAGCGCCGCCCGCGCCTACGGCGGCGGCGACGCCGACGCGCTGCCGGCACGCGGCGCGCTCGGCACCCGGCTGCGCGCGCACGTCGACTCCGGCCGCATCCGCCTGCTGACCGGCTTCTTCACCCACCGCGTACGGGAGGGCGCCGGCGGCGTCGAGGTGATCAGCCGCGACCCGTCGGGCGCCGAGCAGTCCGTCACCGTGGACCGGATCGTCAGCGCCACCGGCTACCGCCCCGACCACGCCATCGCCGCCGAGCTGCGCCTGGACCTTGACCCGGTTCTCGGCTCCACCCGGCAGCTCGCGCCGCTGATCGACCCGAACCGGCATTCGTGCGGCACCGTCCCGCCGCACGGCGTCGACGAGCTCGCGCATCCGGAGGCCGGCTACTACGCGGTCGGCGTCAAGAGTTACGGGCGCGCGCCCACGTTCCTGATGGCGACCGGCTACGAGCAGGTCCGCTCGGTGGTCGCGGCGCTGGCCGGCGACTGGGAGGCGGCCCGCGACGTACGGCTGGACCTGCCCGAGACCGGCGTGTGCTCCTCCGACCTCGCCGAGGCCCAGGAGCAGCGGGTCGGCCTGGCCACCGGCGTCGGCGGCGGCCTGCTGCCGCTGGAGACCGTGGGCGCCTCCGCCGGGTCCGGCGGCTGCTGCGGCTGAGCGCCGGGCCTCGCCGTCCTGCCATCGCCTATCATTTAGACAGGTTTCAAAGCAGGAGGTGCCGTCATGACCGCCAACCCGACAGCGGCGTGCTGCGCGCCGATCGCGCGGGAGCCGCTGGCCGAGAGCGACGCCGCCGAGCTGGCGGGCCTCCTCAAGGCCGTCGCCGACCCCGTACGGCTGCGGCTGCTGTCGATGATCGGCTCCCACGCGGGCGGCGAGGCGTGCGTGTGCGACCTGACCGACGCCTTCGACCTGACCGCCCCCACGATCAGCCACCACCTGAAGGTGCTGCGCACCGCCGGGCTCATCGACGGCGAGCGGCGCGGCACCTGGGTCTACTACCGGATCGTTCCCGAGGCGGTGAACAAGCTGGGCGCGCTGTTCGCCCCGCTGGCCGAGCCCGAGCTCGTCACCGTATGACCGCACCCTCATGATCCCGGCGTCGGCCGAGGCTGAGGTCGTCGTCATCGGGGGCGGGCAGGCGGGTTTCGCGGCGAGCATCTGCACACCGCCGGATACCGGGGGCCGGAGCCGTTCCGGGGCAGGCGCGTGGTGATCGTCGGCGGCGGCAACTCGGCCGCGCAGATCCTCGCGGAGGTCTCGCAGGTCGCCCACACCACCTGGGTGGCGACGCGCCCGCCCCGGCGGCTGCCCGACGAGGGTCGACGGGCGCGCGCTGTTCGCGCTCGCCACGCGCCACCACCAGGCGATGGCACGCGGGGAGAGCGCCGCGAGCATCGGCGCCGGCCGGACCGCGCGGCACCTGGCGGCGGAGATCACCGGCTGATTCGATCCTCATCTATCTTGACGTTCTTCTAATCAGTGTGAGAATGTGGCCACTGTTTAGATGTCCATCTAATTAGGAGATCCTCATGACCACTCAGCTCAGCGGCGGCTTCATCGGCGACCTGAACGACGCCTTCGCCCCGGCCGCCGCCGGAGGCTGTTGCGGCAGTACGGCCGCCGCGACCGAGACGGCCACGACCTGCTGCGGCAACGCCCCCGCCGACGCGCAGGACGGCCCCAGCGACAGCTCGACCGGCTGCTGCGGATGACCTCCACAGCCAGGCGCGCCGTCAATCGGGTGTCGGCGGCGCGCATGCGGGCCACCGTGCACGAGCTGGCCGCCGACCGGTACTCCGGGCGGCGCGTCGGCACCCCCGGCGGCCGGGCCGCCGCCGCCTGGCTGGCCGCCCGGCTGCGCGAGCTGGGCGGCGACGTCCGGCTCGACGGCTTCCCCGTCGCGGACGTGCGTGACCTGTACGCCACGCCGGTCCTCGAATGGCACGACGGCGGGACGACCCGGCTGCGGCATCGCCGGGACTTCGCCGAACACCTCGCCTCCGCCGATCTGCCCACCCCGCGCACCGCGCCCCTGGCGCCCTCCGCCGACGGTGACCTGCGCGGCCGGTGGGTGCCGGCCGAGCCCGGCGATTGGGCCCGCGCCTGCGACCTCGCCGAGGCGCAGGGGGCGGCCGGGGTGCTGATCGCGCGCGGCGTCGACGCCGAGGGCTGGATGCCCAAGATGATCGCCGGGCCGCGCACGCGCGGCGTGCCGATCCTCGCCGTACGCGCCGACCTGCACCGGCGGCTGGCCGACACGGCGGCCGAGCGCCCCGTCCAGGTGACGGCATCGACCCCACTCCGCCGCCTCGACACCCACGGCCTGAACGTCCACGCCCACCTCCCCCGGGACGGCAAGCCGGGACCGCACACCGGCTTCCCGCGAGGCGGCAAGCCGGGGGCACAGGCCGGCTTCCCGCGCACCCTCGGCCCGGGGCTAGAGGACGACTTCCCCTGGGCCCCCGGCCCCCACGGCGGGCCGGGGGCACACGTCGGCTCCCCGTGGACCACCGACGGCGAGCCGGGAGCGCACGCCGGCTCCCCGTGGACCACCGACGGTGAGCCGGGAGCGTACGCCGGCTCCCCGTGGACCACTGACGGCGAGTCGGGAGCGCACGTTCTCGGCCCGGGCGGCGGGGTGGGGGTTCGGGTGCTGTTGACGGCGCACTATGACGGCGTCGGCGATGACCCCGGCGTCCGACTGCCCGCCGCCGCCGACAACGCCTCGGGCGTGGCCGCGGTCCTGGAGGCCGCCCGGGTCCTCTCGACGAGCCCGGCCGCCTCGCGCGTCGAGCTGTCGGTGGCGTTCCTGGACGGCGAGGAGGCCGGCGCCCGGGGCTCGGCGCACCACGCCGCCACGCTGCCGGAGGACACGCTGGTGATCAACCTGGACGGGGCGGCCGAGCTGCACCAGGCCGCCTCCGTCGAGGCGGGCGGCCCCGCCCACGCCCTGCTCGCCACCCTCGACCAGGCGGGCCGGCTGACCGGGGTGCCGCTGCGCGCCGGCGCCATGGCCTCCGACAACCGCCGCTACGCCGCCGCCGGGCTGCCCGCCGTCGGCATCGGCATGGGCATGCCCGGCTACCAGACCCCCGCCGAGACGCCCGACCGCGTCCGGAACGACACCCTGCTGGCCGCCGCCCGGCTCCTGGTGGCCACCGTGGAGCTGCTGGCCCGGCGCGGGTGACGCTCAGTCGGGCAGCAGTTCGCCGACGAGCTTCTCGACCCGGGTACGGATCTCGTCGCGGATGGCGCGTACGGCCTCGATGCCCTGACCGGCGGGATCGTCGAGCTGCCAGTCCTCGTAGCGTTTGCCGGGGAAGACGGGGCAGGCGTCGCCGCAGCCCATCGTGATCACCACGTCGGAGGCCCGCACCGTGTCGGCGGTGAGGATGCGCGGCCGGGCCGCGCGGATGTCGATGCCGGCCTCGGCCATGGCTTCGACGGCAGCCGGGTTGAGCTGCTCGGCCGGCGCGGACCCGGCGGAGCGGACCTCGATCCGGTCACCGGCCAGGTGGGTGAGCCAGCCGGCGGCCATCTGGGACCGTCCGGCGTTGTGCACGCAGACGAACAGGACGCTAGGCATGGACGATCTCCTCGCTGCGGAACAGGCGGCGCCCGGCCAGGCTGACGTAGACCAGGGCGACCAGGACGGGCACCTCGATGAGCGGGCCGACGACCCCGGCCAGCGCCTGGCCGGAGGTGACGCCGAAGACGCCGACCGCGACCGCGATGGCCAGCTCGAAGTTGTTGCCCGCCGCGGTGAAGGCCAGCGTGGTGGCCCGCTCGTACCCCAGGCCGATCGCCTTCCCGGCCAGGAACGAGCCACTCCACATGAGGGCGAAGTACGCCAGCAGCGGCAGCGCGATGCGGGCCACGTCGCCGGGCCGCGTGGTGATCGTGCCGCCTTGCAGGGCGAACAGGATGACGACGGTGAACAGCAGGCCGTACAGCGCCATCGGGCCCACGCGGGGCAGGAAGCGGCTCTCGTACCAGTCACGGCCCTTGACGCGTTCGCCGAGCCGGCGGGACAGGTAGCCCGCGACGAGCGGGACGCCGAGGAAGACGAGCACGTACTGGGCGATGTCCCAGGTCGACACGTCGAGCCCGGTCTGCGCCAGGCCGAGCCAACCGGGCAGCACGTCCAGGTAGAACCAGCCGAGCGCGCCGAACGCGACGACCTGGAAGAGCGAGTTGAGCGCGACCAGGACGGCGGCGGCCTCGCGGTCGCCGCAGGCGAGGTCGTTCCAGATGAGCACCATCGCAATGCACCGGGCCAGGCCGACGATGACGAGCCCGGTGCGGTATTCGGGCAGGTCGGGAAGGAAGGTCCAGGCCAGCGCGAACATCAGCGCCGGGCCGAGCACCCAGTTGAGCACCAGCGAGGCCACGAGCATGCGCCGGTCGCCGGTGACGGCCCCGACGCGGTCGTAGCGGACCTTGGCCAGCACCGGGTACATCATCAGCAGCAGGCCGAGCGCGATCGGCAGCGAGATCCCGCCGATCCGCACCGCCTCCAGGGCGGCGTCCAGCCCCGGGACCAGCCTGCCGAGCAGCAGTCCGGCCGCCATCGCCGCGATGATCCACACGGGCAGGAGCCGGTCGAGGACCGGCAGCGCGCCGATCACGCCCGGCGGGGACAAGGCGGGCCTCACGCGACGACCGGCACGTCGAGCAGGGCCGACAGCTCGCCGAGCGCCTCGGGGACCAGCCGGTAGTAGACCCAGGAGGCGCGCCGTTCGCTGGTGAGCAGGCCGACCTCCTTGAGCACCTTCAGGTGGTGGCTGATGGTCGGCTGCGACAGCTCGAACGCGCCGGTGATGTCGCACACGCACACCTCGCCGCCGTCGTGGCTGGCCACGATCGACACGATGCGCAGCCGTACGGGATCGCCCAGCGCCTTGAACACCTGGGCCAGCGCTGCCGCCCGTTCGGCGTCCAGCGGCTCACGGGCCAGCTGCGGGCTGCACCTCACCGGCACCCCTTCGTATAGATGGTTATCGAAGTCGACTGTTGTCTATATTGACACACATCTATCCATGCTGGACAGGGGGGTCGGCGCTGCTGCGGCGTTCCAGCATCAGCACGTCCCGCCACACGCCGCGATGGCAGCCGAGACGCTCGCGGGTGCCGACCACGCGGAAGCCGAGCGCCTGGTGCAGCGACAGGCTCGCGGCGTTCTCCGGGAAGATCGCCGACTGGATCGTCCACACGCCCGCGTCCTCGGTCGCGGCCACGAACGCCGACAGCAGCGCCCGGCCGATGCCATGCGCCTGGCAGCCCGGATGGACGTAGACGCTGTGCTCCACGACGCCCGAATAGACCTGCCGCGAGGAGACCGGCGAAGCGGCCACCCAGCCGACGACCTCCCCGGAGTCGACGTCCACCGCCACGTAGCGCAGGTGCCGCAACCTGCCGGCGTTGAAGCCCTCCCAGCTCGGCGCGACCGTCTCGAAGCTGGCCTCCCCGGTGTCGAGGCCCATCTGGTAGATCGCCAGCACCTGCGGGGCGTCGGCGTCCCGCATCGGCCGGATCTCCAGACCGGGGCCCACGAGTGGCTTGAGCGCGTGGATGATCGGGGTGGGCATGCCCTGGTCGTGATCGGTCGCGGGTGCGATCCGGATGCGGACGAACCCGGCCGCCGCCAGGAGGGTGACCGCGTCGGTGGTCGCATCGGTGGTCGCATCGGCGGTCGTGGCGGCGGTCGTGGCGGTCACCCCGAAGCGGCCGCCCGGCCGCAGCACCCGGAACGCCTCAGCCACCGCCTTCTCCCCGCCGCCGGGCAGACCGCCGCAGACGACGACGTCGACCGACTGGCCGGGAAGCGGGATCCCTTCGACGCCGCCCCGCAGGAACCGCACGTCGGCCATCCCCGCCCGCTCCATCCCGTCCGCGCCACCGTCCAGCCCGTACGGGGGGTCGTCCGCCATCACGTACGCCGTCCCGTACGGACCGACCCGCTGGGCCACCGGCAGCACGTCGAAGCCGCCACCGGAACCGAGAACGCCGCCGCCGGAGCCGAGAACGAGCACGCTCTCCCCCGCCCGCGGCAGCACGCCTCCCTGCCCGTCCGCGCTCTCCTCACCCATGACCGGCATCCCTTCACTCACAGGCGGGCGCGGCGGGCACGGGATTGCCCATGACCACGTCGGCCGCCGTAGGGAAACAGCTCACGCAGGCTTCGTTGATCCGGTAGAGGCTGGACGTGCCCTGCTTGTCGACCAGCACGAAACGCACGTCGGCCAGGATCTTCAGGTGGTGCGAGACGGTGGACTGGCCCACTCCGGAGGCCAGCACGATCTCGCCCACGCTCATCGGCGCCCGCCTGCGGGCCAGCAGGGAGACGAGCTGGATGCGCGTCGCGTCCGCGAGGGCCTTGAACCAGCTCGCATACTCCTCGGCCTCGGCGCGCGGCAGGGACTCATCGTTCGTGTTCATCGAACATCGACGATAGACGATGAAGCGCCGGAAAGGAAGCCCCGCTCAGTGCTTCCTGCGGCGCAGTTCTTCGATCAATTCGGCGTACTCCGCCTCGGAGGAGGCGAACTTCGTGATTCCGTTCTCCGGGTCGGTGGTCACGTAGTAGAGCCAGGCTCCGGAAGCCGGCTTCAGCGCGGCCCGGATGGCCTTCTCCCCCGGGTTGCCGATGGGACCGGGCGGCAGTCCGGCACGCCTGTAGGTGTTGTACGGCGACCGGCTCCTGAGATCCTCGCGCCCGGCGCGGGCGTCGTACTTGCCCAGGCCGTACAGGACCGTGCTGTCCATCTGCAGAAACATCTTCCGGTTCAGCCGGTTGTGGATGACCCGGGCGATCTTGGGCATGTCCTCGTCCCGGCCCGCCTCGGCCTGGACGATGCTGGCGATGGTCACGATCTCCAGCGGCGTCCTGCCGGCACGCCTGGCGCCCTCGACCAGGCCGGCGCCCTCGGCGGCCACCCCGAACCCGGCCACCATCGCCCCGAGGATCTCACCCGCGCTCGCGGTGGGCGCGAACGCGTAGCGCCCGGGGAAGGCGAACCCTTCGAGCCTCCCTCGCGCGTAGGACGGCAGCCCGAGCGCGCTGCCGTCCTTGGCGGCATTCTCGAACTCCGCCACCGGCCTGCCCGTGAGCGACGACAGCGTCTCGAAAAGCCGCGCGACCCGTACCCCTTCCACCACCGTCACGGTGACGGCCCGCGGGGCTTCGGACGCCGCGTTCAGCGGCCCGGCGACGGCCTCACCGGGGGCCCGCGACGACATCCCCTGCACCACGACCACCGATCCGACGGCCAGCGCAGCGACGGCCGACGCCGCCACCAGGGCGACGCCGCGGCGACGAGGCCGGGAGCGGTCGTGGGCCACCAGGAACCGGCCGGGCGCGGGCGGCCGCTCCTCGTCGGCCATGTCGGAGAGCGTTTCACGCAGCAGGTTCTCGATGTTCATCGGAGCTCCCTCACGGTGGTCAGTTCAGGCGCCGTCTTCTTCAGGCGTTCCAGCGAGCGGTAGATCTGGCTGCGTACCGACCCCACCCTGACGCCGAGCAACCGCGCGATCTCGGTCTCGGAGAGATCCTCGAAGTAGCGCAGCACGAGCATGGTTCGCTGCCGGGGCGTGAGCCGGGACAGGGCCGCGCGCATCACCAGGCGAAGATCCACCACGTCGGCGTGCCCGTCGCCGCCCTGGTCAGGCAGCCGGCCGGTGGACACCTCCGCGACACGTGAGCGCCGCCGCCACCAGCTCACCTGCTCGTGGTACATGGCCCGGCGCACGTACCCCTCGATGGCGCCCGGATCACGCAGACTGCGCCACTTCGCGGCCGTCTTGACCAGGGCCGACTGCACCAGGTCCTCGGCGGCGTGCCGGTCACCGGTCAGCAGGTACGCCGTACGGAACAGCGCCCCCGACCGGTCGACCACGAACTGCCGGAAGTCCGCCTCAAAGCCTGGATCCACCCGTCCTCCTCGCGACATTCACCGGCAAGGACGCGGGCGGCGCCTGGATCTATGCCTGAACCGCCAAGATCTCCGCCGACCGGCCCCTCACCCTTCCCGGCTCCTGTACGTGGCCCGCAGCTCGACCAGCTTCTCCCTGGCCACCTCGTCCAGGGCCCGGCGCTGCGCCGGGTCCTCCTCCCAGGTGGCCTCCGCGCACAGGACCCTCGCCGCCTCGTGCGGCTCGGCGTCACGCACCACGTACCAGACGGTGTCGCCGGTGCCGCGCCTGTCGTGATCGCGACGCAGGACCGTGACGATGCCGGAGACGAGGATCTGCCTGGTCCACGGGTTCCTGGCCAGAACCTGCCGATCCACGGTCAGCCCGCCGTCCATGAGCTCGCCACCGAGCAGGTCGTCCTCCCACCGCCACACGCGACGGCTCACACCCGGTGACACGTACGGGGCGCCGCGACCTTCGACGGGCACCGAGAACGTACGGGCGCCGCCGCGGCACAACTCCTTGGCGATGCGCTCGCCGTCGGCGTACTCGCGCAGCCGATCCTCGCCCGGCTCCTGCTCGGGCAGCGTGCCGAGCCGCGCCTGCTCGGCGTAGTAGCGGTCGACCAGCGGATCCGTGAACCGCCCCGCACGCGCCCGCGGCGGGGTGCAGGAGGCCACGGTGAGGTCCGCGCCGTCCTCGATGTCGAGCCCGCCCCCGCGCAGCAGCTCATGAACGGTGACGCCCGCCTCCTCGGCCTTACGGCTCACCCTGCGCAGCCATCCGTCGAACGTGTCCAGATCGGGGTCCGGGCACACCGACACCCAGTCCGCCACCCCCGAAACCGGCACCGGCACCTCCCGCCGCGCCGGCGGCTGCACGAGCTGCTCGGGTTCGAGGTCGATCGAGTAGTACAGCACTCCGCGCGCGATATAGGAGAACGGCACCGCATGCGTGATCGGGTCGAAGACATCCCGGATCGGCCAGATCCTCAGCAGCCACGCCTCCTCACACTCCCCCGTGCCATGCCCGTCGCCCGGCCGCGGCTCCCGCAGGTACATGCGCACGCCGTACTCGAAATGCGGCGGCCCGATCAGGAAGTCATGCCCCCTGCCGTCCATCATCGTGACGATCGAGACCACGCCGCTCTCCGCGACGAACGTCGCCGAACTGACCGGCGTCCACGAGTCGTCCGCAGGCGCCGGCTCGGCGTCCCACGACTCCAGCCGCACCCCGGCGATGAAGTGGTACATCTCATCGGTGGGCGAACCCCACGACGGCAGGTCGGTGCCGTCCAGCCCGAACGTGTCGTACTCGACGTAGACCTCGTCGTCGAGCGCCCGCAACAACTGTGCCATGCCCACGCCTTCGCGTTGTCGGTGATCACCCTGGCTCGGCGGAGTATGGCTCACCGCACCGACAATCCCCGCCCGCGCTGCGCCGTTGCATACACTCGGCCTCTTCCGCCGGGCACCCGAGGAGCGTGACCGCATGAGGCATTACAGGAACGGCCGCGCCGCGTCGGTCGTCGCCGGTGCGTACGCCAGCCTGGTGCTGCTTCTCGGCGTGGCTTCCGCGGTGATCCTGCTGACCGTCCAGGACCCGATCCTGCTGTCCGGCGTCGCGCTCATGCTCGTCACCTTCCCCCTGGGGCCGCTGATCTGGTGGGGGTGGGACGTCATTCCACCGCAGATAGCGGACCCCGTACTGCTCATAGCGATCCTCACCGGAGCGGGCCTGCTGCAGGCCTACCTGATCTGGCGCCTCATGCGCGGCCCAGCGTCCTCCACCCAGTGACCGGACAAAAGCCCACACAGAATCTGAACGACAGCTCCTCGTCAGAGGCTGGTTCCAGGTCGCCGACACCGTCTCGTGCTCGCGATCAATGCACGGTGCCGAAATACCCGCTCAGGAGCCGAAACGGCGCGCTTCCGATCGTGCATTGGATCATGTGACCACGCCTACTCCGCCCGATCCACTGCCGCACTGGGCTTGATCCGGTTTGACGGACATCCGAGATCAGGGGTTCGTCCCCGGAAGGATGTCCATGATGGAGAGCATGGGGAAGAAGAAGCCGCGTCC